>CATBQD010000001.1 GCA_949505625.1 uncultured Bacilli bacterium
ATAATTTGATGACAGGAGTAACAGTAAGTGATAATCATAGTACACCAACAGTGACCACAAGTGGGACATTAAGTGCAGTACCAGGAACATATACGATTACATATACAGCAAAAGATGAAGCAGGAAATATAGAAACGAAAACAAGAACAATTACAGTATCAAAATCATATAATACAGATTGTGCATTAACAACAAAAACAATAGGTGGAAAGACAGTAACAGGATGTTTTAATACAGATACGAGTGGAAATGTAAGATACAAAGGAAGTAGTCCAAATAACTATGTATGCTTTGGAACAGATGCAGAGAATTGTTCTGGCAAACAACTCTGGAGAATAATAGGAGAAGTAGATGGAAATCTAAAATTAATAAGTACAGAATATTATAGTAGGTCAATTGCATATGATACAAGCAAGAATAAGAGCTGGACAAGACCAGCGACTTTAAATACAGAGTTACATAGTAATGTATATAATAATACATCATGGATAAATTCAACGACCCAGAAAGGATGGATGTTAAATAATAGATGGAAATTAGGAGGTAGTGGCTCATCATTTGCAACAGGGGCAATGGAAAAATTTGAAACGGCAGAGAAAACTGGAGGATACACAACATCAAATTATATAGGATTAATGACAGTAACAGATTTTGCTTATGGTTCGTCTGCTTCCAGCTGTGATGCCAATGCTCGTTTGGATGATGGTTCTTGTGGAGTTAATAATTGGTTAAATAATAATTATGTTAATGAATGGACAATGACACCATATAGTGGAGATTCAGAAGTGATATGGAATATAAGTCCTAGTGGAGGAGTTGGGAATCTTTTTACAGATGCGACAGTAGGAGCACGTCCAGTAGTAATATTAGATTCCAATATAAAAATAAAGAGTGGAGATGGAACAATAGAAAATCCATATAAATTAATTAAACCAATGAATGGTTCTGAATTAGCTACTAAAGATAATTTACCAAATTTGGCAAATTTAAAAAGATATAGAGGATCGAATCCAAATAACTGGATATGTTTTGGATCATCAAATATAGCAAATCCAACAGAGTGTGATGATAATCATAAATGGAGAATTATAGGAATAGATAATTCAGGAAGGATGAAGATAATGACAAATTATTACTATAGTAATGGAATAGCATGGGATACAAGTAATAGTAATAATTGGGGAAGACCAGCAACATTGAAGACTGAATTAAATGGATCGTCATTCTATAGTAATAATGCTTATATAGATGCAACACATAGAGGTTATATTGCGAATGCAACGTGGTATACTGGTGGAGAAAACCCAGCTGGGACATATACAATGCAAGCTTTTATATCAGGAGAAAGGAATAATAGTACAACAGGATATGTAGGATTAATGAGTATGGTAGATTTCGGATATGCTGGAAGTAAGTGTGTTACGTCAATTGAATTAAATATGGCAGGAAATGCATGTATGAGTAATAACTGGATAGGATATTCAAATTATCAATGGACAATTACAGTTCGTGGCAATCATGCAGAAGGCGTATGGGCCGTATATGAGGACGCTCGTACTTATCCGCCTTTGTCAAGCTGGTCTGCTTATGGAGCACGCCCAGTTGTATATTTAGATTCTAATGTAAAAATAGTTGGTGGAACAGGAACAAGTTCAAGTCCATATATATTAACAAAGTAGTAAAAAACTATACTAAATAATGTCTAACCACAAGAGAAGAAAAGACATATTCAAAAAATCATCTTGTGTTTAGAGCAGCCCTCAATATTTCACTTCATTTCTATTTCTATTCTAATATTGGGGGCTACTTATATAGATTTAAAAAAGAATGACTATAATAAATCATTCTTTTTTACACTTTTGTAACATCTACCCATTCAATCATTTTGCTCAGTTGTTCCAATTCTTCTATAGAAAGAGCAATAGCAGAATGCGAATTTCCACAAGCTGGATAAACAATATCATGATCTTTTAATGAAATATCTAAATAAACAGGAAGACTATTTTTTAATCCAAATGGACAAATTCCACCTACTGCATGACCAGTAAATTCTAAAGCTTCATCTGGAGAAAGCATTCTAGCTTTTCTACCGAATGTTTGTTTAAATTTTGCGTTATCAATTTTTCTAGTACCAGCTACGACGATTAATAAGCAACTATCATCAGCTTTAAATGTTAATGTTTTAGCAATCTTATCTGGTTCAACATGTAATGCATTAGCAGCCTCTAAAACAGTTGCAGTTTTTTCTTCTAATACAATAATTTTATCTTTATAACCAATTTTTTCAAATTCATTTGTTACTTCTAATAATCCCATAAGAAACCTCCTATCTTTTTATTTTAGCACACTTATTTATTATTGAAATTGTTTTTCTTATCATAATTGTAAAATAATTGCCGAATTTTCTTTAAACTCTAGGATTTCTTTTATGAACGAAATAAAACTCGAGAGAACTTTTAAAATTTAATAAAAGGTATCAGAATATTGACACAACAAAATCCTTTTTATATAATAGAACCCATGGAAGTGATATAATGAGCTATCAAGAGATCTTATATGAAAATGAAAATCAATATAATAAAATAGAGGCAGATATGTTTGGAAAAATAGTAGATACTTTTCAAAAAGATAGTGAACTTGATGTTCAGTCGATCATTTGTAAAAGTGGGATTTCTTTAAGTGATAAAGAGGGATCCTTTTGGGCATTGCATACTTATTTATTGAATCATCCTAGTTATGAAATGCAGCTATTTTTTGAATTACTAGATCAATTTCATTTTAATTTTAAAAAAGGATTGTGTTCTTATATTCGAACATTAGCATCTCATACGATGAATACAATTCCTGATTATATTTATGAAGCTCTGTTAAGAATTCCAATAATAGATGAAATAGAGTGCCAAAAAGGAAGAATTACAATTTACAGTGATAAATTAGGAAGATATGATTTTACATCAATCGAAACTTTGACAAAAAAAACCATCACATGTTATAATAAAGTAACTTGATTGTTTTGTAGAAAGGATGTAATTTATGAAAGTAAACTCTGTGAATTTAGTCATTAGTGCAGTAAGAAGAAGTCAATATCCAACAGATGAGAAACCAGAATTTTTATTAGTAGGAAGGTCAAATGTTGGAAAAAGTAGTTTTATAAATACCATTATTCATAGGAAAAATTATGCAAGAACTTCAGCCACGCCAGGAAAGACGCAAACAATCAACTTTTATTTAGTAAATGATGAATTCTATTTGGTAGATGCTCCAGGATATGGATATGCAGCCTTAAATAAAGCCAAACAAAAGAAATTTGGATTAATGATGGAAGATTATTTGAAAAATAGACCAAATTTAAAACAAGTATTTATGTTAGTAGATTTTCGTCATAAACCAACTAGTGATGATATTATGATGTATAATTTTTTAAAATACTATAAACTCCCAGTAACCATTGTAGCAACTAAAATTGATAAAGTAGGAATTACACTGCATCAACGTCAAAGAAGTGCGATTTTAGATGAATTAGAACTTGTTGTAGGGGATGATTTTGTATTATTTTCTAGTGTAACAAAAGAAGGATCTGAAGAAATCAGTGAAAAAATAAGTAGAACAATTTAATGTTTACCACGCAGCTATTCTTTTCATATAATACTTTAGGTGATAAAATGAAAGTATTAAAAAAAGATGGAAAAAACGTGGTTATTTTTTTGCCATCATTTAATATCTTTTTAGATAGATTAAAAAAAGATGAATTAGAAGACTATTTTAGAGCACTTTTTTTAAAGTTAGAAGAACGCTATGGAATTGATCAAAGTGGATTTTATCAAATCTATGTTTATAAAGATATTTATTATGGAGTAGTTTTAGAAATAGAGGAAGAAGAAATACCATATTTAGATTATTTGGATAATGAAGTAGAAATGAATATTCATATTCCAAAAGAAACTATCTTTATGTACCAACTAGAAGATATTTTAGCTTTAGATTTGGATACTTTAAAAGCATCTGATCTTTATTTTTATCAAAATAAGTTTTATATAGAGCTTAAAAAAGAAATTTCCAAAAAGAATTATTTTCAATTACTAGAATATGGAGAATTAATTTATGGTGATAAAACAAAAAAAATTCAGAAATTAGGAAAGTTATTCCATAGTATATTTTGTGAATAAATAAATGTATGTTATAATGTAGCAAGTGAGGTGAGACTATGAGAAAACCAGTTGTAGCACTATTAGGTAGACCAAATGTAGGGAAATCAACTATCTTTAATCGGTTGGTTGGAAAAAAGATTTCTATAATAGAAGATACTCCTGGAATTACCAGAGATCGTATTTATGGAACTGTAAATCATAATAATACAAGTTTTCATTTAATTGATACAGGTGGAATTGATATAGAAGCAGAAGGTTTTAATACTGATATAAAAGCCCAAGCAGAACTTGCAATCGAAGAAGCTGATATAATTTTATTTGTAGTAGATGGAAAAGAAGGTCTTACTTCTAATGATCTAGTTGTACGAGACATGCTAAGAAAATCAAAAAAAACAGTTTATGTAGTAATCAATAAAACTGATAGCAAATTTTATAAAGATCATGAATTTGACTTTTATGAACTTGGATTTGAAAATTATTTTCCAATAAGTGGAGAACAGAATTTAGGAATTTATGATCTATTAGAAGAAATCACAAAAGACTTTCATACAGTGGAAGAAGAAATTAATGAAAAAGCGATTCACTTTTCAGTAATCGGAAGGCCGAACGTAGGAAAAAGCAGCTTAGTAAATGCGTTACTAAATGAAGAGAGAGTCATTGTTTCTAATGTGGCAGGAACAACGAGAGATGCAATCGATACACCTTTTACTTATCATGGCGAAGAATTTGTCGTAATTGATACAGCAGGAATGAGGAAAAAAGGAAAAGTATATGAAAGCGTAGAAAAGTATAGTTTACTTCGATCTATGAAAGCAATTGATCGCTCTGATGTTTGTTTGATTGTATTAGATGCAAGTACAGGTATTATTGAACACGATAAACATATTGCAGGATATGCATTAGAAGCAGGAAAAGCTGTAATCTTAGTCGTTAATAAATGGGATACGATAGAAGATAAAGATACTGCTATGAAGAACTTTACAAAAGAGCTTAGAAGTGAATTTCAGTTTATGACATATGCACCAATTGTATTTTTGTCAGCACTTACAAAAAAAAGAATTCATACTTTAATGCCGGAAATTAAACGAGTATATGAGAACAGTAAACGAGAAATAAAGACCAATTTATTAAATGATGTTATTAATGATGCGTATGCTTTGAACTTACCTCCATCTTATAAGGGGAAACGTTTAAAGATTTACTTTAGTCATCAGGCAAATACTTGTCCACCAACATTTAATATTCAAGTAAATAATAAAGGCCTTGTTCACTTTTCTTATGAAAGATATTTAGAAAATAAGATTAGAGAGTCGTTTGATTTTGAAGGAACTCCAATTGTAATTCAATTTAAAAATAAAGGAGAACAAGAAATATAAAAACGCCAATTAGGTGCTTTTTTTATGAATAAATAAGTATAAAATAGAATTTTTATAAGAACGATATTTTAGTTTTAGCATATTTGAATTCCATTTTCTACGATAAATTTTTTCTAAAACTTCTGGAAGAGAATCCGTTATTGTAAGTGGGGAAGTCTCACTATTAAAAATTAGTTCTTGTACATTTTCTTTATAATAACTATCGATTTTTTCAGATAGATTCCAATTATACTTTTGGATAATTGGCAAAAAGTCTTTTGCTTTTGATATTGGCATTGTAATTAATGGCTTAGTTGTTTCTAAAAAATCAAAACTTCTTTCTACTAATAAGATTCCTTCTTTTCTTTTTTGATATTTTGGTTTGATATATAAGGTGCATATTTTTTTCTCATGAGCATCTTTTTTTAAATTTGCGACTCCAATAATTTTTCCATTTTTAATTGCCAAAACAATATCTCTAGTTCCATTAAAGAGCCCAGGAACAAATTTCTCTAAAAACCATGTTTCATATCCTGGGTAATCGGTTTTAGCGGGCAATGTAATCTCTAATACTTCTATTAATAAGCGATTGATGAATTCTTGTGGGAGACCTTTTTTAATGAGATTAGAAAAATAAACATAGTTTGTCATATAATCACCATTTTTAGTATAACAAAAACTTTTTTCTCTTACAAGGAACCAAAAACTAA
This sequence comes from uncultured Bacilli bacterium, assembly GCA_949505625.1. Classification (GTDB taxonomy): domain Bacteria; phylum Bacillota_I; class Bacilli_A; order RF39; family UBA660; genus MGBC102946. The sequence goes on from CATBQD010000001.1 coordinate 6,214, forward strand.
AATTATCATATTTTAACGTAGGAGGTATATTATGTTTAACTTTTCAGATAACTTTTTTAATAAAATTGAGAAAAAAACAAATGTTGGGAAAGATACCATCTTAGAACTCGCTAGTAAATTGCAACAAGGTGATATGAAAGATGAAGGAACATTAAGAGAGATTATAAGAGAATTAGGAAAAATGACAGGAAAAGAAGTTAGCAAAGAAAAAGAAGATAAAATTATCTCAGCTGTAGTAAATGATAAAGTACCAAAAGATTTAGATAAATTTGTATAGTCTGATACTTTTTTTCTTATTTTGTTCTAACTATAAAAAACAACTCATATAGTTTAAATGAATTAAGGAAAGTAGGGAATATATGGAAAAAATAGATATTATTAAAAGTATTACTGAACGAACAGGTGGAGATATCTATCTTGGAGTAGTAGGAGCAGTACGAACTGGAAAATCAACATTCATCAAAAAGGTAATTGAAAATTTAGTTGTTCCAAATATTGAAGATGAATATGAAAGAAAGCGTGCTCTAGATGAGATTCCACAAAGTGCTCAAGGAAAAACCATTATGACAACAGAACCGAAATTTGTACCTAGCAATGCGGCATCTATAAAAATAGATGATTTTACAGCAAATATTAGATTGGTTGATTGTGTCGGATATGTTATTCCTGGTGCCAAAGGTTATGAAGATGAGAACGGACCAAGACTAGTGAAGAGTCCGTGGTATGATGAACCGATTCCGTTTGTAGAAGCAGCTGAGATAGGAACTGAAAAAGTTATTCGAGATCATTCTAGTATTGGAGTAGTGGTGACAACTGATGGCTCTATAGGAGAGATTAGCAGAACTAACTATATAGAGGCAGAAGAAAGAGTTGTTAGTGAGTTAAAAGAAATAGGAAAGCCTTTTATTGTTCTTCTAAATTCTACTCATCCAATGCTTCCTGAAACTGAGAGAATGGCCGAGAAATTACATGAAAGTTATGGAGTACCTGTCATGCCTATTAGTATTGAAAATATGACAGAAAGGGATATTTATTCCATTTTAAGAGAAGCTTTATATGAATTTCCGGTACTAGAAGTCAAGGTAGATATGCCAGAATGGATTGCTCTTTTATCTCCAAGTAATTGGTTAAAGAAAATATATATAGAAAAAATTAGAGAAAGTGTAGTAGAGATTGATAAATTAAGAGACATTGATACAATCACAGGACATTTTGGTGATTCGGAATATATCAGTAAAGCTTATTTATCAAATGTAGATACAGCAACAGGAGAAGTTACTATTACATTAGAAGCACCATCCAACTTATATGATCAAGTATTAAAAGATATTATTGGAATTGATATTACTAGTAAAGCTCAACTTTTAAATCTATTCCAAGAATACAATGAGGCAAAATTAGAATATGATCAAATTAAAGTAGCTTTAAAAACAGTAAAAACAACAGGATATGGTGTAGCTTGCCCAACACTCACTGACATGAAATTAGATACGCCTGAAATTATTAAACAAGGAAGTCGATATGGAATTAAATTAAAAGCAGTTGCTCCTTCTATTCATATGATTCGAATTGATGTAGAATCGACATTTGAACCAATCATAGGCTCTGAACTTCAAAGTAAAGAATTAATTGATTACTTAATGAGGGATTATGATACAAATCCAGATAATATTTGGAAAAGTGAAATATTTGGAAGAAGTTTGGATGTGATTGTGAAAGAAGGTATCCAAGCAAAACTATCTTTAATGCCAGAAAATGTAAGATATAAGCTTCAACAGACTTTAACCAAATTAGTAAATAAAGGATCAGGAAATTTATTTGCAATTGTATTATAAAAAAGCTGAGATAATCAGCTTTTCTTTTGAGTTGGTTCAGCAAAACTTAAATCTAATGCATCAACTTCTTTAAAGATGCCTTGCATTCCATGCTGTAATTGTTCTAACTGAGCTTCAGCAACAACAGCACGGTTTCTATAATGATATTTTTTATCTTCTTCAGAAGCAAGTCGATCAGTTAATTCTTGATTCGCACATTTTAAGTCAGCAATTTCTTGTCTTAGCTCTCTTTCCGTTGCTGTTTCTTCAGAGATTGTTCTAGGCTGAGTAGGTTCTGATGGAATAGGAGAAACTGTTAGAGCAAGTTTTTCTTCATTTAATTTTTCTATTTGTGTTTCTAGATCTTTTTTTTCAGTAGCTGCTAAAGCAAGTTGCTGTTTTAAACTATCATTTTCAACTCGAAGTCGTCTTAAAATTTCTTCCAATTCTTTATTGAATTTTACAAGTGAATCATTTCTAGAACCGAGTTCTTCATTTTGATCTAATAGTCTAGTACAATATCGTTGCATAGAATCAATATGATGTAAAAGTTCTTCACTAACAATTCCTGGTAAAGAAGGAGATACAGTTGCGCTTTGTTCATGAACTGGTAATTTTTCTTCTTTTTCAGCTATTTTCTTTTTATCACTCTTTTTAGTTGTTCTTCCCTTTTTTGTTGTAGTTGCTGCCTTTTGCCCTGAAACATTCCGCATTGGGTCATATAAAGGCTTTAAAGCGCCAGAAGTAGCAAGAGCTCCAACTGCATCAATTATAGAATCAGTTTCTATCTTTGGCTCTCCTAATCCACCCTCTTTTTCTATTTGCGCTAAATATTGTTCATATTTTCCAATTTCAGTTACTTTTTGAATGACAAATGGAGCTGGAATTTGATAAGCATCAGAAATAAGACGGACGTTTTTTCCAAATTTTGTCTTGTAATCTGCCAAAAATTGATTGTTGTCAAAAACAAAAATATTAATCTTTATTAACGTAGAACATTCTTTTTCTTTTGGGTCAGAAGAGGCATTGGCAGGAATATTATATTTAACAAATAGTTCTTCTATTATTTTTGTTTTTTCTTTAGGGGTTTTTGCATTACTTAATAGTTCGGTATTTTCTAACCGAATTTTCTTAGCAAACATTAATGTATCATAGTATTCTTCATAAGTTAGAAGGGAAGGATTTGATTTTGGTTTTGTTAATTCAGTAATTGGCTGTGATTCTGTATTTGCCATAATATCCCTCCTATTTTCTTATACTGATATGATTATAATATAAAAGGCTTCCTTTAGTCAATGTTACAAGTTAAAAAAGAAAAATTAGTTTATTAGAAAAATGAAAATTTTATTGACAAATTGCATAAACTATCATATAATCTATATGTGCGATGAGAGGGAAAAGTAATAATAATACTAACAAAAGCGAGTCTGATATGGTGAAAGCAGATAGTCAAAGGTTATTATGAAGAACACCCAGGAGCAATTTTTCCGAAAAAATATTTTTAGTAGGTTAAATCGGGTTGTAATCCGTTATCATTACATAAGAGAGATCATTTATGATAATTTGGGTGGCACCGCGGAATAGATTCGTCCCATATAGGACGAAAAAATAAAACTGCTCAATTAGCTCAGTTGGTAGAGCATCCGGCTGTTAACCGGCAGGTCGTAGGTCCGAGTCCTACATCAGGCGCCAGTTTGATAATAAATAAGTCCTAGTATATTAGGACTTATTTTTGTTTATAAGAAAAGGAGAGATAATATGGATGTAAAAGAATTATATGAAAAAATAGATGGATATAAAGATAAAGAAGTAACATTGCAAGGATGGATCCGTAACCATAGAAGACAAAAGGATTTCGGATTTTTAGATTTTTCTGATGGAACATGTTTTAAAAATGTTCAAATTGTTTATGATAGATCATTAAAAGACTTTGATGAAATAACAAAAATATTAGTTGGAAGTGCTGTTACAATAACTGGTCTTGTTAAAGATTCAGAAGGAAAACAGGACTTTGAGATCAAATTAAATACCATTAAATTAGAAGGTGCTTGTCCAGAAGATTATCCAATTCAACCAAAAAGACATACGAGAGAATTTTTAAGAGAAGTGGCATATTTAAGACCAAGAACAAACTTATTTAGTGCTGTATTTAGAGTAAGAAGCGTTGCAGCATATGCAATTCATAAATATTTCCAGGATAATGGTTATGTATATTTTCATGCTCCAATTATTACTGCTAGCGACTGTGAAGGAGCAGGAGAAATGTTTCAATTGACAACCTTAGATTTGGATAAAGTGGCCTCAAATGGAGAAGTTGATTATAGTAAAGACTTCTTTGGAAAACAAGCAGCTTTAACAGTAAGTGGACAATTGCAAGCAGAAACATTCGCTCTTACTTATAAAAAAACTTATACATTTGGTCCAACATTTAGAGCAGAAAATTCCAACACAAAAACACATGCATCTGAGTTTTGGATGATTGAACCAGAAATTGCTTTTTGTGATTTAGATGGCGATATGGAAATCATGGAAGGTATGCTTAAATATGTTGTAAAATATGTATTAGATACTTGCCCAGATGAAATGAAATTTTTTGATCAATTCGTAGAAAGTGGTTTAATAGAAAAATTAGAAAAACTAGTAAATAGCCATTTTACTAGAATTGATCATAAAGATGTTATTAAAATTTTAAAAGAAGCAAATGTAAAATGGGAATTTGAGCCAGAATATGGAGAAGATATTGCCAAAGAACATGAAAAATATATTACAGAATATTTTAATGGACCAGTATTTATTAAAAATTGGCCAAAAGATATTAAAGCGTTTTATATGAAACAAAATGAAGATGGGGAAACAGTAGCAGCTGTAGATTTAGAGGTTCCAGGAGCAGGAGAATTAATGGGAGGTTCTCAAAGAGAAGAAAATTATGAAAAATTAAAACAAAGAATGAAAGATATGAATGTTAGTGAAGAAGGACTAGAATGGTATCTAAATTTAAGAAGATATGGAGGATGTGTTCATTCAGGATTTGGAATGGGGTTTGAAAGATTACTAATTTATTTAACTGGAGTAGACAATATTAGAGATGTAATTCCATATCCAAGAACTCCAAAAAATTGTGAGTTTTAATAAGACTTTGTGTTTATTTGCGTGAATAGAACTAGAAAGCTATATTTTAATTTCATTAAAAAATAGATAGGGAAACATTCCTATCTATTTTCCTTCTTCACAACAAATAAATGATATGGCTTTGGCTTAAAATACTTTTTAAAATTAACAATTCTTTTAGATAGTGGTTCTCTATTCATACCTGTTTCTTCAATGATAACTCCACCTGAATCTTTAATTAGCTTTCTCCAATATGATAATTCTAAAACTCTTTCATTTCCATATTTTGCTTCTTTTGGCGAAAAATACTTTGTTGGAATTCCTACAATTACAGTTTTAGCAACATATAATTGTTGTTTGATAATGTTTACAATTTCTTCATCTGTAAAATGCTCTAATACTCCATTACTAAAAGCAACATCAAATAAATTCTGAGAATATCCAAGATCAAAGATAGATTTTTTCTCGAATATTATATTTTCCTCACTATAATTGAATGTTTTAAAATAATCACTTGCTAAGCTTTTAGATAATTTGATAACACCGTCTTCTATATCAATAGCAGTTACTTGATAACCTAAGGAAGCTAAATGTATAGAAATTACAGAAGTACCACTACCACATTCTACAACTTTTTTGTTTGCATATTTTTGAATTAGATGAATTAATTTTTTCTTTTTATTGATTTTGCTTAAAATATATGGAATATTACCACCTTTTTTTCTTACATCTGCTTCATATATTTTTCCCCACCTATTGGTTTCTGTATTCATGAGCAATCAACTCCTTAAATGTTTTACTAAGTCTTGCCAATTCTCGTTACTATATTTTTTAGCTCTTTCTTTTTGACTAAAATTAGCAATCGTTTTATCATCTCCATCGCAGATAAAAATTCTATCGTAATTATATCCTTCAGCTCCAGATAATTCAGTAGATAATGTACCATAGGTATAAGTGGTAAAAAGAACTGGTTTTTTTCCATATTCACAATATGCTAGAACCTCTTTGTAATAAGCTTTCCTATTTGTCTTATGTTCCATCATTTTAAGAATATCTTTAGCATCTAATTTCCGTTCAACATATTCAGCATATGGACCAGGAAAGCCATTTAATGCCTCAATATAAAATCCAGTATCAACTTTGACTACATTTTGTTTTGTAAAATTACTTGCATATAAAGCTGAAGTTTTTGCAATTGTTTCATTATCATCACTTTGAATTTCTGGACAATCAATTTTCATTGCTCTCACATTTATATTTTCTTGATTAAGAATCGTATTTGCAATTCTTACTTTTTCTTGATTTCCAGTTATAAATAAAATTTCCATATATAAGCATTCCTTTCCTATAGAATTTAATCTTAGTTTTTAATATAATTTTCATTTAATATGGCTTCTGCACATAAAAGTCCTGATGCCATAGCTTGTAGTACTCCGCGAAAATGCCCAGTAGCATCTCCGATAATATAAATACCGTCTATATTTGTTTCAAAATTTTTATTTAAAATAAATTTCTTCCATCCCATTTCAAAAGAAGGTGCATAAACAGTATTTTTATCATCTGCGAATCCTGGTAAGACTTGATCAATTTTATGAATGAAATCTTTTAAAACAAGCAATGTTTTTTCTGGCATGTAATCATTGATATTTGCTTCTATTACATCAGGCATACTAAAATTAGTACTAAATATATTTTTCTCATTTGTATTATTCATAAAATTTCTCATTGATTGCACAATTGGCTTTTTCTCAATTGATATTTTATCAATAATATCATAGATTTGTTCTATTGGAAAATCTACTTTATACCTATGATGAACCGCTAAATTAACAACATCAGAAAGTTTGCCACCATCTTCATCAGTTCCAATAATATGGCCATCTAAAGAAGATACCAACTTATCTCCAGTCATATTATAAACACATTTTGTAATAAATCCTTTATAATCTTGACAAAATGTTCTTAATTCGCTTCCATCTTCAAGCTTCATTTTTAATTTTAAATCATTATGAATATTATTTACTTTATTAAAAACATGATATGGCATTTCTATCCTAACACCAATTTCAATTTCTTGGGCTTCATCTTCATATTTTATTCCTAATTTATTTGAAAACTTTGTTAATTGTCTACTTCCAATTCTCCCAACAGCAAATAAAATTTTATCAGCATTATATTGATCTTTATTTGTTTTTAATAAAAATGTTCCATTGTCAAGTCTCATAATGTCTTTGACTTGTTCTTGTAATTGAATATCAACACCGTTTTTTAAAAGCTCTTCTTTTAAGCTAAAAGCAATTTTATTCATGGTAAGCTTTGAAACTTTTTGAGAATTATAATATTTCATTTCAATTCCTTGAATATCAAATTCCTCTTTTAATTTTAAAATAGCTTCTTTAGAAGGAGCTAGTCTAGGACTTTTTCCATGATGTTCTAAAATATTGTCAACTTTTTCATATAACTTATCAATATTCATATCATCATCTATAAATTCTAATAGTCCACTTCCGGCAGGGAATATACTTAATTTTGTCCCTTCAAAAAACTGCGCTCCTCCAAATCCACCAATAATATGACAAGTGGGCTTACAATACATACATTTTCCACATGTCTCGATTTTACACTCTTTATCTTTTAAATCGACCCCAGCATCCAACAATAAAACTTTTTTCTTTAAAGATAATTCTTTTGCCGCAAATAAACCAGCAGGGCCAGCTCCAATAATAATTACATCATAATTCATTTTTTACTCCTTTCTTGTCCATGAATTGGAAATTTCTCCATTTGGAAATATCTTCCAAGGTTTTACATTGTTTTTAATATGAGGTAAGTCTGCTCTCATAATAACGTGTCCTCGATAAATCATAGCAGGATAAAATTCAAATACTCTCACAAATTCTGTATTTGGTAAAGAGTCGAGATAATCAACTTTCTTTCTTTTTAAACACCAATCATTTGCTGTATTTAGAGTTGAAAATTTTAAATAATACTTTTTTTCAAACTGATCAATAAAATGGTCTAAATCTTTTCTTGTTGGAAATCTTTCTTGCCATATAATTGTAGATAAAGTAATATCTGATTTGAAATCTTTTTGGTCTGGTAATTCTTTTTGATCATAATAAGAAATATTAAAGCTATCAACGATTCCATCTAATTGTTTCATTATTTCTGGATTTTCATAGTTGGTAGTCAATACTAAATTAAAATTTCTCTTTTTTACCATTTTAGCAATTTCTACAATATTAGGGTGTTTTGTCGGTTCTCCACCTGTCAAAAAAATATCTTTTACTTTTAACTTTTCTGCATAATCTAATCCTTTTTCAACATTTTCAAAACTGATGTATTCATTTCTGCCTCGATATTTATCTGTACAAAAAGGGCAATTGCGACCACACTCATGAGTTGTAACAATAATAAAATAGTCAGTATCTTTTGTTTTTATATTATACATATTACATCTCCATTCTCTTATAATGGTTTAAATCTTTTTACTTTTTCTTTATCTACGTGAAGCCCTAGTTGTGTTCTTTCTATAATTCCATTTAGAATAATAGATAAATCATTTTTATGCTTTTTGACATATTGTTTCCATGTGTCAGTATCAATAGTTTCTGAATTACTAGCTAACTTTAATGCTAAAAGAATAATTTCTTCCCAAACAATGATTTCAGCATCGTTAATCTCTTCTGCAATATCTTGCCATAATTGATTCTTAGAATACTCTTTTACTTTAGCTAATATAAAATCATTTACTCTAGCATTATAATCGGCAAATAATTCTTTTGCAATATCAATTAAAATAGAAAATGTTTCTACTTTTTGATCTTTAAATCTTGTTATTTTTCTTTCATAAAAAGGTAATCCATCTGGGCTCTCTTCCTTGATTGCTCTATATAAGTCGGTCCCATAGTAAAGATTCAATTTATTGTATAAGTTATGTTTTGTATATCCACCTATTTTTAATATCCATGTTACATTTTCAGTTAATTGTTCATAAGTTAACTCTGGGTCAATCATAATGTATCCATATTCAGCAGTTACATCTAATTTTTGTAAGATTTTTAAGGCTTCTTCTGCTTGATTAGGCGTATGTCCTTTTCTATATTTTCTTAACGTTTCTAAATTACCACTTTCAAATCCAATAAATAAATTATCTAAGCCGACTTCTTTTAAAACTTTAATAATAGGTTCACTAATAGAATCAACTCTAGCTTCAGCATGAAAAAGAATCTTTACATGTTGTCTTTTCATTTCTTTACAGAAATCATAAATCCAACTTAAATTTGTTTTATCAATAAATAGTTCATCAACAAAATAGAAACAATTAATTCCATATGTTTCCTGTAAATATTTAATTTCATCAACAACATTTTTAGGACTACGCACTCTGCGGCCGTGTTGATCAGTTAAACAGCTCATTGAACAGAAACTGCAATTTCCATAACATCCTCTTCCAGCAGATATATGTGCATAATAAAATCCTGAACTGATTTCTTTTTTCATATCATCAAAAAAATCTTTAGCAGGAAATGGTAACTCATCTAAATTTTCTATGACATTTTTACTGCCATTTACATGTACATTTCCAAGTTCATCTCTATAAACAATACCGGGAATATCTTGATAATTTCCTTGCTTTTTTATGATTGAATTTAAATAGTCTACAATAAATTTTTCTCCTTCTCCTAAGCAAATCGCATCCACATCTTGGCATTCTTTTAAAATTAGTTCATATGCGATAGAAGGGAAAATGCCACCTAAATAAATAGGTACAGAAGAAACTTCTTTTATTTTCTCTGCATATTCTTTTACGATTGGATAAGCTCTTTGGGCTGTTAAAGAAATTCCTATTACTTTAGGAGAATAATGTTTCACCAATTTTTGAATATCATCTTTTGTATATTTGTTATGTTCAGCATGAATAATTTTAACACTATATCCCGCTTTTCTAGCACTGCTTGTTAAATAGCCTAAGGCTAAATTATCTTTAGAACGTAACTCATTTTTCCAATTAGCGTCTTCTAGATACGGAAAAATAAATAAGCAATCAACAGGTTCTTTTTCTAATGTATTAGGGACTTTTTTTTTGTTTTCTGTAAGTTTACTGCTTAGTCCAAAATATTCCATGGCATATTTCACTGAATTTTCTACACATCCACTAGTAGAAGTATTTACAATTGGAATATGAAATTTGTTAGCGATTTTTAAATTAATATCAATCCAATAGCTGTTATCATACCATTCTGATTCATCTTCATCTCGAAGTTTTAATCGTTCAATGGTATCTTCCAATGTTGCATAACATAAAACAACTGGTATTTTTTCAAAGTATTCTTGAAATTCATCCCATCTTTCTTCTGGTAATGCACTAATTGGTGTGATTAAACCTCTATCAAGAACAATATCTTGTTCTTCTAATAAAGCTTGATCTAGTGCTTTTTTGGTCATGAAAATGAGTTCTTCATCCGTTACCGATAATGGCTCTATGTCATAATTTACTCCATATTCGGAAAAGAAATGAACGTATTTTGCGCCAATCAATTCGGCGATTTTTTTGGCTATAGAAGTTTTCCCAGAACCGTCATAACCTTCTATCATATAAATTTTTCCCATATTATTACCTCATTTCTTTATCTGGATATCGTAATATTTGAATGTTAAAATCATGATGCAATTGATCTAATAAATCACTAATGTTTTTTACTTCTTTTACATGCACATTTCCAGGATTTATCTTTTCAGCCATTCCAATAACATACCATTGATTGGTATGATAAAGGTCTGATTCTGTTTCAGAAGAAATATAGTAAATATACATTGGTTTTTTATTTTGAGCAGCATACATCATTTCTCCCAAAGTCCCAGCTGTTATTTCTTTTTGTAAAAATGCAACAAAGATATCGATTGTTGGAATAATAGCAAATTCCCTTTTCAAAATTAGTTTTGAGGATAAAGATGGTTTTCCAAATTCATCTGCATAATAGAATGATGGCCAACCATAAGCATATTCTTCATTCAACGGAATGGGATCAAATGGCATTAAAATTTTTTCACTATCTACAATACAACAACGATAATCCTTAGTTAAATTAGATAGTTCTTTGTTTTCAAAATCAATTTCCATATGTCCAGCAAAATAAATATTTTTTCGCATAAAAATTCCTCCTTATTGTATTTTTTTTAATAATTCTATTACTTTATTTTTATAATCAATTTCCATATCATCGCTTTTCCAAGTGGTACTTAAATTTCCATTTGGATATAATTTTAATGTACAAATATCTTCTATTTTTGGTAAATGTACATGTGGTAGTTTAATGAGACGACCTTTATAAAGAGCAGCGCCAACATTTCCACGGACATCTTGTTTTTCTAATTTTGGGATCAACTTTGTTTCTACCCAATCTGGTTGATAAGAACTGAAATTTGGCGTTGTTTCTTGTAATGTAGAAAAATCATAATTAAATGGTAACTTATTTGTTTGATCAATAAATGAATCGAATTCTTCGAATGTTTTAAAAAACTCTTTCGAAATCAGTTTTGAAATTGTAATGCTTGATTTTTTAAAATCATATAAATAATTCATATTATGAAAAGGTAATAATCCTTTCCCATAATTAGAAATCGTAATAAAATCTATATATCCATCTAATTCTAATAATTTCTCATTTAAAGTTCCATTTGTATAAAATTCTGTTTTATAGCCAAATTGATGGGCTAAATCTGAAATTTCTTGTAACATTTCTATTGGTAATAAAGTAGGTTCTCCCCCAAGAAGTACAATAATACATTCTTCTAATTTTTCTATATATTTTAAATAGATCAAAAAATATAATATATCCGATATTTTAATAAAACCTTTTTTCTTTTTTCCTAGTTCATAATTAATACAAAAGGAACAGTTCATATTACATTCATAAGTAACAATGATCTGTGCTCTTCTAATATTCCAATTTCTAAGATTGATTCCACCATCTTTTTTTGCTTCCATTTTTTTATTCCTTTCTTATAGCGATTGATAATCGAAATCTTCAAATAAAGTTAAGGTTTCTTCAATGATCGGATAATATAGCTTTAAATTTTCTTTTGGTTTACTTGGTAAATAAGGAATTCCATTTTCTTGTGCTACCAAGTGTCTAATGACTACTTTTTTGTAATAATGAGTTCCATTATCATCATTTCCAAAATAGAAATTGCCATCATTATCAATAAGATAATCATATTTTTTCTGGATATCTTGAAGAAAGAATTCATCATAGCCAGAAATTTTTTTCAAACCCATTTCCTCTACAGAATTTAAAACGCTTTGTTTCTTCAACTGATGAGGAATAATTAAAGTATGAGAGTGAATACCACTATCATTTTTGATGATATTTTGCCAAGCATTTACAAGAGATATAAAGACGTTTTCTTTATTATCTTCTGTTACGATTTCCATAAATTTAGATAATTCTTTTTTTATAGATTCATAATGATTGGCTGCATGCTCACTAACAAGTGCCTTAAATTGAAATTTCTGTTCTAAGAATTTGGATACTTTATCTAACATTTCTAAAAAATCTTTTTTTTCATTTTCATCATATTCTAATGGTGATAAATGAAATTTTTTAGAGGCAATACTAACAGTACCTGGGACAAAACATTTATTAATTGTCATTAAAAGCATAGTGTCATTTTCTGCAATAACAGTACTATATATGGGGTTAGGAATTCCTGATTTATAGTTTGTATAACTTCTCTCAAGCCAATGATTTCTAGAAGAATAATCAAGAGCTTCTATTAGTTTTTTATGATATTCTTGATTTTTAAATTTATAATTTTTTTTGTATTCTATTGTCGAATCTTCATTCCCGAAATCTCTATTTGCACTTCCATTTGGATATAATTTTGGGTATGGAGGAAACTCTATACTTGCATTTTGATCATGATAATGCATGATTTTAATAATATATCCTTCATATTCTGCAGCATGTAAGCATTCTAAAACAGGAACTACATTACAAGTTGGTAATAGTTCATCATCTACCCATTTAGGATGTAATTCATTTAAGTTATATGTATTTTCTTGTAATGTTGAAAAACGATAATTTAAAGGACAGGATTTTGCTTCTTTGATAAATTCTTTAAAGCTATCAAAAGTAGGGAAAGCGTCTTTGGTAATTAGTTTTGATAACGTAATCTCAGTCTTTTTGAACTGATATAAATAATCTTTATCCATAATGGCTCTTTTCCCATAATGTGATACGTTAATAAAATCAATATAACCATCTAATTCTAACAACTTTGCTCCAGACTGTCCATTGGTTGTCATAGCAGCATTAAATCCATAATAATGGATTAAATCAGCAACTTTTTTCAAATAGTCAAATGGAACTTTTGTAGGTTCTCCTCCTAAAATCAAAACGGAAGACATGTTAGGATGCTCTTTTTTTTCTGTTTCTGCAAGAAATTTTAGATAATCTTCAATATCAGATAAGCTAGTGACATCATGGTAAGTATCTACAAATTTATCAATACAAAATTTACATCCTATTCCACAAGTATGAGTAACAAGTAAATCAGCGTGCCAACATTCTAAATCATGGACTGAGAATCGATGTTTTTTATTTGTCATAATTTTATCCTTTCAAAACTTTTTGTTTTTCACCTATAGTTGGTTTTACTAATTTTTCAAATAAGGGATAATACTGATCGATAAAGCTTCCAGAAACAATTACAATGAAGTTTTTTACTTGCTCTTCTGAGAACACGTGAAGAGTTCCCTCGTTTCCATAAGATTGTTCGATGTATTGTTTGGTTTTTTGAATGACTGAACCAATATTTTGATAATCAACTTCAGAAATACCAGGATTAGTAAAAGTTTTAGCACTTTCTAATAATGCTTTACTATCAAAAGACACTCCATAAAACTCTAACATCAAACGGTTCATGACTGTATAATCTTGATAAATACTGACATTACTATCATGAGCCCAAACATCTTCTTGCTTTTCTATTTTTCCACTTTTTTTTATAAGCATAAACATTAATTCATCTGCATATTTAGTTGGTTTTAAATCCGCATCTAAACAATCAAATGCTGCACAAAATAAATCATTAAAAAATAATTTGTCAGTATATATATGATAAAAATATCCTAGTGCACTAAAATCAGATTCTAATAATTTTTTATATTTTTCTAAAAACATTTCTAAATTAGGAACTTGAATACATAGTCTATAATCTTCTTTATCTCGAAAGTGAGTTGCTATTTTTTCTTCTTGAACTAATCTTTGAAATTCTCTTTTCCAGACTTTTTTCTCTTCTTCTGTTAGCTGTTCTGGGATCTCTTTTTGTAGCCTTGTTGAGTCTACAATTAAATTTCCAAGTAAAAATTCATGTCTTTGTTTTTCTGTTAATGTAACTCCATATTTTTGTTCTAATTTTTTTAAAAACTGTTCTCCAGCAATGTTGTGGATAACAAATGACGCCATAAAATTACCTCCTTTGTCATTTTGCACTTGTATTATAAGAAAAAATGAGCTATAATACAAATACTTTTTTGATATAGCACACATAACTGGTGGTTATTGTAAGGTGAGGGTTATATGAATATCGATTTAGAATTATATAGGGTGTTTTATAGTGTTGCAAGGAATAAAAATATTACAAAAGCATCTTTGGAACTTAGAATTAGTCAACCTGGAGTAAGCAAAAGCATTAAGAATCTAGAAGGACAATTAGGATGTACTTTGTTTGTTAGAAATAAATATGGAGTTGTTTTAACAGAAGAAGGTAAAGTTTTTTATGAACAAATAGAAAAAGCAATGGAATTTATTGAACATGCAGAAGATGCGATTTCTGAAATGATTAACATGGAAACAGGAGTATTAACAATTGGGATTAGTAATACATTAACACAAAAGTATTTGCTACCTTTTATACAAGAGTTTCATGAATTATATCCTAAAATAAAAATTAAAATTATTACAAATCCAACATTTGAATTGATTAATAAAGCAAGAAATGGTTTATTAGACTTTATTATATTAAATTTGCCATATCAGATTCCAAATGATTTTGTGGAGTGCAAATTAAAAACAATTCATGATTGTTTTGTAGCGAATCAGAAATTTAAACATTTAAAAGGAAAAAAGTTATCTTTAAAAGAATTAAATGATTATCCATTAATTTTAATTTCGCAAGGTTCCAATACTAGATATTTTTTAGATAAAATCTGTTTGGAAAATGGAGTTGTTTTAAAACCTGAAATTGAATTAACAAGTTATTCTTTGGTAACCCAGTTTACAAAAATTGGTTTAGGGATAGGATTTGTAACAAAAGAATATTTGGAACATGAAATAGAAGATGGAACACTATTTGAAATAGATTTAAAAGAAAAAATAGAAGATCGTTATATTGGAATGATCTATATGGAAAATAGAGTACTTTCTAATACATCGAAAAAATTTATAGAACTTTTAAAAAGATAATCCTTAAAAGAGGGGGAGTGTATATGAAGAAATTTCAAGAAGATATGATGAGCTGGTATGGAAATCATTATTATCCGTTAGAATTTGAAATCAGAAGTTTATTAGAAACAAATCCTTCTTTAACATTATCAGAAATAAAATGCCTTTTAAAACAATCTAAAATAGAGTATACAGATGAGATGATAGAAGAGTGTTTATATAATTTATTGGTACGTTATGGAGCTATTGTGAAAGATGACTTTTGGGACGGAGAACCAAGGTATCATTATATAGAGCAATATCGACAAGATTCTTCTTATACGAAAAGTTATTATTCGTTTAATGTAGATAATAATCAAAATAAAAAGTTTTTATTAACTGCAGATACTCATATTGGAAATCCAGAATTTGAGAATTTTAGACTGGTAAATAATGTATATGAAAAAGGCATTGAAATGGGTGCGAATAAATGTTTTCATTTAGGAGATATATTTGATGGAAGATATCTAGTTTATTCAGATGAAGAAGCAGAAAAACAATTGGAAGCATTTATAAAAAAATATCCAAATCCAGATAAGTCAGAAATGATGACTTATGCATTATTAGGAAATCATGATGAATGGATTCATGGTTCTGTTAACCATATATCAAAATATGGTCAGGCTTATTATTATGATTTTCGTTGTTTATCAAAATATATTCCGAGTTTTAATACATTTCAAAGAGATAAATGGCAGACAAGCTTTGGAGATATTGGAACTTTATTCAGTCATCGATTATATATTAGTTGGATTTATCCGGATAAAAGACTTCACCAATTAGAAGACATAGAAGAGGAAAAAAGATGGATGAATTCGGATTATCGATTGTTAGTTTCAGGACATTTACATTGTGGATTTCTCTATAGTGCAGATGATTTAAAATACTCAAAAGATGATATTATATTTCTTGGCGTTCCGTCAACAAGTAATAGAAATTTAGGAGGAACAGTAGCTTATGTTATTTCTATGAATTATAAAAATGGTTTACCACAAAATATGGAGATTACTCCATTAGATTGCGATAGAAATTGTTCAATTTATGAAGGAGAAACATTTGAATGGAATTTTCGTGGAAAAAATAAAGTATATCAAAAAACATTCAATATAAAGTAACAAACATTATCAATGATAGAAATAAAAATGTAATCTTATAAAAAGAATATGGCATAATTGTCATATTTTATTTTAAGGTTTTGTCATTTACAAAAATAAAATCCAATGTTATACTTAATATAATAAGGGTGATAGCAAATGGGATTAGATGAATTAGAAAAGTATCAAATTGAAGTTTTGATTGAACGTTTGAAAATATCATATCCAAATGTTTTAAATGAATTGGCAGCAACTGAGTTAAAAGAGAAAATGTTAAATAGTAAGCAAGACTTTACGACCCTTTCCAGAGAACTAAGTATAGCGTTTCAAGATCAAATTAAATTAGAGGGGTTGTTGTTTAAATATCAATTAAAAGCGAAAGAAATAGTGACGGAAAAAGCTGATGGAGAAATTCAACAAGCATTAAATATGAGTGAAGTTACTGATTTTACGAAAGATGGAAAAACGTATATCAAAATTACTTATAGAGATGGAAGAGTTCAAATAATAGAAAATAGAAGCGGAAAAGATACAAAAGAGATTTTTAAGGATATTCAACGCTTAAAGGCTCTAAATAATATAGATGGGACAATGAATGCAGAAGCAGCTTTTAGAGAACTATTAAAGGATTATAGAGAAGTATCATTAAATAATACAATGTTTTTAAATCAAGATAAATTAGAAATAAAGGAACAGTCTAAATTAAATTTTGTTCAGATGAATTTCCCAAATAATCAAGTATTTGCATCAGTAACAGAAAATATTTTCATTATTAAAGGGAATCCTGATATTACAGTAGAAGTAATAGAACAAGATGGTCATTATACTTTAAAGCAAGTAGGAGAAGCTAGTTATGGTGTGCAAGAAGAAGTTAAAGAAAATGTTATGCCTCTAGAAACGATTGAAAGACCAAATGAGATAAAGCAAGAGAATTCAATCGAAGAACTTGAAAAAATTACAGAGGGAATGACAGAAGAAGAAATCGTAGAATATTTAAGAATACATGGAAAAAATCCTAGTCAAATAATGATGATTTTATTATCTTTAGAAGAGGCAAAAGCAGTTAGAAAGGAAGAAAAACAAAATGAGACTTTAGAAAAACCAAAACAATTGATTTTAAGTAATCCAAAAAAAAGAGGAAAAATGGCGGCGTTTGTAGATACACTTTATTTAGCTTTTTTAGTAGGTATGATAAGTGGCGCTATATTTTTCGCGATGTTACGCTTTATATTACATTCCTTATAAAATTTAAAAGAAAATCGGTAAAAAATAATGAAATATATTGATTTTATAGATAAAAGATGATATTCTTAAAATGTAAGCAAAATAGCTTAACACAATAGGGAGGTAAAACGATGACAAAAACAGATTTAATCAATTTCATTGCAGAAGAAACAGGATTAACAAAAGCAGATTCAGCAAGAGCTTTAGAAGCTATGATGAGTGGAGTTATTAAAGGATTAAAAGAAGATGGAAAAGTAACTTTAACTGGTTTTTGTACTTTCACTGCTAAGAAAAAAGAAGCAAAAGAAGGACGTAATCCAAGAACTGGTGAAACTGTTAAAATACCTGCAAGAATCGCTGCAACAATCAAAGCTGGTACTAAATTAAAAGACGCTTTAAACTAAAAAGACGAAAGTCTTTTTTTCTATAAGAGGATGTGGATACTGTGAATACAAAATTATTAAATTTATTAAATAAAATAGCAGAAGCTGGATATGAAGCATATTTGGTAGGGGGCTATCCAAGAGACTTATATTTAAAAAAAACGACAACCGACTATGATGTTACAACAAATGCAACTCCAGAAAATTTAAAAAAGATTTTTTCAGTTATTGATGATAAAGATTCTAAATTTGGAAAAGTAACAGTCCGAACAGAAGATATTACTGTGGAAATCACGACATATAGAATTGAAACAGAATATGAAGAGCATAGAAAACCAATAGTTACTTTTACACAAGATTTATCAGTTGATTTAAATAGAAGAGACTTTATTATGAATACATTATGTATTGATAAAGATGGGAATTTTGTAGATTTATTGGGTGCCAGAAAAGATATAGATAATAGAATAATACGGGTAGTAGGAGATGCAAAAAAGAAAATAGCGGAAGATGCTTTACGAATATTAAGAGCGATTCGTTTTGCAACTGTTTTAAATTTTACCTTAGATGAACAATTAAAAGAAGCAATTTCTTTATATAAAAAAAATTTGAAAGAATTATCTTATTTTAGAAAACAAGAAGAACTAAACAAAATTTTTGCAAGTCCTAATATAGAATATGGAATTAAATTATTAAAAGATTTAGAAGAGGAATTAGAGATTTCTGGATTATCGCAATTAAATCCACATACTTCGTTGTTAGGAATATGGGCACAATTAAAATTTACTTCAAAATATGAATTTTCAAAGATTGAAAAAAAAGAAATAGAAAAAATAAAACAGTTATTAGAAAAAAATATTTTAGATCCATTTACTTTATATCAATATGGTCATTACTATTCTGGAATAGTAGCTGAAATAAAAGGATTTTCAAAAAGTGATGTAATAGAAAGTTATCGAAGACTTCCTATTCATCATCGTGATGAGATCGCTCTTTCTTCAAAAGAATTAAAATTAATGGTTCCAAAAGAAAAAATAGGAGAAATATATGAAGATCTAGAAAAAAAGATTTTATCAGGGAAACTAGAAAATCTTAAGATATTTATTCGCCGCTATATTTTAGAAAATTATGATGGACGAAAAGAATAAATTGTTATATAATAAATAACACACGTAAGGTGGTGCTATATGACGGAAGAATTGTGGAAAATATTAAAAACAGGAGATATTTTAATTCCTAAATTATTGCTTTTAAAATACCAAGATTTAAAGCTAACAGATCGACAATTTATTTTGCTAATTTATTTGTTAGATATTCAAAATACTTCTTTTAATCCAAAACAAATAGGAACAGATCTTCATTTATCTTTAGAGGAAGTAATGGAAGAAATTACAGTTTTAACTTCTTTAGGATTAGTCAAATTGGAAGTGAAAAAAGTAGGAAATATGAGAGATGAATTTGTAAATTTGGATGGCTTATATCAAAAACTTGTTTATGTAATTATAAATGGGGTAGTAGAAGAACCGAAAAAAGAAATCTCCACTGATATTTTTACAACTTTTGAACATGAGTTTGGAAGAACTTTATCTCCTATGGAATATGAAATTATTAATGCATGGCTAGATGGAGATTATACAGAGGAACTTGTTTTGTTAGCTTTAAAGGAAGCTATTTATAATGGCACTACAAATCTTCGCTATATTGATAGAATTCTTCATAATTGGTATAAAAAAGGTATTAGAACAGCTACAGATGTAGAAAAAGATAAGAAAACATTTCAAACTAGAAAAGTAAAATCTTTAGAGATTTTTGATAATTATGATTGGTTGAATGATGGCAATGAATGAGATAATGAATTATTTAGATACTCTTTTTCCGAATCCAAAATGTGAATTAAATTATAATAAAGATTATGAATTATTAATTGCAGTTATGTTGAGTGCACAAACAACTGATAAACGAGTAAATATGGTAACAAAGATTTTATTTCAAAAATATCCAACTTTGGAGAATTTGAGACAAGCTCCACTTGATGATTTAATTGAGATTATAAGACCAATTGGGACATTTCAAAGAAAAGCTAAAAATATAAAATTAATAGCAGAAGAGCTTTTAGATAAAACAAACGGAGTTGTACCAAATGATAGGGAATTTTTAGAATCTTTAAGTGGTGTAGGTAGAAAAACAACAAATGTAGTACTCAGTAATTTATATGGAGCAAATGTGATTGCTGTTGATACTCATGTAAGTAGAGTTAGTAAAAGACTTGGATTAGCAAGATCAACAGATGATGTTTTTGTAATTGAAAAAAAATTAACAAAGAAATTTCCAAAAGAAAAACTAGGAAGACTTCATCATCAACTTGTTTTATTTGGACGATATTATTGTAAAGCATCTAATCCTGATTGTGAAATATGCCAATTAACAGATATTTGTAAAGAAAAAAAGAAGGAACATTGAAATTCCTTCTTTTATTCTATTGTAATATTTAGTTCAACTATTCTATTTTTCTTTTTATAAGATACATTTAATGTCGCTTTATAAGTTGTTCCAGGTTTTGTATAATCAAAAGGATCATGAGATACTTCGATAGTAGCCTTCTTTGTAACATCTGTTAAAACTCCGTTGATTCGTTCTGTAACCATAATATAAGAGAATCCTGTTTCATCAAATTGTTTTGTTTCTGAAATTTTTATATTTTTGCTGCCATTGACAAGAATAGAAATTTCTTCTTTTTCTTCATCAGGTTTTTCATCTGGATTAGATTCTACATCAACAGTTATAGGAACTTCAATACCATTGCTAGCAGCTCCTGTGAAAATAGAATAAGTTGATTTGACGATGTATGTATTTTTTCCGCTTACAGTTTCTGTAAAGGTTACTTCGTTTTCACTTGATTTTGCCATCAAAGTTAATGAACCATCATTATTTTTTCTATATACATGATATTCCAATTGTCCAAGAACACTATTGTTATAATTTAATCGAGAATTAATGTAGTCTTCTAAGTAAGTATCCTTTTTAAATAAATCTTTATAAATATTACGAATTCCATCTGCTGTCATATAATTCGATGGCTCAATTCCATTCCAAGAAAGAGTCACTTTACTTCCAACTGTTTTTCCTTTTAGATTTGAGACATCGTTTAAAGAAGCAAATCTAGTAGATGTTTCAGTAGGCTCAGTTCCCTTTTTAAATAAAGCTGTTGTAATCATATCACTTGGAGTATTTTCACTTGGTAGTGCAAGTGGATAACTATCTTTTTCAATTTCAACTTCAATAACTCCATTTGGTTTAGAAAAACTAGTTCCCTTTTCAAAAAGTGCTCGACCTAATGTTTGAAATAATCTTAAATGGTTATATTGTCCTTGTTTATTAATGTAGCCTGCGGAAACATCTTCTGGAGTTAAGTGATCATAACCATACCAAGCAGAGATTGTATAATTAGGACTGGAACCAACAACCCAGAAGTCACGAACTGAATTCATTGGTAAGTTCCATGCTTTAAAAGTAGCATCATCAAAATTAGTAGTTCCAGTTTTTGCTCCATAAGTAACTCCAGGAATATTTGCATAACCACCCAAAGCATAAGATGGTGTTTCTAAAAGCATATGCATAACGATATAAGCTGTTTCAGGAGACATTGCTTGTGTTTTTTCAACCTTTTTATTATAAACTTCTCCAGTTTCTCTAAATTCAATTTTTGTATAACTATGTGGGGTAATATAATATCCTCCATTAGCAAAAGCACTATAGGCTGCAGCAAGGGAAACAGGAGACTCTCCAAGGTAACCTCCAATAGAATGAGCTTCATGAATAATACCATCACTCATTTCTGGACTCAAATGTAGATTGGAAACAAATTTCTGAATATCTTTATTATCATTTGCTTGGAAAGCTTTAATAGCTGGAATATTTCTTGACATACGTAGCGCATCTTGTGCAGTCATCATACCCATATATTTTAAATCCCAGTTATTAACAGTTCCACCGCTAGTATAACCATGTTCATCATCAACAATTGGTTGCATATTACTCCAATTTAAATATTCAATTGCTGGACCATAATCGTATAACGGTTTTGCAGTAGATCCAATTTGATGTGGAATAATTGCATAATTGTTATCTTTTACACCATACATATGATGACGTCCTCCACTAATAGCTAAAATAGCACCTGTTTGATTATCAATCATAGCAATACCAGCATCTACTGATGGATTTTGCCATTTATAAGTTTCTCCTGTTAAAATTTTATTAATTTCATCTTGTTTAGACGTATCTAAAGTCATATATACTTTCATTGGTGTTGTATAAGGATCAAGCGCAGTTCCAAATTCACGTTTTGTATCCTCAGCGATTTCTTTGATTACTAAATCGATGAATTTCATATATTCATTTCCAGTATCACTGGTTTCTGTATTTGGATTTAGTATTTTTTCTACAGTCATAGAAGAAGCTATTTTTCTTTCTTCTGATGTAATATAACCATGTCGTTCCATTAAATATAAAACTGTTTGTCTTCTATTCTCACAACCTTCTGGATTAATGAATGGATCATAACCCGCTGGAGATTGAAATAGTCCAGCTATCATAGCTGCTTCCGCTAGATTTAAATCAGCAGCATGTTTATTAAAATAAGTTAAAGATGCTTGTTCAACACCATAAGAACTTCCGCCTAAATAGTTATCATTGACATAAAATTCAATAATTTCTTTTTTTGTATATGTTTTTTCAAGTTGGTACATTGCCATATAAATATCGGTAAATTTACGTTTTATTCCATCCCAACCTTTACTTTCTGTACTTGTATAATTATTTTTTGAAACTTGCATTGTAAGAGTTGATGCACCTCCGCCCCCTTTTCCGAGGACTTGGCTTACTGATGCTTTTAGGAAACGAGGAAGGTCAAATCCGTTGTGTGCAAAAAATCTAGAATCCTCTGTAGCAATAATAGCGTTGATCAAATTTTCAGACATTTGATCGTAAGTTATTTTTTCCCGTTTCTGAGCTCCTACTTTTGCGACTTCTTTTCCTGTAACATCTATGAATACAGACGCTTCTTGCCGATCTAGTCGTTCAGGATCAAACTTAGGAGCATTTTTTGCGATATCTCTAAAAAATAGACCAACTGCAATGCATCCAGCAATTCCAATTAGAATACAAAGAATAAAAAGTCCAATTAATATTCTTTTTAAAATCTTTCTTTTTTTCTTTTTCCTTTTTTCTTTTGGTTTCTTTTCAACTTTTTTAGAATTGCTCGTTTTATTCGCAGAAACTGTTTTAGCTTTCTTAGGTTTGTTTTTATTTCCTTTTTTCTTTATCATTTTTAAAATCGTGGGCGCAAAAAGGCATAAATCAATAATTCCAACAATTAAGAATGATTTTAAAAATCCAATTGCAAAAATTCCCACAATTAAAGCCAGAAAACTAATGCCGCCGATCACTAAATTCATTTGATTTTGTATAATAAATCGCTTTAATTTCTTTTTATCCATATCTATTCTCCTTCAAAATAAATTTTATTAACAATTGTTAAATAATCTAGTCTTGGGTTATATTTCTCTTTTAATAGATGACCTTCATTCATAAAATATTCTCTTGGAATTGATTTTCTAGTAGAAGATTCTAAAAAAGAGAATAGTTTTAACGCGCTTAAATAATATGTTTCTCCAATTGAAGAAAAGCGAACAATGATAAAACCAATTCCCCCATGATTTGTTATTTTTCTTAAATGTTCAATTTGATGATTATGTATATTAGCAAGTGGAAAATAAAGATGCCTTGTTTCTTTAGCTTCAAAATCAATATATTTTCCGCGGTAAATCCCATTATAATCTGTTGTAGATGGAATTTTAAAATAAGCTTCTTTTATCACAGCTTCCAGTCTAGATGGATAATCAACTTTCTGAATAGTAATTGGAGTTGGTTTTTTATGAATGACCGCAATATTATTATTTAAATAATATTCGTTTGTCTTATTAATATCATCTTCTAAACCCATTCCACGATTTCCATGGTAAACTTGTTTTTCAAAATTTTTTTTTGTTCCAGTTGGGTAATTCACTTTTAATCACCAACAACATTATACTATAAATTTAATATTTTTTCTACGTCTTTCTATATATATGAAAAAAATGTCACATTTAAAAACTTTTTCTAGTTTTGTCGAAAGAAAAGAATGAATAAAATCTTTATGATAAATTATACTTAGAGGTGATAAAAGTGAAAGAACATCATATAGAACGAATTTTTAATACCATGATAGAAGATATTAAATTTTTAAAGCGATCTACTTATTTTAAAAGAAAATAGGTAGTTTTTATTTTATTATAGAATTATTGATTTATAAAGTAGTTTTATATATAATTAATATAATATTAATAAGAAAAGAGGCGTAAAATGAGTTCACATTTGATTCTTCCTACCTTAAAAAGTTATTTTTGCGGAAAAAGAAAACTAGATCCTAATAGTTCTTATATATTGAGAAAACCTGAGGAATTATGTGCAGCCTTAGATAAACAAAATATTACGATTCATTATCATCCTAAGAATGAAAGAGAAAAACAAAAGCTAATTGAGATTATTAATTTTTTAAATCAAAGAGGAAAAAATGTAACAGTGACAGAGTTTGAAAGAATATTTGAGGATGATTTGTTGCTAGAACTTGCAAACCGAAATTTAGATTTTAAAATTTGTCTTAGATATATGTTGGAATCTTATCAAAGTTTTAAAAATGTAGAAATGGAATATTCGTTATCAGAATACCAAGAAGTTATTAAAAAAGTAAAATATTTTAAAATGAGAGTAGAAGAACTTTATACTACAGAAGAAGAAAAGGTATTGTTTGTGATAGACCAATTGGCAAATTATATTCATTATCCAACAAAAAAACAATTAGATGTTGATCCAGATAGGGATTTGCTATCAAATTTCTATGCTTCAATTGGAAGGGGAGAAGCTGTTTGTGTAGGATACTCAATGGCGTTATGGAAAATATTAAAGGAATTAAATATTCCTTGTCGTATTATTTTGGGGAGTGTACCAAGTGTTGAAGAAAATAATGGGCATGCATGGAATCAAGTATATATAAATGGGATTTGGTATAATGTTGATTTGACTTGGTTTTCTGGGGATAAAAATATTGAGCATTTGCTACAAAATGATCAATATTTTCCGAATCATATTCCATATGAAGAAGATAGGCTAGAAAAATGCTCATTACAATACCCTAGAGAACGAATCCATTTTTTTTTAGAAACAATAAAAAATTATCCCAATTTTTTTGCAGAATATGAAGAAAAAGAAAAAGAAGAAAGACATAAAATAGCTTAAATGAAGGAATTTAATAAAGTAAATTTTATATTTTTTCTTACCAGTTGTATTTAGGATGAAATTGACAAATAGTAGTTTTTTTGAGACAATAGTATCGTATAAATGAGTGAAGAGGTGGAGTTATGTATCAAGAGAGAATATTATTGACTGTAAAAGATATTTTGGAAAAAGAATTTAAAATAGATACACGTGGATATCGTCCTCAAGAAGTAGATAAATTCTTAGATATAATTATTCGTGATTACGAAGAGATGACTTCCATCATAAAAGAGCTTGAAAAAGAGAAGAAAGAATTAATGGAGGACAACTTAAGACTAAAACAAGATGTGAGAAATTTAAGAACCAAATTAGAAGTAATTCGTGATGAAGGCGGAGATAAGGTAATTCCATCAAATGCAGATGTTTTAAGGCGATTATCAAACTTAGAAAAAATCATTTATGGAAAAGAATAATACTTGGGCAAACGCTGTGTGCTAGTCACATAGAGGAAAGTCCATGCTCACATAGTCTGTGATGACTATAATGTTCGTGCATAGGGAAATAATAACCTATGGTAGTAGAAATACTAACGGCGCTTTTAATCCTAAGTAGAAATATATGGAGGCGAAGCATAAAGTGCCATAGTGACGAAACTATTAGAAATAGTAGTAGTGGAACGGGTAAACCCCACGAGTGAGAAACCCAAATTTTGGTAGGGGAACCTAATAAGAGAGAATTAGAATCTCTTATGGGATCAAGAAATTGATAGATAGATGTTTGCCACCTAGAAATAGGGACAGAACATGGCTTATAAAGTATTATTTTTTGTTTATATAATGAAAGTAGGTGTGAAAGTGAAAGAAATCGGAGCAAAATTAAAAATGGCTCGCGAAGATATGGGAGTTTCCGTAGAAGAAGTAGCAGAAGATTTAAAATTACGTCCTTCTCAAATTGAAAATATTGAAGAAGGAAACATGGATGCTTTTAAAGATATATTTTACTTAAAATATTTTATTCGTGACTATGCAAAATATCTTGGTTTAAGTTATGAAGACATGGTAGATGATTTTAACGAATATTTATTTGATTATACATCTAAAATTTCATTAGACGATATAAAGAAAGCGCAAAAAGAAACAAGTAAGAAAAAAGTCGAAGAAACAAATAAAATTACTTCTCCATATACAATAGAATATGAAAGCAAATTCCCACTCATACCATTCATTGTCATTACTGTATTTGTAATTATATTTGCAATTATGATAATTGCAATTGCAAATCGTCCCAAAAAAGATGATACGAAAAAGCCAAGTAATGTAATAGCGATGAATATAATTAAATAGGAGGCTTTTTATGAATTTACCAAATAAAATTACTTTATCTAGAATTTTTTTAACATTACTTATCATTGTTATTTTAATTTTCCCATTTGAGGCAACTGGAATCTCAATTCCAAAATTATTTGTAAACGAATCTATTGTGATTGATATTAAATATATTGTAGCAGGTATTTTATTTATTATTGCTTCATTAACTGATTTTCTAGATGGATATTTAGCACGGAAATTAAATATTGTTACAGATTTTGGAAAAATGTTAGATGCAATAGCCGATAAAGTACTAGTTAATTGTATTTTAGTAATTTTAGCCGCTAGTGGCTTTATTCATCCAATTATTCCAGTGATTATTATTTTTAGAGATATTGTAGTAGATTCTATTAAAATGATTGCTGGAAATAAGGGGGCAGTAGTAGCTGCTATTAATACTGGAAAATGGAAAACTGCATGCATGATGTTAGGAATTACTCTTACTTTATTTTATAATTTACCATTTGAATTATGGAATTTTCAAATTTCCGATATATTTCTTATTATAGCATGCGTATTATCTGTTATTTCTGGTGTTCAATATTATAAGATGAATCAAGACTTTATTATGGAATCAGGAAAATAAAAATCTGGTTCTTTTTTTATATAATTTTACAATTTTTATATAGCAAATTTTTTAAATTTAAAGCACAAAGTAAAAAGTAAACAAATGTTTGCTTTTGGTATTGACAAAGAAAAAAAACTATTATAAAATGATTATGTTAGATGAGGAGGAAGAAACATGGTAAAATCATCAAATGATAAAACATTGGATCAAGTATTGGCCGATATAGAAAAACAATTTGGAAAAGGGGCTGTGATGAAGTTAGGGGAAAATGAACATCAAAAAATAGATGTCATTCCTAGTGGCTCACTTTCTTTAGATATAGCACTTGGGATAGGAGGATATCCAAAGGGAAGAATTATTGAAATTTATGGTCCAGAATCAAGCGGAAAAACAACATTTGCCTTACATGCAATTGCGGAAGCGCAAAAAAAAGGTGGTAGAGCCGCTTTTATAGATGCAGAGCATTCATTAGATCCTCAATATGCTGCAGCTTTGGGTGTTAATATTAATGACTTATTATTGTCACAGCCAGATAATGGAGAGCAAGCTTTAGAAATCTGTGAAGCTTTAGTAAGAAGTGGTGCTATTAGCGTAATTGTAATTGACTCTGTAGCAGCACTTGTTCCACAAGCAGAAATAGAAGGAGAAATGGGAGATTCTCATGTTGGATTACAAGCAAGACTTATGAGTCAAGCTCTTAGAAAATTATCTGGAATAATTAATAAAACAAATACAGTTGCAATTTTTATTAATCAATTAAGGGAAAAAGTAGGTGTTATGTTTGGGAATCCAGAAGTAACTCCAGGAGGTAGAGCACTTAAATTTTATTCTTCTATTCGTTTAGAAATTAGACGTTCTGAACAATTAAAATTAGGAAGCGATATTGTTGGGAACAAAACAAATATCAAGGTAGTAAAAAATAAAATGGCTCCTCCGTTTAAAACTTGTACTATAGACATTATGTATGGCGAAGGAATATCGACTAGTGGAGAAATTGTAGATCTTGCTTCTGATGCTGGTATCATAGAAAAAAGCGGAGCTTGGTATGCATATAATGGGGAAAAACTAGGTCAAGGAAAAGAAAATGTGAAAGAACTTCTAAAAAATAAGCCGGAATTAAAAGAAGAATTGGAAGTAAAAGTAAGAGAATATTATGATATAGCTCGTTCAAATACAGAAGAAAAGAAATAGAAAAAGCTGTTTCTTTTTTATTTGAAAATAATTTTAACATCTTTAAAAAAAATAATAGCTTGACTTCTATCGTTAGAAACATTAAAATAAAAGTAGAGTGAAATAATGTATTTTACTTTACATAGATTTATATATCAGAAATGGAGGTAATATATGAATGATGTTATTTTCTCCATTTTACTCGTCTTAATTGGAATTTTTGTTGGCATAATTGTCATAGTTGTTTTTAATTATATAAGAGGAAATCAAGCAACGAAAAAAATAGATGGAATGCTTGAAAAAGCGAAAAAAGAAGCTGAAAAAATAAAGAGAGATTATTTGTTAGAAGCAAAAGAGGAAACTCATAAATTAAAAATAGAAACAGATAAAGAAATTAAAGAAAAAAAACAAGAAGTAAAAGAGGCTGAAGAACGTCTAATAAACCGTGAAAATAGTATGGATCGACGTGATCAAACACTTCAAAATCGTGAACAGATGTTAGAAGAAAAAGAAAATAATTTAATTAATAAACAAAAAGAAATCCAAAATGAACAAGTAAAAGTGGAAGACTTAAAAAAAGAACAAATAGAAATGTTGGAAAAAATTGCTGGTTTTTCAAAAAATCAAGCAAGAGAAATGGTAATGAAAAAAGTCGAAGAAATGATGAGCCTAGAAATTGCAGCTTATATAAAAGATGCAGAGGCGGAAGCAAAATTAGAAGTAGATAAAAAGGCAAAATCATTACTGGTTTCATCTATGCAAAAATATGCAAGTGATGTTGCAAATGATCAAACGGTCACTGTTGTGAATCTTCCAAATGATGATATGAAAGGCCGTATTATTGGTAGAGAAGGAAGAAATATTAGAACGATAGAAGCAGTAACTGGGGTTGATTTAATTATTGATGATACACCAGAGGCAATTGTTCTTTCCAGTTTTGACCCATTACGTAGAGAAATTGCTAGAGTTACTATTGAAACATTAATCAAAGATGGAAGAATTCATCCAACTAGAATAGAAGAACTTTATGAAAAAATCAGCGCAGATATGAGAGCAAAGATTTTAGAATATGGGGAGGCAGCTTTATTTGAATTAGGACTTACAAAAATGGACCCAGAGTTGGTAGAACTGATTGGTAAATTACATTTTAGAACAAGTTATGGGCAAAATGCCTTACAACATTCTATAGAAGTAGCTGAATTGTCAGGAATCTTAGCTGCAGAGATAGGGGAAAATATAGCATTAGCAAAACGTGCAGGTTTACTGCATGACATTGGAAAATCCATTGATCATGAAGTTGAAGGAAGCCATGTAGAACTTGGCTCTAATTTAGCGCAGAAATATAAAGAAAATGAAATTGTAATTAATGCAATAGAATCTCATCATGGAGATAAAGAACCAACGAGTGTTATTCCAATTCTTGTAGCAATAGCAGATACTTTATCGGCTTCCCGTCCAGGAGCAAGAAATGATTCTTTAGAAAATTATATTAAACGTTTACAAGATTTAGAGAACATTGCTAATGTAATGCCAGGAGTAGATAAGACTTATGCAGTGCAGGCTGGTAGAGAACTTCGAGTGATAGTAAAACCAGAGGAAATTGATGATTTAGGAAGTCATAAAGTAGCTCGTGATATCAAAAATAAAATAGAAGAGGAAATGCAATATCCTGGAACTATTAAAGTAACTGTTATAAGAGAGACAAGAGCAACAGAGGAAGCTAAATAATAGTGAAATAAGAAAAATGCAAACAGAACAAAATGTTTGCTTTTTTTTATGTTTTGATGTGGAAGAAAATTAATTTATAACAAAAAATACAGTTCTTATGAACTGTACTAGAATAAAAATATTTAAAATGGTCGATAATATGGATATGGACGTGGTGGGTAATATGGAGGGTATGGTCTAGGATATGGTTGATAAGCTGGTCTCCAGAAAGCAGGAGCAAGTGCGGCTCCAGTTACACCGCCAAGTAAGAACGGAAAAGCAAAACCTCCAGCAATGAGCCTATCGTCTCCACTTCCATAAACGGTACTAGAAGTAGGCATATTAGGCATTGTTGCATTGCGATTCTGATAATTATTTGTAGGGATGCTATAATATTCTTGATACATATGAATTCTCCTTTCATATTATAGTATGTAAAAGGAAAGAAAAGGGTGATTTTACAAATATGAATTCGAAAATTAAAAATTTGGCAGAAACAATTGTGAAGTATTCATTAAAAGTAAAAGAAAATGATAAAGTATTAATTACGTCAGGAAGTCCTAGAACAAATGAATTAGTAAAAGAATTAATTAAAAAGACAGTAGAGAAAAAAGGAGTTCCATTTGTCCGTTATGTAGATGCAGACATTGATTCTTTATTGACAGAGTTAACGAATGAAAATAGAATAGAGGAAATAAAAAAACAAAAACAATTTGATGTAGATAACTATGATTGTTTTATTAATATTCGTTATTTAACAAATGATTATGTAAGTAAAAATGTACCATCAGAAATAAGACGACAAATTGGAGAAGCAACAGAAGAAATAGATGATATCAGAATTAATGAAAGACGTTGGGTATTGCTTAATTATCCATCACATTTGGATGCTTATAAAGCAAAAATGACGAATGAAGAATTTGAAAATTATGCATTTGATGTTATGAATGTAGATTATGAAGCCATGATGGAAATGGTAAAACCATTAAAAGAATTAATGGAAAAAACGGATAAGGTAAGAATTGTTGCTCCAAATACAGATCTTACATTTTCAATCAAAGATATTCCTGTAATCCCATGTTGTGGTACTGCTAATATTCCAGATGGTGAAATTTATACAGCACCAATAAAGAATAGTGTAAATGGAATGATTACTTATAATACCCCTTCTCCATATCAAGGAAATGTTTTTAATAATGTATCTTTAACTTTTGAAAATGGAAAAATTATCAAATGTTCTTGTAATGGTGATAATCAAAAACTAGAAGAAATTTTTAATACTGATGAAGGCGCAAAATATGTGGGAGAATTTGCAATCGGACTTAATCCAATGATACTAGATCCTATGGGAGATATCTTATTTGATGAAAAGATTATTGGTAGTATCCATTTTACTCCTGGTAGAGCTTATCAAGACGCTTTTAATGGAAATAAATCCGCAATTCATTGGGATATGGTTTTGATAGAACGAGAAGAATATGGTGGAGGAGAGTTATATTTTGATGATTTGTTAGTGAGAAAAAATGGGATTTTCGTTTTACCAGAATTAGAACATTTAAATTATGATTTAAAATAGTCTAGGAATGGGAACTTCTTCATATACTCTATTAGGTGATATCATGAAGAAGTTTTTTGAATGCATAGGAATGATCAGTCTTGTTTGTGTTAGTTTCTTTTTTACTGAAAAAACTGCACGAGTTGTAAAAGAAACTGACGAAATTATGGTAGAAATTAAAAAGACAGCTGAAACACATATCAATAAAAGTATAGACGCAATTATAAAAGATGATACAATCATTCCAGGTATTTATGGCGGCGTTGTTGACATTGGAAAAAGTTATGAAAAAATGAAACGTGTAGGTTCTTATCAAGAAAATTTATTGATATATAAGAAAATAACACCATCTGTATCAATTGAAAAAAATTTTGACAAATATATTATTTCTGGAAATCCTAAAAAAAATATGGTTACATTACTTTTTTTAATTAAAGATAATGAAGATACAACAAAGATAGAAAAAATCTTAAAACAAAAAGGAGTAAAAGCAAGCTTTTTTGTAGATGGTAATTGGTTTGAAAGTCATAATGACAAGATATATGAGTGGATTAATAACGATTATACTGTAGGAAATTTAAGCTATAATATGGATTACACCAATAGTTCTTTCATATGGATGGACACGATTATTAAAAGGGTAGGAAATCAGCAGGTTAGTTTCTGTTATAATGAAAACCCAAATAAAGAAGCTTTAAAAATATGTGCAATAAATAAAAACTATACAGTTAGGCCGACTACTATCATTTCCAATTCACCATTATCGGAAGTAAAAATGAATTTAACATCTGGAAGTATTATTGCACTTCCAATTAATCAAACAGTAGAAAAAGAATTGCCAGTAATAATAGAATATATCAAAGGAAAAGGATATAAAATAGAAAATCTTTATAATCATTTGAATGAAGCTAGTTAGAATTCTATTATAAATAGAATTTTTTTTAATTTCAAAAAAACGGTTGACGAACAAATGTATAGATTGATATAATGAATATAGAAAGTGAAATGATTAGAGAAATCTTTTTATTTCAATTCTTTTTTGTTATAGTAATTAGAGGTGATTTATGATTGTAAATGAGGTAACTGTTAATGATTATTTAACAAAATCAAATCTTCCGTCTAGTGATTATGTTATTAACCCTTATATTGGTTGTTCACATGGGTGCAAATATTGTTATGCATCTTTTATGAAACGTTTTACAGGTCATAAAGAAGAATGGGGCTCTTTTATAGATATTAAAAAAAGTTCGAAAAAAATTAATTTAAACAAAATCAGTAAAAAAAATGTTTTCTTATCTTCAGTAACAGATTGTTATAATTCTTTAGAAGAAAAATATAAACTTACTAGAAGTATTTTAGAACAATTAGTAAACTCTGATTGCTATTTGTCAATTTCTACAAAGTCAAAACTGATTTTAAGAGATGTTGATATATTGAAGAAAATGAAGAATTTAACAGTTAGTATGTCAATTAATACACTTGATGAAAACTTTAGAAGAGATATGGATAATGCTAGCTCAATAAAAGAGAGACTAGATACATTGAAAGAGCTACATAATAATGGAATTCATACAGTTTTATTTATGTCACCTATATTTCCTTATATTACAGAATGGAAAGAGATTATAGAAAAATCGAAAGATTATATAGATGAATATTGGTTTGAAAATCTTAATTTAAGAGGGCAATATAAATCTTATGTAATGAATTATATTAAAGTGAATTATTCTAAATATTATCATAATTATGAAGATATTTATATAAACAAAAATAAAAAGTATTGGCAAGATTTAGCAAGTGAAATAAATGAATATTGTGAAGAAAATAATATCAATTACATTAATTATTTTTATCATGAAGAATTAGTAAAAAATAAAAAGGATGGAAATAACTAATTTATGTTTAAAATCGTCAAAATGCATAAGAAACAGATATAAATAGTGTAGTTGTAAAGAGGTGTAAGAATGCAAGATAAATTAAAAATCTTATTAGAACAATTAAACATAAATGAGGCAGAAAAACATTTTTTTGAGGGTGGTGTTTTAGAACGAATAAAATGTAACAAGCAGGTTATGAGTTATAGCTTTGAAATCACATTAAAAAAATTATTGCCTCCAGTTTTGGCATACTATTTTTTAGAACGGTTGCATCAAATTTTTGAAAATATTGGAGAAGTAGATGCTACATTTAAAATCT
Organism: uncultured Bacilli bacterium; assembly: GCA_949505625.1. Taxonomy (GTDB): domain Bacteria; phylum Bacillota_I; class Bacilli_A; order RF39; family UBA660; genus MGBC102946. The sequence continues at coordinate 40,204 of CATBQD010000001.1, forward strand.
CTGAAATAGAAGTGGAAAAAATAAAAGAATATTATTTTTATTTACTAGAAAAATATAGTGAAAATTCTCCAAGCTTAGAAATATTAAAAGACTATCATCCTGATTATCAAAATGGCATTTTAACTATAGTTGTAGGGAATAGAGCCGAACAAATGAAAATAGAAGAATTGGAACCATATTTTTTATCTGATTTTGGGAAAGTTGGAATTAATATTTCAATGATTGTTAATGTAAATAGTGATATTAACAGTGAAATTGAAAAGGAAATAGAAGAAGAAAAATTGGCTTCTATTAATGAAGAATTATTAAATAGACCTGAACCAGTTCCAGAGCAAACAGAAGAACCAAAGAAGAAATTTGTTCCAAAGGAGTATAAACGAAAACCATTAATTCAAGAGCCAGAAAACCCTGATGTTGTAATTGGTTCATTGATTGAAACCGAAGTTACAGAGTTAAGACAAATAGCTGGAGAAGTACCTAATGTAACAATTGAAGGATATATTTTTGGAACCGAAGTACGTGAAACCAAAACAGAACTTAAAATTATTACTTTAAAGATTACGGATTATACAGATAGTATTTATGGAAAAATATTTGTAAATGATGAAGAAGAATTTAAAACCATTTCAAAACAATTAAAAACGGGAAAATGGTTTAAGTTTAAAGGTGCTACAAAAAATGATGCTTATAGTAAAGAATTAACTTTTTCAATTAGAGATATCAACATTCTAAAAAAAGAAATTGCGAAGAGAATTGATGATGCGCCTGTTAAAAGAGTGGAACTTCATGCTCATACTTTTATGAGTCAAATGGATGGTCTAGTAGATGAATCAAAATTAGTAAAACAAGCAATGGAATGGGGACATAAAGCAATAGCGATTACAGATCATAATGGAGTTCAAGCATTTCCACATGTTTATAATATGGTAAGAGATTATAACAAAGGAAAAGAGGATAATGAAAAATTTAAAGCATTGTATGGAACTGAACTAACTATGGTAGATGATGAAGTTCGAATCGTCGTAAGACCAAATGATAGCAAATTACTTGATAATACTTATGTTGTATTTGATTTTGAAACAACAGGATTTAATGCTGGTGGTGGAGACTCTATTATCGAAATCGGAGCAGTTAAAATATTAAATGGAGAGATTATTGATAAATACGATGAATTAATTAATCCGGGGAGACCTCTTCCAAAAAAGATTACAGAAGTAACAAGTATTACTGATGATATGTTACAAGATAAAGATAATGAAGAAAATGCCATTAAACGTTTTATAGAGTGGTATGGAGATTGTCCGATGGTAGCTCACAATGCGAAATTTGATGTGTCTTTCTTAGAGATGGCCCATCAGAAATATAACTTAGGAGAATATACGAATACAGTTATTGATACTTTAGAATTATCTCGTACCATGGATAGCTCTTTTGGAAGGCATAGCCTATCAGCATTAGTAAAACGATATGATGTACCTTTTGATGAGGAATCACATCATAGAGGAGATTATGATGCAGAAGCAACGGCTTATGTGTTTCATAAAATGATGAAAAAGTTAGAAGGAATGAACTTTGAAAAAATATCTGATTTAGATAAGCTTGTTTCTAAAGATGAAATTCACAAATATGGACGAACTTTTCATATTAATTTAATCGCTAAAAATAAAGTTGGTTTAAAAAATCTATTTAAGATAGTAAGTCTTGCGAATACAAAATATTTATATAAAACTCCTAGAATTTTAAGAAGTGAAATTGTTAATTTAAGAGAAGGAATCTTAGTAGGTAGTGGTTGTTATGAAAGTGAAGTATTTACAGAGGGAAGAAGTAAAAGTGATGAAGAATTAAGCAATATTATTAAATTCTATGACTATGTAGAAGTACAACCACCAGAAGTATATAATCATTTATTACAAATGAATGATTTTGCGAATGAAGCAGAGCTTTTAGAACATTTAAAAAAAATAATTCGTGTTACAGAAGAAGCAGGGAAGTTAGTTGTGGCAACTGGAGATGTTCATCATTTAAATAGAGATGATAAGATATATAGAAGTATTATTGTAAATCAAAAGGTACCTGGAGGTGGAAGACATCCACTAGCACGTAATAACATTAAAGAAATCCCTTGCCAACATTTTAGGACGACTCGTGAAATGGTAGAAGATTTTTCTTTTCTAGATGATGAAACAATACAAAGAATCGTTATTGATAATCCTAATAAAATAGCCGATATGTGTGAAATTATAGAAGTAATCATAGAAACAGGCGGAGTTCCATTTTCTCCTAAAATCGATAAATCTGTAGAAACAGCAACTGATTTAGTTTATACAAGAGCAGCAGATTGGTATGGGGATCCGCTTCCACAAAATATTGAGGAACGTATTGCAACAGAACTTTATGGTGATGGTGTATTAAAAGCAATTAAAGAAAATATGAAAAAAGAAGGTAAACAAGAAGGAGAAGAATTTACAAAAGAGGCATTAAAAAAATTACATGATATTATTTTGGAAGGATTTGAACCAATTAAAGACTTGCTTAGAGAAAATATTAAGGCGAATAGTGAAGAAGAACTGTCATTAGAAGATTTAGAAAAAAAAGTGAAAAAAAGTCTAGGGGGAATCATAGGAGGGGGATTCGATGTAATTTATTTGATTGCACAGAAACTTGTAAAGCACTCAAATGATGATGGTTATTTAGTTGGTTCCCGTGGTTCTGTAGGATCATCCTTTGTTGCTACAATGATGGGAATTACAGAAGTAAATCCTCTTCCAGCGCACTATAGATGTTTAAAATGTAAACATAGTATTTTTGAAGATGAAAATGGAAATGCATTAGGAGCTACTTATTCTAGTGGATTCGATTTGCCAGATAAAGTTTGTCCAAACTGCGGAGAAAATATGTATAAAGATGGACAAGATATGCCATTTGCCACTTTCTTAGGATTTAATGCTGATAAGGTTCCAGATATTGACTTAAACTTTTCAGATTTGAACCAAGCTTCTGCTCATGATTATACCAAAGTTCTGTTTGGTGTAGATAACGTATATCGTGCAGGAACCATTGGTACAGTAGCAGAAAAAACAGCATTTGGTTTTGTAAAAGGATATTTAGAAGATAAAAACTTAGTCATGAGAAGCGCTGAAATAGAACGTATTGCAATGGGATGTACTGGTGTAAAAAGAACAACAGGACAACATCCAGGAGGAATTGTTGTTATTCCAGGATATATGGATGTATTTGATTTTACTCCATTTCAATACCCTGCAGATGATGCAACAGCTGCTTGGAGAACAACGCACTTTGATTACCATGCTATCGATCAAGATGTATTAAAACTAGATATTTTAGGACACTCAGATCCAACTCAACTTCGTATGATTCAAGATATTACTGGAATGGATATTACAAAAGTACCACTTGATGATAAAGAAACAATGGCTATATTCTTATCTCCAGAACCATTAGGGGTAACACAAGATCAAATTATGTGTCCAACAGGGACTTTAGGAATTCCAGAATTTGGAACACCATTTACGATTGGAATGCTTGTAGATACCAAACCAACTACTTTTTCAGAATTAATTAAAATTTCTGGTCTTTCTCATGGTACAGACGTTTGGCTTGGAAATGCTCAAGAACTTATTCGAAATAAAGTTGTACCATTCAAAGATGTTATTGGGTGTCGTGATGATATCATGGTCTACTTAATGTATAATGGTGTAGAACCTATTAAGGCATTTAAAATTATGGAATTTGTTCGTAAAGGAAAAGCAAGTAAGGATCCAGATACTTGGGCTGGTCATGTTGAAACGATGCAAAAAGCTGGAATAGCTGATTGGTTTATCGGTTCTTGCGGAAAAATTAAATACATGTTCCCCAAAGCGCATGCAGCTGCATATGTTATTAGTGCATTTCGTATTGCATGGTTTAAAGTTCATATGCCAGTTATTTATTATGCGACCTATTTGTCTGCACGTATTACCGATTATGATATAGATTCAATGATTGAAGGATATGATGCAATTAAAAGGAAAATGCAAGAAATAGGGAATAAAGGATATGATGCAACAAATAAAGATGCAGCAGTTTTGGAAACTTTGAAAATAGCGCTTGAAGCGACTGCTCGTGGTATGAAATTCGCACCAATTGATTTAAATAAAAGTGAAGCCACAACATTTGTAGTAGAAGGAGAAGATACTTTAATTCCTCCATTTTCTACTATTGATGGACTTGGAGATACAGTTGCGAAAACACTTGTAGAAGAAAGAAAAAAACATCCATTTATGAATATAGAGGATGTTCAAAAGAGAGGAAAAGTATCAGCAACATTAATGGAAAAAATGAAATTGATGGGAATTTTTGATGGAATGGATGAATCTAGTCAATTAAGTTTATTTTAGAATGTCAATTATGACATTCTTTTTGTATATTGAAACATATTTTAATAAATTCTTCTTTTTTAGATGAATATTTTTTAGTATAATGAAGATAGAGGTGAAATAGATGAATCTTGTAAAAGATATTAACCCTAATATATTTAGGGAGTATGATTTAAGGGGAATTTATCCAGAAGATATAACAGAAGATGTAGCTTATACTTTAGGAAAAAGTTTTGGTACCTATATTAAAAAATTTGGATTTGAAAAAACTGTTGTGGGACATGATAATAGATTATCTTCTCCATCATTATCTGAATCTTTAATAAAAGGAATCTTAGATACTGGAATAGATGTCATTAATTTAGGGCTGGTAACTACACCAATGTATTACTTTGCAAAATATCATTTAGAAATATACTCTGGTATTATGATTACAGCTAGCCATAATCCAAAAGAATATAATGGATTTAAAATGTCTTTTTCAAAAGTTGGAAATGCTTATGGAGAGCAAATACAAGAATTTCGTAAATTTACAGAAGCATTAAATTTTGATGAAGGAAAAGGAACAGAAATTAAACTTGATTTAAAAAATAGTTATTTAAAGCTTTTAAAAAATTCTGTTAATTTTGGAAATAGAAAAATTAGAGTTGTTGTCGACTGTGGAAATGGTACTGGATCTATTGTAATTAAAGATGTATTAGATATGTTACCTATTGAATATGAATTATTATATTGTGAAAGCGATGGTAATTTTCCAAATCATCATCCTGATCCGAGTGTTGCATCTAATATGATTGATTTGGGTAGAAAAGTAAAAGAATTAGGATATGATTTTGGAATTGGTATAGATGGAGATGCTGATAGAGTAGGAATTGTGGATGAAAATGGAAAAGTAATTCCAACAGATTTAGTAATGGCGATCATCTATCGTTATTTATTACCAACAATGAAAAATAAAAAAGCTTTATTTGATGTGAAATGTTCAAAAGCTTTAATTGATGATTTAGAAGAACTAGGTATTGAACCTATTATGTATCGTACTGGAAATTCGTATACAAATATGAAAATGCAAGAAGGAGATTTTGACTTTGGTGGAGAATATTCTGGGCATATTTTCTTTAGAGATAAATTTCCAGGATTTGATGATGGAATTTATGGTGGGCTTCGTATTATTGAAATTCTATCACATAGTGATAAAAATTTCAGTGAGTTATTAGATGGAATTCATGAATATTATTCAACAGAAGAAATTAAAATTGCAGTTACAGATGAAACCAAATTTGATATTGTAGAAAAAGTAAAAGAATATGCTTTATCTAAAAATTATACTATTATTACATTAGATGGAATAAGAGTATCGTTTGATGACGGTTGGGCATTAGTAAGAGCTTCTAATACAGGTCCTAATTTAACAGTACGTTTTGAAGCTGTATCAGAAGAACGTTTGGAAGAATTACAAAATGAATTTTTAAATGTTATAGAAACTTCTAGAAAATAGAAGTTTTTTTTGTTATACTAGTTTTAGTGAGGAAGTGTATAGTATGTCGATAAAAGAGCAAATAGAAAGGTTTGTTCCTGAAAATGAACAAGAGCAAGCAGATAAACAATATTTTTTAAAATGGATAGAAACTTTTGATGATATTTTAACACGTGAAAATGCTTTTGCTCATTTTTCTTCTAGTGCTTTTGTAGTAAATCATAATAGAAGTAAAATGTTAGTTGTATATCATAATATTTTTGATGGATGGATTTACCCAGGTGGCCATGCAGATGGAGAAGAAGATTTACTTGCAGTTGCAATTAGAGAAGTAGAAGAAGAAACTGGACAAAAAGTAACAGTTTTAAATAATCAAATATTTGGAATACAAGCTAATCCAACCAAAGGACATATCAAAAGAGGAAAATATATTTCTTCTCATACCCATTTAGATGTCATTTATTTGCTAGAAGCAGATGACCAAACACCATTAACTTATAGAGAAGATGAAAGTAAAGGCGTAAAATGGATTTCATTAGAAGAAGCAACAGATGAAAGCATTGTTGATTTTGCTAGACCAGTACATAAGAAATTGATAAAGAAATTAGAAAGTATGAAGAAATAGCAATTACAAGGAAATCATATATTTCATATCATATTTACATTATTAAAAGACAGTTAATTCTACTGACTTTTTTTTGATTGACTTATCTTAAATTTTTATTATGCTAGCATTTCTATTGTTTTTCTTGTATAATGAGACTAGGTGATGATATGGCAAAAATAATACTAGTAGATGGAAACAATCTCTTATTCAGAAGTTATTATGCAACAGCATATACAGGTAACTTTATGAAAAATAGTAAGGATTTTCCAACTAATGCACTATTTGGATTTACCAATATGATAAATAAAATCATTTTAGAAGAAAAACCAACCCATATTATGGTAGCTTTTGATAAAGGAAAAACATTTAGACATGAAAAATATACGGATTATAAAGGTGGAAGAATTGAAACTCCAAATGAACTAAAAGCACAGTTCCCAGTGGCAAAACAATTACTAACTGAAATGGGAATTACATCTTTTGAAATTGATCATTATGAAGCAGATGATATCATAGGAACCTTTGCGCGTTATTGTGATGAATCGCCAGAGTGGGTAGGGACAATTATTAGTAGTGATAAAGATTTATTACAATTAATTAGTCATGATGTTGATATGAAGTTATTAAAACAGAAAGATTATATACGTTATAACTATCAATCTTTTCAGGATGATTATGGAATTATTCCAGAACGAATGGTAGATTTAAAATCTTTAATGGGCGATAGTTCAGATAATATTCCTGGAGTAAAAGGAATCGGGGAAAAAACAGCCTTAAAGCTATTGCAGGAATATGGGACCTTAGATGGTATTTATGAAAATTTAAATAAAATAGGAACTAAAACAGCCTTAAAATTAGAAGAGGAAAAAGATAAAGCTTATATGAGTTATGATTTAGCGACCATTTATAAAGAAGTACCAATCCCTTTTAATCCAGAAGAACTAGTTTATAAAGGAAACCAAAAAGGATTAAATGACTTATATGAAGAATTAGAATTTTATTCTTTTATAAAGAAAAATAAAAAAGAAGAATTAGATAAAAAATCATTAGATATTGAGATTTTAACAGACTTAGAAAATGTGAATTTAGAAGGAGAAGTTGCTGTTTATTTAGAACTTTTTGGAGCTAATTATCATACTGCTGAACCATTAGGATTAGGTGTTTATAATAAAGATAGGGCTTTCTATATACCTATTGACACATTAAAAAAATATCCTGAATTTTTAAAAAATAATCCAAAGTATACTTATGATTTCAAAAAAAATATTGTAGCATTAAAGCATCTTGGAATTAATTTTACTAATTGTACTTTTGATACTATGATAGCAGCATACTTACTTGAATATAATGTAAAAGAAGATATTGCCTATTTAGCAAATCAATTGGATTATGATATCTTTTTCTATGAATCTATTTTTGGAAAAAATAAAAAATTAGAAAAACCAAATGCGGAAATAATTGCATATCATGCAGTTATGAAGGCAAAATTTATTTATGAGACAAAAGAATTGTTTCAAAATAAATTAGAAAAAGAAGAAATGTGCTCCCTATATTATGATATTGAATTACCTCTTTCTATCGTTCTTGCAGATATGGAATATACCGGTGTGTATGTAAGTAAAGAGACCATAGAGGAAATGGGGAAAGAAATAAAAACGAAAATTGATTTATTACAAGATGAAATTTATAAACATGCTGGATGTGAATTTAATATATCATCTCCAAATCAACTCGGTGAAATCTTATTTGATAAATTGGAATTACCTCATGGTAAAAAAGGAAAGAAAGGCTATTCAACTGCAGTAGATGTTTTAAAAAAACTTCAAGGATCACATCCAATTATTGATGCTATTATGGAATTTAGAACATTGACGAAATTGTATACAACTTATATAGAAGGTTTAAAGAATTCGATTATGGAAGATTCTAAAATCCATACAATTTATATGCAAGCTACAACAAGAACAGGAAGATTATCTTCAATAGAGCCAAATCTTCAAAATATTCCAGCAAGAAATGAGTATGGGAAAATAATCAGGAAAGCCTTTATTCCTAGTCCTGGATCTATTATCTTAAGTAGTGATTACTCCCAAATTGAACTAAGAATGCTTGCTCATATAGCTGATGTAGATTCATTAAAAAAAGCCTTTCATGATAATATTGATATTCATACCAAAACAGCTAGTGACTTATTTAAAACTCCATTAGAGGAAGTGACAAAATTACAAAGACGAATGGCAAAAGCTGTTAATTTTGGAATTATATATGGAATTAGTAGTTTTGGATTATCCGAAAATTTAAGCATTCCACCTAAAGAAGCAAAAGAATTCATCGATAATTATTTACTTACTTATCCTGGTATTAAAGATTATATGGATAAGATTGTAGATCAAGCTTATCAAGATGGGTATGTAAAAACATTATTAGGTAGAAAAAGATTACTACCTGAACTCAAGAATCCAAATTATATGATTCGTGGTAGCGGAGAAAGAATGGCTTTAAATACACCAATTCAAGGTACAAGTGCAGACTTAATAAAAAAAGCAATGGTTGATATTTATAAAGAATTTGAAAAACAAAATATTAAAAGTAAAATGATATTGCAAGTACATGATGAACTTGTATTTGACTGCTTATTAGAAGAAAAAGAAAAGGTAATTGCCATTGTATCTGAAAAAATGGATCAAGTATATCCCTTATCTATTCCGTTAGAAGTAGATATTGAATATGGAGATAATTGGTATGAGGCTAAATAAAGTTGACATATTTTTAGAACTATTTTATAATGAATGGACATATATTAGAGTACTATTAAATAGTGCTTTTTCAATGAGGTGAAATAGATGGATAAAGTAACAAAAGTAATGGGAGTTAGTATAGCTACTAATATTTTTCTTTCAATTGTAAAAATAATAACTGGACTAATAGGAAAAAGTAGTGCATTAATTGCAGATGGAATTCATTCTTTTAGTGATTTATCAACAGATTTTATTGCAATTATAGGAAATTATTTATCTAGAAAACCAGCAGATGAAAAACATCCATATGGGCACGGGAAAATAGAATATATTACTAGTATTATTATTAGTCTTGTAATTTTATTTTTAGGTAGTACCATTATTTATAGTTCTATTCAAAAAGATATTGCAATTCCTAGTATGATAGTTGCTATCATTAGTTTTTTAACAATTGCTTTAAAATTTCTGTTATCTAGATATCTCATCAAAAAGGGAAAAGAATATAAAAATAATATTTTGCTAGCAAGTGGTTATGAAAGTAGTACAGATGTCATTAGTTCTATTGTTGTATTTGTATCAGTAATATTGATGCAACTATCGAATATATTTGAGTTTTTTAAATATGCAGACATGATAGCTAGTATTGTTGTAGGACTATTAATTATCAAAATTGGATATCATATTTTAAGTGATAATATGAGTATAATTTTAGAGGAAAAAGAAACGAATGCTGAATATTTAAATCACATAGAAAAAATCATATTAGAAAAAAAAGATATTCATAAAGTAGATGATTTGTTAGTTTTAAAATATGGTTCTTATTATAAATTAGTAGCTGAAGTGAGTGTTGACCCCAATTTATCAATTATGGAAGCACATCAATATGTTCATGAAGCTGAAAATCGACTTAGATTATTTGATTCTAGAATTCTTTATGTAACAATACATATTAATCCAGATCAAAGTTATAAATTAATAAAAGCAACGAAGAAAGATTTTGAACAAATTAATCAATATCGTTTAAAAACAATTATTACAGAAGAAGAACCTGATATAGAAGAGAAAAAAAGAATTATAAAATATGTGAGAAGAACTTTAAAAGAACATTTAGATGATTATTTTATGATAGAAGTAGATAATAAGAAAGTAGGAACAGTTGGATATTATGAAGAAGAGGCAAATACTATTTTAATTGAAGAACTTTATTTAGAAGAAGCATATAGGAACTGTAAGATAGGAACTTCTATTTTAAAAAGTATTATAGAAAAGAATAAGAATAAGAATAAGAAAATAACACTTTGGGTATATAAAACAAATAAGATCGCAATTTCTTTATACCAACATTTAGGGTTTCAAATATTAGAAGAAACTGAAGAAAGAATGAAAATGATAAAATAGCTTGACAATGTTTTTTATATAGTGCTACAATAAATGCATAAATCGTGGATGAAGATTAGTAATAGTAGGACTTTTTAAAGAGAGTTCATGGTTGGTGAAAATGAATATCAGAAATACTATGAATCTACTTCAGAGAGAAATGTAAACATTTCCGGGAAGACCGTTATCAGAATTAAGTAAGACTTTTTATTAGGATGGTACCGCATCATATGCTCCTAATGATAGTCTTTTTTATTTGAAAAGGAGAGAGAATATGTTAGATATTAAATTTTTAAGAGAAAATAAAGACGCAGTTAAAGAAAATCTGAAAAAGAAATTTCAAGAGGAAAAATTACCACTTGTAGATGAGGTAAGCGAAAAATATGATCGTAAAAGAAATTTACAACAACGAATTGATGATCTAAGAAAAGAGCGAAATGAAACTTCTTCACTTATTGGTGGACTAATGAAAGATGGTAAAAAAGAAGAAGCAGAGGAGAAAAAGAAACGAGTTGTAGAAATTAATACATCTTTAGTAGATTTAGAAAAAGAAGCAGAAGAATTAGATGTTGAAATAAAAAAAATTATGATGACAATTCCACAAATGATAGATGCCTCTGTACCAATTGGGAAAGATGACAGTGAAAATGTGGAAAATGAAAAATTTGGTGAACCAGTAGTACCAACTTATGAAATACCTCATCATGCAGATATTTGCGCAAAATTGAATGGAATAGATAAAGAAAGTGCCGGGAGAACATCGGGAAATGGATTTTATTATTTAATGGGAGATGTAGCTAGACTTCACTCAGCTATGATTTCTTATGCAAGAGATTTTATGATTGATAAAGGGTTTAATTATTGTGTTCCTCCATTTATGATTAGAAGCGATGTTGTAACTGGAGTAATGTCATTTACAGAAATGGAAAACATGATGTATAAAATTGAAAATGAGGATTTATATTTAATAGGTACTTCTGAACATTCTATGATTGGTAAATTTAAAGACCAAATTGTAAAAGAAGCAGAACTACCAATTGCAATGACATCCTATAGTCCTTGTTTTAGAAAAGAAGTTGGTTCTCATGGTATAGAAGAAAGAGGACTATATAGAGTTCATCAATTTGAAAAACAAGAAATGGTTGTGCTTTGTAAGCCAGAAGATGCAATGGATTGGTACAATAAAATGTGGTCATATACAGTAGAGTTCTTTAGAAGTTTAGATGTTCCTGTTAGAACATTAGAATGCTGTAGTGGTGATTTAGCTGATTTGAAAGTAAAATCTTGTGATGTTGAGGCATGGAGCCCAAGACAACAAAAGTATTTTGAAGTAGGTTCTTGTTCTACTTTAGGAGATGCACAAGCAAGGAGACTTTCTATTAGAGCAAAAGGAGAAAATGGAAATTACTTAGTTGCGACTTTGAATAATACTGTACTTGCGACTCCTAGAGGATTAATTGCAGTATTGGAAAACAATTATAGAGAAGATGGAAGCATTAAAATTCCAGAAGCTCTAAGACCATATATGGGTGGAAAAGAAACCTTAGTTCCTAAAAATAACTAATAAAGATGAGGTTTTATGAAATTGTTAATAAAAAGAGGAAACAAAAAAACAGTTTTTTACTGTTTTCTTTTTATGAATTTTTTTTCAAATAAGTATGATAAGGATGGATGTAATTTATTTTCTCCAGTTAAAGCTTGATGGTAATCATGGGAAAAACTTCCTGGAATATCATCAAATAATGGAGAGGATGGAGATTCTTCACATTCAAAAGAACATTTATGAGCTTTATACTTAGGGATTGCAGTTATATTTTGATGTGTAAGGTCTTCTGAGATTGCAGCAACTCTAGAGTTATAAAGATAAGGCATCGCTGTTTCTATTGGATTAAATTCTAAAATATCCAATTGTCTATTGATGCTTGCAATATCTAAAACAAAATAATCAGGAAAATCGTTTGGTAATTCAGCGATAACTGCATTTATGAAATCAACCACTTCATTAGGAATTCTATGATATGTTTTATGTAAAGGTCTAGAAATAGACGTAATGGTTCTATTATGAACGAATGCTCGATATTCTTTTTTTCCTAAGTCATCTTCATCTATAGTGACAACTGGACTTATCATAAATTCATCTGAAAGATGATATTTCATTGCTTTTCTAAATGGACTATCTGGGTCTACAATATCTATAATAGAAACAGTACCATGAAAATCTTTATCAACTGTTTTCAAAAAAATAGAACCATTAACTCCATATTTTTCAAAAAGGTAAGTAAGAAAGGATAAATCTTCAAAGTCTTTTCCCGTTACAATAGACATATCTCTATGATAAGGTTCTATAAAGCTTGCCCAGTGCTTTACAGTTTCTATATCTTCCATCGTATTGATAGGAATTCCATTAAAATCATCTATTAAATCGAGCATATCATACAATCTAAAAATATCAGAAATAACAAGAATTTTATTCCCTTCAATATTAACTTTCTTTTTATTGCGATTTAAAAAGCAATCTTTTCTTTCATCAAAGTAGATAAAATTATCGAGTTTACTTTCAGAAATTACTTTTTTAAGTTCAATTGGAAAACAATAATACATATAATATCCCTCTTTCTTGAAAGTCTATTATAATATATGTTTATAAATTTGACAAATTAAGGAAATCTGTTAGAATAAGTACAATTAAAAAAGGGGAAAAGAAGGTGGAAGAGTGGAATTTTCATTAGTAGAAGCGATAAATATAGATAATGCTTTAAAGAAAAAAGGAATAGACCGCGAAATTGGTATTTTAAATAAGGCCTTTCCATTTTTTTCATTAGAACAATTAGCAGTAATAGATGAATTTGTCGTAGAAGGAAGTGAAGATATTTCCTTTTTGAGGCATTTACCAAATTTGCGAAAAGTTATTATTAGAAGCTTTGACTATGATAGAGTCATTGCAACAGGAGAATATCAAGGAAATAGTTATTTTAATCAAATCCATGATTTTAGTGTTTTAAGAGAATGTCAAAATCTTGAAGACCTTTATATTGAAAATGATATTTGTATTAGAGAATTAGATGTTAGTGGTTTAACCAAATTAAGAAATGTTTATTTAATTAATAATCCGAGGCTTGAAAAAATTAGTGGTTTGGATGAGCAACATCATTTAGAACAAGTAGTAATGTATGGAAATAATATTAAACAATTTACGAATATTACAGATTATTTATACAATACATTAGATGCTAAACAGAACATTTTAGATATTAGTATTTTCTTTGCCTGTATTCAGTCAATAGAACAAGCTAGAAAATTATATGATGCTTATTTAAAGGGACTTGTACATGTATCTTTTGCAGAGAAAAATGGTTTAACCAATTATACAACTCATACAATTGAACAAATCACAAGTTTGTATATTAAGTTTAGACGTTTGTTTGAACAAAAAGGACTAATGTTAGCAGAAGATTCTGAAAAAATTAGTTATGTATTTCGTTATGTTGTAGGATATATTCATTTTGCAACAGAAGAAATCGAGATGCGTGATAAACTTTATACAGAATTGATTGAAACCTATCGCGGAATCCCAGAGTTTTACAAGAGAAACATGGGAGCATTACATAATAGTTTTAATACCTATCATTTTAGAAGTGGAAATTGCGAAGGTATTGTGAATTTGATGAGGTTTATGTTATCGATTTTAGGAATTGCAACTGAAAATGTACATTGCCACGATAGAAGATGTAAACAAACAATGGAATTAAATCATGCATTATTAAGGGCATGTGATAACGGAAAGTGGTTGTATTATGATGCCACATATGACAGAAAAAATATCAAAAGATTTTATGGAAAGTCATTTGAAGAAATAACAGATTATGTAGATTTAAGTATATTTGAAAAAATGATTAGTGAGGAAACAGAGTATGGAATTAGACAATCTAATGGAACATTTATTAAATGTTAGAATTGATTACCCAATATTAAATTGTTATTTTAGAAGTTTAACAAAAGAAGAACAAGAAAAATTTTACAAAATAATACATGATATGAAGAGAAAGAAATTATATAAAAGTCCAATTCACGGTGTATATCATAGTGAAAAAGTTTGCCTATTTGCTTTTCTTCTAGGGAGAAAGCTTGAACTTGATGAAGAGGATATGCAAATTTTAACAGATGCGGCGATGTATCATGATTTTAAAAGAGAAAATGATTTTGAAGACCCCTTTCATGGCATGGTAAGTGCCGACCATATTGAAGAAATAATGCCCCTAGGGGCAGTTTACTCTAACAGAGTAAACTTAACTATGTTAAGGGCTATTATTGATTTTCATTCTCAGCCAGATAGAAAGTTAAGAATTAACTTTGATAATTATGAATTACCAGAAGCATCTTTTAATAGATATCAGCGATTAGCGTATCTGTTAAAAGATGCTGACGCTCTAGATAGAACTAGATTTAGTGAAAAATGCCAAGCTGCATTAAATCCTGAGTATTTACATTTTCCAGAATCAGTATCTATGATTGCTTTAGCGCAAGAAGTAAATGGAGCTTATAATAAACTTATGGAACGAAATTGGAGTGATGATATTCCATTAGAAAAGATGAATGGAGACTGTCTTCATAGTATAGGATTTGATTTCTTCCGAATTTCTAGTGTGCTAGAAAATGGAATATTATCATTCTCTGAAATGAAAAAAACAACTATGAATTTTCCTAGAAACTTTGATGGAGGAAATTCATCTAGATGGATTTCTGTAGTTCCAACATCATTTGTCAAAGATGATGAACAGGCATTTGGAACATTTATACGAAATGGTATTTCATTTTTCTGTGATAATCAGCAATTATATTCACCTATGGAATTTAATAAAAAAGCAACCGCAATTTTAAAAGGATTACCATATGATAAAAGTGGATATTTAGATGAAAGATATGTATTTGAAAAGATTGATGTAGAAGCAATCAAATCTGTTTTTGTAGTAAAAGAACATGCTATTAGAGATGTGAATGAATTATCTTATTTATATAATACCCTTTACTATGGAACATTAGAAAGTAAAGTTATTTATCTATTAAATAACATGGGAATAAGAACAATAGATTCAGTGCCTGAGCTAATAGAACCATTAGCTAGGTATAAAAAGGAATTAGATGACTATGGGGCAGTTGATATCATAGAGCGAATTATGGTAGCTCCTAGAATGAAGAAAGTATTAAATGCAATGTTGAAGGATATTAATGCAATTATACAAAGATTAATTCATAATTATTATGCTTGTATGTTAAAGCGCCCGGCTGATTCTAAGATTACAGTAGCGGATGCTTTAGAATATGAAATTTCAAAAACAAATAAAAAAATAACAATGGTGGATGGGCCAGATGAATTACTATTTTTTATAGATGAACCTCAAAAACAAAAATTAAAATAGCATTTTAGCACTCGCACTTGACGAGTGCTATTTTTGGTGCTACAATAAATATGGTTTTAAACCAGAAGGAGGGATTTATATGAATAATGGAAATCCATATGAAGAAAATTTAAAAAATGTATTAGAAAAATATGGTAGAGACATTGTTGGGGATGTAAAAGACGGAAAAGTTGATCCAGTAATCGGAAGAGATGAGGAAATCAGAAGTATTACTAGAATCCTTTCTAGAAAAACAAAAAATAATCCAGTATTAATTGGAGAACCTGGAGTAGGTAAAACAGCAATTGTAGAAGGATTAGCGAACAGAATTGTAAAAGGTGATGTTCCAGCCTCTTTAAAAAATAAGCGAATTTGGGAACTTGATATGGGAGCATTAATTGCAGGTGCGAAATATCGTGGTGAATTTGAAGAAAGATTAAAAGCAGTTCTAAAAGAAATTAAAGACTCTAATGGAGAAATTATCATGTTCATTGATGAAATTCATATGATTGTTGGAGCAGGCGCATTAGAAGGCGCTATGGATGCTGGAAATATGTTAAAACCAATGCTTGCACGTGGTGAAATTAAAGTAATTGGAGCAACAACTTTAAATGAATATCGTAAATATATAGAAAAAGATGGAGCTTTAGAAAGACGTTTTCAAAAAGTTTTAGTAAAAGAACCAAATGTTATGGATACAATTACGATATTAAGAGGATTAAAACAACGTTTGGAAGTATATCATGGAGTAAATATTAAAGATAGAGCATTAGTAGCAGCAGCCACTTTATCAGACCGTTATATCACAGACCGTTTTTTACCAGATAAAGCAATTGACTTAGTAGATGAAGCGTGTGCCACAATTAAAGTACAAATGGATTCTGTTCCAGTTGAGCTAGACGCTTTAACTAGAGAAATTATGCAACTAGAAATAGAATTAGAAGCTTTAAAAAAAGATAATGATGAATTATCTAAAAAAAGAGTATCAGAAATTAAAGAGAAAATTGCAACTTTAAAACAAGAGGAAACAGAACTACGTAATAAATGGCAAGAAGAAAAGGAAATCAATGACCGAGTAAAATCAAAAAAAGCAGAATTAGAAAAGTCAAGATTTGAACTAGAACAAGCAGAAAATAATTATGACTTAGAAGCAGCAGCAAGATTAAGACACGGAACAATTCCAACTCTTGAAAAAGAATTAGAAGAGTTGAAAGCAAATGATAAATCAGATATGTTAAGTGATACTGTTGATGATGAAGGTATTGCAGCAATTATTTCTAAATGGACGAATATTCCAGTTCAAAAACTAGTAAGTGG
Organism: uncultured Bacilli bacterium; assembly: GCA_949505625.1. Classification (GTDB taxonomy): domain Bacteria; phylum Bacillota_I; class Bacilli_A; order RF39; family UBA660; genus MGBC102946. Next base: position 57,492 of record CATBQD010000001.1, read on the forward strand.
AGAAAAAGAAAAACTGATTCATTTAGAAGAAAATATGCAGAAAAGAGTAAAAGGACAAGAAGAAGCTTTAAAACTAGTAAGTGAGGCAATCATTCGTGCTAGGGCTGGTATCAAAGACCCGAATAGGCCAATTGGTTCATTCATTTTCCTAGGTCCTACTGGAGTCGGAAAAACAGAAGTAGCTAGAACTTTAGCGTATGAGTTATTTGACGATGAACGTCATATGATTCGTATTGATATGAGTGAGTATATGGAAGCCCACTCTGTTTCAAGACTAGTAGGAGCGCCTCCAGGATATGTTGGTTATGATGAAGGTGGACAGTTGACAGAAGCAGTTAGAAGAAATCCTTATAGCATTGTTTTATTTGATGAAATAGAAAAAGCCCATAAAGATGTATTTAATATTTTATTACAAATATTAGATGATGGGAGAATTACAGATAGTCAAGGTAGAACAGTCGATTTTAAAAATACAATCATTATTATGACTTCTAATTTAGGTAGTGAACATATTTTAGAAAACAAAGAAAATAGTGAAGAATTAATTCAATTAGAACTAAAACATACATTTAAACCAGAGTTTTTAAACCGTATTGATGAAATTATTATTTTTAAACCATTAACAAAAGAAGTTGTATATGATATTTTAGATAACATTATTAAAGAAATTGAATATAGACTTCGTGATAAACATCTTAATATTGAATTAACAGAACAAGCGAAAGACTACATTATCAATGAGTCCTATGATGAAAATTATGGAGCAAGACCAATCAAACGTTATGTAAGTAGAAATTTAGAAACATTACTTGCTGAAAAGATTATTATGGATGAAATCAAATTTGATAGTAAAGTCATTGTGGATGTCAAAGATAATACATTGATATTAAAAAACGTAGAAAAATAAATCTACGTTTTTTTTGTATGATAAAAAAATAATCAATAAAACAATGTATTATTTTACACTCTATATTTTTATTTTATCTTATCACAATTGACGCTTGAAACAAAAATAGATATATTATAAATAATAGGAGAGATGAAAAATGGAAGTAAATGTAAAAGAAGCCATATCAGGAACCATAGAATATTTAAATAGAAAATTTTATTCCTTAGTTCGTCCAGATTTTGGAAAGTATAGTGGGGTTTATTCCTTTTCGACTGAAAATTTATCTTATTTAGAAAAAATTGATATAGAAGGAAAAGATATACTAACAGTAACAGGTAGCTTTGACCAATCTTTTAATTTAGTTTATGAAGGCGCAAAAAAAGTTTGTAATTTTGATACCAATGTCAATACTGTTTTTTATGCTCATTTCAAGATGGCTGCTATGAAAGCATTTTCCTATCAAGAATATTTACAATTCTTTTTTGGAGAAAATAGAATGGAGTATGGAATGTATCAAAAATTAATTCCATTTTTACCAAAACCATATTTGGAATACTGGAATTCCATGTACCAGTTATTTGGAAACGATGGAAATGCATTGGCTACTTCAAGATTATTAGAGCAACCATCTAATATAAAGAATACGATACTTGGAAACCCATATTTATATAGTGAAGAAAACTATGAACAAACAAAATCAAGATTAAGTCAAGTAGAAATATCATTTGTAGAAAAAAATTTACTAGAAATAGGAGAAGGAAATGAACAATATGATGCAATGTTTTTTTCTAATATTGAATCTTATTTAGTAAGTGATTATTTTAGTACAATGAGTGAAAGCGAATATCTAGAATTTGTCCAAAACAAAGCAAGTAAACAATTAAAAGAAGGTGGAATTATTCAAGTTGCTTATCAATATGCATATAAAACGAAGATACGAGCAACAGGTAATTTTCTAAAAAGAATTTTTGGAACAAAATTTGAATTAAAAAAAATCGATTATTTAGATGGAAAATATAAAACCATTACTTTTACTAGTTTCCCCTTATGGAGAAATGTAGAGATGTCTAAAGATATAGAAGATTGCATTTATATATATGAAAAACCAAAGGGAAAGAAAATGTAGAAGCGTCTACATTTTTTTCTTGACCAAGCAAAAATAAAGATGTATTATAATTCCTAGTTAAAAGGTGGAAATGTATGAAAAAAATTTGGATAGGCGGATTAGGAGCTTGTGGAAATCATCATGAAAAAGATATGATTAAAAATTTAGCTAAGAATTTGAATTTTGAATTTGTAGAACCAGAAGAAGCAGATATTATAATTATAGTAGATACTTGTCTATCAATTTATCAACAGATGCTTAATAGTTTTGAATGTATAAAAGATGTTGTCAAAAGAGCAAAACCAGATGCGAGAATAATCATGAGTGGATGTCTATCAAAAGGAGTAAAATTTGAGCTAGCAGAAGAACAAAAAGAATTATTATTAAAGGTAGAAACAATAAAACAAGAAGATTTAGTGCCATATGTAGCAAAATTGTTAAGAGGGTACAACATAGATGACGATTTTGATATACCTTATTCAGTAGCAGGCTTATCTATTCGGATATCTCTAGTTTCAGGATGTTTAAATCACTGTAGTTTTTGTAAAAGCAATTATATGAATTTTGAATTAAAAAGTTATCCATTTGAAAAGGTGGAAAGTTTAGCGAATGATATTGAAGCAATAGATTATCCTTTCTCTCGAATTGCAATAGCAGCATCAAATTTAAGTCTTTATGGAGTTGATTTATATGGTAAGAGAAGAACCCATGAAGTAATTAGTACATTTACAAAGCCTGATAAAATTCACTATGCATATGTAGGTGCATTAATTAATTGGTATCCAGAATTGGTGAAGGAAATTATAACAAATTTTAAAATTAAAGAAATTTTTATTTCATTAGAAAGCGGAAGCCCTAGGGTTTATCAATTAATGAACCGCTCAATTTCATTAGAAGATTTAATTAGACTCATTCGTTTTATCAAACAAGAAAGACCTGATATTATTATTCATACAGAATTTATAACAGGATATCCAACAGAAACAATAGATGATTTAAAGAAAACTATTGAGTTAATTTATGAGCTTGATATTAATCCAGCTTATATACATAGTTATGAGAATTCAAAACAAATTCCTTCTTCACAACTTACAGGGCATTCCCCAGAGTATTGTTTAGAAAGTGCATATTATGCAAGTGATAAAGTACGACCATTGCGTGAAAAAATTAAAAATATTATTCAAACTGGAGAAATGTTTGTTTTTAAGAAACATGAGAAAGAACAAATTTATGTAACAATGCTAGTGAATGGCGTGTTAAAAAATATTCGTTTTGACCAATTAGATAGAGACTATCAAGAAGGTGAAATTATTCCAGCAAATACAGTAAAACCAAAACAATTTGTAAAAAGAAGATTTTAAAAGTATCTAAAAAATACTTTTTTTCAATCTTTTAGCACTCATATATTGACAATGCTAACATATAATGATATACTGATAGCAGTGTTTCGTTAAGAGTGCTAAAGAGGTGAAACAAAATGATGAATGATAGACAAATAGAATTGCTGAAATTAATTATTGAAGATTATATTAAAACAGCAAGACCCGTCAGTTCAAAATCACTTTGTGAAATCATGAATTGTTCTAGTGCAACCATTAGAAATGAAATGGCTATATTAGAAGACTATGGCTACTTAGAAAAAACACATACTTCATCTGGGCGTGTTCCGAGTGAAAAAGGTTATCGCTATTATGTAGATTACATTATGAAGCCAAAAGAGATGAATGGCGAAGATATGTTAAAACTACAAACAATCTTTCATAATCAATCTCTTGCTTTAAATGATGCAATCATAAGAAGTATGGAAATTATTTCTGAACTAACAAGTTATACTTCTATAGTTTTAGGAAGCTCTTCTAAAGAAAATAAAGTCACAAAAGTAGAAGTTGTTCCATTAAGTGATTTTCATTTTATTACAATTGTTGTAACAGATAAAGGTCATGTAGAACATAGAACTATGAATTTGCCAGATACAATTTCTGTAGAAGAAGTTAGACAAACGGTAGAATTAATTAATAAATTAATTATTGGTACACCAATTGATGAAGTTAGTAGCAAACTGGAATTTGAAGTAAAACCAGTGATTGCCAAATATGTAAAACAGCACGAGGTCCTTTATAATGCTTTCTATAGTGCCTTTAGTGATTTTACGAAAGAAGCGAATATTAGAGTAACAGGAACAAAGAATATTTTAATGCAACCAGAATTTGATGATGCATCTAAAATCAGAGAAATTATGAATAAATTTGAAGACCAAAGTATGATTAATAGCATCAAAGAAGAAGACAATGGAATTAATATTTATATTGGAAGCGAAAATGAGTTCGATGATGATGTCACTGTTATTAAAACAAAATATTCATTAGGTGGAGAAGAAGGAACAATTGCTTTAATAGGACCAAAAAGGATGGAATATGACCGAGTAATTGCATTACTCGACTATATTAAACAAAACATAGGGATATAATTTCTAAAGGAGGTATAAAATGGAGAACCAAGAAAATATCGTAACAGAGGAAGCTTGCCATACTGAAAATTGCAGTTGCGAAGAAAACTGTGAGTGTGAAGAAAATTGTGGTTGTGAAGATGGATGCAACTCTGAGTCATGTGAATGTGAAGAAAAAGAAAATAAAAAATTATTTGGGAAAAATAAAAAATCAAATAAATTAGAGCGTGAATTAGAAGAATTAAAAGAGGTTAACAAAGATTTAGAAAATAAATTATTAGTGAGCAAAGCAGACTTTATCAATTATCGAAAACGAAAAGATGAAGAAATTAGTCGTTTGTTAAAATATTCTGGAGAGGATATGATTAAGGATATGCTTTCCACTGTAGATAATTTTGAACGTGCTATTGCTTTAGATGATGAAAAATTAGATGATGAGCTTTCAAAATTTTTAGAAGGATTTAAAATGATTTATTGCAATTTTGTAAATGTCTTAGAGAAATATGAAATTAAAGCAATTGATGGAAATAATAAACCATTTGACCCAGCTTATCATCAAGCAGTAATGACTGCTCATGTAGATGGTATGGAACCTGGAATGGTAATCGAAGTATTGCAAAAAGGATATTTATATAAAGATAGAGTAATTAGACCAGCTATGGTTCGAGTAAGTGAATAAATGGATAGATGTTATTTTATAGATAAAGAAACGTTTGAAGTTTATAAGGACCATCCAAAAGTATTTTCATGTGACCCTATGATAGCAGATACAATTTCTAAATTAAATAAATTAGGTTTTTATACATTAGCTAGTTGTGAAGGGCATTATGAAATCAAAGAATATGATATTTCTTTTCCAACAGAATCTAGAAAAACTGGAATTTATATTCTGTTTAAAGAAATTTATTCATTTTCAAATATTCCTGAAGGATTTGAATTAGAAAATTTTGATGATAAAGTTTGTTTAAGACATACAATGGAATATTATGATGAAAAAGGAAATTACAGAAATAGATTTGACTTTGAAAGAGAAAAAGAAAAATACAATAAAATATTAAATGAATGGGTAGGGAATTTACCCAAAAAGGAAAGGTGATAAATATGAGTAAAATTATAGGTATTGATTTAGGAACAACAAATAGTTGTGTATGTGTATATGATGGAGGAGAAGCAAAAGTAATTGCCAATCCAGAAGGTTCTAGAACAACTCCTTCCGTAGTTGCATTTAAAAAAGATGGTGAAAGAATTGTTGGTATTAAAGCAAAAAACCAAGCAATGACAAATCCAAATACAGTATCAAGTGCAAAAAGAAAAATGGGTACAAACCACAAATTTGAAGTAGATGGTAAAAAATATACTCCACAAGAAATTAGTGCAATGGTACTAGAAGACTTAAAGAAAACAGCAGAAGCATATTTAGGAGAAAAAGTAACAAAAGCAGTTATTACAGTACCAGCATACTTTAATGACGCACAACGTCAAGCAACAAAAGATGCAGGAAAAATTGCTGGATTAGAAGTTGAAAGAATTATCAACGAACCAACAGCAGCAGCTCTTGCCTATGGATTAGATAAACAAGAAAAATCAGAAATGATTTTGGTATTTGACTTAGGTGGAGGAACATTTGATGTCTCTATTCTAGAAACTGGAGATGGAGTATTCGAGGTAAAATCAACAAGTGGAAATAATAACTTAGGTGGAGACGATTTCGATAATCGTGTTATGGAATACTTAGCTGATGAATTCAAAAAAGAAAATGGTGTAGATTTACATAAAGATTCTATGGCTATGCAACGTTTAAAAGAAGCAGCAGAAAAAGCCAAAAAAGACTTAAGTGGAATGAGTTCTACAGAAATATCACTTCCATTCTTATCACAAGGAGAAGATGGACCACTTCACTTAAATTTGAGTTTATCAAAAGCAAAATTTGAAGATTTAATTCGTGACTTAGTAGAATCTACTATGGAACCAGTTCGTAAAGCTTTAAAAGATGCCGGATTAACAGCAAAAGATATTGACAAAGTATTATTAGTTGGTGGTTCTACTCGTATTCCAATGGTTCAAGAATTGGTGAAAAAAGAATTAGGAAAAGAACCAAGTAAAGAAGTTAACCCAGACGAAGTAGTTGCTATGGGAGCAGCGATTCAAGGTGGAGTGTTAACAGGAGATGTTAATGATATCGTATTACTAGATGTTACACCACTTTCACTTGGAATCGAAACATTAGGTGGAGTATGTACTGTATTAATTCCAAGAAATACAACAATTCCAACTAGCAAATCTCAAGTATTCTCAACAGCTGCAGATAATCAACCAGCTGTAGATATTCATATCTTACAAGGGGAAAGACCAATGGCAGCAGATAATAAAACACTTGGAAACTTCCAATTGACTAATATTCCAGCAGCACCAAGAGGAGTACCACAAATTGAAGTTACATTTGATATTGATGCCAATGGTATCGTAAATGTAAAAGCAAAAGATTTAGGAACAAACAAAGAACAATCAATTACAATTACAGCTTCTACAAACTTGAGTGATGATGAAATTGATAAAATGGTAAAAGAAGCAGAAGCAAATCGTGAAGCAGATGAAAAGAGAAAAGAAGAAGCTGATTTACGTAATGAAGCAGAACAAACTATTTTTGCAACTGAAAAAGCTTTAAAAGACCTTGGAGATAAAGTAAGCAATGAAGATAAAGAAAAAGCAGAAGCAGAAATGAAAGATTTAAAAGAAGCATTAGAAAAAGATGACTTAGAAGATATTAAATCTAAAAAAGAAAAATTAAATGAAACTGCAATGGCTTTTGCAACAAAAGTATATGAAGAAGCCGCAAAACAAGCTCAAGCAGAAAATAATAATACAACCGATTCAACATCTGATAAAAAAGATGATAATGTAGTAGATGCAGAATTCGAAGAAAAATAAAAAGAAGTTCTAGGAAACTAGAACTTTCTTAAGGATAAAGGAGAAAACATGGGAAAAACAGTAAAAACACGTTCAGAAATTGATAGTCATTATAAATGGAATTTGGAAAAAATGGTAGAAGATAGAGGTTTTGATGATTTATATCAAGAAGTAATGAAAAAGAAAGAACAAATAAAAAATATGCAAGGACATATTATGGATTCTGACATTTCTTTACTTTCTTATTTAAAAACAAGTGATGAGTTAGATAGAGCTTTAGAGCAAATATATGTATACGCTCATATGCTTTGTGATCAAGATACAACAAATACAGAAGCACAAGAATTAAAAATGAAAACAGAAAAATTAAATGATGATGTAAGTGAGGCATTAGCGTTTGTACGTCCAGAAATTCTAAATTGCTCTTATGATAAAGTTCTTGAATATATTAAGAAAAATAAAGACCTAGAAGAATACCATTTTGCTTTAGAATCTATATTCCGTTATCAAAAGCACACATTAAGTGAAGAAGAAGAAAAAATTATAGCAACAGCTTCTAATGCATTTGGAGCTTGCGATGATGTTTTCTATAATTTGGATAATGCAGATATTAATTTGGGAACTATACGAGATGAAAATAATGAAGAAGTTGAACTTACTAATAGCAATTATGGATATTATGTAGGAAGTCATGATAGAAGAGTAAGAGAAGATGCTTTTAAAGCAATGTATAAGTATTTTGGTGATTTTAAAAATACAATTGCTGCAACATTAAAAGGGCAAATCAAAGAAAACTTTTTCTATAGTAAAGTTAGAAATTATGATAGTCCATTAAAAATGAGTCTTTTTCACGATAATATTGATATATCTGTCTATCAAAATCTAATTGATGCTGTACATAGTCGTTTAGGAGTTATGTATGATTATATGAAACTTAGAAAAAAAGTTTTAGGATATGAAGAAATGCACATGTATGATGTCTACGCAGATTTAATCAAAGAAAAACCAAAAGAAATACCATTTGAAGAAGGAAAAGAAATCGTTTTAGATGCTTTAAAGCCACTAGGAGAAGAATATATTAATGATTTAAAAAAAGCATTTACAGAAAAATGGATTGATATTTATCCAAACCGCGGTAAAAAATCAGGAGCTTATAGTTGGGGAACTTATGATTCTTATCCTTATTTATCGCTAAACTATGATAATCGCATAGATTCTGTTAGTACTATGGCACATGAATTGGGCCATTCTATGCATTCTTATTACTCTAATAAGCATCAAAATTTTGTGAATCATGGCTATCCAATTTTCTTAGCAGAAATAGCGTCTACAGTGAATGAAGTTTTATTAAATGATTATTTGTATAAAAATGCAAAAGAAAAAGAAGAAAAAATTTTATATTTAACAGAGTTCTTAGAAAAAGTAAGAACAACTATTTACCGACAAACAATGTTTGCAGAATTTGAAATGATGATGCATGAAAAAGAAGCAAATGGAATTCCACTTACAGAACAGGAATTTAGTAATACATATTATGAACTAAATAAGCTTTATTATGGTCCAGATGTAATTAGTGACAATGAAATCCGTTATGAGTGGGCAAGAATTCCACATTTCTACTCTTCATTCTATGTGTATAAGTATGCAACAGGGCTATCAAGTGCGATTGCATTAGCATACGATATTATAAATGGCGTAGAGGGTGCAAAAGAGCAATATTTAAAATTCTTATCTAGTGGTGGAAGTGATTATCCATTAGAAATATTAAAACGCGCAGGAGTAGATATGACTACAAAAGAACCAATTGAAAAGGCCCTTGCTGTTTTTGAACAGAAACTTCAAGAATTAAAAGATTTATATGAGTAAAAGGAAGTGAAGTAATATGGAAAAAAGAGATTATTATGAGGTATTAGGTGTTAGTAAAACTGCAACCGATGCTGAAATAAAAAGTGCCTTCCGAAAACTCGCTAAAAAATATCATCCAGATGTGAATAAAGAACCCGATGCAGCAGATAAATTTAAAGAAGCTCAAGAAGCCTATGCAGTATTAAGTGATGCTTCAAAAAGACAACAATACGACCAATATGGTCATGCTGCATTCCAAAATGGTGCAAATGGAGCAGGTGGATTTGATTTTTCTGGATTTGACTTCTCAGATATTTTTAGCGATTTATTTGGAGGTGGATTCAGTGGTTTCGGTGGCTTTGGTGGAGGCAATTCTTCTAGAGCAAGAAAAGGTTCTGATTCACTAATTAGAATGAATTTAACATTTGAAGAAGCAGTATTTGGAACAAAAAAGACTGTCAATCTAGATGTAGTAGAAGATTGTAAAGAATGTTCTGGAAAAGGCGGTCATGGAGAAAAAACATGCCCGACTTGTCATGGAAGTGGTCAAGTTACAACTGAACAACGAACACTATTTGGAGCTTTTATGACAAAATCAACTTGTCCTAATTGTAATGGTAAAGGAAAAAGTTATGAAACAACTTGTAGTAAATGTAAAGGTTCTGGAAAAGCAAAAAGAAATGTAGATTTAGAAGTTACAATTCCAGCTGGAGTAGATACAGGAAATCAATTACGTTTAGCAGGAAAAGGAAATGCAGGAAGTAATGGTGGACCAAATGGAGATGTCTATATTGAATTTAATGTGAAATCACATCCAATCTTTGAACGTGATGATGACAACATCTATTTGGAATTGCCAATTACAATTGCAGATGCAGTACTAGGGTGTAAAAAAGATGTACCAACATTATATGGAACTGTAAAATTAACAATTGATGCTGGTTGTATGACTGGCGATAAATATCGCTTAAAAGGAAAAGGAGTAGAGCACATTCATAGTAGCAGAAAAGGAGATATGTATGTCATTATAAAAGTCATTACTCCTAAAAAGTTGAGCAAAGAACAAAAGAAACTATTTGAACAATTACAAAAAACAGGATTAGAAGATAGTAGTGAATTCAAAAAAATTCGTGAATATCTTTGAATATTTATAAAAAAAATAAAACGATTGTTTTTAAAAAAATAAATGATTGAAGCGTCTTCAGTCTTTTATTTTTGTATTGATATTTATAACTATTTATAATATAATGTTACTAGAAATGTGAGGGTTATAATATATGAATGACATATTAACAGAAACAGAATTAAGAATGACATCAGCAATAGAAAATATGGAAAAAAGATTTACAAATATTCGTGCTGGAAGAGCTAATCCAGCTATATTAGACAAGGTAATGGTATCTTATTATGGAAGTGATACTCCATTAAAACAATTAGCGACTATCTCAATTCCAGAAGCTAGACAACTTATGATTAAGCCATTTGACCGTTCTTGCTTAGGTGCCATTGAAAAAGGAATTTATGAGGCTAACATCGGATTAACACCAAATAATAACGGGGAAGTAATTATTTTAAATATTCCAGCGCTTACAGAAGAAACAAGAAAAGAATACGTAAAACAAGTAAAAACGATAGCAGAAGAAGCTAAAATTGCGCTTCGTAATATCCGTCAAGATGCCAATAATGATATTAAAAAACTAGAAGTACCAGAAGATGATAAAGAAGCAGGCCAGGAAGATGTGCAGGAATTAATCAATAAATATAATAAAATTGTTGATGAAAAATTCAAAGAAAAAGAAACAGAATTGATGAGTGTATAGAACAATCAAAAAAAAGGTTGTTCTTTTTCATTGATAAAGAAACAACTTTGATGTACAATAAATTTAGAATAGGTCGTTGATTCTTATGAAGAAAAAAGGTTTTACATTAATTGAATTATTAGCGGTTATTATAATACTTGCAGTAATCGCACTTATTTCAGTACCCATTATATTAAATGTCATTGAAAAAGCAAGAAAAAGCGCGTTTTTAGATAGTGCTTATGGTATTATGGAAACAGCAGAGACTTATTATGCAACAACATTGATTTTTGAAGAAAAACCAAAACAGCTATTTACATTTCCAGGGGACAAAACATTATCTTTTAAGGGGACTAGACCAAAAAGTGGATATGTAGAAATTAATGATGAAGGAAGAATAGAACTTCAATTATATAATGGAAAATGGTGTGCTTATAAAAATTATTATGCAAATAAAATTGAATTAACAGAAGGAGCTTGTTCAGATTTCAAAGGCAGTATTGTGATAGACGAAGAAAAGACTACTTGTTTTAAAGGTGAAATGATTGATATATTAAAAGGTGTAACTGCTTTCGATAATGAAAACCATATTGTAGAAAATAACATTGATTATGAAGGAAACGTGGATAGAAAAACTCCAGGAGAATATCATATAACTTATTATTTAAAAAATGATAGAAATGTAAAAGCAGAAAAGACATTTCAAATTTTGGATGAACGATATCATGCAGATTTTGATTATACAGGGAACGTCCAAAAATTTGAAGCGCTTTATGATGGACTTTATGAAATTGAATTATGGGGAGCAGCAGGAGGAAGCCCAGAAGAAGCTCCGTACGGGCAAGGCGCCTATACAAAAGGAACCATTCACTTAAAAAAAGGAGATATTTTCTATATTTATGTTGGAGAAAAGGGAAAAAATAAACGTGAAGTATCTTTTAATGGTGGTGGTTATGGTGGCTATGCTTCTAGCTATGGTTATTCAGGAGGAGGAGCAACCGATATTCGTCTTACAAATGGAAGCTGGGATGATATTGAAGGCTTAAAATCTAGAGTAATGGTTGCTGGAGGCGGAGGTGGAGTTGCCCATCAAAGTTATAATACAGCAGGAGGAAAAAGTTATGCAGGTGGATTAACAGGATTTAGTGGTGGATATTATAGTGGTCACCCTTATAGTAATCAAGATGGTAAAGGTGGTTCACAAGTTTCTGGTGGAGCAAAGGGAAACAATGTTCATAACGGAACTGGAATAGCGTACTCTGGAACTTTCGGACAAGGCGGAAACAATGACTCTGTATCAGGAGGTCTTGGCGCTGGAGGAGGTGGCGGAGGCTACTATGGAGGCGGTGCAGGAGGAGCTACCCAAAATGGTGGTTCAGGCCAAGGTGGAGGAGGAGGTTCTTCTTTCATCTCTGGATATAAAGACTGTAATGCAATAAAAGAAGATGGTACCCCATCAAATCAGCCAAATCATTATTCTGGAATTATATTTCGTAATGCCTTAATGTTAAGTGGCAATGAAGAAATGCCAAATCCAAGAGAAGAAGGAGTTATGAATGGTAATTCTGAAAATGGTTATGTACGTATTACATTATTACATGATATAGAAGACCATGCTATGATTTATTTGTTAGGGGAAGAAAAAGTGATTCAAACAGAAGATACTTTTGAAGAACCTGGATATGAAATTGTATTAGGCAATTCTCCTAGTACAATTACTTACTATGCTGTTGTCAAAGATGAAGAAAAAGATTCTCTTTGGAAATTACGTACGATTCAATACCAACTCTATGATAACCAAAATAAGTTAATAGAAACAAAAACAAGAAAAGTATTACATGTTGCTGATATTACTTATGACTATACAGGAAATTATGAAACGTTTACAGTTCCGTGTGATGGTTCTTATAAAATAGAATTATGGGGAGCAGCAGGAGGAAGCCCAGAGGAAGCTCCATATGGACAAGGAGCTTATACAAAAGGAACGATTTCATTAAAGAAAGATGACAAGCTATATGTTTATGTTGGAGAAAAAGGAACTAATAATAGAAACGCAACCTTTAATGGTGGAGGTTATGGTGGAAATGGTTCCAATTTTGGTTACTCAGGAGGAGGAGCAACAGATATTCGTCTTATAAATGGCAATTGGGATAATTTAGAAGGTTTAAAATCTAGAATTATGGTTGCTGGAGGAGGTGGAGGAGTTGCCCATCCAACTTATAATTCAGCAGGGGTAGAAGTTATGCTGGTGGTTTAATTGGATATAGCGGAGGATATTATGGTGGGCACGCTTATAGCAATCAAGATGGAAAAGGTGGCTCACAAATTTCTGGAGGAACAAATGGTAATAATATTTATGGAGGAATAGGAACTTCATATTCAGGAAGTTTTGGACAAGGAGGAAATAATGATTCCGTTTCCGATGGAATAGGTGCAGGAGGAGGCGGAGGTGGCTACTACGGAGGTGGTGCTGGAGGAGCAACCAAATCAGGAGGCTCAGGCCAAGGTGGAGGCGGAGGTTCATCCTTTATTTCTGGTCATAGTGGATGTAATGCTATTAAAATAGATGGGACCCCATCAAGCCAGCCAAATCATTACTCAAATAAAATATTTAAAAATTCTTTAATGTTAAGTGGAAACGAAGAAATGCCAAACCCAAGAGGAACAGAAAATATGGTTGGAAATAGTGACCATGGATATGTCAGAATTACTTTTGTATCATTTTAAAAAAATGTCAATTTATTTATTAGATTCATGAAGAATAATGATTTACATTAGTCCATTATATGAGTATAATAGAATTATGAGGTGAAATCATGTTTCGAAGAGGAAATGACAAAGAATTAAATATGAAGAATGTAAACGAAACAGTATTACTTGCAAAAAAAATTCTTCATATTTCTTATTTTCTAATTATTATAGTGGGTACATGGGCTGCTATAAAAGTCATAAAAGAATTAAAAATATGGGATTTTATCATTGAATTATTAACTATAGTAGCTCCCCTTTTTATTGGAATATTTATGGCATGGTTATTTGACCCAGCTGTAAAATGGCTTCAAAAAAAGGGAATTAAAAGAACATTTGGTTCTATTATTATGTATGTTTTATTTCTGGGATGCTTATTTATTTTGTTAGCTATGATTATTCCACTACTATCTGACCAAATTAATGATTTTGTTCAAACATTGCCTAGTGTATTTGATAGAGTTAAATCGTGGATTGATGAAGGTTTTCAGAAACTATCATCTATTAAAGACTTTGATGTAGATACATTTAAGTTAGATTTATTTAAAAATATTGAACAGTTTGGTACGAATTTAGCAAGCTCTCTTCCAACAATGACTGTAGATTTAGCCAAATCAATCTTTAGTGGACTTGGAACTTTCTTAGTTGGACTTATTATTGGATTTTATCTATTAATCGGATTTGATAATGTAAATGATACAATCATTACAATATTTCCTAAAAAGATGCAGAAAGATGCAAGAGATTTAATTACCGAAGTAAATACATCTCTTAGAAGATTTGTACAGGGAGCATTACTAGATTCTACTTTTGTATTCTTTGTAACATCAATCGGTCTTTGGATTGTCGGATTAAAAGCACCACTTTTATTTGGATTATTCTGTGGAATTACGAATGTTATTCCATATGTAGGACCTTATATAGGAGGAGCACCAGCTGTTATTGTTGGATTTGCCCAGTCTCCTACAACAGGAATTTTAGTATTAGTTGTAATCGCATTAATTCAGTTTTTAGAAGGAAACTTTATTCAGGCTCTTATTATGAGTAAAACAACAAAATTACACCCAGTTACAATTATGTTAGGATTACTTATTTTTGGACATTTCTGGGGGATACTCGGAATGCTTATTTCAACTCCAATTATTTCTGTTGGAAAATCAATTATTTTGTTTTTAGACCAAAAATATGATATACTAGATTTTAATTAAAGCAATGATAAAGATTAGTATGTAACACACATTTTTATAGAGAACTCATGGTTGGTGGAAATGAGAAAATGATGCTACAGAAGCTCCTTTAGAGTGTAGGCAAACCCTACCGGAGATATCTCCGTTATCAAGAAAAGAAGCAATTAGGATGGTACCACGGTTTTTCGTTCCTAGAAAAATACGTGGTTTTTCTATATTTTGAAAGGATGGATAAAATGGATTTAAAAGAAAAACAACCAAAAATTTATATTGTATGTGGAAAGGCGAGACATGGAAAAGATACCATTGCAGAAATGATTCGAAATTATTATATAGAAAATCATTATGATGTCTTAAACTTACAATATAGTAGCTATATTAAGGAATATGCGAAAAAGATAAGCAATTGGGATGGTAGTGAAGAAACAAAACCGAGAGAATTATTACAACAACTAGGTACAAATGTTATCAGAGATAAAATAGATGAAGCTTTCTTTGTAAAAAAGATTGTAGATGATATCAAAGTATACTCATTCTTCTTTGATGTATTAACCATTTCAGATGCTAGATTTAAAATAGAAGTAGATACTCCAAGAGACAATTTTGAAAATGTTATCATTATTAGAGTCAATCGACCAAACTTTGATAACGGCTTAACAGAAGCACAAAAAATGCATCGAACAGAGACTGATTTGGATGATTATGAAAACTATGATTATGTCATTGAAAATGATGGGACTTTAGAAGAATTAAAAGAAAAAGTTCATGAAATCTTAAAGCAAGAGGTGGAGAAATGAAAAGATTAACTGGAAATGAAATGCGAGACTTATGGTTTCAGTTTTGGGAAAGCAAAGGACATCAAGTATTAGAAAGTGCATCCTTAGTACCAAAGAATGACCCAACCTTACTTTGGACCAATGCTGGAGTAACGCCACTAAAGAAATACTTTGATGGAAGTGTTGTCCCTGATAATAGGAGAATTTGCAGTAGTCAAAAATGTATTCGTACGAACGATATTGAAAACGTTGGAAAAACGGCTCGTCATCAAACGTTCTTTGAAATGCTTGGTAACTTTTCAATTGGAGATTATTTTAAAGAAGAAGCAATTGCTTGGGCCTTTGAATTTTTAACGAGTCCAGAATGGATTG
The DNA here is from genome assembly GCA_949505625.1 of uncultured Bacilli bacterium. Lineage (GTDB taxonomy): Bacteria > Bacillota_I > Bacilli_A > RF39 > UBA660 > MGBC102946. The sequence continues at coordinate 73,566 of CATBQD010000001.1, forward strand.
GTTTTGATAAAGAGAAACTTTATATGACAATTTATCCAAATGATGAAGTTGCTTATAATACATGGATAAAAGTAGGTGTGGACCCAACTCACATTATTAAATTAGAAGGAAACTTTTGGGAAATTGGACCTGGACCTAGTGGACCAGATAGTGAAATATTTTATGACCGTGGTGAAAAATATGACCCAAATCATTTAGGAATTCGTTTATTACAAGAAGATATTGAAAATGACCGTTATATTGAAATTTGGAATAATGTGTTTAGCCAATATAATGCTAAAGCTGGAATCCCAAGAGAAGAATATCCAGAACTTCCAAGTAAAAATATTGATACAGGTATGGGACTAGAAAGAATGGTTTCTATTTTGCAAGAAGTGGATACTAATTTTGATACAGACTTATTCCTACCAATTATAAAGAAAACAGAAGAAATTAGTGGAAAAGAATATCATGGAGAAATGGCATTTAAAGTAATTGCAGACCACATTAGAACGATTACATTTGCTCTTTCTGATGGCGCTAATTTTGGAAACAATGGAAGAGATTATGTTCTTAGAAGATTACTTCGTAGAGCTGTTCGTTATGGAAAAGTACTTGAAATTGAAAAATCATTCTTAAAAGAACTTGTACCAGTTGTTGTTTCTATTATGGAACATGCTTATCCATATTTAAGAAATCATGAACTTTCTGTTATGGAGAAAGTAAACAAAGAAGAAGAACTATTCATGAAAACACTTACAAAAGGAGAGAAAAGATTACAAGAATTATTTGAATCAAGTACTGATAAAACAATTAGTGGAGAAGAAGCTTTCAAATTATATGATACTTATGGTTTTCCTTTTGAATTAACTTTAGAGTATGCAGAGGAAAAAGGATTTACAGTGTCAAAAGAAGCATTTGATACTTGTATGAAAGCTCAAAAAGAACTTGCAAGAGAAAGTAGAAGCAAAGAAACGAGTATGAATGTTCAAAATGAAGAATTGTTAAACTTTAAAGAGGAAAGTATCTTTGTTGGATATGAAACCTTAAAAACAGAAACTACAATTTTAAAATTGTTTGATGGAGAAAAGTTTGTAGAAACATTAGAAAATTCTGGATATGTTGTATTAAAAGAAACACCTTTTTATGCAGAAAGTGGAGGACAGATTTCTGATATTGGAACGATTATCGATGGAAATATTGTTGCTGAAGTTGAGGATTCTTTTAAAGCTCCAAACAAACAACATTTTCACTATGTAACATTTGATGGGGTCTTAAAAGTAGGCGATAAAGTAATTGCCAATGTCAACGAAGACTTTAGACACCGTGTTATGTGTAATCATAGTGCAGCTCATGTTCTTCAAAGAACACTAAGAGAGGTATTAGGAGAAAGTGTATATCAAGCAGGTTCTGCAATCGATGATGAGAATGTTCGATTTGACATTCACTATGAAGGTAAAATTACAAAAGAAGAATTAATAAAAACAGAAGAAAGAGTCAATGAACGAATTGCCACAAAAGTAGATACCAAAACAGAAGTTTTAACGCTAGAAGAAGCCAAACAAACAGGAGCAATGGCGTTATTTGATGAAAAATATGGGGATAAAGTAAGAGTTGTAACAATCGGAGACTCTAAAGAATTCTGTGGTGGAACCCATGTAAAAAATATTGGAGAAATAGAACGTTTTGCTATCGTATCGCTAGAATCAAAAGGAAGTAATGTATATCGTATTGTAGGCGCAACAGGTGATAGAATAGAATCGGCTTTATTTAGAGCGATTAAGCCATATAATGACGAAATGATGAAACTGCTTTCAAAAGCCAAAAGAATTATAGAAGAAGCAAAGCAAGAAGAAATAATATTAGACTTTAACTTTAATATTAATAATGATGCACCACATACTTATAAAGACATTGTGTTTAATCTAAATGAAATGGAAACCATTAAAAAAAGTGTGATGGAATTAGAAAAACAATATTTGGAAGAAAAATCAAAAAAAGCACTTCAGAATTTAGATACATTTATGAGTAAAAAAGAAATAATAGGAGATATAGAAACGATTATTATGAAAGTCGAAAATTATGATTTGAGCATTTTGAAACAAGTCATAGATGCTCTTCTAAATAGTTTACAAAATGGATTTATCTTTATTGCTAATGTGAATAATGGAAGTGTCAATTATTTTGCAAAATCCCATAATAATCTGAAAGATACAATACATTGTGGAAATATCGTAAAAGAAGCAGCTTTGAAATCAGACGGTTCAGGCGGTGGAAGTCCTCTTTTTGCTCAAGGTGGAGGAAAGAATGCGAATGCTTTAGATGAAATTTTAGAAACTGTGAAAAAACAAATAGAGGAACTAGTAAAATAGTTTCTCTTTCTGTTATAATAAAAATATAAATATTAGAAAGTAGAGAATATATGAAAGAAGAATTAGAACTTACCATAAAATTAACTGGGTCTTTAGAAGAAATCCAAAAATTATTAGAGAATGCTGGATGTGAATTTATAGAAGAAAGTATCTTAGATGATATTTATATGAAACAAACAGGACATTATCAAACTGTAGAGGACTTATTAAATCATTGTATTTTGATTCGAAAAGAGGGAAACTATTTTAAAGGATTTACAGTTAAGAAAAAGGAATATAAGGAAAATGGTGATCTTTCAAAAGATCAAAAGTTATATTTAGAAATATCAGATTTAGAAAAGGGAAAATTGTTTTTAGAGCTTATTGGATACCAAGAATTATTTCATTTAAAACAAAAGATGTACTTTTATAAACGAGAGAGTTCAAGATTATCCATTCAAGTTATAGAAGATTTAGGGATTTTCTTAGAATATGAGGGAAGTGAATTTGAAACCGAAGAAAAGATAAAACAAATTTTAAATCATATTTTTCATCAAACATTTATTAATTATTATGAAAAAAAAGCCATTATGTATATTGAAAAGTATCATTTATTTATACAGGAATGATTGCAATAAATGATAATATTTGATAAAATGAAGTTGTATTCATAAAGTAGGTGATGAATTTGGGAGAAACAAAAGTTTATAATGGAGATGAATTTGAAAGTGCACTTATTGAAACAACAATTATTGAAGTCGCTGAGATTCTAGAAGAAAGAGGATATAATCCAATTAATCAGATTGTTGGATATTTGATGAGTGGAGATCCAGGTTATATTTCTAGTCACAAAGAGGCCAGAAAAAAGATTCTTCAATTTGACCAAGCTAAAATTTTGGAAGTAATGGTAAGAAAGTTTTTAAATAAATGAGGTATTTAGGTTTAGATCTTGGAACTAAGACTTTAGGGATATCCATTTCGGATGCTACAGCAACAATTGCGAATTCCTATAAAACAATTCGTTTTAATGAAGGAGATTATGAAACTTTAATTCCAGAATTAAAAAATATTATAGAAGAGTATAATATTGGAAAAATTGTTTTAGGCTTTCCAAAAAATATGAATAATACAGTAGGGGATAGAGGAATAACAACTCTAAACTTTAAAGAACAAATAGAACAATTGCTAAATATTGAAGTAATTATGCAAGATGAACGTTTATCAACAGTAGAAGCGACACATTATATGGTAGAAGCTGATATGTCAAGAAAAAAAAGAAAAAAGAAAATTGATAGTTTAGCTGCCAATATCATATTACAGACGTATTTAGATAAAATGAAAGGAAGAGAATTATGAGTGAAGAAAGAATGACATTTAAAGTAACAGATGATGCAGGAAAAGAAATAGAATGTGAAGTTTTGTTTACATTTGAATCAGATGAGACAAAGAAAAATTATATGGTATATACCGATAATACAACAGATGAAGAAGGAAATACAAAAGTATATGCTTCTATTTATAATCCGAATGAAGCAGAAACAAAATTGATTCCAATTGAAACTGAAAAAGAGTGGAAAATTATTGAAACAATTTTAGAAGAATTACAAACAAAAGCAGCAGAAAGTATGAACGAGCAATAGCTCGTTTTTAGCGTTATGGCGAAAAGAAAGTTAAAGTCTGGCGTAAAAAAGGGGATTTTTGGTTTTGTAGTGTTTGTAATTTTTATTATTGTAATTTTATACTTTTTATTTGAATGGGGATTAAAACCTGTTACAAATAAAAATACACCTGTCGAATTTACGATTGCACCAGGAGAAACCTATTTAACAATTGCAAAAGATTTGAAAGAAAAAAAATTAATTAATTCAGAAATTGTCTATAAGATATATATAAAAATGAATAAGCCAACTAATTTTAGGGCAGGTACATTTTCTTTAAATCAAAATATGGGAGTTAAAAAATTAGTAGAAGCACTTTCTAATGATAGTGAGCTTACAACAGAATCGATTACGATTACTTTTCCAGAAGGAAAACATATGAGAGGGATTGCTAAAATCATAGAAAGTAAAACAAATAATAAAGAAGAAGAAGTATTTGCAGTATTAAAAGAGCAGGATTATTTAAAGGAATTAATTAATGAATATTGGTTCTTAGATGAAAGTATTTTAGATACGAAACTCTATTATTCTTTGGAAGGATATTTGTTCCCAGATACTTATGAATTTAAAAATAAAAATGTAACAGTAAAAGAAATATTTAAAAAAATGTTAGATCAAACGGGAAAGAAACTAGAATCTTATAAAGAAGAAATTGAAAAAAGTGATTATACACTTCATGAAATGTTGACCCTTGCTTCTATTGTTGAATTAGAAGCCGCAGGAAGTGATGATAGAGCTGGAGTAGCAGGAGTATTCTATAATCGTTTAGAGGCAGGTTGGTCTTTAGGCAGCGATGTTACTACTTATTATGGAGCAAAAGTAGAAATGAGTGAAAGAGACTTATATCAAAGCGAAATAGATGAAGTTAACGATTATAATACTAGATCTGTAAAAATGGCTGGAAAACTTCCAATAGGACCTATTTGTAATCCTGGAATGAATGCAATAAAAGCGTCTATTGAACCAACTGAGCACAAGAATTATTTCTTTGTAGCAGATAAAAATGGTAAAACATATTTTAGTAAAACTAATAGTGAGCATGAAAAAATGGTAGCAAAATTAAAAAATGAGGGACTATGGTACGAGTATTAATAGAAGAAATGGAAGCTTATGCCAAAGAAAATAAAATTCCAATTATGTTACCTGATGGAATTGAATTTTTAGAAAATTATATCAGAAAAAATAAAATTAAAAAGATTTTAGAATTAGGAACTGCTATTGGATATTCTGCGATTAGAATGGCTTCAATTTCAAAAGATATTCAAATTATAACGATTGAAAGAGATCAAGAACGTTATCAAAAAGCAATTGAGAATATAAAAAAAGCAGGAATGCAGAATCAAATACAAGTTTTAAATCAAGATATTATGGATTTTAATACAGAAGAAAAATTTGATTTAATTTTTATTGATGCAGCTAAAAGTCAATACATAAAGTATTTTGAAAAATTCTCTTTCAATTTGATAAAAGATGGAGTTATCATTTCTGATAATTTAAATTTTCATGGATACACCAAACAAGAAACGAGAATAGAAAGTAAAAATTTACGTCAAATGGTTGGTAAAATCAAAAATTATATTGAATTTTTAAAAGAAAATAAAGAATTTAAAACAACTTTTATTGAACTTGGAGACGGAATTGGAATCAGCGAAAAGTTGTAAAGGGCGGTGAAAAATGAAAAATATTGTTTATATCGGAGCTTCTGAAAATGGTTTGTATCTAGAAATTAAAGGATCAGGAAGAACTGGGGAAACATACCGAAGAAGAACAAACAAAGAAGAAACAATTAGGGAATATATTTCTAAAAAAGCAATTCATTTTGTAGATGCAGTAATCAAAGGAGAAGATTTAACTTTATATACAGCAGACCATGCTACTATTGTTATAAGAAATTATGAAAAATTACAGAATGAGTCGATTCTAAAAATATTGTTTCGAAGATTAAATAGAGCCCCTATTGTTTCAGAAAATCTAAAACAAAATGAGAGAACAAATCTTATCCAAGCTTTACAATTAAAAATCTTATATGCTAATAAAGTAAAATTGGCAAGTCTTGCTTTAACTGGAACATTATTAGTAACAGGTTCTATCTTTATGTTAAATGGAGTTTCTAATATTCATATGCAACAAGAACCTGTTCAAGATATTATAGTAGAACGGTTTATAGAAGATCCAACTGAAAAAGATATCATAGAAGAAATAGAACCTATTGCTTATATAGAAGAGCAACAAGAAATTAATGCTTCTGAATCTTCTCATCAGCCAGAACAATCCGAAGTTGATATTTTTGAATTTTCTCATCGATTAGAACAAACAAGGAATTTACAAGAAAACTATAGTGGCTATGATAATTCTAGAATTATGCTAGGAGCTCGAGTAAATAGCGAACGGATAGAAAATATCTTTGAAAGTGAACGAGGAAAAATAATTATTGAAACAGCACGTTCCTACGGAATAGACCCTTATTTATTGCTTGCAAAAGGGCTTGCAGAATCAAACTTACAGCATGAAGATTGTTGTCCAAATGGAAATCGTTATAATGGATATGGAGTAGGTGCTTTTCAATTAGAATCACCAGATGGAAGAATTGTAAAAGCTTGGAATTATGAAACAGGTAGTGAAGACTCTTTATCAGTAACTATGGAAAATGCAATTGATTTTGAGAAAAATGCCCAAGCCGCCGCTATGTATACACAAATTAGAATGAATTTATATAATGGAAATCCTTATTTAGCGCTTCAATCTTACAATTATGGTCAAGGTATGATGCGAATTATTATTCATGATTATGCAAAACAAAAGGGGATTACTGAAGAAGAAGTCAAAAACAATATTGATGATTTAGGATGGTTATCTATTGTAGAGGATGTCCATAACAATCCAAATAATTATTATTATCGTGTTGCGATCGATTTAGACGAAACTGATCCAGATGTAATTGCTGAAGCTCAGAGAAAATATGTCTGGAAACATGCTACTTATGGAAATCCACATTATCTTGCTGATGTTCTTTCTTATTATGTGGGATTACAATCGCAGAACAAAAATTTAGATGGGACAAGCACTATTATTGACTTTAGTAATCAAGATATAAAACAAGTATCAGAAGATAATATGAAACCAAAAATGTTTTAAGAATACAGATTTTAGATTAAAACTCTAAAACTCTGTATTTTTTTGCTATTTCATTCCATTTTTGCTATAATACGATGGGATGTGATAGTATGAAAATATTGACAATACCAAATAATAAATTCCAAAAAATTACTACAGATGGAGTTATTTTAGGCATTCAAGATTTAAGCGTCAATATGCCCTTTTATATTTCTATAGATGATTTAAAAGACTATATGAAATTAAAAGAAGAAGGAAAACAAATCTTTATCATGTTAAATAAAAATATGCATAATAAAGATTTAGAACAACTAAAGAAAATAATGCTAGAATTAGAACAATATTCAATAGATGGAGTATTCTATTATGACGTTAGTGTTGTTAGTTTAAAGAAAGAATTACAAGTATCCTATCCTCTTATTTGGAGTCAAGAACACTTAACAACAAATGCTGGAACTTGTAATTTCTGGGCTTCTCATGGTGTAAAAGGAGCCTATCTTTCAAGTGAAATTACATTAGATGAAATAAAAGAAATAAGAAAAAGTACAAATGTTTCTTTATTTGTAAATATTTTTGGTTATCTTCCAATGTTTGATTCTAAAAGGCATTTAGTAAAAAACTACTTAGAGTGTTTTGGACTAGAAGAAAATGGGAATTTATACTATTTAGAAAAGGAAGGAAATAAATATCCAATTGTAGATGATCATAATGGGACAACGGTCTATTCTGCTCATATTCTAAATGTAATAAAGGAAGTATTAGAATTAGAACAAATCGGGATTGAATATGCTGTTTTAAATAGCTTTTTGATAGAGGAAAATACCTTTAATCAAGTTACAAACTTATTGCAGAATTTGACAGAAGAAAACAAAGAAGAAACTGAAAAAACTGTCAATGAATTGTGTAAACAAAATGTGGATAAAGGATTTTTATATACAGAAACAGTATACAAAATAAAGGGGGAAAATATATGAAAAAACCAGAATTATTAGCCCCAGCAGGCAGTTTAGAAAAGCTTAAATTTGCTCTTCTTTATGGAGCTGATGCAGTTTATTTAGGCGGAACTATGTTTGGTCTTAGGGCTAATGCCTCTAACTTTACATTAGAAGAACTAAAAGAAGGTGTAGAATTTGCTCACCATTTACACAAGAAAGTTTATGTAACTGTCAATATTGCACTTCATACTTCGGAATTAAAAGCTCTAACAGATTATTTAAAAGAATTAGATCAAATAGGAGTAGATGCGATAATTATTAGCGATCCAGCTATTATTTCTTTGGCCAAAGAAAATACAAATCTGGAACTTCATTTATCAACTCAACAATCAACTTTAAATTATGAAGCTGTAAAATTTTGGAAACAAGAAGGAATTACTAGAATTGTTCTTGGAAGAGAAACAAGCAAAGAAGAAATAATGGAAATCAAAAAACATGTAGATATTGAAATTGAATGTTTTATTCATGGAGCGATGTGTGCTTCTTATAGTGGTAGATGTGTTCTTTCCAATTTTTTAACAGCAAGAGATTCCAATCGTGGTGGTTGTAGTCAAATTTGTAGATGGGATTTTGATTTAAAAGATAAAAATGAAAAACCATTAATCGGAGAAAAACCGTTTACATTTTGTACAAAAGATTTATCTTTATTAACTTATATTCCAGATATGATAGAAATGGGAGTGACTTCTTTTAAAATAGAAGGAAGAATGCGTTCTATTTATTATATTGCAACGGTTGTCGATATTTATAGAAAAGTAATTGATGAATATGTGCAACAAAAGGAAAATTATGAATATAATAAGGAGTATGAAAAAGTACTTACAAATTGTGCCAATAGAGATTCAGTACCTCAATTTTTTGATGGAAGTGAAGGTGTAGAATGTCAATATTATAATGGAAGAGTAGAAGTTTCAAATCAAGACTTTTTAGGACTTGTATTAGATTATCAAGATGGATATGCTTTAATAGAAGAAAGAAACTATTTTAAAGTTGGAGATACCGTAGAATTCTTTGGACCAAATATAGATACTTTTCAGATAAAAATAGAGGAAATCATAGATGATTTAGGAGAGCATATTGATGTTGTTAGACATCCAAAACAGATTGTTAAAATAAAAGTTAATAAGCCTTTGTATCCGAATGATTTCGTGAGAATAAAAAAATAATACAAAAGAAAGTTGACAAAAGAAAAAAACTGTAGTATTATTTGGTAGATTTAAAAGAAAAATTAATTTTGAGGTGAAATAAAATGTCAAATACAAAAGAAATTTACTTAACAAAAGCAGGCCTTGAAGAGATGCAAAAAGAGTTAGAGTATCTTAAATTAGAAAAAAGACCAGAAGTAATTAATGCTTTAAAAGATGCTCGTGCTTTAGGAGATTTAAGTGAAAATGCTGAATATGATGCAGCACGTACAGAACAGGCCATTGTAGAAGGTAAGATTCAAGAATTAGAAGCAATGATAGAAAATGCAGTTGTTATTAGTGATGTGAAAACAGATGAAGTGGCAATTGGATCAAAAGTGAAAATAGAATATGTAGAAGACAAAGAGACAGAAGAATATACAATTGTTGGAAGTAAAGAAGCAGATCCATTTCAAAATAAAATTTCCAATGAATCACCAATTGCAAGTGCAATTTTAGGTCTTCATGTTGGAGATATTGTATCTGTTGAAAGTCCAAATGGAAAATATGACGTTAAAGTTGTAGAAATTATGTAAAAGCACTTCGTGCTTTTTTACTTTTAAAGAAGGGAAAAGTGTTGAATTATTAGGAAAAATAAGATATACTAGTAACATGAATTGGAGGAAAAAATATGAGTAAAAAAAATGAAGCAACAGAAAATAAAAATATAAAAGAAATTATTGTAAAAATAGAAGGAAAAGAATGGGAAGATGCTTTAAATAAAGCTTATGAAAAAGCTAGTAAGAAAGTAAAAATCGATGGTTTTCGTCAAGGTCATGCTCCAAAAGAATTATTTTTAAAAAAGTATGGGAAATCATCTTTATATATGGATGCAGCAGATTTATGCTTAGAACAAGCTTATATTAAAGCTTTTGAAGATCAAAAAGATGTTAGAATCGTAGCTGAACCTGATATTGCTTTATCAGATGTAAATGATGAAGGAATAGAATTTAAATTTACTTTAACACTTAGACCAGAAGTAAAATTAGGAAAATACAAAGGACTTGGTGTAAAAAAAGAAAAAATAGATGTGACAAAAGAAGAAATAGATCATGCTATTGGACATATGAGAGAAAGATATGCTGAAAATGTTTTAAAAGATGGAGCAGTAGCAGATGGAGATATTGTAATTATTGATTTTGAAGGATTTAAAGATGGAGAAGCTTTTGAAGGCGGAAAAGCAGAAAACTATTCTTTAACAATTGGAAGTGGAACTTTTATTCCTGGATTCGAAGAACAACTAATTGGAATGAAATCAGGAGAAACAAAAGAAATTAATGTAACTTTCCCAGATGATTATCACAGTGAAGATTTAAAAGGAGCCCCTGTCGTATTTAAAGTTACTTTACATGAAGTAAAAGAAGTAAAAATTCCAGAAATTAATGATGAATTCTTTGAAGATTTAGGAATGGAAGGAATCGATTCATTAGAAAAATTGGAAGCGCAAGTAAAGGAAAATATTTTAACTCATAAAGAAACAGAAGCAGATAATAAATATGTAGATGACTTATTAGAAGCAGCTGCTAAAAATGTAACAATTGATGTTCCAGATGTTATGATTGAAGAAGAAAAGAAACGTATGATTAAACAATACGAAGAAAATTTAAAAATGCAAGGAATTACTTTAGAACAATTCTATCAATTTACAAATTCTGATGAGCAAGCTTTAAAAGATCAAATGCATGAAGAAGCAGTAAAACGCATTACATTTAGATTAATGTTAGAAGAAATTGCAACAGCAGAAAATATAAAAATAACAGAAGAACAAGCAGAAGAAGAGGCAACAAAATTAGCTGAGAAATACCAAATGAAGAAAGATGAATTCTTGAAACTATTCGGTGGATTAGATATGGTAAAATACGATCTTGAAATGCGTGCAGCAATGGATGTTTTAAAGAGTGAATAATTTGACAAAATAAAAACAAAATGATAATATAAGCCCCAATAAAAGGGGGTTTTTTATATGCAAAGTATAGGTTATATACCAAATACATTTGAAGATAAGATGATTTATTGGTTGGAAGACAGAAGTATAATGGAAAGAGAAGCACTAGAAACTTTATCTGAGAATGAAATAAAAGTCATTGAAATGAAATATTATGAATTAATGAAATCTTCTGAAATCGCACAACAGTTACATTTATCACGTATATGGGTAAATAAACTAGAAGAACAAGCACTTAGAAAATTAAGACATATTATTTTAAAGCAAAAAACAAATATGATAGATTCTAAAACTGGAATGAGAGAAAATGATTTAGAAAATTTAGCGAGTTCTGTTTCTGGATGGCTAGAATGTCAATCAACAAATACAAGTTTTCTTAGGAAACGTCATGGAATATTGAGTCAATGGTTAAAAGATCTGATTCGATTCCAACTTACATCAGATGAAAGACAAATTCTTTTATGGTATCATCAAATTAAACCATATCCTGGTAAATTGAATTCAGATTATTATGAGACAGTAGAAGGCATTCATAAAAAAATATTAGGTTTTCTAACCAAAGATAATTTAATTTGCGAAAAAGCAAATTACAAAGTAAGAGTTTAAATACTCTTTTTTCTTTACACAAAAACAAATGTTTGCTATAATGATACAAGAATGGAGGATGTTATGATTGTAGATGTATTAATAGAAATTAAAGCACGACAACTTGTTCAAACTTTCACTTATTTGCTTCCTCCAGAATTAGAAGAAATCGTGTATGTCGGTTCTAGGGTATTGGTTCCTTTTAATAATCGTAATCTAGAAGGTTTTGTATTAAAAAAATATCAATTACAAGAACAGCCACAATATGCATTAAAAAGTATAGCAGAAGTAATTGATGATCATCCAGTTTTAAATGAAGAATTGTTAGAATTGGGAAACTATATTTCTAAAAAAACTTTATGTAATTTAATTTCGGCTTATCAGACAATGTTACCAACTGCATTAAAAGCGAAAAGTGGTACAATAATTTCTAAAAAATATGAAACATATATTGTAATAGATAAAAATTGTGAAGTAAAAACAGAAAAGCAAAAACAAATTGTAAATTTAGTATTAGAAAAAGGGAAAGTGGCAAAAAAAGAATGTTCTAATATTTCAAGTTATGCTTTAAATACATTATTGAAACAGAATATTGTAAAAGAAGTAAAAGAAGAAGTCTATCGTTTAAATGATAAAAATAAATCCGAGATAACAAGAGTAAAGTTAAATGAAGAACAACAAACAGTCGTAAATGCAGTATTAGATAGTAAAAATTCTTTCACTCCTTTTTTACTTCATGGAATCACTGGAAGTGGAAAAACAGAAGTTTATATGCATATTATTGAAGAAATATTGAAAGAGAAAAAAGAAGCTATTGTACTTGTTCCTGAGATTAGTTTAACGCCACAGATTGTGTCACTATTTCAAAATCGTTTTGGAAACAAAATTGCCATTTTACACTCGCGTCTTAGTAATGGGGAAAAATATGATGAATGGAGAAAAATAGAACGGAAAGAAGTCTTTATTGTAATAGGTGCTAGAAGTGCTATATTTGCTCCCTTTACTAATTTAGGAATTATTGTAATTGATGAAGAACATACAGAAACTTATAAACAAGAAAATACACCAAAGTATAGTGCAATAGATGTTGCACTTTGGAGAGCTAAATATCATCAATGTCCTGTAATTTTAGGAAGTGCCACTCCATCATTAGAAAGTTATACAAGAGCAAAAAGTGGAATTTATAAATTGTTAACGTTAAAAAATAGAATTTCAAAGCATTTACCACAAGTTTATTTGGTTGATATGAAAAATGAAATAAAAAAAGGAAATCGAATATTTTCTGAATTTTTGACTCAAAAAATAACAGAAGCATTAGAAAAAAAAGAGCAAATTATTTTATTATTAAATCGAAGAGGATTTTCAACAATTATGAGTTGTAAAACTTGTGGATATGTAGAAAAGTGTCCAAACTGTGATATTCCCCTTGTGTATCATAAATCCCTTAATCGGTTAAAATGTCATTATTGCAATTACACAAAACATATTATGGAAAGTTGTCCAGAATGTAATGGAAAAGAAATCTCAACTTTTGGATTAGGTACAGAACGATTAGAAGAAGAAACAAAATCAAAGTTTCCAAATGCCAGAATTATTCGAATGGATGTTGACACCACTTCTAAAAAAGGAGCACATGAAAGAATAACAGAAGCTTTTAGAAATTTTGAATATGATATTTTAATTGGAACACAAATGATTGCTAAAGGACTTGATTTTCCAAAAGTAACAGTTGTTGGAGTTATGAATGGAGATGCCTCTTTAAATGTTCCTGATTTCAGAAGTGCGGAAAGGACCTTTGCCCTTTTAAGTCAAGTGGCTGGAAGAGCAGGAAGAAAAGATTTAGATGGAACAGTGATTATTGAAGGATTTAATTTAGATCACTACAGTATTTTAAAAGCGAAAAATCATGATTATGAAGGATTTTATGAAGAAGAAATGAAACTTCGAAGAAAACTTTCTTATCCTCCATATTTTAATTTAGGATTGATAGAAATATATGGAAGTGATTATTCTATTTGTGTAGAAGAAGCAAAAAAAATGGCTATTTACATAAAAGAGAATATTGGAAATAAGACGATTATCTTAGGGCCTAGTAATGCAATCATGCCGAAAATTAATAATATTTACTATATTCAGATTATATTAAAGTTTAAAAAAACCACGGATGTTCTAGGTACCTTGAAATTTATTCAGGAAAAATACAGAATGAATAAAAAAGTTCAAGTAGAAATTGAGTTAAATCCGATTCGATTATAGTACTTTTTGATAAATTGTGATAAAATGAGAAAGGTGATAATATGGATTTAGAAAAAGTAAATGTTGAAAAAGATGTCAAGATTGTCTTTATGGGAACTCCTGAATTTGCTGTTCCTATTCTAAATGGAATACTAGAAAACTACCAAGTAAGAGCCATTATTACACAACCAGATAAAAAAGTAGGAAGAGAAAATAAGATTGTTTTTTCTCCAATAAAAAAAGTAGGAATAGAAAAAACAGTATTAGTATTACAACCAAATAGTATTAAAGATGCAGTAGAAGAAATAAGAGTTTTAGGACCAGATTTAATAATTACTTGTGCTTATGGTCAAATTTTGCCATCTGAATTATTAAAAATACCAAGACTTGGTTGTATCAATGTACATGCTTCTTTGCTCCCAAAATTTCGCGGCGGAGCTCCAATTCATAGGGCGATTATGGAAGGCGCAACAGAAACTGGAGTAACTATTATGTATATGAGCGAAGGAATGGATGAAGGAGATATCATTTCGCAAAAAAGTATTGCAATAGAATCAACTGATACTGCTTCGTCATTACACAACAAATTATCAATATTAGGCAGAGATTTATTGTTAGAAACATTACCTTCTATTATAGCAGGTACAAATTCTAGAACGAAGCAAGATAGTAATGAAGCTACTTATGGATTTGTGATTAGAAGAATTGATGAGAGAATTAGTTTTAGCAAGACAAAGCGTCAAGTTCATAACTTGATCCGTGGTTTATATAGTTGGCCTGGAGCTTATTGTTTGTATGAAGGAAAAATTATGAAAGTTTGGAAAAGTTATATTACTGAGAATTATTTTCCTGAAATGTTTGATGGTCAAATCACTGCAATTTATAAAGATGGATTTGGAGTTAAAGTGAGCAATGGAGAAGTTGTTTTTACAGAGGTGCAATTAGAAGGAAAGACAAGGATGAAAGCTATTGACTTTGTACATGGAGTAGAAAATAAAGAATCTTTGGTTGGAAAAGTTTTAGATTAATATGATAAAGAAAATTAAAGAAAATGAATATGTAAAATTAGTAAAAGAATTATTAGAAAATAGAAGAACAAGAGCTTTTGTAAAACTTGTTCTATGGGGGTTTTTCTTTCTCTTAATTTTTTCTATATTTGATGTACGAGGAACACATACGTCTAAAAAAGAAATATTGGATCCTAGAGAAAAATGGAAAGTAATGACAAATTATAAATCAGAAATAATTTTTACCATTAATGAAGAAACTTATGTTTTAAATAGTTCACGAAACGGAGATTATGAAAAATTGACAATTGGAGAGGATATCTATTATCTAGAACAGGATTTTTTATATCATCTAGAAGGATATGATAAAAAATTTATCAAAGAGACATCTTTATTAGGTTATGATTTATTAAAATTAAGACCAGATTTTCTAAATGAAATATTATTAAATGGCAAACTAGAATATACAACCAATTATGAAGATGGTGAGCTTGTAAAAAAAGGGTATTCTATGAATACTGCAAAGTTTGTAGAACTTTATCATCAATCTGTGATTACTGATGATAGTTTTATTACAATGGAGGTAACTGAGAAGAATAATCAAATAGTAGAAATTGAGTTGGACTTAAAAGAAATGCAGAAATATAGCCAAATGATTATACAAACATATAAAATTAAAATTGTATATAAGGATTTTGGAACTGTATTTGTGAATGAAGTAGAGTAGGAAGGGATTTTATGGATTTAATTATATTAGTTGTATTAATTGGGATCGTGGTATTTTTCTTTAAACAATTCAGCAGTTTTGTTTATTTTGTAATGATCGCAGATATTTTTTTAAGATTGATGCATGGAATTGCAGGACTTTTAAAAATTGTAGAATTTACGAACTTCGTAGATAAATATATTCCTGCTTCTGTACCTGGAATCATTAATACATATTCAACAGGAATTTTTAATACCTTGTTAATTTTGGGATATATTATTTTAGTTTCTATATTTGAATTTTATACGATTCGTATATTTTTCAAAAAAAGATAATAATTGCAAAGAAAGGGTAGTAAAACTCTTTCTTTTTCCAGTATAATAGGAGGGAAACATTTATGTATGCTTATTTAAAAGGAACTGTTACAGATATTGATAGTGGTTTTATTGTTGTTGAAAATAATGGAATTGGCTATTTAATTTATACCGCGAATCCTTATTCATTTGAAATAGGAAAAGAAGTAAAGGTATACCTTTATCAATACATTAGAGAAGATGAAGAGTCTTTATATGGTTTCATATCAAAAGAAGAAAAGGATTTATTTTTAAAACTTATTAATGTAAAAGGATTAGGATGCAAAATGGCGTTGCCAATGTTAGCGACTGGTTCTATAAATGGTATAGTTGATGCAATTGAAAGAGAAAATATTTTATATTTGAAAAAATTTCCGAAAATAGGAGATAAAGTTGCCAGACAGATTATATTAGATTTAAAGGGAAAACTGGTAAGTAACAATCAAACAGAAGAAGTAATTGTCAATGATGAGCTTGTAGAAGCATTAAAAGCACTTGGCTATAAACCGGTTGATATTAAAAAAATTATTCCAAAAGTGTCTAAAAATAATTCCATTGAAGAGCAAATCAAAGAGGCACTTAGATTATTATTAAAATAAGGAGGTCTTACATGGAAGAGAGAATTCTTACAAATGAACCATTAGAAGAAGATAAATTTGAGCAAAATATTCGTCCTGAGAAATTAGATGATTATATTGGCCAAAGTGAAGTAAAAGAAAATTTAAAGATTTTTATAAAAGCAGCTTTGATGAGAGAAGAATCATTAGACCATGTATTATTATATGGGCCTCCAGGACTCGGAAAAACAACACTTGCATATATAATTTCTAATGAACTCGGAAGCAATATCAAAACGGCTAGTGGTCCAGCCATTGAGAAAAGTGGGGATTTAGCGGCTATTTTATCCAGCTTAGAACCAGGAGATGTATTATTTGTAGATGAGATTCATAGAATCCCACGTTTTATAGAAGAAATCTTATATTCAGCTATGGAAGATTTTACGTTAGATATTATTGTTGGAAGTGATTCCAGTAGTAGAAATATTAGAATTGATTTGCCACCATTTACTTTAGTTGGAGCTACAACTAGAGCGGGAGATTTAACAGGTCCACTTAGAGACCGTTTTGGTATTATTTCGAAATTAAATTATTATACAGTAGAAGAATTGACTGAAATAGTAAAACGAACAAGTAGGGTTCTTAATTCTCCAATAGAAGAAGATGCAGCAATGGAATTAGCGCGTCGCAGTAGAGGAACTCCTCGTATTGCTAATCGCCTATTTAAGCGAGTTAGAGATTATGCACTTGTTATGGGGAATGGAGTTATTGATTTAGAAATTACTTCATTAGCATTAAATAGATTAAAAGTGGATTCTTTGGGATTAGATGATACAGATTATCATCTGTTAAAATCAATTATTGAAAAATTTAATGGTGGGCCAGTAGGAATAGAAGCAATTGCTTCTAGCATCGGTGAAGAACAGACAACCATTGAAGATGTTTATGAACCATATTTATTACAACATGGATTTTTGAAACGTACAAGTCGAGGAAGAATCGTCACAAGAAAAGCATATGAGCATTTGGGGATTACATGTCCTGACAATATGGAATAGTATATATGAAGCAGTTAAAAATAGAAGTTATAATAACTCCCATTTATGAAAAATTAAAATCAAAATATCAAATGTTATATGGAGCTACTATAAAAAAGAATTCTATGGAAGCTCTGATTTTAGGAGAAATAGAAGAATTAAAAAACAAATTTACCTTAGAAGAGGCATTGTTATTTGCTAATACATTCTCTTATTTAAATATTGATTTAGTTTCACAAGAACAAAAATTAAAAAGAGAATTTATTTATTGTCATTTGACTTATTTATTTCCTAAGAAATTGATTACATATTCTCCTTGGTTATTATGTTTGATATGTGATGCTGTTACAGAGAAAAATGTTCATTATACATTATTTTTAAAATTTTTGTCGGATGAAACATGGATGAAGAAAGTATTTGAACATGTATTAATTATTGATTATCATTCTTCTTTGGTGAATCAATATAAAATCGATAAAGAAAGAATAAGGAGAGTTTTCCTTTTCTTGTGTAGAAGAATAGAAGATTCATTAAAAAATTATGATAGACAAATAGAGTTTACGGATTTAAAGAAAGAAATTTTCAAAATTATAAAATCATATCAATCAACAGAGTTATATAAAAGGAGCGCGAGATAATGAAAACAGAAGATTTTGACTATGAATTACCAGAACATTTAATAGCACAAACGCCTCTTCAAAAAAGAGATGCTTCAAAAATGCTTGTTTTAGATAAAAAAACTGGAGAGATTGAACATCATATTTTTTCAGATATTTTGAATTATTTAAATGAAGGTGATGTATTAGTTGTGAATGATACTAAAGTAATTCCTGCACGCCTTTATGGTGAAAAAGAAGAAACGAAAGCTATTATTGAATTATTAATGTTAAAAGATACTGGAAATGATATTTGGGAGTGTTTATCGAAACCAGCTAAAAGAATTAAAGAAGGAACAGTTATTTCTTTTGGAAATGGATTATTAAAAGCGGAATGCGTTGGTGTTGGCGAAGAAGGAATTCGTCTTATGAAATTCTATTATCAAGGTATTTTATATGAAGTATTAGATAGGCTTGGCGAAATGCCACTTCCTCCTTACATTCATGAAAAATTAGAAGAAAAAGATCGTTATCAAACCGTATATGCCAAAAATTTAGGAAGTGCAGCAGCTCCTACAGCGGGACTTCATTTTACAGAAGAATTATTGAAAAAGATAAAAGATAAAGGTGTTATTATTGTACCAATTACTTTGCATGTAGGATTAGGAACTTTTAGGCCTGTTAATGTGGAAGATGTAAAATCTCATAAAATGCATAGTGAATTTTATGTAATGAGTAAAGAAACCGCCGATATTTTGACAAAAGCTAAAAAAGAGAAAAGACCAATTATTAGTGTAGGAACTACTACCACTAGAACCTTAGAATCGATTATGTCTCTTTATGGAGAATTTAAAGAATGTAGTGGTTGGACAGATATTTTTATTTATCCTGGGTATCAATTTAAAGCAATCGATCATTTAATTACTAATTTCCATCTTCCAAAATCTACTTTGGTGATGTTAGTAAGTGCCTTAGCAGGAAAAGAATATATATTAAATGCCTATAAGGAAGCTATAGAAAAAGAATATCGATTTTTTTCTTTTGGAGACAGTATGTTTATTAAATAGGTGATTTTGTGCTAGAAAAAATTGTAGAGACTTATTTAAGTAGTCATTCTTCTTCATTAAAAGAGCTAAAACTAATAGAAGATTTTGCCTTTATTTTTGTGAATAATCGTTATAATCTAAATATTGATTTTTACCCATTTAAGGATTATATTATTAAGTCAGACACATTAAATTATGTTCATGACTTTTTAGCTTCTATTGATATAAAGTATGCTCTTGAATTTGATTATGCATTAAACTCTAACAAAATTATTTTTGAAAAGGCAAAAAAGAAGAAGAAAGGAACATATCAATATGAAGTAATAGCTTCTTATACATTGAAAGACAGTTTTGATCTTATTCATGTGTTTTTCAAATATTGGATGAATAAAAATGGAGTATTAAAAAAAGAAAATGATTATTTTATTAATACATTTATTCTTTTAACGGAATTTCTGTTTCAGGATTATTTAGAAAGTCTAAAATATAAAAATAAGGAACCTTATTATCAAAAGATGAACCGTTTTATTTATATAAATGTTTTTACTGTTCATATGATTATGGAATTAAAATTGATTGAACTTTATCAGAAGAAGCATTCTTTAAGTTTGGAAACTTTTATTTCTGAATTAAAAGTTCATAATATTTCAAATGAAGAAATGCTTCCAAAGAATTGTCAAATCATGATAGATGATATTTTATCAATTGGTAGTTTATCACTTCCCTTTCATAAGAAATATTTATATAGTGTTTTATTAGCTAGTTATATGCATGGGCAAATTTTAAAAGAGCCAAAGTTAATTCATTCTTTTTGTTATTTGATAGATCATCCAGAAAATATTAAAATTGAAGATTTTTTAAAAACGATTGGAATAAGTGTTCGCATCAAAGAGGAAAAAATTATTTTGAGTAAAGTAGGGTATCAGAAATTAAAGAAAAACTTCTTGGCAGAATTAGAGGATTGTTTTATTAGAGCAAATATAGATTTTTAAGAGGTGGTAAAATGGTAATCGTAATTGTGGGGCCAACAGCAGTAGGAAAAACAAAAATGAGTGTTGAGCTTGCGAAAGCATTGAATGGCGAAATTATTAATGCAGATAGTACACAAGTATATAAAGGTTTGAATATAGCAACAGCTAAAGTAACAGAAGAAGAAAAAGAAAATATTCCGCATCACCTTTTTGATTTTAAAGAAATTACAGAAAATTATACTGTTTATGATTATCAAAAAGATTGTAGGGAAAAGATTGAAGAAATTTTAAAAAAAGGAAAAAATCCTATTTTAGTTGGTGGAACTGGTTTATATATTAAGGCTGCGCTTTACGATTATCAATTTGTAGATGGAACTTGTAATGAACAATATGAGAATGTAGAAACTTCTATATTATTTTCAAAATTATTGGAAATAGATTCAAATACAAAGATTCATCCAAATAATCGCAAAAGAATTATTAGAGCTATTAATTTCTATAAAGAAACAGGAGAAATACCAAGTGCAAAAGAAAAGACAGAAAAGCTTTTATATCCCTGTAAATTTATTGGATTAACTTGTGATAGAGAAATTTTATATGAAAGAATTAATCAAAGAACTGATATTATGTTCGAACAAGGACTATTAGAAGAGGCAAGACGTCTTTTTGATTTAAATACTAGAAGTAAGGCAATTTTAACTCCAATTGGATATAAAGAATTATTTGCTTATTTTGAAGGCTCTTGTTCTTTAGAAGAAGCAAAGGAAGCAATTAAAAAAAATTGTAGGAAATATGCGAAACGGCAATATACTTGGTTTAATCATCAAATTCCAGTTGAATGGTTTTCTGTAAATTTCTCTAATTTTAAAATAACAATACAAGAAGTGTTATCCTTTTTAGACTAAATCTTGACTAAATCGTGTATTTTTGATATATCTATAATAGAAGGAAGAATGGTAAGATGAAAAGGAATGGCTTTACCTTAGTTGAGTTATTAGCAGTTATTGTTATTTTAGGATTACTAGCTTTGATTGTTACTCCTGTTATATTTAATGTTTTAGATAATAATAGAGGAAAAGCAAGAACAGAGACAGCGAATCGAGTGTTAGATGCAGCAAAGTATTTTTATGCAACATCTATGATTGAGAACAATGTATTATTTCCAACAGAAGGTTTAGAATTTATCTGTAATAAAATAGTGTGTGAAGCAACAATTGGAACAGTTACAAAGGAAGATGGGATTGCGGTATTAACAGAAGAGAAACCAATTGTATATCAATTAAGTTTTACTGGAACCGTTCCAAGTAGCGGAAGTGTAATAATATATAACGATGGTTCAGTATCTCCAAAAAATTTAGCAATTGATTCTCATTTATGCGTTTATGATGAAAAAATAAAAGTATTTACTTCTTGTTAAATGCTTTTTTTGTAAATAATTTTGTAAAATATTGACAATAATAAGATTATAGAGAAAGTCTTATTTTATAAGGAAAAAAGAATGATTGAAATAAAAAAAATTTTAATTTTGTCAAAAAAAGACGATTTTTGTTGATTAAAATTAAAATTATTGTTATACTAAAAATGTAACATAGAGGAGGGAAAAAATGAAAAATAATAAGAAAGGTTTTACTTTAATTGAATTATTAGCAGTTATTGTTATTTTAGCAATCATTGCATTAATCGCAACACCAATTGTGTTAAATATTATTGCAAAAGCTAGAAAGTCAGCTGCACAAGATAGTTTATATGGAGTAATGTCTGCTGCTAAAACAACTTATATGTCATCTTTATTAGATACTAATCAAGTAGAATTACCAGCAACTGTAAAATGTAGTACAGCTGATGGATGTGTATTCTATAATGCAGATGGAACAGCAAAACAAACATACACACCTGCTGGAGCAACAGATCCTGTAGACTTTGTAGTAAGTTTTAGTGGAACTGTACCAAAGACTGGTGAATTCAAAATTGACTCAGAAGGTAGAATTCAAACAGCTAGTGGTATCGATGTAAATGGATATGATTGTAGCATTGATGCAAATGAAAAAGTAACATGCGTTAATAAATAAATTGTAAGTTTTAAAAAGATATGATTTATATCATATCTTTTTTGCTTTTATATATTTCAAAAGTGTGAATAAGAACATATTTATGATAAAATTTGACAAAAATGTTAGAAAAATGCGATTATATTTGATTTTTATAAAGTATATGTGTTATACTAATATTGTATAATAAAGGAGGGAAGAAAATGAGAACAAATAAGAAAGGTTTTACTTTGATTGAGTTATTGGCAGTTATCGTAATTTTAGCAATCATTGCATTAATTGCAACACCAATTGTGTTAAATATTATTGCAAAAGCTAGAAAGTCAGCTGCACAAGATAGTTTATATGGAGTGATTTCAGCAGCAAAAACAACTTATATGTCTACTTTATTAGATGCTGATCAAATCAATTTACCAACAACTGTAACTTGTATAGGTACTGGCTCAGATCCAGCTTGTACATTTGATCAAACTGATCCAGCTACTTCAAAAGCTTGGAGAGTAAACTTTAGTGGTACAATCCCAACTTCAGGTTCATTTACTATTAATGCAGAAGGAAATGTAGAAGATGTAACCATGACAGCTGGTGATAAAGATACTGGAATTTGGGTAAATGGATTCCAATGCAAAGTAGAAAAAGAAAAAGTAACTTGTAGTTAAAAAAGAAACAAAAGTTTCTTTTTTTTACACTTTTAATTTGATTATTTTTTTATTAATTGACTATTTTCTTTAGAATTGGTATACTAGTATTGTATGATAGAGGAGGAATACATATGAGAGCAAATAAGAAAGGGTTTACTTTGATTGAGCTATTAGCGGTAATCGTAATTCTAGCAGTTATTGCATTAATTGCAACACCACTTATTTTAAATATTATCGCAAAAGCAAGAAGAGCAGCAGCAGAAAATAGTGTATACGGAATGATGGAAGCAACAAAATATGCTTATTTTACAGCGATTGTAGAAGATAAAACTTTAGCAATGCCAATTACAGTAACTTGTACTACAAATTCATGCACTTATACAGATAATACAGATACAACCGGAGGAGCAACTGCTCAAACTGGAACAGTAGATTTTAGTGGTACGAAAATGACTGAGGGCGAAATTAAGTTAGATGCTAACGGTAAATTTATGGAAACAGAAACAGGGAAAGAACCAAAAGTAAATGGACATAAATGTACTATTTCAGCAGCAACTCAAAGAGTAGAATGTAAATAAGAAATCGGGTGATTTCTTTTTCTTGTTTTTTTAAGTGCTGTTTGCTATAATAAAAAATAGGAAGTGATAGCATGGAGAAAATAAGTGTTGTAATTCCTTGTTATAATGAGGAAGAAGCAATTCCATTATTTTATCAGGAAATATCTAAAATAATTGAAAATTTGAAAAAGAAAATTACTTTTGAATTAATTTTTGTAAATGATGGTTCGAAAGATAAGACTTTGATAAAAATTAGAGATTTAGCAAGAAAAGATAAAAAAGTAAGATATATATCATTTTCTAGAAATTTTGGAAAAGAAGCAGCTATGCTGGCTGGACTTGAATATGCCACAGGTGATTATGTAACGACTATGGATGTAGATTTGCAAGATCCTCCTTATTTATTAGAAGAAATGCTGCGTCTTATCAAAGAAGAAGGATATGATTGTGTAGCGACAAAATCGACTTCTAGAAATGGTTATTCATTTTTTCGTAAGTTTTGTACAAAATGGTATTATAGAATAATAGGAACAATATCAAAAACGGAAATGGTGGCAGGTGCTAGAGATTTTAGATTGATGACAAGGCAAATGGTAGATGCTATTATTTCGATGAAAGAATATAATCGTTATTCAAAAGGTTTATTTAGTTTTGTTGGATTTGATACTAAATGGATTGAATTTGAAAATCAAGAAAGAATAGCGGGCACAACAAAATGGAATTTTTGGAAATTATTTTCTTATGCATTAAATGGAATTACAGCCTTTTCAACTGCACCATTAGTTTTATCTGCCATTATTGGTATATTATTTTGTTTTATTGCCTTTATAATGATTATGATTATTATTTTGAAAACCTTGATTTGGGGAGATGCCGTAAGTGGATGGCCTAGTTTAGCGTGTATAGTTTTTTTAGTAGGTGGTATTCAATTATTTTGTACTGGAATTATTGGACAATATCTAGCGAAGACTTATTTGGAAGTTAAGCATAGACCAATTTATATTATAAAAGAAACAGAAAAGATGTAGTAAAAAAACTACATTTTTTTCTTAAAGGAGAAAAATATGAAAAAAATAAAATTAGAAGAAAATGAAACAATTAAATGCAGTAATAAAGTAATATTATTAGATCAGCCTGTATATGTATCTTTTTCATTAAAAGAAAATGGTATTTTTTTACCTTCTATAAAAAAAGGAGATTACGTATATCAAGAGGAGAAAATCGCGATTAAAAAAGGAAATCATTTCCCCATTTTTTCTTCTGTAAGTGGAATTGTAGAATTTGTAGATACAAATAGAATTGTCATACATAATGATTTTAAAAATAGAGTTAGAGAACATAAAATTGTAGAGTATTCGCTAAATACATATACCAAATTAGAGGTTTCAAGTCTATTATTTCAATTAGGCATTATTAATAGTTTGGATGAAGAAGAGCCTTATAAACTGCTTTCGAAATCAGTAAATAAAACTTTAATTATAAATGCTCTTCAGCAAGAAGCTTATATATATTTACAAACTTTTTTATTAAAAATAGAAAGAAAGGAACTTATTGAATTAATAGAAGCCTTTTTAGAAATTTATAATTTCGAAGAGGTCTTAATTGTAGTTCCTAGAAATCAGAATCTGTTGTTAGAAGAATGGAATTTATGTATTAGAGATAGTAGGATAAAAATGATAGAAATAGAAGAATATTATTCTCTTTCTAATACAAAAGAATTAATTAGAACAATAAAGAGGAAATCTTATCGGAATAATTTAATAGAAAACGGAATTATAGTTTTTAATGTAAGTACGATGTTAGCTATTTATGGAGCTTTAAAATATAGACGTCCCCAAATAAAAGCAACTGTGCAGTTTACAGGAAATATGTGGAAAAATAATTGTTATATGGAAGTCAGAATTGGAACTTCTTTACAAGAAGCAATAGAACAACTAAATTATAAAAGAACAAAAGAAGTTTTACTTTTAAATGGGGGAATCGTAAATGGGAAAGTTATAAATATCAA
Organism: uncultured Bacilli bacterium; assembly: GCA_949505625.1. GTDB lineage: Bacteria > Bacillota_I > Bacilli_A > RF39 > UBA660 > MGBC102946. The sequence continues at coordinate 99,139 of CATBQD010000001.1, forward strand.
TGATTGTGTTATTGATGCAAAAACATTGGTAGTTACTGCATGGAAAGTAACAAAAGAAACAGTACAAGAAAGTTGTATTAAATGTGGAAAGTGCAGTAAAGTCTGTCCTGTGAATCTGCATCCTTCTCTTATTATGGAGGCAATTATAAAAAAAAGGAATTTAAGAAGATTTGAGATACAACGTTGTATTGATTGTGGATTGTGTAACTATGTGTGTCCTTCTAATATTGATATTTATAAAAATTTAAAGGAGGCAAAGGAGAAAATATTATGAAACAATATATGAAAACTAAAAATATTTGTAATTATAATCAAAGGGATCAATCATATCAAATACTTATAAAAGTATTATTGATTATGGTTTTATATCGTATTATGAAAGTGGGAATTTTACCATTTGTGCTAGTAAAAATTAGTATCTTTGAACTTCTTTTACCAATTTTGTTAATTATTAGTTGTATATTATTATGTTATGGAGGATATTATATAGGAGAAAAATTTCTATCTAAAAATCAATATAAGGAAGAAGAATGCTTAATAGATGGTATTCTACTTGGACTACTTCTTCCTGTTAAAACTCCATTTTGGATGATTTTAATAGCTGTTTTTTTAACTATTTTTATTGGTAGATATTTTTATGATGGAACTCCAATTGGAATGCCATCTTTAATTGGGATTTTAGGAATTATTGCCTTTTCTATTTGGCTTCAAATGTGTCATTTAGATAGTTTAAATATTGATTCTATTTTGTTAGAATTTATTGAAGGTTATCCATTAAATGAAATTTCTATAGTTTCTATTTATTTAGGTGGAGTTGGAGAATTAGTATCAAAAACAAGTCCTATCTTATGTATTTTAGCCTTTTTATACTTAAGAAAAAATATCAAATGGAGAATTCCTGTTTATTTTATAGGAACTTATTTTATACTCCTTATTTTTTCTAATTATTTCATTTCTAATTCATGGGTGAACATTTTTAAGTATTTTGGTGTAGGTAATATAATTTTCTTGAGTTTATTTTGTGCAGCTGATATGAGAACAACTCCAGTTACAAATGTTGGACAAATCTTATTTGCTGTATTTCTAGGGATATTTACCTATATTGGAACATTTTTCTTTACTTCTTATTTGACAATTATATTATCTATTTTAATATCGAACTTTTTTACCCCTTTATATGATTATTTTGGAAATTATTATGGATTAAAATATTGCAGTGAATATACTAAATACTAATAAATAAAAAATAAAATTCAAATAATTATAAAAAAACAGAATTTGTAAAATTCTGTTTTACTATGCAGCAATATCTTTGCTAACTTTGTTTAATGTTCTTAATTCTCTAGCGCTCATTCTAATTGATTCACCATTATCTAAAGTTACTTTTTGTAAATTTGGTTTTTGAGCATGTCTAGTTGCTCTTAATGAATGAGATCTTCTATTACCAAATAAAGCTTTTTTACTTGTTATTTTTTTTGCCATATATTTGCCCTCCCTTATATATAGTTTTTTTCCTATGCCTTTCCACTTTATCATAACTTCTATTAATTGTCAAATGTTTTAATATAAATCCCAGATTTTTTCTATTGCATTCCCCCCTTAACTATGTTATGATTTTAGATGACAAGAAAAGAAGTGATAAAAATGATTTTACCAAATTTAAAAGAAGCAAAACAAAGAACAAATAAAGAAGTTGTTATCAAAACAAATGAATATCATGTAGATGAAGAACTAAAAAGTCTTGGTGTTAATAAAAAGTATTTTTTGAAAACTTACGGATGTCAAATGAATGAACACGATAGTGAGAATATAAAAGCCATTTTAGAAGAAATGAGTTTTACGGAAACGGATGTTATGGAAGATGCTGATTTTATATTACTTAACACATGTGCGATCAGAGAAAATGCTCATAATAAAGTGTTTGGTATGGTTGGTAGAATGAAACATTTAAGAGAAACAAAACCAAATTTAATTACAGGTATTTGTGGTTGCATGGCTCAAGAGGAAACCATAGTAGAAGAGATTATGCAGAAGTATAAATGGTTGGATATTGTTTTTGGAACTCATAATATTCATAGATTGCCACAAATAATAAAAGAGAAACTTGAAAAACAGAAGCAAGAAATTGAAGTCTTTAGTATTGAAGGAGATATTGTTGAAAATATTCCCGTAAAAAGAGATAGTAAATATAAAGCTTGGATTAATATTATGTATGGATGTGATAAATTTTGTACCTATTGTATTGTTCCTTATACAAGAGGAAAGCAAAGAAGTAGAACACCAGAATTCATTTTAAATGAAGTAAGAGAATTAATTGAAGATGGCTATCAAGAAATTACACTTCTCGGCCAAAATGTCAATGCTTATGGAAAAGACTTAAAGATAGATTATAATATGGCAAATCTATTAGAAGATGTTGCGAAAACTGGAATAGCACGAATCCGTTTTGTAACAAGTCATCCTTGGGATTTTACAGATGAAATGATAGAGATCATAAAAAAATATGATAATATTATGCCATATATTCATTTGCCACTTCAATCTGGCTCTGATAGAATTTTAAAATTAATGGGAAGACGTTATACAAAAGAATCTTATTTAAAGTTGTATAAGAAATTAAAAGAAGCTCTTCCTTATTCTTCTATTACAACAGATATTATTGTAGGATTTCCAGGAGAAACAGAAGACGATTTTAAAGAAACTTTAGAAGTTGTAAAAGAATGTGAATATGATTCAGCATTTACATTTATCTTTTCACCTAGAATTGGAACTCCAGCTGCGAAAATGGAAGACCATGTGTCATTGGAAGAAAAAGAAAAGCGTCTATATGAATTAAATGAACTTGTAAATAAATATGCGAAAAAAGCAAATGATAAATATTTAGAAAAAGTAGTACCAGTTTTAATTGAAGGAGTCAGTGAAAAAAATCCTACAATGATGATGGGATACACAGATACAATGAAATTAGTGAATGTAAAAAATGCAGCAGATTTTGTTGGAAAAATTGTGAATGTAAAAATAACAGATGTTAAAACATGGAGCTTAGATGGAGAACTTGTAATCGATTAATTTACAAGTTTTTTCTTTTTTCCTATTAATCTCTTGACCTACCAAACCTTAATTTGATAAACTGAAAGTAGGAGGGATAACCTATGACGAATCTTGAAAAAATAGACTTTGCTGTTTTAACTACATTAAACGCTCATCCTGATTACTCTGAAATTATGACGGAAATATTAACCAAAAAATTATTAGATAAAGACCCATTTGTAACTGCTAAATATTTTTCAAGAGCAAATGATGCAAGAGCCCATATGATGGAGGTTAGTGATTTAGATTTACTTTCAGAAGTCCTAAAAAATGCGGTAAAAACTTCCTTTTTATTAGAACAAAAAGGAATTGCAACAATCGGAGATGCTACTTATTTAGAAGGAGAAAAGGATGAAGCACTTTTTGGTTCAACAGCTTGCAAATGGATAAGTACAGAGTTAGAAAAATATCCAAAAAAAAGTTTAGATGACATTTTGGAAAGGCATCCTGAAATTTTGCCAATTTTGGTATCTGTATTTGAAGAAACAAGATATGGTACAAGTTCTATTATAACGAAAGAAGAATTGGATAATCCTAGTTTGATTCATTCTCTTTTTTCGGTATTAGACAGAATTGAGAATGATATTCATTCCTATACAGAAGCATAAGAAGTAAGAAATTGTAATTTCTTATTTTTCTTTGGTCACTTTTTAAGGCATTTGCATACATTAAAGTGAGAGGTGATAAAAAGTGGCATATAAAGAAATTGTAACGAAAGCAGTTATAGGAAAAGGGAAAAAATATTTTAAAAATAATTACAGTATTGAGTCCACTGATAACCCTACTACAGTATTAGGCTGCTGGGTAATTAATCATAAATTTAAAGGTTATAAATCAGGAGATAAAATTGGAGTAGATGGTTCATTTGATGTAAATATTTGGTATTCTTATGAAAACGATTCTAAAACAACAGTTGTAAATAAGAAATTTGAGTACAATGATTTATTGAATGTAAGAACAAGAAATGATGTGGATTTAACTGGTGACACTGATATTATTGTACGCTCTTTGAAACAACCAACTTGCTCTAAAGTAAATATTTTAGATGGTGGTGTAATCAACTTTGATATAGAAAAAGAATTAGGGGTAGAAATTGTAGGAGAAACCAAAATGAAAATAGCAATTGAAGAAGAAGAAGACCCATGGGATGAAATTGATGATGAAGTAACAGAAGAAGTAGAACAAGAAATTGAGAATAGTGTAACAGAAGACTACATAAAATAAAGTGTCAACCAAAAAGTGTTGACACTTCTTTTTTTGTATGATATACTGTTTTACAGTGAAACGGAGGGATAATATGGCAGTTAAATTAAGACTAAAAAGAATGGGATCAAAAAAGAAACCTTTTTATCGTATTGTAGCAGCTGATTCAAGAAGTCCAAGAGATGGAAGATTTATTGAAAATGTTGGAACTTATAATCCAATTACAGAACCAGCAGAAGTAAAAATTGATGAAGAAGTAGCTATGAAATGGTTAAAAAACGGAGCAATTCCTACTGATACAGTGAGAGATTTATTAAAAAGAGAAGGTATCTTAGAAAAATTCCACCAGATGAGAATGAGTAAGAAAGCATAATTATGGATTTAGTAGAATTAACTTCTTACTTAGTAAAGAACTTAGTAAGAGAACCAGAAATGGTATCAGTAAAACAATTTGATGATGAAGAAGAAATCATTACAATACAAGTATTAGTGAGTAGTGATGATATGGGAGCTGTTATTGGAGCAGGCGGGAAAATAGCCAATTCTATTCGTACAGTTGTACAAGCTTCAGCTTCAATCCATTATCAGAAAAAAGTAAAAATTAATATTGATTCTTTTTAGAAGCGAGAAATTCGTTTCTTTTTTCTTGTATAAACTACTACTTTATACTATAATATTAAATAGATAGTGAGGTATTATATGGATTATAGTAAAATGAAAATACCGTATCACGTTGGTATTATTGTAGATGGAAATGGTAGATGGGCAGAAGAACATGGTAAAAAAAGAAGCTATGGACATAAAATTGGTTCAGAAAACTTAGAGAAAATTAGTCGCTATATATTAAAAAAGACTGGTATAAAAGTATTAAGTGTTTACGTTTTTTCTACTGAAAACTTTAAGCGTAGTAAAGAAGAAGTGGACTACTTAATGAGATTATTTACTAAAAAATTTAAAAGCGATGCGAAAAAATACCAAAAAGAGAATATTAAAGTTGTATTTTCTGGACGAAGGGAACCATTGAGCGAAGCTGTATTAAAAACCATGGATGAAATAACAGAAATGACAAAAAATAATACTGGAGGTATATTAAACTTTTGTTTAAATTATGGTGGACATGCTGAAATAATAGATGCATGTTTAAAAATTCATCATGAATTAGAAAATGGAAATATCAAGGAAGAAGACATTAGCGAAAATGTATTTCCACATTATTTATATCAAGATTTGCCACCAATTGATTTTTTAATCAGAACAAGTGGTGAATATAGAACTAGTAACTTTATGTTATGGCAAGCATCATATGCAGAATTTTATTTTCCAAAAACTTATTTTCCAGATTTTAATGAAGAAGAATTTGATAAAGCAATTTTAGAATATACCAAAAGAGATAGAAGATTTGGAGGCATTGATTATGAAAAAAAGAATCCTTAGTTCCATTATAATGGCCCTTATTTTAATTCCACTCTTTTTAAAAGGAGGAATTATATTTACGTTGGGTGTTTATTTTATATCTTTACTTGCTTTAAAAGAATTTTTAGATATAAAAAGTACTAAGAAAGAATTGCCAGAATTTATTAACTTTATTAGTTATATGATGATGACCCTTTTAATTTTCTTTAATGTAAGTGGTGAACATTCTAAAGAAGTGCTTACTTTGACAATGGATTTTAGGGTTATTGCAGGTCTATTTTTAGCGCTCTTAATTCCAACTGTTCTATATCATGATAGAAAAAAATATAGTATCAATGATGCATTTTATTTAATTGGAGGAATTTTCTTTTTAGGAACATCAGTATCTTTATTTATTTTATTTAGAGAAAAAGGAATTGTATTATTGATTTATTTACTATTAATTACGATTATTACAGACACCTATGCTTTCTTAACGGGATTACTAATAGGAAAACATAAACTATTAGAAGAAATATCTCCTAAAAAAACCTGGGAAGGAACAATAGGAGGAACATTATTTGCTGTTTTTGTAGCAGTTAGCTTTTATCACACCGTAATTAATCCTGAAACCTCAATATGGAGTCTGGTTTTAGTTACAACATTTCTATCCTTTTTAGGACAATTAGGAGATTTATTTTTCTCAGCTATTAAGCGTTATTATGGCAAAAAGGATTTCTCTAATATCATTCCAGGCCATGGTGGTATATTAGACCGATTAGACAGTATTATTTTTGTAGTGCTAGGTTATGTGTTTTTCATAAGCATTTTATAGAAAAGAGGAATTTTAGTGACAATTATATACTTTATTTTAATATTGGGAATTATTGTTTGTATTCATGAATTTGGTCACTTTTTATTTGCTAAAAAAGCAGGAATTTATGTATATGAATTTTCGATTGGAATGGGGCCGAGACTATTCAAGTGGAAAAGAGAAAATGATGAGACTGTATATTCTATAAGACTACTTCCAATAGGCGGATTTGTTCAAATGGCAGGGGAAGATTTAGAAGCAGATGAAAAATCTGAGATTCCAAAAGATAAGATGATGCAAAATAAAAAATGGTATCAAAGGTTCTTAACTATTGTAGCGGGAGTTATGTTTAACTTCATCCTTGCAATCGTCCTTCTATTTGTAATTGCTCTTATTCATGGAGCTCCTTATTTAGGAACTAGAGTTGGCGAAGTAGGAGAGAATAGTCCTGCTATGATAGCTGGCCTAGAAACGGGCGATAAAATTATCAAGGTTGGAAATAGAAGCGTAAATAATTCTGATATGTTAATGTTGGAACTTCAAGTACGAAATGGAAAAGAAACAACTTTTGTTGTAGAAAAAAAAGATGGCAAGACAAAAGAAATTACTATTGCGCCAAAAAAAGTAACAGTTGATAAAAAGGAAGGTTACCAATTTGGATTTGCTTTAGAAACAAAAACAGAAAAAGGAATCTTGGGAGCAATTAAATATGCTTTTGGGAAGACAATTAGTTTAGTAGAACAAATGGTTTTTATCATTGGATATTTATTTACAGGAAAGCTTGCTTTAAGCAGTTTAGCTGGACCAGTAGGGATTTTCCAAGTCGTAGGAGAAACCGCAAAAACAGGAATTTTAAATATTATTTATCTAATTGCATTTATGAGTATTAATGTTGGATTTTTAAACTTACTTCCTATTCCAGCATTCGATGGAGGAAGATTACTATTTTTGATTATCGAAAAAATCAAACGAAGTCCAGTAAGTCCAAAAGTAGAAAATACAATCCATTCTATTGGATTTATCTTACTGATGATTTTAATGGTAGTGATTACTTATAATGATATTATAAGATTATTTCAATAAATGACTTGACCTTCTCCTTAGGGAAAGGTCTATATTTATATATAGAGAGGAGGAAATGATATTTTTAATATCATGAAGAATTATGTTAAAAGTAGAAAATGTAACAAAATATTATGGAGATTTTTTAGCTGTAGATAATTTATCATTTACAGTAAAACCAGGTGAAATATTTGGATTATTAGGAGTAAATGGAGCCGGAAAAACAACAACCTTTAGAATGATTATGGGATTACTTGACCCAACCAAAGGAAAAATTACATTGGATGGGAAAAAGATAGACTATGATATCACTGATAAGATTGGTTTTTTAACAGAAGAAAGAAGCTTACTTACAAAAATGACTGTAAAAGAACAATGTCTATTTTATGGAACTTTAAAAGGAATGAATAAAAAAGAAATCTTAAAACGACTAGATGAATTATTAGAACGCTTTGAAATACCAGAATATAAAGACAAAAAAATCAAAGAACTTTCAAAAGGAAATCAGCAAAAAGTGCAGTTTATTACAGCAATCTTAAATGACCCAAAATTGCTTATTTTAGATGAACCTTTTAGTGGGTTAGACCCTTTTAATATTGAATTATTTAAAAATGAAATAGTAGAAATGTCCAATCGTGGAAGTATGATTATATTTTCTTCCCATAGAATGGAACATGTAGAATTATTCTGTAAAAAGCTAGTAGTAATGTTAAAAGGAAAATCTGTTTTAGATGGTTATTTATCGGATATTAAAGAACAATATCGTAAAAAAAATATTCTCATTAAAGGAGATGTTAAGAAAAAAGAATTAGAACAGATAGATGGAGTTGTAGAAGTAATTGAAAAAGCAGATGAGTTTGAAGTAAAAATTGAAGAACAAAAAGTTGCATCCAAAGTTTTTGAAGTTATTTCTAATCATAAAAAAATTACAAAATTCGTAGTTGAGGAACCATCTTTAAATGAAATCTTTGTAGCAAAAGTAGGTGAAAATTATGACAAGTAAATTAAATTATTTGATTGGTGTAAGTCTAAAAAGAAAAATTAAAACAAAATGGTTTGTGATTGCTAATATCATCTTAGGAATTATTATAGCTGGCATCATTAATATTGATAGTATCATTATGCTATTTGGAGGAGATTTTAATAATAAAGTTCCACTTTATGTGATTGATGAAACAGGAGTCTCATATGAATTATTTGAATCACAAATAAAAGAGACTGATATTAATTTAGCTGGAAAAGAAGAAGGAAGTTATGAAATAAAAAAGTATGATAAGAGTCTAGAGGAAGCTAAAAAGGAAATAGAAGAAGATAACAAAATAATTGTTATTTTATTACAAGAAGATAAACAGAATACATTAAAAGCAACAATTCTATCAGATAGTTTCTTAGATACTTTGGATACTCAAGTATTAACAAGTGCCATTAATACAGTAAAAGTAGCGCTTGCGTTATCCAATTCTTCTATATCAGCAGAAGAAATTGAATCGATATATCGTAACGCAACAATAGAACGTGTTTATTTAGATGAAACGAAAAAATCAGAAGATGAAAATATGGAAATTATTGTAACAACTGTATTTCCAATTGTTATTTTGCCATTTTTTATGCTTACAATATTTTTGGTTCAAATGATAGGTGCAGAAGTTAATGATGAAAAAACGACAAGAGGAATGGAAATTATCATTTCCAACGTAAGTCCAAAAACACACTTTTTTGCCAAAGTCATAGCTGGAAACCTATTTGTATTATTTCAAGGATTATTATTAGTTTTATTTGTTCTTTTAGGATTCTTTATTAGACAAATGATAGGTGGAAATTCTATTGTGAATGGGCTAGGAAGTGAAGTAAGTAAAATTATTGCTAATTTAGGAGAAACAGGAATCGCAAGTAAATTTATTTATATTATTCCTCTTTCTTTATTACTCATGATTTTAACTTTTGTTGCTTATTCTTTGTTAGCTGGAATATTAGCATCTATGACAACAAATACAGAAGATTTTCAACAACTACAAACTCCAATTATTATTATCTCTTTGATTGGTTATTATTTGGCAATGATGGCTGGAGTATTTGAAGGAGCAACATTCATTAAAATTTTAGGTTTTGTTCCTCTCATATCCGCTATTTTGGCTCCTTCTTTACTTGTATTAGGTCAATTTGGTGTCATTGAATTTATGATAGCTATTATGCTTGTTATAATAACAAATTGGTTATTGATAAAATATGGGCTACGTATTTATAAAGTTGGAATACTAAATTATTCTTCAAGTGGCCTATGGAAGAAAATGTTTAAAGCTTTAAAAACAAAAGAATAATGACTATAAGAAAACAAATACAAAATGATGTGTTTGTTTTTTTATATCAAGAATTTGTAATAGATGTATCGTATGATATTGGTATGAAGATAAAATTAAAAAATGATATTGAGATAAAAATGGTTTCTGCTAATAATTTAGTGAAAGAACAAAATTATTTTGAAAAACAATGATGACATAATTGTATTTTTAATACAAAAAAGAGATTAACTACCAGTCCAAAAACATGGACCAAGACTAATCTCATTAGATAGATTATACAATATCATAAAAATTATATCAAACATTTTTTCTCTCTAATTCATTATATGACAAAATAATTCTTTTTCATTTGTTATGATGGTAATAATAAAGGGGTGAGACAAAATGGCAAGAAGGTTTAAAGCAAAAAAGCGAAGAACACTAAAAACAAAGTTACTATGGTTTTTATTTATTTGTTTGATGTTATTTGTTATATTAGCAGCCGTTTTTAAAAATTTCAAATTAGCAACGACCAATGAAGAATTTATCAAAAATCTATTAGAAGATTCTAATTATCACTTGAAATATAACAAAACTGCCTCTAGATTTATAACAAATATTAGTAATTTTTTATCTTCCTTTAAAATAAATGAACCAATTACGATTTTAGAAGAATCATTAGGTTATACTTTTACAAGTTCTAATAAACCTGTGGAAAATAAAAATGAAATTAAAATGGTTTTCCACAAAAATGATGTAGATGATTTAATCTTGCCAAAAGCATCTAGAGTTTATATTTATAGTACACATTATAAAGAAGGATATTCCGCAAATAATCTAGAAGACTATAATATTACACCAAATGTAAAAATGGCATCTATGCTCTTAAAAGAAAAATTAAATAAATTAGGAATTTCAACTATTGTAGAAGAAGCAGATTTAGAAGATTTCATGGCAGTTAATAATTGGAATCATTCACATAGTTATGAAGCTAGTAGGTACTTTGTAAAAGATGCATTAACCAAAAATCCTAATTTGGAACTTATTATAGATTTACACAGGGATGCTGTTTCTAAAAAAAGTTCAACTGTGGAAATTGATGGAACAAGTTATGCGAAAATACTATTTGTATGTGGAAAAGAAAATCCAAATTATGAAAAGAATTTAGAATTAATGAACAAACTAAATAATAAGATTAAAGAAAAATATCCTAGTTTAACAAGAGGCGTTATGACACATGAAGGAAAAGGATATAACGGGGTTTATAATCAAGACTTGAGTCCAAATGTTATATTGCTGGAATGTGGTGGAAATGAAAATAATATAGGAGAAGTGACGAATACATTAACTTTAATAGCACCTATTATAGCGGAGATGTTAAATGAAAGCTGAAGATAGAGTTAAAATTTATAATAGAATATTTAAGTATATTTTTTGGCTTCTCTTATTAACTTTTTTAACACTATACTTTTCCCAGAGTACAGGATATTATGAATTTAAACAACAAAAAAAAGTAATTTATACAGCAGAGCAGATTAAAAAATTTGAAGCAGATGTTGCTTCTGGAAAAGATGTTCATATAGAAGATTATATGGAAACTACAAACAAAGATTATAGTAATAAAGCTTCTGATATTGGACTTTCTTTTTCAGAAACATTGGGAAATATTGTAAAGTCAGGAATAGAAGGTTTCTTTGATTCTATTAATAAAATGGTAGAAGAATAATTTCTATGGTATACTGGTATTAGGTGATTGTATGAAAACAATAATGGTAGATATGGATGAAGTTTTATGTATTGGAGGGCATTTAGGAATAGTCAATAAATTTTTAAATACGAACTATAAAATAGATGATCTTCCTGGATATTACACAGAAGACTTAATTCCAAAAGAGCACTTACAAGAATATTATCATTTTTTTGAAACGCAAAACGTATATGATTATGTGAGTATTATACCAGATGCAATAGAAGTATTAAAAAAATTATCTAAAAAATATCAGATTTTTATTTGTACTGCTTACTATAGTGATATGTATGAAATGGATCAAAGCCGTTGTTTAGTTGATAAATATAAGTGGCTACAGAAAAACTTTCCTTTTATAAATCCATATCAATATGTATTTATTAATGATAAAAGCTTATTAAATTGTGATATAAAAATAGATGATCGGTTATCTAATTTAAAGGGGTATGGAGAACAGAAATATTTATTTGATTCTTATCATAATCAACAGATTAGCAATGAAGAATTGAAACAAGAAGGGGCCATTCGAGTATCTGGTTGGAAAGAACTAGAAACAATATTACTAAAGGAAGAATAATATTCTTTTTCTGTTAAAAATTTACTATTTTATTCTACATGATATTAATTAAGTAGAATGATAAATATAGTCTTGAAAAAAAATATTAATTATAGTATTATTAATAATAGGGTGATAGAATGAAAGCAATAGAAAGAAAAACAAATGATTTTAAAAAAGTAGGCCTACTTGTTTTTCCATTCTCTATTGCTTTCATTACTATAATTATCTAAAAATCGCTAGGATTATCTCTAGTGGTTTTTTTGTATGTAGCCCAGATATAAGGAGGAAAAATGAAAAAAGAAAAAAGCAAATTGGTTTTAGATACCAATGAAAAACCAACTCTTACCAAGTGGATTATTTTATCCATACAACATGTTTTCGCAATGTTTGGAGCCACAATATTAGTTCCAATTTTAGTAAATGCGCAGGCAGGAGAGGTCGTATTAACAATTCCCGTGGCACTTGTTACTTCAGGAATTGGAACATTAATTTATATTTTGTGTACAAAAGGAAAATCACCAGTATATTTAGGAAGCTCATTTGCGTTTATTGCTCCATTAGCAGCAGCTTACTTAAAAGGTGGATTAAGTGGAGCTATGACAGGAATTATGGTTGTAGGAATTATCTATATTATATTTGCGACTTTAATTCGTTTTATAGGGAAAGGTTGGATAGATAAATTATTACCACCAATTATTATTGGTCCTATGATTATGATTATTGGTCTTGGATTAGCGCCTTCTGCAATCTCACAGATTGGAATCGATGCTGGTTCCTCATTGGAGTGGAAAAATATCGTGGTTGCACTTACTGCATTTTTAGTAACTGCAATTGTAGCTGTTAGAGGAAAGGGATTTTTAAAAATTATTCCATTTTTAGTGGGAATTGTATCTGGATATTTAGTAGCAGTATGTTTAGGATTAGTTGACTTTAAAGGAGTAGCAGAAGCAAGTTTCTTTAGCTTACCAGCATTTAAATTTCCATTTATTAGCTATACTCCAGATTTTGGAGCAGTCCTTACAATAGCTCCAATTGCACTTGTAACTATGGCAGAACATATTGGAGATCATACAGCACTTAGTACAATTATTGGAAAAGATTTATTAAAAGATCCTGGACTTGATAAAACTTTATTAGGTGATGGAATTGCAACTTTTGTAGCTGGATTATTTGGAGGGCCTGCTAATACTACTTATGGAGAAAATACCTCTGTCGTAGGAATGACGAAAATTGCTTCTGTTTGGGTAATTGGATTAGCAGCTATATTTGCAATATTCTTAGGTTTCTTAGGAAAATTTACTGCTTTAGTTTCTAGTATTCCGAGTGCAGTATTAGGTGGAGTATCCTTACTTTTATATGGATTTATTGCAGTGAATGGATTAAAAGTTTTAATTCAAAATCAAGTAGACTTTGGAAAAACGAAAAATGTGATTGTTGCATCAGCTATGCTAGTATTGGGCTTAGGAGGAGCAGCTATATCAATTGTAAGTGGAGATTTATCAGTAACCATTTCTGGAATGAGTTTAGCGGCCATTATTGGAATCTTAATTAATTTGTTATTGCCAGAAGAAAAGGAAGTGTAATGATGATAGTAGAAGTAAAACATCCATTTATAGAACATAAAATTGGAATTATGAGAGATAAAAATACAGGAACAAAAGAATTTCGAGAACTTGCCAGTGAAGTTGCAACATTCCTTTGTTATGAGGCGATGAAAGATACTAAATTAGAGACGATAGAAATAGAAACTCCACTTGTTAAAACAAAGGTTCAGAGATTAAATGAAGATAACTATACATTTATTCCTATTTTAAGAGCTGGAATGGGAATGAGTGATGGTATTATAAAAGCAATTCCAAATGCGAAAATTGGAGTTATTGGATTATATCGAAATGAAGAAACATTAAAACCAGTAAAATACTATTATAAAGTTCCAAAAGATATTGAAAAGAGAGAAGTTATTTTATTAGATCCGATGTTAGCAACTGGTGGAAGTGCGATTGATGCGATTAAAATGATTAAAGAAGAAGGTGTTAAGTCAATTAAGTTTTTATGCTTAATTGCTGCCCCAGAAGGAATTAAGAAAGTGGAAGAAACTTATCCAGATGTACAAATATATTGTGCCAAAATAGATGAACGCCTAAATGATATTGGTTATATTATTCCTGGACTTGGAGATGCCGGAGATAGAATTTTTGGAATCAAATAAAATCATAGAATTATCTATGATTTTTTTTCATTTTTTGCTATAATGATAATAGGGTGTTTGTATGAAAAATATATATGGGTTTACATTACCTAAATTAGAAAATTATTTTTTAGAAAAAGGCGATAAAAAATTTAAAGCGACTCAAGTCTTTGAATGGCTTTATAAACATCGCATTCATTCCTTTGAGGAAATGAGGAATGTAAGTAAAAATACAATTGCTGAATTAAAGGAAGACTTTACCTTGACACCCTTAACATTATTACAACAACAAATTGACACTGATGTATGTAAATTTCTATTTGGATTAGAAGATGGTAATAAAATAGAAGCTGTTTTAATGAAACATGATTATGGAAATAGTTTATGTGTTTCAAGTCAAGTTGGTTGTAATATGGGATGTACATTTTGTGAAAGTGGAAGATTAAAAAAAGTAAGAAATTTAGAAGTTCATGAAATGGTAGAACAAATATTACTAGTAGAACAAGAATTAGATCTTAAAATTAGTCATTTAGTTCTTATGGGAATTGGAGAGCCTTTTGATAACTATGATAATGTAATGGAATTTATTTCTATTTTAAATGAGCCAAAAGGAATCGATTTAGGAGCTAGACATATTACAGTTTCAACTTGTGGAATTGTTCCAAAAATATTGGAATTTATGAAAAGTGGAAAACAAGTTAATTTAGCAATTTCCCTTCATGCTCCAAATAATGAAATTCGAAATAAAATTATGAAAATTAATCAGGTGTACAAAATTGAAGATGTGATAGAAGCTGTAAAAAAATATTTTGAAGAAACAAATAGAAGAGTTACTTTTGAATATATATTATTAAAGGGAATAAATGATAAAAAAGAACATGCTATAGAGTTAGCCAATTTATTAAAAGATATCAATTGTTATGTTAATTTGATTCCTTATAATGAGACAAGTCATATAGAGTATAAAAAGAGCTCAAAAGAAACAATTATGGAATTTTATGATACCTTAAAGAAGAATCATACAAATGTAACAATTAGAAAAGAATTTGGTTCAAAAGTAAGTGCTGCTTGTGGGCAACTAAGAGCCAATTATGAGGAGGGATAATATGGAATATTATTATTTAACAGACCCAGGAAAAGTAAGAGAACATAATGAGGATAGTGTCATTATTGTAAAAAATAAAAGCAATGAATTATTACTTGCAGTAGCAGATGGAATGGGTGGGCATAAAGCTGGTGAAATTGCTTCTAGTATTGCGATTTCTCATATTGGAAAAAGGTTTTCAGAAATCAGTAGTATTGGAAATAAAGAAGATGCAGTTGCATGGATTAAAGACATTGTAAGTGAAGTAAATGTTTTAATTTATAAATATACAGCAGAACATCCAGAAAGTACAGGAATGGGAACAACTTTAGTACTAGCGGTACTTACTAGTGATTTCTTATTGTTTGGAAATATTGGAGATAGTTCAGGATATGTCATGAAAAATGATAGATTACATAAAATTACAACAGATCATACATTGGTAAATTTACTTGTAAAATCTGGAGAATTAACTCCAGAAGAAGCCAAAGAACATCCGAGAAAAAATGTCTTGATGAGGGCATTAGGTGCTTCTACTATAGTGGAAATGGATATTTTTGATGTAGAAACAGATGTAGATGGAATTTTCTTATGTAGTGATGGATTAACAAATATGCTTCAAGAAGAACAAATTACAAGTGTATTGAATGAGGATATTACTTTAGAAGAAAAAGTAAAAAAATTAATTACAAAAAGTAATAATAGGGGTGGAAATGATAATATTTCTATCGCATGTTTATTAAAGGATGGTGTATAGAATGATTATTAAAGGTCAAAAAATTAATGATCGTTATCAAATTATCCGTACAATCGGAGAAGGTGGAATGGCAAATGTTTATTTGGCTTATGATACTATATTAGATAGAAATGTAGCTGTTAAAATTTTGAGAGGAGATCTTGCAGACGATGAAAAATTTGTAAGAAGATTTCAAAGAGAAGCGATTGCTGCAAGTTCTTTAAGTCATCCAAATATTGTAGAAATGTACGATGTTGGAGAAGATGATGGTAAGTATTTTATTGTCATGGAGTATGTGGATGGAAAAACTTTAAAAAGCTTAATAAAAAAACGTGGTGCCTTAACATTATCAGAAGTAATTGATATTATGCTACAATTAACAAGTGCGATTGCATGTGCTCATGATAGTTATATTATTCATCGTGATATAAAACCACAGAATGTTATGATTTTAGAAGACGGAAGAGTAAAGATCATGGATTTTGGAATTGCTATGGCGTTAAATAGTAATGAACTTACTCAAACAAATTCAGTTATGGGATCTGTACATTATTTGCCACCTGAACAAGCGAATGGAAAAGGTTCTACTATGAAAAGTGATATTTATTCTCTTGGAATTTTAATGTTTGAATTATTAACAGGAAAGCTTCCGTTTAGAGGAGATCAAGCAGTAGAGATTGCGATTAAGCAAATGAAAGAACCAATTCCAAGTGTTTGCAAAATAAATCCAAATATTCCACAATCAGTAGAAAATATTATTTTGAAAGCATGTGCAAAAAATCCGAAAAATCGATATGATTCAGTAAAAGAAATGAGAGAGGATATTGAAAAGAGTATGGACCCAGAGCATCAATTTGAAGAACGTCATGTATACAAATTTCCAGAGCAAGATTTAGAAGAAACAAAAATTATGCCACCAATAAAAGGTGTCAAAAAGGAAGAACCTGAAAAGATAGCAACTTTAGATGATGAAGAAAATAGTGGAAAAGAAAAACAAAGAAAAAATAATAAGAAATGGCTTATTGTGGGCGGGATTATAACAAGTATATTGATAATTTTTATAGTTGTTTTCTTACTTATTTTAAAACCGATGTTTACAAAAGAAAAAGAAGTAAAAATTCCAAATGTAAAGGAAATGACTTTAGAACAAGCAAAAGAAATGATTACAAATAACGGAGAAGTTGATCTTGTTATTGAAACCAAAGAAGAATATAGTGATACAATAGAAACTGGTAGAGTAATTGAAACGAAACCTAAAATTGGAAATAATGTAAAAATAGGGACAAAAATTACTGTAGTTATTTCTAAAGGAAAAGAAGGAATTGAAATAACTGATTTTAAAGGAGAGAAGTTTGATGATATCAAAAAAATACTTGAGAAGGCAGGAATTAATGTAAAAGAAGGAGAAATTATTGAAATTTCTGAAGAGACTGATGATGAAAAAGATGGTGCGATTACAGCTCAAGATGTAGAAGTCGGAACATATTTGAAGAATGGGGATTCAATTACTTTAAGTTATAATAAATTAGTAGCGGGTTATCCTGATTTTACAGATGGAACCTGGAATGAAGAAAGCATTAGAGAATTTTGTGAAAAGAATGATATCATTCCAACCATAAAATGGGTAGAAGATAAAACGAAACCAGAAGGAACAATACTATCACAGAGTAGAGAAGCAAAAACAAAAATTTATAAAAATACTTCTATTGTTATAGAAATAGCGAAAAAACCAGCAGAGGTAGAAAAACCTCCTGTTTCAGACGATGATAAAGATGATGATAAAAAAGATGATGACAAAGAGACTTCTGAAAAAGAAGAAGCAAAAACGGAGTAATTATGCGTGGAAGAATTATTAAATTAATCAGCAATGATTATACTGTTTATGCAGAAGATAAAAAAGAATATATTTGTAAATCAAGAGGAAAATTTAGAAATGAAAAAATAAAACCTTATGTAGGAGATTTCGTAGAGTTCGATCCTATTAATCAGTATATTTTAAGTATTGAGAAAAGGCGGAATGAATTGATAAGGCCTCCTGTTAGCAATATTGATCAGGTAATTGTTGTAACTAGTACAAAGTTGCCTGATTTTTCAAGTAATTTACTTGATAAATTATTATATATTATTTCGTTTCATAATATTAAGCCTGTTATCTGTTTTACAAAATTAGATTTATTAAAAGAAGATGAAAAAAGGGATATCGACAATATAGTACACTATTATAAATCAATTGGATATGAAGTGTGCTTAAATACAGAAATTGACAAAATAAAAGCATTATTAAATGGAAAGGTGACAGTTTTTACAGGACAAAGTGGAGCTGGAAAGTCTACATTATTAAATAAACTAGATCCTACATTAAAACTTTTAACGGATGAAATTTCAATTGCTTTAGGAAGAGGAAAACATACAACTAGACATGTAGAATTACATTCTTTGTTTGGTGGGTGGGTAGCAGATACACCAGGTTTTTCTTCAGTCGATTTTGAAGGTATGACAAGTAGTGATATTAGAGATCAAGTACTTGAATTTGAAAAATATAAAGAAGAATGTAAGTACAAAGATTGCATGCATGTAAAAGAAGATTCATGTAGAATAAAAGAATTAGTAGAAGATCACACTATTTTACCTAGTAGATATCAAAATTATCTAAAATTTATAGGTAGGTGAGATAATGCAATTATCAGTATCTTTTTTAGGAATAAAAGAAAATAGAAAAGAAAGTATTTTAAAACTAAGTAATGAAAAAATCGATTTTTTGCACATTGATGTAATGGATGGGGAGTTTGTAGAGAATAAAACAGAAAGCTTAGAAGAAATGAAAAGGATTCTTCCTCTTTCTGTTCCGTTTGATGTTCACTTAATGGTTAAAGATACACTATCTTATATAGAAGAATATGCATCTTTAAGACCTCATTATATGACGATTCATGCAGAAGTAGAAGGTTTACTAAAAGGAATAGATCTTATAAAAAGTAAAAATATAAAAGTGGGAATATCCATTAATCCTGATACACCAATTCAAAAGATCATTCCTTATTTACCACTTGTAGATTTGATTTTAGTAATGACTGTTAAACCAGGAAAAAGCGGTCAGAAGTTAATTCTAAGTACAACTAATAAAGTAAATGAGTTAAAAAGGATTCGTGATATTCAAAAATATAATTATCAAATTGAAGTAGATGGTGGAATTGATGATGTCACAATTAAAATGTGTAAAAATGCAGATATATTTGTGGTTGGAACTTATATTACAGAACGTATGAGCTATGAAAAACAAATATTTAGATTAAAACAAGCTTTAGAAGAAAACTAAGGCTTTTTAATTTGCAATTTTAAATAAAATGTATTATAATAACACCACTAAAAAAAGGGGGATTTATATGACCTATAAATTAGAAAAAAATAGTCCATATAATCATAAAAAGGTATCATTTATTAAAAGGTTCTGTTCAAAAATGATAGTATTATTGATTTGTGGAAGTTTATTAACTGTAAGTGGTCGAATGGCAAATATGTATAGAATATCAAAAGCAACTGAACAATATGAAGAGACAATTTCTTTGTATGAAGAGATAATAAAATCAACTGCACAATATATACAAGGGAGCGGTGGAGATAATCCAGAAAAATGTTTTAGATTATATACTCAATTATTATGGAGTGGATATCTTTCAAATGGTAGAACTTATAAATATAGTATTGAAGATCAAAATAATATTATTGGAAATTATGGTGCGAGAATTGCAACAGGAGAAGGAGATTGTAAAAACAATGAAGATTTTTTCTATAAAGTAATGAAATTGCTAGGATATGAAACATATCAAGTTGCTTGTGTTCAAAATGCCAAATCTCCTCAAGATTTTATAATGGGAAATCATATGATAACAGTTGTAAATTATAACGGTGTAGAATATTATTTTGATGCAACAAATGCTTGTTCTTATCAAAAAGTAGGAGCTAATTATGTTCAAAATGAAAATAAAGATTTAGAGATTATATTAAAACCATTAGTAAGCTATATTTATGGTTACAATAATGCATTAGAGACAGTTCATTTATTTTTGAATACATCTGGTTTAAAATCAGGAGAATCTTTTGAAGCAGGAACACAAGCGATAAGAAACAGAACAAGTAGTCAAAAAATTCTTGTGTTAAGAAAACAAATTGATTCTCAATTACAAATGATTTGTAGTACAATTGTAAATGAGGGATAATATGTCAGGTATATTAGTAGTTTATAAAGATGCTGGAATGACAAGTAGAGATGTTGTTAATGAAGTTGGAAAATTATTACATATAAAAAGGATTGGACATACAGGAACATTGGATCCAATGGCAACAGGCGTATTAGTTTTATGTGTGGGAAAAGCTACAAAAATAGTAGAATTATTAACAGCAACAGAAAAAGAATATATAGCGGAGATTACATTAGGAATTGAAACAGATACTTTAGATAGCACTGGAATGATTATAAAACAAGAAGAAGTAAATATTACAAAAGCTCAAGTAGAAGAAGTATTAAATTCAATGATTGGCAGTTATGAACAAGAAGTACCGCTTTATTCAGCTATTCATGTAGATGGGAAGAAACTCTATGAATATGCCAGAAATAAGGAACAAGTAATATTGCCATCTAGAATGGTAACGATAAAGTCATTAGAATTAATAGAATTTGAAAATAATATATTTAAAGTGAAGACAACTGTAAGTAAAGGAACCTATATTAGAAGTCTAGTAAGAGATATTGCTAAAAAATTAGGTACAATAGGAACTATGTCTAAATTAGAAAGAACCAGACAAGGGAAGTTTCATTTAGAAGATTGTGTAACATTAAGCGATATCAAAAATGAACAATATCAATTTTTAGATATTAAAGAAGCATTAGTCGAATATCCAACATTAGAAGTAGACCAAGAATTAGAGGCAAGAATCAGAAATGGACAAGTTCTAAAAAATACTTTTGGGCAACCTACTATTTTATTTTTAAATCAAAATCAGATTCCATTAGCGCTCTATCAAACTTATGAGAAAGATAAAGAATATTTAAAACCATGGAAAATGTTTTAGTTAATAACAGAGATGTTAGAGGATATATTGATCCAAGAGGAATTTTTATTAGAATTGCCCATTTAGATTTAGGCGAAGATCCGGTTGAAATTATAGCCGAGTCAATTGTTAGAAATATTGAAAAATCTACAGTGTTAGAACAAACAATGAAAGAAAGATATAATACAAATGGGAATCGATTATATCAAAACTATTTGATAGACTATTACTTTTATGTATATATACATCTTTATTATGGAGATGAATCAGTAGAAATAAGAGAAATAAAGAGTCCAAAAGATATAGAAGATGTAACCGACTTTCAAAAAAATAGAATTAAAATATTGTGTAAAAATGGAATTGCAACAGAAGATTTACCAAAAATATTAGAAATTGGAGGAAAGAATGAAAAATTTTAGATTAAATAGAAGATTAGCGGCTATGGTTTTAACTGGAGGGATTATATTAACATCTTTAACAGGATGTGGAGATCAAACCATTCGAATTCAGGAGTTAGAAGAACAAGTAGAAACTCTACAACAAGAGTTAGAAGAGTTAAAAGAACAATATGGGGTAGAAGATTCAGTTGTAATAGAATCAACACAAACCATTGCATCAGTTGAAAACAATCAAGTAAAAGAAAATGAGAATACAACTAATCAATCGCAAGAAGAAATGACAGACGTAAATCAATATGATGACTATTATATTTCAATGAAGAATGTAATTGCTCTTCAAAATGAGGGAAGAACATTATTTGTTTCCTATGAAAATTTAGAGGATAATTATGTAACCGACATATTTACAAAAGCTGTTTATCCATTTAGTTATACAAGTAAGTATGCAGCAAATGTAAAACAATTAGAACGATATAAAGTTTATATTTATGGAGAACAATATACACAAAGAAGCATTGGCGAGGTTGTACCAGAATTGATTAGTAGAACAACAGAAAATGTACCAGCATCAATTTTAAAAGAAGCATATTTTAAAATAAATGGAAATGCGACAATTACAAGTACAGATAATGATATAATTGATGTTACAAAGGTGTTCATCTTAAAAAATTCAGAACAAGTATTATTTGTTTCTTATGAAAATTTAGGAGATAATTATGTAACTGATATATTTACAAAAGCAATTTATCCATTTAGTTATACGAGTAAGTATGCAGAAAATATAAAACAATTAGGACACTATAAAGTTTATATTTATGGTCAAGTATATGCAGCATGTCCACTATCAGTAAGCCCAGATATTATTGCCAATGTAAAAGAAGGAAAATTATCAGAAGGATTGTTAAGAAATCTGTTTATAGAATTAAATAACGTAGATGGAGAAAAACAAACAAATGGATCTCAAGAACTAATACCTGTTAATAAAGTAATTGTTTTCAAAAGCGATGATTTGACATTATTTGTAAAATATAAAAATTTAGAAGATGGTTATGTGGAAGATATATTTACAGGAACAAAATATGAATTTTGTGATAGTCGTTATGCAGAAAACATAAAGCAATTAGGGCGCTATCGTGTCAAAATTTTAAATGAAACATACTTAGCATCACCACTTGTATTTGAACCATTAATAGTAGCAAATGCTGAAAATAATCAAGTATCTAGAGAAATTCTTTATGAAGCATTCTTGTTTGCAAATGGAATGAGTAAAGAAGAAGTAGAATCATCAAAGCAAATGCTTCTTACAAAGGAGGAAAAGAATGGATAATAAAATTAGTACTAGCATTCAATACCAATTAACCAATGTGAAATTATTTAATGAAATATTTTATAATTGGAAAAACTTTAATGAGCAATTAAATAAAGGTCCGAAAAAATGAAATATTATTTACTAGAAGAATGGAATAAACTGAAAGAAGAGTTAAAAGATAATGAAGGAATTGTTTTAAAAGATATTGATAAAATTGTAACAGAAAATGATTTTAATATTACAATGAATCAAGCAAAAGATGGAAGCTTTGTATTTTACTTTACATTTCCAAATTATGATGATACAGATGCCGCAAGTAAATTTGTCGCATTAGCACTCACGCCCCAGAAACCAAGATATTTTACACTTGAATATTCAGAAAGTATTATAACAAAAGAAAAACAATTCATAGTAGGAGAATTTCTGGTAGAAAATGGAAAAAGAGTACACCGAAATTATGGTCCTTTAAAAAGCGATAAAATAGAAATATTTTCAGGATTTGTATTAGATTTGATTGAAAATGTTCAAAAAAAATAGAAAATAATTGCATATTTATCTATTATCGTGTATAGTATTAGTAGTACTTAGACGTGGATTTAAGAATTTCCGACTTATTTCTAGGTTTAAGCGAATATAAAAAAGGAAGGAGAATGAACATGGCTTTAGCAAAAACAACAAAAGCTGAGATTATTAAGAAGTATGCTAAGAACCCAAAAGACACTGGTTCTAGTGAGGTTCAAATAGCAATTCTTACTGAAGAAATCAAAGTTTTAACAGACCATTTAAAAGAACATCCACATGATTTCCATTCTAGAAGAGGACTACTAAAAAAAGTAGGACAAAGAAGAAGTCTATTAAATTACTTAATTAAGACTGATGTAACTAGATATCGTGAAATCGTTAAGAGTTTAGGATTAAGAAAATAGAAAAATATAAGTAGGCACTCTTTTTTGAGTGTCTTTATTGTTTAAGGAGGTAAACATGAAAAAAGTATTTGAGTTAGATTTTAGAGGAAGAAAATTAGTAGTAGAGCATGGTGAATTAGCCAAACAAGCAAATGGAGCTGTCTTAGTAAGATATGGAGATACTGTTGTGTTATCTACTGTAGTTGTATCTAAAAATGCCAATATTTTATCAGACTTTTTCCCACTTATGGTTTTATATCAGGAAAAATTATATTCAGTTGGAAAAATTCCTGGAGGATTTATCAAAAGAGAAGGAAGACCTACAGAGAATGCTACATTGGCAGCCCGTATGATTGATAGACCAATGCGTCCTTTATTTCCAGAAAACTTTAGAAATGAAGTACAAATTGTAAATACCATTCTTTCTGTTGATCAAGATAATAGTCCAGAAATGACTGCTATGTTTGGCTCATCACTTGCAACGTCTATATCAAAGATTCCATTTGATGGTCCAATTGCTGGTGTAAAAGTTGGAAGAATCAATGGAGAATTTGTGATTAATCCAACAAAAGAACAATCTGAAATTTCAGATATTGACCTTACTGTAGCTGGAACTAAAACTGCAATTAACATGGTAGAATCAAGTGCTTCAGAAGCTAGTGAAGAAGATATGTTAGAAGCATTAATGTTTGGTCATGAAGCAATCAAAGAATTGATTGAATTTGAAGAAAAGATTATTGCTGAAATTGGAGAAGAAAAAATGGAATATGAAGTGTTAGATATTCCAGAAACTTTCAAACAAGAAATTAAAGCTTTAGTAGGTGAAGAATTAAATAAAGCATTTCATATCAAAGATAAATTAGAAAGCTATGCAGCAATTGATAAAATAAAAGAAGAAGTCGTTTCAAAATATGAAGAAGAAAATCATACATTAGAAGATTCAGAACTAAAAGAATTATTAACCAAAGTAAAATTGGTATTAGAGGAAATAGAATATGAGATTTTTAGAAATATTGTAGTAAAAGAAAAAGTAAGAGCTGATGGAAGAGCAATGGATGAAATTAGACCTCTATCAACAGATATTGATTTACTTCCTAGAACTCATGGTTCAGCTTTATTTACACGTGGACAAACACAGGCTTTATCAGTTGTTACTTTAGGAGCATTAGGGGAACATCAAATTTTAGATGGACTTAGTATTGAAGATGAAAAAAGATTTATGTTACACTACAATTTTCCACAATTTAGTGTTGGAGAAACAGGTAGATATGGAGCCCCTGGAAGAAGAGAAGTTGGTCATGGAGCATTAGGAGAAAAAGCCTTATCAAGAGTAATTCCTAGCGAAGAAGAATTTCCATATACCATTCGTGTTGTATCAGAAATCTTAGAAAGTAATGGTTCTTCTTCACAAGCAAGTATTTGTGCAGGTTGTATGGCATTAATGGCAGCAGGTGTACCAATCAAAGCTCCTGTAGCAGGAATCGCAATGGGTCTTATTACAAATGGAGATGATTATACAATTTTAACAGACATTCAAGGAATGGAAGACCATTTAGGAGATATGGACTTTAAAGTAGCAGGAACAAAAGATGGAATTTGTGCATTACAAATGGATATTAAAATTAAAGGTATTACCAAAGAAATATTAAAAGAAGCTTTAGCGCAAGCGAAAAAAGCTAGAATGCAAATACTAGATGTCATCAAAGAACAAATTGCTGAGCCTCGTAAAGAAGTTAGTAAATATGCACCTAAAACAATGACATTTATGATTAATCCAAATAAGATTAAAGATGTTATTGGAAAAGGTGGAGAAATGATTACAAAAATCATATTGGAAGCCAGTCATGTAAATGCAGTAACTGATGTAAATGCTGTAAAAGTAGACTTAGAAGATGATGGAAGAGTCATTATTTATCATAGTGACCAAGAAATTATTGATACAACTGCAAATATGATTAAAGACATTGTAAGAGAAGTGGAAGAAGGAGAAATTTATACAGGAAAAGTAGTTAAAGTAGAAGATTTTGGATGTTTTGTAGAACTTTGGCCTGGATGTGAAGGACTTGTTCATGTTTCTCATTTAGCGAAAGAACGTGTAGAAAAACCAAGTGACATCGTAAAAGTTGGAGATGAAATTGTAGTAAAATCTCTAGGATATGATAAAAAAGGAAGATTAAATCTTTCTAGAAAAGAAGCTATGAAATAATGGATGTTACAGACAAATTAGTAATAGAAATCTGCAATTATATTTATGAGCATGGTGAATATCCACCAAGAGGAGTCATTTCAAGTGAAGGAAAAGATTTAGGGAGAGCTTTAACAAGATTTCGAGTTGGGGAAACAAAATTAACCAATGAACAGATAGAATTTTTAGGAAAAGCGGATAAGTTTTTAAGTAGAACAGAAAAAAATATTCAAGAATTAGAAGCATACTATCAAGTTCATGGATGTCTTCCACTAGGTGATGAACATGTAAGATTAAGAGAAGTAATGGGAAGCTATAAAAGTGGGCAAGTACCAATTACAAAAGAACAATACCAAAGATTAGAAGCAATCGGTGTATTTTTGAGTAATACAGAACGAATGGTTCAAGCAATAGAATCATATTGTGACAAATTTCATAAGGCACCTACAAGAGGAAAGAAAAGTCCAGAGGGTTATGATATGGGAAATGCTATAATTGGTTATCGAAGTGGTAAGAGACAGCTTACTTTAGAACAAAAACAAAGGCTAGAGAGAATAGGAATTTCACTTCCAAATGCAAGCCTTAAAGAAGATGCGATAGTTTCTATAAGACAGATAGAGAAAAAAGAAACTTTATCAGACAAAATAGAAAAGTTGAAAGCAGAAAAAGAAAGTTTAATTAGTACAGCAGAAGAAAAAGGAATTACAAAATTGTAATTCTCTTTTTTGAATGATATAATAAAATCGGTGGTAATTATGAAAAAAGACCTATTGATAACATTATTACTAGCAATTACTTTAGTGGTTGGAGTTACCATTTTAAATAATGAAAAAGTGGAAAAAGAAGAACCTTATTTTTTTATTGATACTCCAATTGATTCATATAGTCCACTTATGAGTAATGTAAAAGGATTTCCGTTTTCTGTAAAATGTAATAATGAGCAAACTATAATTATAGAAATAACAAGTGGAATTTTACAAGATGAAAATGGGGTATTAAAAGAAAATAAAGTTTCATGTAATAAAACTATATATTGGAATGAGAAAGAAGCAGTTAGTCAAGTAAAAATAAAGTTTATTTCTACTGATGAAGTATCAAAAAAACAGGAATTCATGTTATTAAAAAATGAGAATCAAGAATTTTATCTATCGAGATAAAGTGTAAACTTTAAAAAAAATATAGAAATTTACTTATTTTTTGACATTTTTAGTGTACAATAAATATAGTAGGGAAAAGTGAGGAGTGAAGTAAGTGAAAAATGTACTTGCAGTCATTGGGACTATTATTATAGTGGGACTTTGTGCATATGGAATTTATAAGCAAGTCGACGATTTTAATAAGAAAAATGAAGAAAAAGGGATCTCTTATATAGAAAAGTCAGAAACTGTAATATTTTAAAAAGAGCTTAATGCTCTTTTAATTTTTTATAAATATTTTCTACTGGTAACAATTCTTGTCCTTCTTTATAATAAGGTTTTAGATGTAAATGGAAATGCTTTACTTCTTGGACCATTCCATTATTTTGAATTAATGTAAGACCGTCTATTTCTAATTTTTCTTCTAATAAAGATTTCATCTTTTTTGTTATATCTAATATATGATTCCAAGTTTCAGATTCAATTTCAGTAATATCTAAAACATGTTTTTTAGGTATTATTAATAAATGTCCATTGGAATCAGGATTGACATCTAAAAACACTTTAACAAATTCATCTTCATAGACTGTATAAGAAGGAATCTCATTATTTATAATTTTACAAAAAATACAATTCATTTTATCACTCTCCATAAATTATTATAAACAAAACAAAAAAAAGAGTAAACTCTTTTTCGTGAATATCTGCGAATATTCTAGTATTATTATGTTCATTTATAAAGGTTTTATACATTTACTAAACGGAAAATAAATGATAAAATAAAGATTAGGTGATATTATGCACACATTAAAAATAGAACATTTAACAGTGGAAGTAGAGAACAAAATAATTTTGAAAGATTTTAATTTGGAAATCAAAAGTGGAGAGATACATGCAATTATGGGTCCAAATGGTACTGGAAAATCTACTTTATCAAAAGTCATTATGGGTTATCCAGGATACCACATTTTAGAAGGAACTATTACTTATGATGACACAATTATGAATGATTTATCAGTAGATAAAAGAGCAAAACTAGGTCTTTTTTTAGGAATGCAAATGCCTCTTGAAATAGAAGGCGTTACAAATGCAGACTTTCTTAGAAGTGCATTAAATGAAAAAGAAAAAGAGAACTTTCATTTAATGAAGTTTATTAAAAAATTAGATGCAACAGTAGAATCATTAGATATGGAAAAAGAAATGATTCATCGTGGTGTAAATGTAGGATTTTCAGGTGGAGAAAGAAAAAAGAATGAGATTTTACAAATGTATATGTTAGAACCAACATGTGTTCTTTTGGATGAAATAGATTCTGGACTTGATGTAGATAGTCTAAGAATTGTTGGAAATCATGTGATGAAATATTTTAAAAAAGAGGAACCTGCAGTTTTATTAATTACTCATTATCAAAGATTATTAGAATATATAAAACCAACTCACATTCATGTTATGGTTGATGGAAGTATCGTAAAAAGTGGAGACTATGATTTGGTAAAAGAAATTGAAACGTTTGGATATGATAAATTTAAGAAAAATGGTACACATATTATAGAGGAAATGAAAACTCATGAATAAAATAAAAATAGAAAATGATATTATTGTAGAAAGCAATCTGAATCAGAAAGTTCGTTTATCTTTTTTAGAGAAAAGCCAAGATTTTATGGTTAATAAAATCGTTATAGATTTATTAGAAGATACAAATTTGGAAATAGAATACAATAATGAAAATGCTTTAAAACTAGACATTTTAATCAGAGTAGCAGAAGGTGTAACTGCAAAAGTACAAGAATTTAGAAATGGAAATTTGATGAAAATTCAATATCGTTATGAATTAGATAATCATAGTTTTTTAAATATTCAAAAGTTTCATCATATGAATGGAATGAAAGAATTAGATACGATTTATTTAAATGGTCATAATTCTAAAATAGACTATACATTAAAGACCATTTCTAAAGTGAGAGAAAAATACGATATTACTGTTTATCATGAAGGAAAGAATACAGAGAGTATGATTCGAACGAATGGTGTAAACTTATTAGATGGAAGTTTGGATTTTCATATAACTGGAATTGTTCCAAATGGAAAAACAGGCGCAAAATTAGACCAAAAGAATAGAATTATTAATTTGAATAACCAAAAATGTAGTATTCACCCTAACTTATTTATTGATGAATATGATGTAGTTGCAAATCATTCCGCTTGGATTGGAAAATTTAGAGAAGATGAACTATTTTATTTAGAAAGTAGAGGTCTTAGTGAAACATTAGCGATGAATTTACTCGTAAAAGGTTTTTTACTTTCTAATTTAGAACTTTCAAATAAAAGAAAAGAAGAACTTGTTAGTATCATTAATCAGTATTGGAGGTGATTTATGAATAGAGAAGACTTTCAAATGTTAGAAGAAAATATCACTTATTTTGATAATGGGGCAACGACTTTGAAACCTAAAATTCTAGGAGAAAGTATTAGTGAATATTATAATCATTATAGTGCGAATGCGCATAGAGGCGACTATGACATTAGCTTAAAAGTAGATGCTATGTATGAAAATACAAGAGATTTAGTACGTGAATTTATTGGTGCTAAAAAGACTTCTGAAATTATATTTACAAGCGGTTCAACAGATTCTTTAAATAAAATTATATTTGGATATTTCAGAAATCATTTAAAATCTGGGGATGAAGTTTTAATTACCAAATCAGAACATGCTTCTAATGTACTTCCTTGGTTTGAATTACAAGATGAAATTGGAATCAAAGTAAATTATATCCCATTAGATGAACATTTAGAAGTAACTTTAGAAAATGTAAAAAAGAGTATTAATGAACATACAAAAGTAATAAGTATTGCTCATGTTACCAATGTAGCAGGAGATATAAGACCATTAAAAGAAATTATAGAATATGCTCATCAATTTGGGATTCTAGTCAATGTAGATGGAGCTCAAAGTGTTCCTCATATAAAAGTAAATGTAACAGAATTGGATGTTGATTTTTTAAGTTTTTCTGCCCATAAAATGTGTGGCCCAACTGGAGTAGGTGTCATTTATGGAAAAGAAACATTATTAAAGGAAACTAAGCCAATTATATTTGGTGGAGGAATGAATGCTAGTTACTTACCAGATGGAACAAGGGTATATGATGAACTTCCAACATTGTTAGAAGCTGGAACTCCAAATATTGCAGGAGTTATTGGTTTTGGAAAAGTACTAGAATATTTAAATAACATTGGTATGGATAAAATTGAAGAAAAAGAAAAAGAGTTAAAAAAATATGCATTAGAAAAATTAGCTGAAGTTCCTAATATGATTGTTTATAATGATTATACAGAAAGTGGTATTATTGCATTTAATATGAAAGATATTTTTGCTCAAGACTTAGCCATCTATCTAAATAACTATGGAATTTGTGTAAGAGCTGGAAATCATTGCTCTAAAATATTAAAAGATGAAATTGGAATTAAAAATACTTGTCGTGCTAGTTTCTATTTTTATAATACTAAGGAAGAAATTGATAGATTTATAGAAGTATTAAAAAATCCAAATATCAAAGCAGAAATTATATAGAGAAAGTAAAATTTCTCTTTTTTAAAAATTGTAGTATATTGGAATATAAAAAAACTATAATCGATTATATTCAATTATAGTTTCTTTTTACTTTAAAATAGTTTCACGAGAACGATAACTAAAAACTCCTTGTTCTTTTGTATAAACTTGGATTTTAAAAGTCAAATCACTTTTTTGATAAACTCCATCATTGTAATCATCATCATTTAATAAGGCTCTAATATCACTTAATGGTATTTCAACTGCATTATTATGAATTTGATTTGGATTAAACGTATAAGTTTTTAATAATCGAATTTGTTTTCCTGAACTATCTACACCACTATTATTTTCAGACCAACCAGAATAGACTTCTACAATAACTTTATTAAAAACGTCTAATGTCACACCTTGCATTAAATGAATGTTGTCTCTATCTACAAATTCAATATGTAGATTGAAACAATTTGTATTCAAATAATTACTATATTGAGTATGATTTGAAACTGAAATTCCAGTAGCTCCTTCAACCCTTGTTGGAAGTTTGATAACTTTTATTTCATAATCCCTAATGGCAGCTTTTCCCGGAGAAGTAACATTAATTGTTATAATATTTTCGCCGATTTGGAAATTAGAATTCCCACTTACTGTATAAGTTGCGTTAGGATCACTAGTTTGAATATTTAAGTTTAATGAACTTTCATTATTTTTTAATGTAATTGTATATCGAATATTAGTCTTTACAAAATTGATTGAATAATTACTGATTTCTAATTTTGACAAATAAGCATCAGTACTATAAGGTTTACTTGTATCGATATTTGCTCCTTTACCACTAGAACTATTATTTTCAGTATTTTGTTCTGGAGTAGTTTGTTCTTCATTTTTCTCTTTTTCAATAACTGGATGTTTTTTCATAAATTGTTTTTCATTGTATAAATCATCAGTTTCATAACCAATTTCTTTTAAAACAACACTTAAGACATTTTGAGGTCTTTCCTCTGAAATATAATTCACTTTTGGTTCTGTTATTAATTTGTTAATGATTGTTTCTAAGTTTTCAGATGACATAGACATACCAATTGTAGAATTTGTTGAAGCATAAGTGTTAATGCCAACCAATTCTCCAGAAGCATTAATTAATGGGCCTCCAGAGTTTCCATTGTTTAAAGAAATGTCCAATTGTAAAAATTCAATTCCACCGGCACTTCTTCTAGCACTTAAGATTCCTTTTGTAACTGATAGTTCTCCATCAAAATTATAAGCATATCCTAGTGCTAAAACTTCATCTGTGACATTTAAAGCTAAGGTGTCACCAAAATTTACAGCTAAAGCTTTTTCGTTATTAACTTTCAAAATAGCAATATCCGACTGAATATCATTACTAAACAATTTTGCTTCTTCAATTGTTCCGTCGAAGAATTCTACTGTAATAGAACCTTTAATATCAACAATATGACTATTCGTAATCAAAAAGCCACTTTCATGGAAAAAACCAGTTCCAACGATTTGTTTTCCGTCTACAGTATTTATAATTTTTACAGTATTTTGTTTTACTAAATCGGCAGCTTTAGAAAAATTTGGACTGGATAATTTTGTCATTTTATTTAAGTTGGTTATTTCAATTGGTTTTTCTTTTCTTAAAATAAATAATAGAATGAAGACAATTGTGATAAGCAGAATCAGACTGATTCCACCAATAACAAGAAATAAATTTTTTTTATTTTTCATTCAAATACAACTCCTTTTTTATTTATTATATCATGAGAATGGAAAGAATGAATATTTATTTGACCAAATAATATCCTTCTGTTATGATGGTAATAGAAGGATGTGACAATATTGGAATTTGGTAGTATTTTATTTTTGTTTTTCTTTTTTCCTTTTTTCTTTTTCATATATTACTTAATAAAAGATAAATGGAGAAATATTTGGTTATTAATCGGCAGTATTGTTTTTATAATGATCGGAAGAAATTCTTTTATATGGTATTTTTTAATGATTACAGGCATTACTTATTTCTCATTATCTAGATTAAATAAATTGCCAAAGAATCTTTCTAAAAAGAAAATTACTATGTGGATTATTTTTATAGAAATTTTAATTTGGTTTCTTTTTATTAAAGATATAAAAATAAATAACTTAATTATTTATCCAATTTGTTATATTGTCGTTTTATTATCAAATATTGGAACTTTATTAGATTTTCTTGAGAATAAGAAGAAAAAGCCAAATTTATTTTATTATTTGTTGTATATAAGTTGTTTTTCAAAACTCTTATTTGGACCAGTTCTTTCTTATTATGAAATGGAAGAAGGACTAAAAAAAAGAACCATCACAAAAGAACAAATTGTAGAGGGATGTTTTCTATTTCTGAAAGGATTATTTTTAAATGTTTTAATGTTAGGAATGTTATCAACATTACAAAATCAGTTATTGATAATACCAACATCGATTGTAAGTTCATTAACAGTATTAATTACAACAATGTTACAAGTTGTCATATTTATGATGAGTTATTCTAATATGTCTATAGGGCTTAGTAAAATGTTAGGGTTTTCATTTGAGGCAGAAACAGATTATCCACTTTGCTTATCTAAAATGAACTACTTTTTTCATAGTTGGCATTTTAGTATTTCAAAATGGTGGGATAAATACTTAAAAATAAAGTGTACTTTACCAGTTCAAATAGTACTATTTATGTTGGGACTTTCCATTACCTATGGACTTAATTATATGATAGCACTATGGTTTTTATTTATAGGTGTAGGGGTTTTAATAGAAGAATTGGTTTTATCTAAAAGAAAACTTTCTAAAAAGGTTCTATATATAGTTCATTTCATATGGATGGTCTTATCATTTGCTTTATTAGTAAGACCAAATATATTGAAATTCATAGCAGTACCATTTTGGAATACTGAAATAAAATGCTTACTAACTAGCTATAGTTTGATTCTTCTTCTTTCTTTTATAATATCTCTAAAAATTATAAATAAATTAACAGAGAAGGTAAAAAAGAGTTCTTGGTATCATATTGGAAGAATGGCAATATATGTGATTCTTTTATGGATAACCGTAATTGCACTAATATCAGGAATTGATTCATCTGTTTGGATGATTAGAATATGAGGTGAATAATGAAAAAGTTAGAATTAATTTTTATATTATTATTACTTATGGCTTTAGGAAGTTGTGGCATTTTATGTTTCTTTTCATCAAACACATTATATAGTGAAAAAGAAGGTAGAAAATTGAGTACCAAACCAAAAACAAATATACTTTCTAATCACTCTATGGAAGATTTAGAAAACTATTACGAGGACCATTTTCTATTTCGAGATACCTTATTAGAACAAGGAGTTCAAATAAAGAGAAAATTAGGAATTAATATACAAAATGGGGTTTATATTGGAAAAGATGAATATTTATTAGAAGAACCAAAAGAGATTGGCAATTCTAATTTATTGATTGATAATCTAAACAACTTTTATAAAAAATATAATGATAAAAATATGTCACTTCTTTTACTTCCTAGTCATGTAACAATAAATCCTAGCAAAGCCCCAAGTAATATTTCTATTTTTGATGAGTCACATCAAATGAAAACTATCTATCATCAATTAACATTTAATACAATTGATGTTATAGATATTTTAAGAGAAGGATTAAATGATTATCCTATCTATTATCGATTGGATTCTAATTTAACGAGTTATGGAGCTTATTATGTTTATAGAGAATATATGAAATTAAATGATATGGAAGAAATTCCAATTACAGAATTTAATATTGAAGAAGTATCTAATAATTTTTCTGGAGACTTAGTAAAAAAAGCTTACACATTTTCCTATAAAAAAGATACAGTTGTAAAGTTTGTTCCTAAAAATAATGTTTCATTAGAAGTATTATATGAAGATAGAAAAGAAACAACTCTTTATAATGAAAAGGCCACCGAAAATAATATGTATGAATATTTTTTAGGAAGTAATGAACCTATTATTGAAATTACAAATTCTAGTATTGACAACCAAAAAGAAATCTTAATTTTAAAAGATGAGAGTGCGAATGTAGTAATTCCATTTTTTACAAATCATTTTTATAAAGTTCATATAATTGATACTGATTATTATGAAAAGTCGATATCTGGATACTTGGATACACATAAAGAGATTAAAGATATTATTTTTATTTATAAGATGAATGGATTAGATAGAAAAATAAAAAATTTATCATTTTAACACTATTTTTAACAAAAAAAAGAAAGTTGAAATTTTTGTGAAAGAGTGCTAATATATTAGTTATAGAGGAGGTGTAAAAAAATATGAAGAAAGGAAAATTATTAGCAGCATCATTACTTGTTTTACTTACTATGACTGGTTGTGGTGGAAAGAAATTAACTTGTACAAGTGAAACAAATTCTTTAGGAATGGAAATGAAAAGTACAGTTGATGTTAATTTTAAAGGTGATAAAGTAAATGCTATGAAAATAGTTGTTGATGTTACTTTACCAGATAGTATGAAAGAACAAAAGAAAACAATCATGGAATCTTTTGAAAAAGAAAATACTGTTAAAGATGCAAAAGTAAAAGAAACTAAAAATGGTTTCAAAGTTGAAGGAAGCGCTGATGCTAAAACTTTAGGAACAGATAATGAAGCTAAATACGATGACGTTAAAAAAGCTTTAGAAGCAAGTGGTTATAAATGTAAATAAAAAGAGCAAGGCTCTTTTTTTTAATCACAATTATCTTTATTTTTGATAAATTCATGGAGCATTTTAGTGAGTGCTCTTTTTTCGATTCTAGATACATAGCTTCTTGATATTCCTAATTCTTTTGCAATTTCTTTTTGTGTAATTGCTTCTTCATTGTTTAATCCATATCTTTTTACAATAATTTCTTTTTCGCGTTCTGTTAAAATATCGAAATATTTATGAAGAAGTTTAATATTATTTTTTAGGTGCAAATCCAAAGCAAAATCAGGTTTTGGAGCTTTTAATATATCTAAAAAAGTAATTTCATTTCCATCTTTATCAAATCCAACTGAATCATTGATACTAATATT
Organism: uncultured Bacilli bacterium; assembly: GCA_949505625.1. Taxonomy (GTDB): domain Bacteria; phylum Bacillota_I; class Bacilli_A; order RF39; family UBA660; genus MGBC102946. The sequence goes on from CATBQD010000001.1 coordinate 134,883, forward strand.
TTTCGTATTCTTTTTATCACTTCTAAAATGCATAAGGATTTCATTTTCAATACATCTAGCACAGTATGTTGTAATTCTAGTTCCATGTTTATAAGAATAACTATCTACACCTTTTATAAGACCAATTGTTCCAATACTAATTAAATCATCCATATCTTCATTTCTATGGTCATATTTTTTTACAATATGTGCAACTAATCTTAAATTGTGCTCAATAAGTTTATTTCTGGCTTCTGCATTCCCTAATTTAGCCTGTGCTACATAATAGTCCTCTTCCTCTTTTGAAAGTGGGTCTGGAAATACATTGTTAGAATAAGCAGCAGTAAAAAAATGTAAGTCTTTTAATAATCTTTTTAAAAATTGAAACATCTAATCACTCCTAAATAAATTATATACAATGAAAAAAAATATATGATTTACTATTATTCATTCATTAGTACTTGACAATACATAGTAGTTATTATAAAATGTTGATGAGGTGAGATATGAATACACAATTTAAAAAGGGAGTATTAGAATTAATTGTATTATTAACCGTTTCAAAAAAAGATATATATGGATATGAATTGGTTGCTCAAGTTTGCAAGGTTATTGATGTAAATGAAGGAACTATTTATCCATTATTAAAACGTCTCACAAATGAAGGATATTTTGAAACTTATCTAGTAGAGTCAACAGAAGGACCATCTAGAAAGTATTATCATATAACAGTATTAGGAAAAGAAAGAGCTGAAGAACTAAAAAATAGTTGGATGAATTTTTCTACATCAGTAAATAAATTTATAGAGGAGGAACAATCATGAATAAAAAGAAATTTTTAAAAATATTAGAAGAAAAATTACAAATTTTAAGTGAAGAAGAGAGAAATGATATATTAAACGAATATAAGGATACCATTGAAGAAAAAGTAAAACATGGTAGTAGTGAAGAAGAAGCAGTAGCAGATTTTGGGAGCGTTGAAGAACTTTCTAGAGAAATTTTGAAAGCTTATAAAATTAATCCTGATTATTCAAAAAATAAAGATAAAGTAAAAGAAATAGTAGAAGATGGAGAAAATTTGATAAAAAAAGGAGCGGAGAAATTATCGGAATGGACACAAGATGTTGTAGATGATTTTAAAAATAATGATCAAAATTGGACATTAGAAATGGTATTTGAAGTTATTATCAAAGCAATTATATTATTAATTGGATTATCATTACTTCGAATTCCATTCTATGTAATAGAAAGTTTGGGATTAAATATTTTTGAAATGGCTTTTCCACCTTTTGACTCTGTTTTTAAAGTAATACTAAGATGTTTTACCGGTTTCATTTATTTAATTGTTTGCATTGTTATTGCAATGATTGTTTTTAAACCGTATTTTATAACATCTAAAAAAACTACAAAAAAAAAAGAAAATAAGCCAAAAGAAGAGATAAAAGAAGAAATCGTTACTAAAAAGACAGGTACTTCTAATGTGATTATAGAAATATTAAAAGTGTTTATATTCTTATGTACAGTATTTCCATTATATTTTGCTGATTTCGGATGCCATATTGCACTCATAGTATTACTTTTTTTACTAATAAAAGGAGTTCCAGTATTAGGTGTATTTTTAATACTGTTAGGAGTTACTATATTTTTAACATTCTTAACCAAGGTATTTTATAATTTATTGTATGGGAATAAGAAAATTTATTGTTATTCTTTAATTATAAGTGCAGTATTCTTTGTATCTGGATGTTTCTTTAGTATTGGAACACTTACCGAATTTGAAGTTTATCATGGTTTGCCTGACAATTCTTTTGCACAGAAAGAAATTGTTTATGATAAAACAGTTACAAATGATTCTTTTCATATTTCTTATTATGATTATGAGGTACAAGAAGATAATTCATTAGAAGATAATCAAATTAAACTTGTTATTTCTTATTATTCTGATTTTATTTCAGATGTGGTTATAGAAGAGAAAGATTTGGAAGATAGTACTTTTTATAGACTAAACCCCAAACATAAAAGTGTAAGCAAAGCAAATAGAAAAAAAGTATATAATATGGTTATGAGAGAGTTAAAAAATCTACGCTGGTATCATTATAGTGAATTAGGAGATTTAAAAATTGTTGTACAAGCAAATGCGAATACAATTCATAAATTAAAATAAAGTGAATTTTTTCACTTTTTTTTATAAAAAGCTAGTACTTTTGGATTTTCTTATCGAATAATACTTTTGAGGTGAAAGAAATGAAAAAATTATTAGTATTGATTTTTATGCTGTTTCCTATTTTTTCTGTAGATGCAGAAGAATGGCAAGAAATCGAAAAAATTCCTTCTATTAATGGAAGCACATTAGAAATCAAAGAAGAAAAAGAATATCAATGGTATAGAATTAAAAAGGAAGGCGGTTATTTTAAAGAAGCTCCATCGGAAGAATTTCGAAAAACTAATTTTTGGACCTTTACTCCGTGGTCAGAATGGCAAGATACATATCCAAATGAAAAAGATTATGTTGAGACTAAAGTAGTTTATCACTATCAATTGATGAAAAAGATAAAATATATTCGGCTGTCTGAAATAAATAATTCAAATCTTACTTTCGCATCTATTTTAATTTATAATGGTAGAAATCAAATATCTTACAAATTGGAAGAGAAAGATCATGAAATAGTTTTAGAATTAGAAGAGCCTTGCTATTTTGATGAACTAGAAATAGAGATGACTCTTGTTAATACAAATGATGAGGAAAATGCATTTTTAATAGAATGGCTATATGAATTAGATTTGCCAAGTTGTATGAAGACCTATACAAGACAATGGTTTTCTGTATCCACTCAAATTAGTTTTATAGAACGTAAAATGATGCAGAATCAACTTTTGTATGAAAAAGAAAAAATATCGATAGAGAAAATAGAAGAAAATGCACATACAAAAGTTTATCAAAGAAAACAATATCGATACCAAGAACGTCTTGATTATTATGAAAAAGAAACAAAGGAATACAGCAAAGAGTTTAGTAGCACTATGATAGAAAGCTATCCTTATCCAGATTTAGAAACAGAAAGAAAACGGTTATTCTGCCGCTTCAATAAAAAAGATCCAGAAATGAATGAAGTTGTGATAACAAAAGAAATACCAATAGAGAAAATTGTAGTAAAAGAAATTCCAGTTGAAAAAATTGTTTTCAAAGAGAATCTGAATAATGATTTATTAAAACAAGATAATAATATCTTAAAAGAAGTAGTAGAAAATCTAAAATACCGAGTGGCATCATGTCAAAATGAAAAAAGTGAAGATTTAGAAAAAAATAAGAATTCAAAAACAGTAGAAGTTAAAAAACAATCTTTAGGAGTATCACTTTATATTATTGTTATATTTCTTCTTGGATATTTATTAGGTCGAATTGTGACGAGGAAAAAAAAGTTCTAATTTTGTCGAATAGATAGAAATCATTTTGGACTCATGATAAAGTAAATAAGCGAGGTGATAATGTGTGACAGAAATGCCTGGAATGCTAGAAATTAATATGGAATGTAGAAAAGGGATTTTGTTTGTACGACTTGAAGGAGAACTTGTTAAAGATACTGTGAATAAATTAAATAAAGAAGTTACAGAACTGGTAAAAGAAGCTGGAATTAGAAATATTGTATTCAATGTAGAACATCTGATTTCTATTGATATGAAAGGAATTAGTACCCTTTTTTATAATTATGAACTTTGTAGGAACAACAAAGGAAAAAGCATGCTATGTGGGGTAGAAAAAACAATTGTTAAACAAAAAATAATTAATAGTAGGATATTAAAATATATGAATGAAACAAATGATGAATTAAGCGCTTTTCATATTTTTGAAACATAATAAAGGAGTGTTTATGGAAACTCTAACAAATGAGGTTTTAAATGAATATCAAAATTTAATTTATTCTATTGCCCATCAATTTGGGTCTCCCTTTTTACTAGAAGATTTATTTCAAGTTGGTTGGATTGGCTTAAATAATGCATATAATAACTATGATGCTTCCTATGGTACAAAATTTTCTACTTATGCATATCCATATATTGTTGGTGAAATGAAAAAATTTATGAGAGAAAATCATGGGATGAAAGTTAGTAGAGAAATTACCAAGTTAACTCTTAAAATTGAAAAGGCAAGCATATTATTATCTCAGCGCTTGATGCGAGAACCAACCTTTCAAGAATTAGCTGATTTTTTAGATGTTCCAGAATTTGTGATTGGTGAAGCAATTCATTCTAAGGAAGCCATTAGAAGTATAGATGAACCAATTAAAGAGGATGGAAAAGTAATTACGCTTCATGATACAATTGGTGCAAAAGAACGAGTTGATCTAAATACATTGATTGCTCTTAGGGAAGAAATTTCTAAATTGGATCCTTTAGAAAGATCACTAATTCGTGAGCGTTACATGAAAGATCAAACCCAGAGTGAGACTGCAAATGTACTTGGAATGAGTCAAGTTCAAGTATCAAGAAAAGAACAGAAAGTATTAGTAAAGTTAAAAGACAAACTAGCCGCTTAAACTGCATAGTTTGTTTTTCTGATATTTAGAAGAACTTGATTTTTAGGGATCTTTTATGTATAATAAAATGGCAAAAGGAGGAATGGAAATGGATTTCGATTTAACAAGGGTAAAGAATAAGATCGAAGAAGAGATAGAAATTGATCATGAATATGAGATAGATAGTAATTTGATTTCAGGAACGGATTTATTAGAACCATTAAAAATTTTTTTAAAGGGAAAAATTACTAGAGATGTATTAGAAGGATTTTTATTAGATGTAGAAGTAACTGGAACAATGATGCTACCATGTTCTATTACATTAAAACCAGTTTCTGTTCCACTTGATATTCATATTACTGGGAATTTAGATGAATTAATGGAAGAAATTGATGAAAATCATAAAAAGATAGAAAATTCTATTGATATTTTACCAATTATATGGGAAAATATACTAATGGAAATTCCCATGAAAGTGACAAGTCCAGATGCTTATTCTGTAAAGACAGAAGGAGAAGGATGGAAATTTGTAACTGATGAAATGGATGCGAAGAATCCTGCATTAGAGAAATTAAAAGATTTATTATAAGAAAGAGGTGTGAACCATGGCTGTACCATTTAGAAAAGTAAGTAAGACGAGAGGAAGAAAACGTCGTACTCATTATGTAATTAGCGCAAATGGAACTACAAAATGTACAAAATGTGGTGAAACTATTAGACCACACAGAGTATGTCCAAACTGTGGTACTTACAAAGGTAGAGAAGTAGTAAAAACAGAAGAAACAGCAAATTAATGTTGTTTTTTTTTTCATCTATTGTTATAATAAAAGTAATATTATAAAGAATAAGAGGTACTGACATGAAATTAAATAATAAAGGGTTTGCTATTTCAAGTATGTTGTATTCTATTTTGTTGCTTTTTTTAATGCTCATTGTAGGAGTACTTGCCATACTTGGAAACAGAAAAGTGATATTAGATAAAGTAAAAAATGAAATTGTTACAGACTTAACGCAAAATAGGGCGTATAGTTTTTCGTTTGTGCATAAGGATATATTGTTAGCCAATACTTCAAAAGTAAGTAATTTTACATTTGATTTATTAGATGACGTAAAAGTAGTCGATCAAAATGGAAATGTTATTCATACAGAAATAACAACCACTTCTGTACCAACATTTGATACAACCAAAAATGGTACGTATGTCATAACTTATAGTGCTAACTATCAAGGAAATATAATTGAGGAAGAACGGATAATAGAAGTAATTGATCCAGTTATTTATGAATATGCATATACAGGAAAAGAACAGCAATTTGTTGCTCCAACAAATGGAGTATATCAAATTGAATTATGGGGTGCACAAGGAGGAAGTATATCAGGAAAAGCTTATAATCAGGATGGAACTGTTCGTGCAAACAAATTAACATATACTGGTGGAAAAGGGGCTTATACAAAAGGAAATATTTCTTTGGGAATCGGAACAAACTTATATATTTATGTTGGAGGAATGCCAGAGGAAAATACATCTTTAATAGCAGCTTCTGGAACCGCGGTAGGTGGGTATAACGGAGGAACCTCTATTCCTGCTGGACAAGAAGCGTATGGTGTTGGTGGAGGCGGATCAACAGATATTCGTCTTAATAATGGAAGTTGGAATAATTTTATTGGATTGAAATCTAGAATTATGGTTGCTGCTGGAGGCGGTGGCGCAAATTTTAGAAATGAAGGATATGGAGAAGGAAATGGAGGAGAAGGAGGAACCTTAAATGGAATTAGTGGATATCAATCATTAGTGGATGGAAGTTATTTTAGAGATGACTATCCAAATGGATATCAAATTGGATTAGGTGCTACACAAACAGGGGGAGGAATCCCAGAAAGTCATTTATTAAATGGAAGTGTTCAAAAACAAGCTCCAAATGGTTCTTTTGGTGGACTAAATGCAAAAGAAGTGCAATCTGGAGGAGGAGGAGGCTATTATAGCGGTGCCTCAACGTCAAACGGAGGAGCTGGAGGAGGTTCATCTTATATTTCTGGAATGTCAGGATGTAATTCAATTTCAGAAAATTCTACAGAAGATAATCTTACTCATACTGGACAAGCAAAGCATTATTCAAATTATGTATTTAATGATAGTATCATGAAGAGTGGAAAAGAAGCAATGCCAACGCTTGATGGGACAGAGACAATGGTTGGAAATGAAGGAAATGGATTTGCTAAGATAACGGCTCTCATTATTGATAATGGTAAAATAGCTACTAATTTAGTGCAGAACAGTGGGTTCGAAAAAACATCTGGATGGACGTTATCAAATGCGAATATTGTATCAAGCATATCAAAATCTGGAAATTCTTCTTTGCAATTTCAAACAGCAGTAAATTCTATGAGTTCACAAACAATACCAGCTCCAATAGCTTCTCATGTTTATTATGGTAGCATAGAATTTTTATCAACAAGCACTTTTTCTGCTACTGATAACCGATTTGAAATATATCAAAGTGATGTAGATAATGGAAAGTTAATATTTGCACGTAAATCAAATCAAACAACTGATTGGATGAAATTATCTTCTATTCAAGGTTTGCAAAATCCAAATGCTGGAACATGGAAAATCAGGAATTTTCTAGAAGGAGCAACCGAAACTGCTTATGTTGATAATTTATTTATTATTGATTTGACGGAAATTTATGGTGCAGGAAATGAACCTACAAAACAATGGTGTGATGCAAATATCCATTATTTTGATGGAGTTGGAATTGTACCAAATTATTAAAAAAGTATTGGCAATTGAAAAGAAATTCGTTATAATATTTGAAAACGTTGAAGAAGAGGAGTATATTATATTCTTTTTAGAGAGAGTCTATGGTTGGTGAAAATAGATAAAAGAAGTAATAGAAGGTAGCTTTGGAGTTGATAGTCATATTCGTATATCTGCGTTAAAGAATAAAGATATAGAAATTTTCTATATAAATTAAGGTGGTACCACGTAAAATCACGTCCTTATAGGATGTGATTTTTTTTGAAAGGAAGAACAAGATGGAAGAAATATTTGATAATTATGTAAAAAAATATAATATAGATGATCCAAAAATCAAAGGTAAGTGGGAACATTCTTACCGAGTCATGGAAAAAGCAATTGCATTAGCAGAAAGTTTACATTTATCAGAAGAAAATATCTATTTAGCAAAAATAATAGGATTGCTTCATGATATTGGAAGATTTGAGCAATGGACACATTATAAGACGTTTGTTGATTTAAAATCAATTGATCATGGAGATTATGGGTGTAAGCTTTTATTTGAAAATGGTTTAATAGAAGATTTTAAAATTGATCCAAAATATTATAAAATTATAGAAAAAGCTATTCGCAATCATAATAAACCAAGAATAGAAGAAGAATTAACAGAGCAAGAATTTTTACAAGCAAAAATAATAAGGGATGCGGATAAATTGGATATTTTCTACATTAGTGCTTTTTTAAATTTAATTTCATATCCATTTTTGGAAGAATCAATTTCAAAAAAAATAGAAAATACTTTTTGGAATCATGGTGTTGTATATACAAAAGATATTAAAAATTCAAATGATTTTGTGATGCGTACTTTATGCTTTATCTTTGATTTTAACTATGAAGAAAGCTTAAAATATTTAGTAGAGAATAGTTATTTAGAAGTGTTTGAAAAGAGATTAAATAATTCTTTATTTGGACCTTATTTTAAAGAATTAAAAAGATATATAGAAAAGAGGATTTAATATGTTAGAAAAAAAATATGATCATAAGAAAGTAGAAGAAAATAAGTATGAAATATGGAAAAAAGAAGGATATTTTACAAGTGGAGATTTAGAAAAGAAACCATTTTGCATTGTAATCCCACCACCAAATGTAACAGGAGTTTTACATTTAGGTCATGCTTGGGATACAACTTTACAAGATATTATTATTCGTTATAAAAGAATGGATGGATATGATGCTTTATGGCTTCCTGGAATGGACCATGCTGGAATAGCCACTCAAGCTAAAGTAGACAAAAAACTAAAAGAAATGGGTATGAAACCTAGGGAAATGGACCGTGAAGAATGGCTGAAACATGCATGGGCATGGAAAGAAGAATATGCGGATAATATTCATAGACAATGGGCAAAATTAGGACTTAGCTTAGATTATACAAAAGAGCGCTTTACTTTAGATGACGGATTATCAGAAGCAGTTAGGTATGTTTTTGTTTCCTTATATGAAAAAGGTTATATTTATAGAGGAGAACGAATTATCAATTGGGATCCAGAAGCAATGACAGCTTTATCAAATGAGGAGGTTATTTATAAAGACGATCCAGGTGCATTTTATCATTTGAAATATTATTTGGAAGATAAAAGTCGTTATTTAGAAGTGGCCACAACAAGACCAGAAACTTTATTTGGAGATACAGCTGTAGCAGTTAATCCAAAAGATGAAAGATATAAAGATTTGATTGGTAAAAAAGTCATTTTACCAATTGTTAATAAATTAATTCCTATTGTAGGTGATATTCATGCAGATCCAGAATTTGGAACTGGAGTTGTAAAAATAACACCAGCACATGATCCAAATGATTTTGAGGTCGGAAATAGACACAATTTAGAACGTGTAGTGGTTATGAATCCAGATGCAACAATGAATGAAAATGCAGGAAAATATGTTGGTATGGATAGATTCGATTGTAGAAAAGAATTACTAGAGGATTTAAAAAAAGAAGATTTATTAATCAGAATAGAAGAAATGACACATAGTACTCCTCATAGTGAAAGAACGGATGCAATTGTAGAACCATATTTGTCAAAACAATGGTTTGTAAAAATGGATGTTTTAGCACGTCAAGTATTAGAAAATCAAGAAACAGAAGGAAAAGTAAATTTTGTTCCAGAGCGTTTTGAAAAGATACTAACACATTGGATGGAAGATTGTCATGACTGGTGTATTTCTAGACAACTTTGGTGGGGGCATAGAATTCCAGCATGGTATAAAGGCGAAGAAATTTATGTAGGAATGGAAGCACCAAAAGAAGAAGGATGGGTACAAGACTCAGATGTGTTAGATACCTGGTTTTCAAGTGCATTATGGCCATTTAGTACATTAGGTTGGCCAAAAAATACAGCTATGATGAATAGATATTATCCAAATAATGTATTGGTAACAGGATATGATATTATTTTCTTCTGGGTGTGTCGTATGGTATTCCAAGGGTTAGAATTTACCGGGAAAAGACCATTTAAAGATGTTTTAATTCATGGTTTAGTTCGTGATAAAATAGGACGAAAAATGAGTAAGTCTTTGGGAAATGGTGTAGACCCTATGGATGTGATCGAAAAATATGGAGCAGATTCTCTCCGCTTTTTCTTAACTACTTCATCAGCACCTGGAATGGATCTTAGATATGATGAAGAAAAAGTGGCATCTACTTGGAACTTTATCAATAAATTATGGAATGCATCTAGATTTGTACTTATGAATATAGAAGAAATCAAAGATATAGATTTTGAAAGTTCCTCTTTGTCAATTTCTGATAAATGGATTTTAAACAAATATGAGTATTTAATAGAAAAAGTAAGACATCATATGGAGACTTATGAATTTCATGTAGTAGGGACAGAAATCTATAGCTTTGTATGGAATGATTTCTGTGATTGGTATATTGAATTATCAAAAATTGATATGAATGAAACTTCTAAAAAAGTGTTATTAAAAATTTTAACTGGGATTTTAAAAATGTTACATCCATTTATGCCATATGTAACAGAAGAGATTTATGGAATGTTACCAGTACATGAAAAAACAATTATGCTTAGTTCTTATCCTATATTAGAAAAAGAATATTATTTCAAAGAAACAGAAATTGTAGAAGAATTAATTGAATTAATAACGAAAGTTAGAAGAATTAAATTAGAAAATAAAATACCAAATGATTTCTATTTTGTATATCAGGAAAATAATTTATTAACAGTAGAGAATATTTTAAAAAGATTGTTGAAGATAGAAGAAACTCATTTTGTAGAAAAAGGGCAAGAACTAGCTAGCTTAAAAGAAATTGCGGTTGCTTATATGGGACATACAGCCTATTTATATTATGATGGAAGTGCTAATGAAGCAGAAGAAAAAGAAAAAGCACTAAAAGAAATAGAGAGATTAGAAATTTCTATCGAAAGAAGAAAAAAATTATTATCTAATCCAGGATATACTTCAAAGGCACCAGCTAATATTGTAGAAAAAGAAAGACAAGATTTAGAAAAAGAAGAGCATGAATTAGAATTATTAAAAAAAGTTCATAACGTATAGTTATGAGTTTTTTTCATTATAGGAATTTGAATTGTCTTTTTTTCTTGTTTAATACATATAATAAATTGTATTTTTGATGATTTGGCGAATTTTGAAATTCTAGGATTGAACTTTAAATATGAAATATGATACAATAGTTTAAGGATAGTAAAGGAGTAGATAAAATGAAAAAAAGATTAATAAGTTATATTTTATGCTTTTGTATGGCTTTTCAATCTTTAGCGCCTTCTTGTTTCGCACTTTCAGAAACTTTAGGCTTAAATGATGTACAGCAAACAAAAGAAGCAGAAGTTGTTATACACAATGAAAAAGTTAATGCAAAAGGGAACTTAGAAATTGATTTGAAATTCTCTCTACCAATAGAAAATGTAGAGAATGCCAATATCGGATTTTATTTAAAAAATGAATCAGGCGCTAGCATGCAAGTTGATTTAAATGGAATTACCGATATGGTAAATAAACAATATACTTTTGGAACGGAATCAGTAACTGTTTCAATTCGTAAACTAGATAGAGAAGGAAATATTCTAACTGGAATTAATACTGAAGATTTAGTTGTATATTATGGAATTACTGTTTATGGATTAGATAGAGGAACTTATGCCTTAGAATTATTTGGAAATGGGTATAAATCTTATCATACAAACATTACTTTAGATGACTATTCAAAAAGAATTAGTTTATCAAATGAAAAAGGGATGTTTGAAGTGGGAGATGTTAATGGAGATGGACAAATTAATGATGCAGATATTGACCATTTACTTTCTCATTTTGGAGAATCATCTTTTATTTATGATTTAAATCGAGATGGAAACGTCGATATTGCCGATTTAAATTATATTACTGCTATTATTAGTGGTACAAAAAAGAATGCAACTATTGTAGATACAACTGCTATTTTAGATGAGACAAAGATAGAAATGGTAGGAGGGAATGGAACATTATCAGATATATTAACTGATAATGGAAGTGTATTTGTAACAGCTAATGATAATGGCAAAATTACAGAATCAAATCCTGCTATTTTAACTCTTAATTTAAAAGATAAAGTAGATACAAGCGAACTTCGCTTAGAAGTTGGAGAAACCAATGTCCCAGAAAAATTGGAAATTATTGTAACAGACGAAGATGGAAAAGAGCATATATTTGAAAAAAACTTTGAAATTTTAAATGACATTCATACATTTACAGATAAAGCAAATTCAAATACAATTGTGATAGATTTAAAAGGACAAATTGCAATAAAAAAAGTAACAATTAAAATAAAAGAATCTTCTACAGATAATTTAGCAGAAATTGGAAAAGTGGAATTTTTAAACAATGTTTATACAGAGGTTCCAATTCCAACTGTAGATAGACCAACAAATGTGCAAGTAGAAGAAATGAGTGAATCGTTTAAAATTACTTATAACCATGCCACAAATGTAACTGGATATGAAATTATTGTAAAAGAAATGAATGGAGACCAAGTTGTAAAGAATAATGTTTATCAAACAACATACGATGAGTTTAAAGTGACTGGACTTAAAAATTACAAAGATTATCTTGTATGTGTACAATCTGTAAATGAAGAATGGAAAAGTGGATGTACAGATGCTATTAAAGTAACACCAAAGCCAACTAGAAAACCTCCAATGGTAGATATGGTAACTTTAAATCCTGTTTATGCTGGTTTTAATATTGGCTATAAGAAAATGGATGACACTTTAACTTACAATATTTATTATCGTATGAAAGGTGAATCTGAGTTTACTAAAATTACAGGTGTTACAGGAAATAGTTATCAACTTAGAAATTTAAAACCAAGCACAGAGTATGAAATTGCAATTAGTGGAACAAATGAACTAGGAGAAGGACCAAAATCTAATATTGCAATTGGAACTACAAAAGATTATGTAATGCCTGACACTTATAACTATGGATTAATCAATAGACCAAACGGAACTAATAAAACAGATTATATTAAATCAGTGACTTTAAAAAGTGGAAAAAATTATCCAGCAGAAAATATGTATGCATTAGTAGATAATGATTATGAAAGCTATTGGCAAGCAGATACATGGGATACTGGTGGATTTAATGTCAATGCAAATGCTGGAATTGTTGTTGAATTTGAGCAAGACTTTGAAATTACACAAATGTTTTTAGTACCAAAAGATGATACGGCTTCTTTCTTTTATGTAAGAGTGTATTATGATGAAAATGGAACAGAAAAAAGCGTTAATGCTAGTATTACAAGTGCAACAAGTCCAAATGGTCAGAAGTATTATAAAGTAATATTACAGAATAAAGTAAATACAAGTAAAATTAGACTTTGTTTAGCTAATTATCAAGCAGGCGGAAATAATGCTTTAAGAGAAATTAAATTTTATCAATACGATTCTTTAGAAGATGATATAAAAGCAATTTATAAGGACGATTTACACTTAGAATTACAAGATGGTGTAACAGAAGAAACTATAAAATCATTAGAAGAACGAGTAAATACAAAAGAAGAGGCAAGTGGAGAATATCATCCAAATCGTAGTGCACTTTTAAAAGATTTAGAATATGCAAGACAAATATTACAGGATACAGCGATTAGAGAAATCATAACAGTAGATCAAACTATTAGCAATAATAGAAATGGTCATCTAGGTTTTGCGATGAGCATTAGTGATTATCAGCCTCTTGGAATCGCTGTTCGTGCAGGAGAAAAAATTACTGTTTATGTTGGTACTAAAAATAAGGTTATGCCACAGATTGTTTTTACACAGTATTATGCAGAAGCAAATGTTTGGACACAGACAGAAACCAGTTTGAAAGTTGGGCAAAATATTATTGAGGTACCAAAAATTGGAACAATGGCAGAAGAACGTGGTGGTTCAGTTTATGTCCGTTATCCAAGTAGTAATGTAGGGTCAGAAGTTAAAATTCGTGTAAGTGGTGGAACTAAAATACCAGTATTAGATGTACATGATTTATATGGTATAGATAAAACAAATGCAATTAAGACTTATATTGAAGAATTAGAAGCATATAGCTCAAAACTCCCACAATTATATGAAGAAAAAGGATTAACGTTTAATGAAAGAACAAGTGTATTAAATTCGACTGAAATTGTAACAGAACATGGATTATTTTCATTCCCAGCAACAGCTGTCAAAAATGCTATTGCAACTGGATTAAATACATTGGATGAAAAAGTAAATAGAGTTAATGAATCAACTAGTGCTTTTGATGAAATGGTTGAAATGTTCTATCGCCATAAAGGTTTAACACAAAATCCAAATAGTGAAGAAATATACAATGATGCAAAAGATCAAGCACCAGCAGCTAGAATTAATATTCGTTATATGAGAATGTTTGATGGTGCATTTATGTATGCAGGAGGTCTTCATATCGGAATTGGATATGGTTCAGTTGGTGGATTATTACACGGAACGACTTATCAAGATTCTTTTAATGGATATTTTGGATGGGGAATTAGTCATGAAATAGGACATCAAATTAATCAAGGAAAATTAGCGTATGCTGAAGTGACTAATAATATATATGCATTACTTGCTCAAACCGCAAATGATAAAAATAAGTCAAGATTAGAAACAAGTAATATTTATCCAAAAATTTATGAGAAAGTAACTTCTAATACATTAGGGAAACCTGGAAATGTATTTGTACATTTAGGAATGTATTGGCAATTACATTTAGCGTATGATGATAACAAAACATTTGAAGATCAAAACTCAATATATGCAAAGATAAATCATTTGACAAGAACAAAATCATTATCTGGAAATTCAGAAGATTTATTAGTGATGTATGCAAGTGAAGCAGCAGGAAAAAATTTGGTACCATTCTTTAAAAAATGGGGTTTAACTCCAAGTGAAACAGCAATAGAGTATGCTTCGCAGTTTCCAGAAGAATCTAGAGATATTTGGTATTTAAATGATGAATCCAGAAGATATCGTCTAGAGGGGGGAAGTGCAATGGCAAGTGATACTAAAGTAGAAGCCACTATTACAGAAGCTGATAATCAAAATAAGCGTTTTACATTATCATTTAATGTAAATAAAGATGCTAAAAATATATTAGGATATGAAATTATTCGAAATGGAGAACCAATTGCCTTTGTAACAGAAAATACATTCATTGATCAGATTGGCGCTATGAATAATAGAGCTATTACTTATCAGGTGGTTGCTTATGATTATTTGCTAAATAAAACAGAGGCTTATGTTTTAGATGAGGTAAAATTAGCTCATGATGGAACAATCAAAAAAAATAATTTTACAATCAACTCAAATACCAAGGCAGTAGGGGAAATTGTTGACAATGAAGATGAAACAATAGATACGAGCAAATTGACTGTAAATAATTTAATTGATGGAGATCCAAATACTTATTTTAAAGGAACAGAAAAGATTTCAAAATTTGTTTATAATAACAATAAAGTAAATTTAGTCATAGATGATAGTAATGCTTATGTAATAATCAATTTAAATACAAAAATGCCTCTTTCAGGTATTAAATATCAAGCAGCAACAGAAAATGGTTTATTAATGGAGCATACTATTTCAAAATATAATGTATATGTTAGTAAGGATGGTTCTTCTTGGACATTAGCAAAAACAGGAACATTCCATTTAACTGCAGAAAATAATTATACAGAGATTGTTTATTTTGATAAAGAGGGAACAACAGGTGGAAATCAATTGTGGACTTATAATGACATTTCTTATGTAAAAATAGAATCGGTAGGAAATAAAAATGGAATTAGTGGAGCAGAAATTGATTTAATTGCTCCTCCAGGAGATAATGTAGATTTGTCAAATGAAACAATTGGAAAGTTAAAAGAACCATTTGTTTATGAAGAGGGGAAAGATCCAATTCCAGCTGGTTCAGTAGTTTTCAAAGGAAACTATAGAGGGAATCCAGCATTTAATGCAATGTTAATTGTAGATGCAAATGATGAAAATAAAGTTTATGATGGTGAAAATTTCTTATTTGCGAAATTAACAGATCAAAATGATGTAACAGAAATAGCAGATGGAATCTGGTTCTATGTAGTAGACGAAGAAACTTATAAAAAGATGGTAGGAACAAATGTAAGAGCAAGATTATATCGTGTGAATGATGCAGTAACTTTAGAAGGTCAGCGATTAACAAGTACATCTTTGACTGTGACAGATTTACCAAGTTATGATAATCTGCCAGATATGGAAATTGTAGATACGACGAAAGGAACAAATTAATATGAAAAGATTGTTATGGATTAGCTTCAGTATTATTTTATTTCTTTCTGGAATATCTGGGATTAAGGCGGATACAATATTAGAACCAATTTCTAATAAAAATGGAAATGTAGAAATTAGTTTAGATTTTAAAGAGGGATATGTAGGAGCAATAGACTTAACTTTAAAAGTATCTTCAAATATGAAAGTAACTGGAGTAAATTGGAACACTGCTTTAGCTACTTCTTATACGAAACGTTATACTTATGATGAAACAAATCACATTGTAAAAATTTATTTAGCAACTGGAAATAATACAAAGAATTTAGTAGATAAAAACGGAAAATTAAAAGTAGGAAGTTTAACGGTCAAAAGTGTAAACGGAGAAAGTACTAATTATACAGTAGATATTTTATCACTTTCTATTGTGGATGCTAATTATACATCAATTGCTAAAAATGATTTAAAAATAGGTGGAAATAATCAATTTACATATCAAGTAAATAATTCGGTAGAGGAAGATAAACCAACTACTGATAAGCCAAATCAGTCAAAGCCTAATCAGAATACTTCAAAAGATGAATTTGAAAAAAATCCAACAGAAGAACAAAAACCAGATGAAGAATCTGGAGATAAGATAGAGCAAGATAATAAAGAAGAAAATACGGAAGACGATAACAAAGAGAATATAAATAAAAAGCCTAACGATAGTAAAGAACCTGATGATTTAGAAGAAAACAAAGCAAAAAAAAGTTTTGACTGGAAAATAGTATTTGGCGTTGTTGTAATTGCAATGTTATTAATAACATTGATTTCTATGATTACAAAAAAATTCAAAGATTAAAAAGATACAAGAAAGAGTCTTGTATCTTTTTTAGAGAGCGAATAAAGGGTATAAGGAAAATCTAATTGAATAAAGTTTTTATAGAAAGAGTTATGAATAAAAAGAAAATATATAAGTTTCATAAATAAAGGTATTGTTTCGCCCTCTAAAGATATAATACTTTATTATAAGTGAAAAATCCTATAAGTTTAGAAAAAAAGTATTAATAATATTAATACTTATGCAGATTTCTGAATTTCTTTGATTTTATTTTCTATCAATTTTTTATTGTTAATAATTCGTTCATTTTTTGGAGATTTTTCAAGTGCAAGATTTACATATTCTAAAGATTTTTGGTAATAGCCCTGATAGTAGGCACTTAAGGATAATAAATCATATATTGTATGGTCCCAACAAAAACCTTCATTAATATATTGCATTTGGCGTTCTGTTATCTCAAGCGCTTTTAAACAATATTTTTCAATTTCTTTCCAATCTTTTAATTCATATTCTAATTGTGCCCGTTCTACATAAGGCTCTCTTATATGTGGAGTTTCTTCAATTGCTTTATTTAACCACATTTTAGCTTCTTCATAACGTTTTAGAGCTTTATAACAACGAGCAATATATCTCATGGATGCACCTCTTTCATATTTCCAAGTAGCTGTTTTAAGTCCTAAATGTTTTATTAAAATATCAATTGCATCATTCCATTTCCCATAATACATATATTCTCGACCCAAATAATGAACATCTCTATCATTATCTGGATTTTCTTTGACAGCAAGCTCCAGAAGAGGTAAATAGCTACTTCTTGATTTTGTTTTATCTGGATAATGATTAAGTGTTATATTATTAACAATAATGGTATTTTCTTTTTCAAGTGTGCATTTTAATGTTTCATGAACAGGATGGTTCCATCGATATCCATTTCTAGTGTGAATTTTTTCACCAAAAAATGAAACAGCTGGTTCTCCAATTTCGTCGAAACTCCAATTATAATTGTATTTTGCTCTAGTAGTATTTTTTTTCCAAGCATTTTCTAAATGAGATCTCCATCCTTTTTCAAAAACTTCATCCAAATCAGTACAAACACAAATATCAGTATCCATTGGTACTAATTTAAGAGATTCATTTCGTGCTACATCAAATCTCCAAGGATCGATTTTCTTAACTTTAACATGTGCACCATATTTTTTTAATAGTTCGACAGTATTATCTGTAGAGCCTGTATCAAGAACATAAATTTCATCGGCCTCTTTCATGGAATTGACCCATTTTTTTACAAATTTTGATTCATTTTTTGCAATTGCATATACACAAATTTTATATGATTTCATAAATATCACCTATTAGTATCATATATGGTTTTGTTTCTTTTTGTCAATATAGAAATGGTCCAAAAATTTCTTTTTAAAAATAGGTTAAGAAAAAAGAAGATTAAGCAACTGCTTTCTCTTCTTTTTTGATATCCATTATTACGGGTAAAATAATTGGTTTTCTTCCTGTTGCGTCAAAAATATAATTGGCAAGTGTAGTCATAATTTCTGTCTTAATTTCAGAATAATTAATTTGTTTTTTTAACTTTGATATGATTGCCTCTTTACTAATTTCTTCTAATCGTTTCATAAGTTCCAAATTATCATTTACTAAAACAAAACCTCTAGTTGTAATATTTGGTCTTCCTAAAAGACGATGATGATTGGTATCAATATTTGCAATAACAACAACAATTCCATCATTAGCCATAATTTTACGGTCTTTTAAAACTGCATTTCCTACATCACCAATTCTATTTCCATCAACATAAACATCCCCAGCTTGAACTGTGCCAGCTTTTGTAATTTTTCCTTTATAAATAGATAGAACATCACCATTTCCTAAAACAAATGTATTTTCTTTGGGAATTCCACAGTCTACCCCAATATCTGCATGCTTTTTGAGCATTCTATATTCGCCATGAAATGGCATGAAATATTTTGGTTTTATTAATCGTAACATTAATTTTAATTCCTCTTCACTACCATGTCCTGAAGTATGAATATCATTTAACAATGTATTTGTACATACTTCAACACCCTTTAAATATAGTTTGTTAATTGTTCTAGAAACACTTAATGCATTTCCAGGAATAGTGCTGCTTGAGAAAATTACTAAGTCATCAGGCTGAAGTTTAATTTGTTTATGACTTCCATTGGCAATTCTAGATAGAGCGGCTAATGGTTCTCCTTGACTACCTGTACAAAGTAAACATACTTTACTTGGTGACAAATGATTTGCCTCTTCAGGAGAAATAAAAATATCTTTATTCTTAATATATCCACCTTGAATAGAGATTTCAATATTATTTTCCATACTTCTACCAAAAATTGCGATTTTTCTTCCATTTCTTTTGCAAGTATCAACAATATGTTTTAAACGATAAATATTAGAAGCAAAGGTCGCAATAATAATTCTACCATGATGTCTAGAAAAAATATCTGATACAGCAGCATCAACTTTAGATTCGCTAGCACTCATTCCTTCGTTTAAAGCATTCGTACTATCACTTAAAAGTAGAGTGACACCTTTATCTCCAATTTGAGCCATTTTAGATAAATTTGCCATTGGACCAATAGGAGTTAAATCAAATTTAAAATCTCCCGTTGTAACAATTGTCCCATTTGGCGTATGAACGCAAATTCCATGAGAATCTGGAATAGAGTGAGTTGTTCTAAAGAACTCAACTTCCATTGTTTTAAATTTTACTCTTGTAGCTTCTGTATAAACAACAATATTTTTATATTGAATATTTCTATCTTCTAACTTTTTTTTGATTAACCCGACTGCTTGATTTGGCGCGTATATAACTGGTATATTTACTGTTTGTAATAAAAATGGAATACCTCCAATATGGTCTTCGTGTCCATGAGTAATAAATAGTCCTTTTATTTTCGTTTCATTTTTCTTTAAAAAAGTAAAATCTGGAATTACATAATCAACTCCCATCAAATCATCAGGAAAAGTAATTCCGGCATCCGTAATAATAAGTTCATCATTATGCATTATACAATACATATTTTTTCCAACTTCTCCAAGTCCACCGAGAGCAAACACTTTGGTGTCCTTTTCGTCAAAACTTTTCATAAATTCTCCTTTCTTTTTTCTCGTTTGAAATTAGACTTTATCATTATAACTTTTTTTTCTTATTTTGTCTAGTAATATCATTTTTTTTCGTGTAAAATAAGAATAGTGAAAGAAGGTTTCAAAATGGGATTATTTGATAAATTTAAAAATGTATTTAAAACTTCTAATAAGTCACAAGTTGAACTTTATGATAAAGGTTTAGAAAAGACAAGAAGTGATTTTGTATCAAAATTAACATTGTTGAATAAAAAATATAAAAAAGTGAGTAATGAATATTTTGAGGAATTAGAAGAAATATTGATCATGGCAGATATTGGCGTTGAAACAGTTATGACTTTTATTGATAGATTAAAAAAGCGTGTCAAACATGAAAATATCATTGATTCTGATGATTTAAAAGAAATTATTGTGGACGAAATGTTTATCATTTATGTCAATAATGAAGTGATTGTTAATAAAATTAATTATAGTGAAAATGGCCCAACTGTTGTTTTATTTGTCGGAGTAAATGGAGTAGGAAAAACAACAACGATTGGAAAAATTGCTCATAAGCTAGTAAATGAAGGAAAAAAAGTATTAATGATTGCTGGAGATACTTTTAGAGCAGGAGCTGTAGAACAAATAGAAGAATGGGGAAATCGTACAAATGCAAGAGTGATCGGAGCAGAAAATAAAGACCCAGCTAGTGTTATCTATGATGGATTAGAAATTGCCAAAAGAGAGTCCTATGATGTTGTACTGATTGATACTGCAGGTAGACTTCAAAATAAAGTGAACTTAATGAATGAACTAGATAAAATTAATAAGGTTATTGGAAAATTAATACCAAATGCTCCTCATGAAACACTTTTGGTGATCGATGCAACAACAGGTCAAAATGGAATTAGTCAAGCAAAAAGTTTTAAAGAGATAACCAATATTACTGGAATTGTGTTAACCAAATTAGATGGAACAGCAAAAGGTGGAATTGTACTTGCAATTAAAGAAAGTGTTGGTATTCCAGTTAAATTTGTGGGGCTTGGTGAACAAGAGTCTGATTTACAAGTGTTTGACATTGAAAAATATATTTATGGACTATTTAAAGATTTTGTAGAGGAAGAGTAAATGTTAGAAGAAGGTATTTATCTAAACAGTTTGTATGATTATTATAGTGAACTATTAACCGAGAAACAGAAACTTTATTTTGAAGAATATTATTTTAATAATTTAACATTAGCAGAAATGAGCGAAAACTATTCTGTTAGTAGAAATGCTGTCCATAAAAATATTAAAGAAACAACTTCAAAATTATTGGAATATGAAGCAAAATTAAAATTGTACGAAAAGGCTTGTAAAATTAGAAAAGTTATAGAAAACTTAGATGAAAATATAAAAGAACAAATAGAAGAATGGATATAGGGTGATAAAATGTTTGGAAGAATTGTTTATATTAGTGATAATGTTGCGCATATTGAAATACCAGAAGGGACTCCAGTTGCAACAAATCTGATGAATATGCATGTTGTCTTTGAAGATGAAAAGAAGAAAATCTTAGGAGAGGTAGAAGATATTAGTGAAAAACTGATAAAAGTAGGATTTTTAGGGGAAATCGTTGATAACCATTTTGTTGGTGGTGTTATCAGAAAACCTACTTTGTCAGCAAAAATTAGAGTGATAACAAAAGAAGAATTGGGTCTTATTGTAGGAGCACCAACAAATGGAAGTATGTTACTTGGTGTAAGCCCGCTATATGATGAATATCCTATTTATGTAAATATTAATGATTTATTTAGTAATCATATGGCAATATTTGGAAATACAGGAAGTGGTAAATCATGTGGAGTAGCACGTTTGCTTCAAAATGTATTTAATAATCCAAATTTTTTACCGTATAAATCGAACTTTTTTATCTTTGATGCATATGGAGAATATCACAATGCATTTGGTACTATTGGAAATTTAAATCCAAATTACAATTTCAAATTTTATACAACCAATCATACTGAGGATCCAAACTTACAACTTCGAATCCCTCTTTGGTTATTAGATGTTGATGATATGGCTCTTTTACTCGGAGCAGAAACACATTCACAAATTCCGATTATCGAAAGAATGCTTAAGATGGTAGCTATTTTTTCTAGTGATGAAGGTGTAGCTAATAGTTATAAAAATCATTTGATTGCAAAAGCAATTATGACAATTCTTTATACCAATCAAACATCGGCCAGCAAACGAAATGATGTATTCGCCATTTTAGCTACTTGCTCAACGGAACAATTTAATTTAGAAGCACCAGTTCAGGGAGTAGGATACACACGGAAATTTAGAGAATGCTTTGTGATTGATACAGCGGGAAATTTCCCAGAAAGTAACTTGATGACAGATTATGTATCTAGCTTTATTAAAGAAGATTTAGAAACATTAGAAGTAAAAAGAAATCATTTTTATACATTATTGGATCTAGAAAAAGCATTAGAATTTACTTTGATTTCAGAAGGATTACTTAGAAATGAGAAAACTTCTTCTGAAGCAATTACTTTAAAGGTAAGATTACATTCATTAGTAATTGGGGAAAACGCTAGATATTTTAATTATCCAAATTATATTACTGTGGAAAATTATATTGCTAGCTTGGTTTCTACACCAGATGGAAGAAAAGCTCAAATTGTCAATTTTAATTTAGAAGATGTTGATGATAGTTTTGCTAAAGTTGTTACAAAAATCTATACGAAAATGCTATTTGATTTTACGAAAAGACTTAAAAATAGAGCTTCTATTCCATTTCATATTTTCTTAGAAGAATCTCACCGCTATGTTCAAAATGATACTGATAAATTTTTACTTGGTTATAATATTTTTGAACGTGTTGCAAAAGAAGGAAGAAAATATGGATTAATATTCAATCTAATTTCTCAAAGACCTGTGGAAATATCGGAAACAGTAATTTCACAATGTAGTAACTTTATCATATTTAAAATGACTCATCCAAGAGATTTAGATTACATTAAAAAAATGCTTCCTAATATTAGTGCTGATATTATAGAAAAACAAAAAAGTTTACAACCAGGAACTTGTGTAGCATTTGGAAAAGCCTTTAAAGTTCCAATGATTATTAAAATGCAAATGCCTTCACCAGAACCATCTAGTAGTAGTTGTAATGTATCTAGTGTATGGCAAGTGCAAAATCAAAATGTACAAAATTCATAAAAAGTTCAAAAATCTTGGACTTTTTTTGAATTAAAATAAAAGATAGATTTTTTCTTTCTCTTATTATATAATATACATAAGGTGATACACATGTTTGAAAACTTAGGAGATAGATTACAAAACGCCATTAATAAAATGAAGGGTTATGGCAAAATAACAGAAGATAATATTAGTGAAATTACAAGAGAGATTAGATTGGCTTTATTGGAAGCTGACGTTAATTATCAAGTCGTAAAAGAATTTATTAATAATGTTAAAGAAAAAGCATTAGGAGAAGAAGTAGCAAAAAGCCTAAAGCCAGGTGAAGTTTTTGTTAAAATTGTAAAAGATGAATTAGTAGCTTTACTAGGTGGAGATAAAGAAGACTTAAATTTAAAAGGAAATCCAGCAGTTTTAATGTTGGTAGGTTTACAAGGAAGCGGAAAAACAACAACAATTGGAAAATTAGGACTTTTATTACGTAAAAAATATCACAAAAAACCATTGTTAGTAGCATGTGATGTGTACCGTCCAGCTGCCATTGATCAATTAAAACAACTAGGGCGTGAACTTTCTATTGAAGTATATACAGAGGGAAAAGGGGATCCTGTTGTAATATCTAAAAATGCTATAGAATATGCCAAACAAAATGGCTTTGATTATGTTTTGATTGATACAGCAGGAAGACTTCATATTGACGAACCACTAATGCAAGAACTAAAAAATATTGAGAGCAATATTCATCCAGAAGAAATCTTGCTTGTCATTGATAGTATGACTGGACAAGATGCCATTCATGTAATAGAAGGATTTCATAGTGAATTAAATTTAACAGGAGCAATTCTTACGAAATTAGATGGTGATACAAGAGGTGGCGCAGCTTTATCAGTAAGACATTTAACTCATGTTCCAATTAAATTTATTGGAGTAAGTGAAAAAATGGATGGATTAGAAGAATTCTATCCAGATCGTATGGCCACACGTATTTTAGGCATGGGAGATTTAATGACCATGATTGAAAAAGCAGAATCAGTAATCGATCAAGATGAAGCCATGAAGACTGCTAAAAAAATGGAAAGTGGGAAATTTGATTTAGAAGATTTTTTAACAACGTTTAAACAAATTAAAAAATTAGGTCCACTTGAAAATATTATTAAGATGATTCCAGGTATGGGGAAAATTGTTCCAAAAGACGTTCACATTGATCCTAAAGAAATTGCTCATATAGAAGCTATTATTTTATCTATGACGCCAAAAGAAAGAAGAAATCCAGAAATTTTAAAGGCTAGTAGAAAGCAGAGAATTGCTAAAGGTAGTGGTAGAAGTGTAGAAGAAGTGAACCGCTTACTCAAACAATTTGACCAAATGAAGTTAATGATGAAGCAGATGAAAAGTGGAAAAATGAAAATGCCATTTTAAGGAGTAAAAATGATAGAGTTTGTTTTTGAAAGTGAAGAAATTAAAATTCTTCAAATTGTTTTAGCGCATTTTTTTATAATTTTTATGTTAATTTTTGTATTTCTAAAAAGGCGAGAAAGCAAAAAAATGTCTGATTTTAAAGATGTTTTATTTACAAATATGTCACCTGTTACACTACATTATTTTGAAAATGGTCATTTTACAGATAAAACATTTTGGTTTATTTTGTTGGGTCTTGTGGAAAAAAAGTTTTATACCTTTTATAAGGATGAATATAATGGATATATGTTAAAATGGAATAGAGAAGATATGTTTGAACTTTCTAATTACGATTTAGAAGAATACGAAGAAGAAATTGTAAAATTCTTAAATCCTTTTTTATTAGAAAATAGTAAAGAAAAAAAAGAAATTCCAATTCGAAAATTAAAAGGAAAATTTCAAATGAGTTTACGTTTTAATAAGGTAATACCTGAGGCATTTACAAAGCTGAAAAAGCGTATAGGGGAAGAATATGGTTTGCTAGAAAAACGAAAAAATATTAGATTTATCACAATTACTATTTTGTGCTATTATGTTTTAATGTTTCCAAGCTTTCAAATAGAAAATTTACTTTTATGTGCTTCCTATATTATATTTGGAATCATGATTGGTTTATTTTTAAATCACAACAGAATGTCTTGGATGAGATTATTATTAGTCTGGATTGTATATTATGCATTAGCATATTTCTTATATCCATTACTTCCAAGTATTTTTGTAGTAAATGATGGGATTATAACTTTATTAACTCTATTTAACCCATTATTGTTGTTTGTAATTTGTTTTATTGGGATAACGAATTTTACGAATCCAAAACAACAAGAGTTATTTCGATATTTAAATTCTTTAAAAAAACAAATAAAAGAGAGACTATGGAAGAAAGAAACTCCAATAGAAGAAATGAAAAATTATTATATAAAAGCATTAAGTTTAAATATCTCCTTTTCTGATAATTTGGAAAGAGAGTTGAATGGAGAAAAGCTGCTGTTTATTAGTGGAATTACAGAAGTCGAAAAAACATTACTTGGTGTTAGTAAATTATTTTATCGAAAATAAAAAAGGGTAGGAATATATCATATTCACTCTTTTTTTTCATGCATAATATAAACTAGGTAAGGAGGAATAAATATGTTGTTTAACAAAAGATGTTGTCAAGATATGATGATGCCACAAAATGGTATGGATTGTTGCAACCGTGAAATTGTAGAGCCAGCTATTAATAAATGTATTGAAAGAGAATTCTATCATGAAGTTCCACATGTATGTCCAATCCATACACACGTAATCAATAAACATATCTATAAACACACTTATACACCACAATATAGTTGCTCAGAAGAAAATCAAGTATGCAATATTGATTGTGGCGGTTGTTCAGGTTTTTAAGAAAGGGGTTTAAAAAACCTTTTTCTTTTTTATATATTAGAAAAGTGCATTAAGAAAAGCAAACAATAAAAATTTAATATGTATAAATGCATCAAAGAATTACCAAGTTTAACAAAAGAAAATAATCGGTTAAAAGAAATAGATAGTTGCTTACTTAGAACGAGCATCTTTGATTTAGATAACGCTTATCAAAAACAGAGAAAAACAAAGGAACACTCAAATTCAAAAGTAAATATCAGAGTAGACAAATACTATGTAAGCTTATATGTAGAAGAAGTAATAACTCCATTATCTATACCTGCAAGCATTGTAGGTATAGATGTAGAAATTAAAGAACTAGTTGTAACATCAAATGGAAAAATATATGAAAAACAAAAACAAATCAAAAAATATGAAGAGAAAATATAATACTTATAGATGGGGAGAAATAGAAAGAATGCGAAAAATGTTCTTTTTTCTTTGATTTTATTATTATATTTATAAAGAAAATCGACTTTTTTTTCATTTCTTATATTCTTTATATATTGTTTCATTTAAAAAAGTATGTTAAAATGTATATATGGTAGGTGATTGTAGATGACAGCAAACAAAACAGAAGAAATATTGCAACAACAGATAAACAAGCTAAGTCAAGAGCAAACAGAAACCAAATGGAATGAAAAGGATAAAAAATTATTTGAAAAGTTTTTAGAGTTGGTGCATGACGATCCATTTCGAATCTTTTATGCAGATGGTGGGGAAGTTCATCGCATTTTGGAACTTGTTTACCCTGAATCAGTAAAAGTGAGAATAGAAGAATTATTTAGAATAAAGTATGTATATGATGGTTTTTTAAAATATGGGGAAGTTGTAAAACCACAAATCGAAATAGAAAGGCCGAATTTAGAGACCTTGATTAAAGATATATCTGATCATTATTTGGATGTTTATCGAAAAAGAAAAAAGGTAAAGGAAAATGCAATAAGAGATTGTAGGGCAATATTGGAAAAATCAAATAAAAATCGATATATTACAATGGATGATTGTAGTTTATTATTAGATTTAGCAAATAGAACAGATA
The DNA here is from genome assembly GCA_949505625.1 of uncultured Bacilli bacterium. Taxonomy (GTDB): domain Bacteria; phylum Bacillota_I; class Bacilli_A; order RF39; family UBA660; genus MGBC102946. The sequence continues at coordinate 161,917 of CATBQD010000001.1, forward strand.
GAACATTAAATGAAAAAGTACTTCTTTTAACAGAAGTTCTAGAAAATAATAATATAGCCATTCAAGATTTATTAAAGTTAAAAATAACACAAAAACCATTAAAGAGGGAAGAACCAAAGGAAATATCTTTTGAAGAACCAGAAGAAGTTGAAATGGAAACAATGCTTCCTGAAGAAGAAGTTCCTATTATATCTATGATTGAACCAGATGATGAAGAAACAGATGAAGTAGAAGAATTTTATAAAGAAGAACCAGATTATGTAAAAGTAAAAGAGATTGCTTTTGAAGAACCAGAAGAGGAACAAGAGGAATCTTTAGTTGAAATAGAGGAACAAACGGAGTCATATGAAGAGCCAGATGAAGTAGAAGAGTTCAAAGAAGAGATGAAAGAGGCTTCAATAGAGCGTGGAAAAGAAAGTTATATTGAACTTTATTTACATGCTTTAGAGGAAATCGATTCAACTGATATACCTGCAATTCATAGTGCACTTCCTAACTGTCATATGCCGAACTTTAGTGAAATTATGAATTCTTTGATTGCAGAATTAAAAGAACAAATTGCAGATATAAAAGAAAAAGAGCAAGATAGTGATTTAAAAACGGTTCGTCTTTTAAAAGAAGAATTAGGAAAAGCTCAACAATTATTAAAAACGATGTCTAATTATTTAGAAAAAAATGAAACCAAAGAAGAAGAGAAGAAAGAAAAAATTGTTGAAGGTGAAGAAATACAGTTATTGCTATTAGAAACAGAAGATGGAGATTCTTTAATTGAAAAAGATTTCAAAAAGCAATTGGATGAATCACAATATGGAATTGCAATGGGGTTACTTCAAACTTTAGAACAATTTGGAGATCCAGCTTATCGTTTGAAAGCAAAGCAAAGCCCAATTCCTGGAATTATGGAGCTTACAGAAAAAGGAGTGCATATTTTCTTCGAACCATTTGCAGAAAATACATATATTGTAATTGCTCTTTTAGCTGAAAAAAATGGTTATTCTTCTTGGGTAGAAGACAAATTGAGATTACGTCATTGCTTATTCCAAAGACAGGAAAAGGGAATGCAGCGTAGATGGAATCAGCATGGAACAAGAAACACAATGTTGCTTGGAAGCGAAGCAGCGTACTTAGATATGCAAGATATGGCAGAAAAGAGGTAGGATTTATGAAAAATTTTATTATGAGTTTACAGCAAAGAAAACAGGGAACTGAAGTTTTAAAAGAATGCCAAGAAATGTTAAATAGTGGCGCAGAAGAATATGAAGTAGAATTACATGCTTTATATACAGATATGGTAAAAGAAATTTTAACAACAATAGAAGAAAAAGATATTCAATTAGGTGATGTTGCAGATTTTTTGGATTTTAGTGAAGAACAATTATTAGAATATTTAGAATTTAAAAAAGAGGATTATGCAACCTATCATTTATTGTTAAAATATGTATCATGTTATGGAAATTAAAAGGGGCCATAAAAATGAAAGAAGAAATAAAGAAACAATTGATAAATTTACTAGATAAACATATTAGAGTTTTAGGAAAAAAGGAAGCAGAACATGAAGATCTTTATTTTGTTGTAGAAATATTGAATAGTTTACTTAGTAAAATTAATGAGAATGAGTTGGAGTCATTATTAGAAATAGATGAAAATGAGCTAAAAGATTTAGAGCATTTATTCAAAGACGAAAAAGAAAAAGCTTTAATTCATCGTGTATCTGGTGTACGATATTTAGTAGCTGGAATATGTGATAAACATGTGCATATAGATATAACGAAAGACCAAAAGCAATTAATTGCTAGTTTTTTAAGATTGTTACAAGAAAAGAAAAATATGATAGTTCCAATATTAGAGCGTGATAAAGGAACTTTGGAACAAGATAAATCTAAACAATTATTAGAAAAACTAGAAGATTTGAATAATCGTACATACTTAAGTGAAGTAGATGATATTAAAAGATTATTTGGAGAATTTGATATTACTTTAGAAAATCAATATCAAATTTTATGTTCAATATTAGAACATAATCAAATTGTATACACTTCTTTGAAGCAAAGTTTAAATTAGTCAGCTAGAGAAGTTGACTTTTTTAAATTTTGAATTATTTGACAAAAGCTAAAATTTATGTATAATAATAACTGAAATTATGTTTAAGGGGGAAGAAAAATGAAAAAAAGTGGAAAAATGAATTTGTCAAAAGACCAATTTTCAGGTCAAGTAATAGAACCTCAAATTGATCATCCGGAAATAACAGAAGAGGAAGAAAAAAAGAAAAAAGGAATAATTGCTTGGTTTAAAAAACATAAAAAAGGAGTAAAAATAACTGGAATCGGAGTAGCGTTAGCGCTTTTAATATCAGTTCCATGTTGTAATAGTTTATTGAATCAAGAAGAAGACACTAATGATCTTCCAGAGAATCCAGGTTATGAAGATATGCAAGGAACAGAAGATGATAATAATGAAGTAAAGCAACCAGAAGATGAAAAACCTGTTATTGTAAAGAAAAATTGTGAATGTACAGATCAGGAATGCCTTTGTGATGATGATGCATTAGGATGTACTTGTACTCCGTTAGAGCATGAAGACAATTGCATTGCGAAAGTTTTGGAAGAAGAAAAAAATAATGGTGAAATCAAACCTGATGAAACACAAAAACCAGTAGTAGAACAACCAACCAATCCAAGCGAAAATGATTCTACCAAAGAAGAACAAACAGAATCACCAATAGTAGTTCCAGAGCATGCACATGCTTATGGAAATTGGACAGCTATAAATGATTATTATGAGCAAAGAGTATGTGAATGTGGTGAGAAAGAGGTAAGAGCTCATAATTATGTAGATGGAAATACTATATATACATATCAGAAAAATGATCAGCACATAGAAAAAACAACAAGTAAATGTAATACATGTGGACATGTAAAAGAAGTTGCAATATTAGATGATTGTCAATATACAGTTACAAATTATAATAATAAATATGAATGGGTTACTTGTGACGAATGTGGAAATAAGACAACAAAGAAACATGTGTTAGATGAAGGTACTACTATAAAAGATGGATCAACAGTATATAAATGTATTCATGAAGGCTGTGGTTATCAAAATGTTGTACAACCATCCAAAGATGATAATGATTCGTATAATCCAACAGGACCAACAGGTGGAGAAACAACAGGACCAACAGGCGGAGAAACAACAGG
>CATBQD010000002.1 GCA_949505625.1 uncultured Bacilli bacterium
AGATGAAGAATTATTAAAAATATATGTTCATGAAAAAGATATGGAAATAGGAAAAATATTGGATTGTTTTGAGATTGGTGTGCATTATGAAGAACCGAGACCTCTTGTTTATGAGATTATAAAATGATAACAACAATTATAATTATTTTAACGATTTTAATTACATTAGTATATATAATTGCTTGTATGCTTGGAACCATGGTTTTTTATTTGAGAGTACCTATATTAATTCTTTTAATAGCTTGCATTCCAGTTGTTATTATAAAAATATATTATCAAATAAAAAAATATGGTGCAAAAAAAGTTTTCCGAGTTTTTTCTAAAACATCAATAGAAAATGAGCAACAGAATTTAGTAGAACATATTTTAAGAAAATGGAAATCTATTCATTATATTCATAAAACAAAAGAAAACCTGCTTCTTTTTATTTCTAAAAGTGGAATTTATATTATTAAAGTAATTGATTATTATGGAAATATAATTGGTGGAGAAAAGGATGATATATTAACTTTAAAAAATGAAAGTACTTCTATTATTGATAATTTCTTTAAAAGATTAAATGAGGTAGAAGTAGAATTAAAGGTGTATTTGCCAAATATACCAATTCAGAAAATAATTGTTTCAAAAGAAACATGTACAATTGGGATACCTTATAGTGATGAGTATTTAATTATTGGGATTCATAGTTTTTATTGTAGAACAAAAATATTAGAGAAAAATGTATTATTGTCAGAAGAAAAAGTAAAAGAGATTGATTTGATAATTCAAAATTATTTAGGAGAAAATTTATGATTACAGCCGTTTTAACTTTTATAGTAACTTTTATAGCGATTGTTTTTTATACAATTTATTCATTTCGTTGGTTATCTCTTTTTGTTCTTCTTTTGTTATTTTTAATTATTTATATAAAAGTTAGAAGAGAAATAAAAAAGTATGGCCCAAAATCGATTTTTAGAGCTTTTCATCAATATCCAACAGAAAACGAACAACTGAAATTGGTTAAAAATATATTACTTTCTAAAACTAAAGTATATTCTTTATTTGAAATGGATTCAGAAATATTAGTGAGTATCACCAATAGTGGAATTTATATTATTAAAGTTTTAGGCGCGATCGGGAAAATATCTGGGGATAAAAAAGATTCATCTTTAATAGTAAGAAATGAAAAAGTAGAATATATTTCAAATTTTTTCTTAGAATTAGACAATATAGAAATAGATATTAAAAAGCAAATAAAAAATATAAATATCAAAAAAGTGATTGTCAAAAAAGGAACTTGTTTAATAGAAATACCTTATTCAAAAGCGTATTTAATTGTTGGAATGCATAATTTTTATTATGAGTTAGAAAAATTAGAAAAAGAAAAGCAGTATTCTTTGAAGAAAATAACAGAAATAGATTTAAACTTATCTCATATCTTGTCAAATAATGTCAAATTGAAATAGAACACTTGCACCAAACAAAATTCTAAGTTACAATCAAAATAGGAGGGATTAGAAATGATTTATCCATCAATTGATAAACTATTAAATCAAGTTGGTTCTAAATACTTATTAGTGAATATTGTATCAAAAAGAGCCAAGGAAATGAAAGAAACTGAACATTATCAAATGAAAGATAATGAATATGTTTCTAAAAAAGAAATTGGAAAAGCTTTAGAAGAAGTTTCAAAAGACTTAATACATATGAAATAGGTATTAAGTTTTCTTGTAATGGGAGAACTTATGAAAATAGAACATATAAAAAAAATAGGAAAAAATAAATATGAAATAGAATTAGAAAGTGAAAAGATTAAAACTTATGATACAGTAATGCTTAAATATCAAATTTCTTTAAAAAAAGAATTATCGGATCATATGATAGAAGAAATTAAAGCGGAAACAAAAACAGCTGAAATTTATAATAAAACAATTGCTTTTTTGAATAAAAAATTGAGAAGCGAAAAAGAGGTAAAAGAGTATTTAAGAAAAGAAGGAGTCGAAGAACAAGATAAATTAATTGAAAAACTAAAAAGTCAAGGATTTTTTCGTGAAGATACTTATATAGAAGCTTATATTCATGATCGTTTTTCTTTTTCTCAAGATGGTCCAAATAAAATAAGAGAAGATTTATTAAGGCAAAATTTCTGTGTAGAAAAGGTAGAAAATGGAATTGCTCAAATTGATGAGAATGAAGTTATGCAAAAATTGTTTAAGTTAATAAATAAGAAAATGAATTCTAATCATAAATATTCTGAGAAGTATTGTAAACAAAAAGTATTAGAAGCAATGCAACAATTAGGATATTCCAAATGCATGATTGAAAATATATTAGAGAATTTTGCTATTGATCATAAGGATATTTTAGAGAAAGAAGCAATAAAACTTTATCAGAAATATAAAATGAAGAAATCAGGAAAAGAATTATTTATGATTTTAAAACAAAAACTTTATCAAAAACAATATCCAATGGATGAAATAAATGAAGTTTTAGAAAAGATAGTAAGGGAGTAAGATAAATGAGCTTAGAATATTTTGATTTGTTAGATGAAGATGGTAATCTTATTGGAATTACCAAAGAAAGAAGCAAAGTTCATAGAGATGGAGATTGGCATAAGGCTATTCATGTTTGGATTATCAATGAAAAAGGAGAAATCTTATTACAGCGTAGATGTGAAACCAAAGATAGCGATCCAAATATGCTAGATATTTCTTGTGCTGGGCATTTATCAGCTGGAGATAGTTCTTTAGAAGGAGCTTTAAGGGAATTAAAAGAAGAATTAAATTTAGAAGTTAATTCAAGTGAGTTAAGTTTTATTAAGACGTTACGGAGAAGTTGGAAAGATAATCATGGATTTGTAGATAATGAATATGACGATTTATATATTTTAAGAACTAATCGAAAAATAGAAGATATGGTCTATCAAAAAGAGGAAATTTCAGAAATCTTTTTTGTTCCCTATATGGAGTTTAAAAGAATGATTGCAAATAAACAGTCAGATATGGTAATGTATGAAGAAGAATTTGAGATTTTATTTGAGATGTTTGACAGAGAATTTGATAATAAAAAATACTAGAGATTAATCTAGTATTTTATTTTTCTAAATCTTTAATTGTATTATTGTAAATTTTTTCAATAGCAGAGTCTTCTATTTTTAAATTATATTTTTTACGAATTTTAACCCATGCTTTGTTTCTTAGATTTGAATCAGCACTTATTTTCTCTAGTACTAAAGCATCTTTGACATCATCTTTAACATCTTCTAATTTTGGTCTTTCTTTTTGACTTACTCTTAAAATAATGTGATATCCATAAGTACTTTTTACTGGTTCTGCTGTATAATCTCCATCTTTTAAGCTACTTGCAGCAGTCCAGAATTCACTAACTACTTGATCTTTTGTGAATGTTAATTTTCCGCCTTCACTAGCAGTACCTTTGTCATCAGAATTTTCCCTTGCTAAAGTATCGAAATCTTCTCCAGCTTGAATTTTTTGAATTAAAGCTTCAGCTTCTTCTTTGGCTTTATTTTCAGCGGCTGTTTTTTCTTCATCTGTTGCGTTGTCTGCTACTTCTGGTGAAATTAAAATATGTTTTGCTGTAATTTCACCAAAAATTTCTTCATCATAATATTTTTGAATTTCTTCATCAGTTAATTCGCTTGCAATGAAATCATCAGCAATAGTACTTTTTTTGTATTCTAATGCAACATATTCTTTATAAGTTTTTTCATTTTCAAATCCAGCATTAATTAAGGCATCTTCAAAGCTCATTCCACTTGCTTCATATTGTGCTTTTAATGTTTTTATTTGACTATCTGCATAAGTTTCAGCTTCTTTACTGTCTTTTGTTTCTTTTTCTACAATATATTTGTCGATTAAATCAACTAAAATAGCAGTCCCATAATATTGCTTCATTTCTTTGTATAGTTCATCGGCACTAAACTTTTTTCCATCTATACTAGCTGCAGCTTCTTCTCCATTTTTTAGCTTTGGAACTTTTCCGCATCCTGACAGTGTGAGCATAATTGCACATAAACCAACAACTAATAATTTCTTTTTCATGTTTGTTCTCCCTCCAAAATTAATGGTTATTAGACCCATTACACATTAATAATCATATCAAAAAAAAAGAAAAAAGACAATAATTTCTAGAAAGTAATCACACAACTTTCATTTTTCCATAAAATAATGTGAAAGATAAAAAAAGGAGGAGAGACGTATGTGTAATAATACAGGAGTAAGCGGAGCTGCAATCGTTTTAGTTTTATTCATACTTTTAATTATCATACTTGGAGCTTATATTTAATTAATTAAAGGAGGTGTAATATATGGCATGTAACAATTCTTGTGGCAATGTTAGTTCAACTACTTGCTGCAACAATGGTTCTAATGGATTTGTAATTATTATCGTACTTTATATTTTACTTGCAATTATACTAGGTTCATGTTTCTTTTAAAAAGAGGTTTACCTCTTTTCTTTTTGTCTAAAATCTGTCTACCTATCAAAATTATATTGCTGGAATTTCAAATTTATACTATAATATAAGAAAGATAGGAGAGGTCTTATATGAAAAAAAGAGGATTTACATTAACAGAAGTATTAGGAGTTATTGTTATTTTAGGTCTTATTGCCCTTATTATATTTCCTAATGTAAGTAAATCAATTAAAAATTCAAAAGAAAAGCTATATAAAGAACAAGTAGCACTTATTGAGGAAAATGCAAGAAAATGGGGAGTAGAGCATACAGCTCAATTACCTGATAGTGGTTCTTATTATTTGGAATTAAATGATTTGGTACTAGGTGGGTATGTTTCACAAAAAGAATTAAAGGATCCAAGAGATGAAAGCCCTATGGAAGGGTGTGTTGTCATTAGTTATGATCCTTCTTATAATCAATATAATTATACTTATACAGAAGCATCTTGTGAAGATCAAAGACCAGTAGAGAAACCAACTTTAGTAGAAAAGGTAAATACGTCGTCAGAAGTAGCAACCAATGATCCAGATGGTAATAAAAGATATGTAGGAGCCAATCCAAATAATTATGTAAAATTTAATAATGAATTATGGAGAATTATTGGAGTATTTAATGGACAAGTGAAAATAATAAAATCTGATTTTTATAAAACCGGAATTGCTTGGGATACAAATAATAGCAATGATTGGAGTAAAGCATCATTACAAACAGAATTAAATACTACTTATTGGGATACTATAGATAGTGATTCCCAAAATATGGTAGATCAAAATCATATATGGTATTTGGGTGGAGCAGCATATTCTGCTGCAAATTTTGAAAGATCAAATCTTTATGGTTTTGAAAGAGGGACATCTGTGTATAGTGGACGCCCAACAACATGGCAAGGAAAAGTTGGATTAATATATCCAAGTGATTATGGATATTCAACAAGCAGTATGAGTAATGATTGTAATTTAGATCTTAGTAATTGGAATAATTATTCAGATTGTTATAATAATAGTTGGATATATAGTTCCTTATATTATCAATGGACGATTACTTCAGATAACAGTCGACCGAGTTTTGTGTGGTGGATAGCTGGTACAGGTTATGTTGATCCATCAACAGCAAATTATACTAGTGATGTTTTAGGAGTGTATCCAGTCCTATATTTAAAAGCAGATGTGAAAGTTACTTCAGGTTCTGGAAGTAATACAAATCCATTTAATATAAGTCTCTAATTCTGTGGAAAAAAATAAATACTTGACACTTTATATTGTAAAGTGTCTTTTTTTATCGCTATTTTTGTAAAAAAGCTGTGGAAAACTATTTACAAAAAAAAGCCCCTAAGGTAAAATAGTGGTACAGAGTGGGTAGCTGTGGAAAAAAGTGGGGTGATCCTAATGCTAATGGGTGAATATCATCATAATCTTGATGAAAAAAACAGATTAATTATTCCTTCTAAACTACGAGAAGAAATGGGTGATCTATTTGTTTTAACACGTGGCTTAGATGGTTGCTTATTTATTTATCCAAAAGAAGAATGGAATCAAATCATTGAAAAGTATAAAGAATTACCTAATACCAGAGATGCTAGAAATTTTATGAGATTCTTTTTGGCAGGAGCAACAGAATGTTCTTTTGATAAACAAGGTAGAATTTCAATATCATCTCCACTCATGAGATATGCAGAGTTAGAAAAAGAATGTGTTATTATTGGTGTTAATGATCATTTAGAAGTTTGGTGTGAAGATCGTTGGGAAGACTTCATGAATACCAATGAAAGAGAATTCTCTGATATCGCAGATAATTTATTTTCGCCTAATATGAATTAGGACATCAAGGAGGGCCTATGCATGCATAAGAGTGTATTATTAGATGAATGTATTTATAATTTATCATTAAAAGGAGATAGCATCATTGTTGACTGTACACTTGGGTATGCAGGTCATAGTAGTGAGATATTAAAAAAAATAAAAAATGGAAAACTGTATGCTTTTGATCAAGATCCAGTGGCAATCAAAGCAAGTAAAGAACGACTTAATTCAATTGCTTCTAATTATGAGATTATTGAAAGTAATTTTGTATATTTAAAAGAAGAATTGGAAAAACGTAATGTTACTTCTGTTGATGGAATTTTATTTGATTTAGGAGTCTCAAGTCCACAATTAGATGAAGCAGAAAGAGGTTTTAGTTTTCATAAAGATGCTAGATTGGATATGAGAATGAACCCCAATCAAAAACTTTCAGCTTATGAAGTGGTAAATACTTATTGTCATGAAGACTTGGTACATATTTTTTATACATATGGAGAAGAAAAGTATAGTGCCAGTATTGCATCAGCGATTATAAAGCATAGACCAATTGAGACTACTCTGGAATTAGCAGAAATTATAAAAATGAGTGTTCCAGAAAAGTATAGAAGAGAAAAACATCCAGCTAGAAAAGTTTTTCAAGCAATTAGAATTGAAGTAAATGATGAATTAAATGTTTTAAAAAAAGCAATTAATGATGCTTTAGAACTTGTAAATGTGGGGGGCAGAGTTTGTGTTATTACATTCCATTCATTAGAAGATAAAATTGTAAAAAAAATATTTAAAGAAGTAAGTAGTATTCCAACTGAACTAAAAGGGCTTCCGATTGTTCCTGAAGAATTAGAGGCAAAATTTAAAATGCTAGGAACGATTGAACCAACAGAAGAAGAACTATTAGAGAATAATCGTGCAAGAAGTGCGAAATTAAGAATCATTGAAAGAATAAAAAGGTGAGAAAATGGCAAAAAGAAAGGTAAGGACAATACGTTTTACCAAAGGGGAACGTTTGGTATATTTAAGTGCAATTGTAGCAACCGTGATGACGTTTGTTCTTCAGGTTTTTTGCAGTGCGAATGTTGGTAACTTAAATATGAGTATTGAGAATGTAAGATATCAAATAACAGAACAAGAAAAGAAAAATGAAAGTTTATCAATGCAAATTAGTGAATTAACTTCTTTTGATAAAGTAAAAGAGGTTGTAAAAGATATGGGACTAGCTTATAATAATGATAGTATTGTTATCATAAATGAGTAGAGGTGAGTCTGTGAAAGAAAAGAAAGAAAATAAAAAACAAACTTGGAATTATCCAAAGAGGTTGTTTTATCTCTTTCTTTTTTGCATTCTTCTATTATATATTCAATATGGATATTTATCATTATCTTCTAGTGTTTATGGTAGAAGTATGCAAGAGTTTGCTAGAAATCGAGATACAGCAAGGACAATATTAGAAGCGAAACGTGGAACTATTTTTGATAGTGAGGGAAATACTCTTGCTTTAAATGTAACTTCTTATACAGTAATTGCTTATTTAGATGAATCGAGAACAACAGATTCTAAATATCCAAAACATGTAGTTGATAAAGAAAAAACGGCAGAAGCTTTAGCTCCAGTTTTATCGATGGAGAAAGATACCTTATTACGATTGTTAAGTATGGAAGGTGCATATCAAGTAGAACTCGGACCCGGTGGTAGAGGTATTAGTGAATTAAAAAAAGAAGAAGTAGAAAATTTAGGACTAGATGGTATCGATTTTATAGAAAATACAAAACGTTATTATCCAAATGGAGATTTTGCGTCTTATATCATTGGATATGCAAAATCTTATCCGATTAAGCTAGATTATGAAACGAATAAAGAATTAACAGAAGAGGAAATTGCTTTAAAAAAGAAAGAAAATCCAGATTATAATTATCGAAATTCTGAAAAGCTAGTTGGAGAACTTGGAATTGAATTAAAATATGATGAAATGTTAAAAGGTACAGATGGAAAACTCATTTACCAAAGAGATAAATATGGGTATAAAATTCCAGATACGAAAGAAGAACGTATTGACGCAGTAAATGGAAATGATATTTATTTAACCATTGATTCAGCCATTCAACGATTTGTAGAAGGTGCCTTAAAAGAACAAGCTGCAATTTATACTCCAGAATGGATGATGTTAACGGTCATGGATGCCAAAACAGGAGATATTTTAGCGACTGCTTCTACTCCTTCTTTTGATCCAAATATTAGAAATATTGTCAATTATGAAAATCCGCTCACTTCTTATCTTTATGAACCTGGATCAACTATGAAAACATATACATATATGTGTGCTATGGAAAAGGGAACTTATAAAGGAGATGCAACTTACGAATCAGGTTCTTACAAAATTGGAGAAGATATTATACAGGACTGGAATGCTGGAAAAGGTTGGGGATCTATTACTTTTGATAAAGGTTATGAATATTCTAGTAATGTTGGAGCGGTAAATGTTGTTAATCAATTTATAACCAAAAATGAACTAAGAGATTGTTTAGAAAAATATGGTTTTGGAAATGTGACAGATATTGAACTTCCTAGGGAATTATCTGGAAGTATTAAATTTACTTATCCAGTAGAAGTTGCAGCAGCATCCTATGGTCAAGGTATTACGACAACTGCAATTCAACAATTGCAAGGACTTACCCTTATTTCTAATAATGGAAAGATGTTAACACCTCATATTGTGAGTAAAATTGTAAATCCAAATACTGGGGAAGTTGTCTATGAAAGAAAAATAGAGGAAAGTGAACAAATTATAAGCAAAGATACAGTGAATAAGATGAAAGATCTTATGTATAATGTAGTTCATAACCGTGAGCAAGGATCTACTAGTGGAATACTATATGATATTGAAGGATTTGAAATCATTGGAAAAAGTGGTACAGCTCAGATCTATGATTCAAAAAATGGTGGATATTTAAAAGGAAGTAATGACTATATTTTTTCGTTTGGTGGAATGTATCCAAAAGAAAATCCAGAAATTATTGTTTATGGAGCAGTGAAACGCCCATCCTTGGGTCAAAATGCAGCGATTGCAAATGCTACACGATCTGTTATGAAAAGTATTGCCAAATATCGTAATATGTTTTCAGAAGAGGGAAATGTTTCTAATGCAGAAAAATATCAGATGGAATCTGTTACCAATCGCTTTACTATAGATGTAAAAAATGATTTATCTTCCAAAGGGATAAAAGTTGTAACGATTGGAAATGGAGAAAAAATTATATCTGCTTTTCCTAGCGCAGGAACAACAATTATTAACGGAGATCGAGTTTTCTTAATCACAAATGATAATAATATCACATTGGAAAATCTAAAAGGATGGAGCAGAATTGATGCCATGAATTATTTAAATTTACTTGATCTTAAAGTAACTTCAACTGGATATGGGTATGTAGATACACAAAGTTTGGAACCAGGAACACCAGTGACAAAAGGAATGGACATATCTCTAACCTTAGTGGATAAATATAATTTTTCATCGAATACCAAAAATGAAGAGTCATAAATTATAATATTTGACAATTTTTAACTTTCATATTACACTTATAATGAGGAGGATGACATGAAATATTTAAAAATAAATATCTTTATGCTTCTCTTTTTTTGTTTTTTATGGAGTGGATGTAATAAAGAAAAAACATTACAAAATCCTGTAAAAATGTCTTTTATAGCTTGTGGCGAGGCAGATATTATTTTAATACAAAATAAAGAATATACAGTATTAATAGATACAGGAGAAGATATTTGTTCTAATGAAGTTGTTGATTATTTAGAACAGAATATTGAATCCATAGATCTTATGATTTTAACACATCCAGATAAAGATCATATTGGGAATGCCGTAACCATAATGAAGAAATGGAATGTAAAAGAAGTTTATGCAAGTAAATATTTAAAAAATTCAGAATTGGAAAAAGAGTTACTTACTTATGTAGCAGAAAATAATATAAACTATATAACTTTAGAGAAAAACAAAACCCTTGTATTAGGTGATTTAGAATTCACGATAGAACCAACTTTAAAGGAATATGATAGTTCTAATAACTCCTCTTTAATTACTTATTTGACAGTGGGGAAGATAAGAACTTTTTTTGGAGCAGATATTAAAAAGAAGAGAATAGAAGATTTATTAGAACAAAGAATTTTAAAATCGGATATTGTAAAACTTCCTTATCATGGAAGATATATTTCCAATCTGGAAGAATTATTAAAAAGGTTAGATCCAAAATTGATCGTTGTAACATCTAATGAATTGGATTTAAAAACGAAAGAATTATTGGAAACGTTGAAAATAGATTATGTAGAAACAGTAAAGACAGTTGTAATTGAACTAGATGGTGTTTCTTGGAAAAGAGGAATGTAAATGGAAGAAAAATGGGTTTTAAAAACGAAAAAGGATGGTAGTGAGATTACGGTTCGTGATTTGCAATTATCAATATTGGATATCATGGATGAAGTGCACCGAGTATGTGTGAAAAATGATATTCCTTATGCTTTAATTGCTGGATCAGCACTTGGCATTTGTAATTATCAGGGGTTTATACCTTGGGATGATGATATTGACATGTGCATTGAAAGAAAAGATTGGAACCGTTTTATAAAAGCATTAGAAAAAGATTTGGATAAAAATTTTTACTTTCAATGTTTTGAAAATGATAAAAAATATAATGTTTTAATTCCATCTATGAAAATTAGAAAAAGAGGAACTTATATTGAAGAAGTGAATACATTACTTAAAAATAGGTGTAAATCTGGAGATGGAATATTCGTAGATGTAGTTATTTATGATAGTGTTTCAGACAATAAATGGATTGATGAATGGAATCGATTTAAAATTAGAGCTTTAATGCCTATTATGGTACTTCTAGATAATTTACATATTAATCCAGTATTATTAAAAAAATGGGTACTTAGAATATCAGAAAAATATGCGAAGCGTAATGAGAAAAGTAATCTTGCTTCCCAAACAATTGCAATTCCATGGGAAAAATTTTTTAAAGAACCAAAATTTCCAAAGGAGGATGTTTATCCATTTACTCTTTATGACTTTGAAGGTAGAAAATATTATTCTTATCATAATGTAAAAAATGTAGTAACTGCTTGGTATGGACCAAATTGTTTGAAAAAATGGGATGGAGAAAAATGGTATGATCCGCTACCTGAAGAAAAAAGACATCCTAAACATGCTGTGGATCTTAATTTAGATGGGGAAGAACCAGAAAAATAACAACTTAAAAAGAGAAAAATGTTGACATTAATAGTGAAACAACGATTATAAGTTTTATAAATTTTTAAGAAAAATTAGATAAAAAAATAATCTAATTTTTTTATATTATATTTATAAATGCGCTAGAATATAAGGAAAATAAAGCGAAACTTCTACCATAGCCTAAAAAAGTATGCTATAATGTAGCTAGGTGATGTAAATGGCTTATATAAAATATAAGGAAGTGACAAAGCAATTTAATTTTTCAAAAGCTTTAAATAAGGAGGATATGCCTGGTTATATCAAACATTATATTCCAGAAGACGAACAAATTTTAGTAGCATATAAAACAAGTCGTGATCATGGAGTGTTTACAGATAAAAAAATCGTTTTATTTGATAATGTCAATATGCGAGAAAAATCAAAGCAGATATATACAATTCCATATAAATCTATTTCTATATTAGATGTTGTTTTTGGAGAAAAGAATGCAGAATTAAATTTCTCATTAGATTGTGGATTTCCAATAAAACTTAAATTTGTTGATATGAAAGCGGAAGATAAAGTACGTCTACGTTTGCTTTATACTTGTATTAATAGAATTGTAAATGGTCAGGAACCTTTAAAAGAAGATGTAAAAAGATTAACAAGTGATGATGTTAGTTTTAAAAATTAAAATAGGGCTTTATAAAAAGTTATATAATGATATTATAAAGAATAAAAGTTAGATTTTGTCTTTTATCATTTTTAGAATATGATTCTTTTGTTAAGAATAATTTATCTATGATGAGTTCATTTTCTAATCTTTTTTTTTTGATTTCTATATGTTATAATGAATATCGTAAGAGGGTGTAAGTATGGCATATATAAAATTTAAAGAATTATCAAAATATTTTGATTTTAAGGAAGAAATACTATCATTAGATGCATTACCAGAATATGCAAGGGAATATGTAGAAGAAGAGGAAAAAATATTATTGGCATATAAGAATTCAAAAGATTATATGGTTTTTACAAATAAGAAAATGGTATTATTTGATCGAGATACGATGGCTATGTACTATAAGAAAATACATATTATTCCATATAATTCTATTTCTACGAGTGCAATTAATTTTAAACCTGGAAAGGTAGAAATATTGCTTAGCTTAGATAGTGGTTATCAAATGCATCTTAATTTTATTGATATGAATCATGATAAAAAAGAACATATCAAACAAGTATTTAAGATTATGATGAAAACAAAAATTTAAAGAAGAAAAAAATTCTTCTTTTTTTGTGGACTAGCACATATCTTTTACTAGAGGTGAATCCTATGTTCTTTAAAGCCATTCATACTAGGATGAAAATTGTTTTATTAATGATCTTTTTATTTTTTATTCTTATTATTGGAAAAGTTTTCTATATCCAAGTTTTTCAATATAAGAAATTGAATAAATATGCTTCTAGTTTATGGAGTAGAAATTTACCAATAGAAGCAAATCGTGGAAAAATTTTTGATAGAAATGGAGTTGTATTAGCAGACAATATAACAACAACTTCTTTGGTATTAATTCCAAATCAAATTAAAGATAAAGAAAAAACGGCAGAAGCTTTAGCAAGTATTTTAAATGTAACAAAAGAAGAAATGATGAAGCATGTAAGTAAAAAGACATCCATTGAAAGAGTACATCCAGAAGGTAGAAGGCTTTCCTATGAAATAGCAGATAAAATAAATGATTTAAAACTTCCTGGAGTATATTTGGTAAAAGAATCAAAAAGGGAATATCCTTATGATACTGTCTTATCACATACATTAGGATTTGTAGGAATTGATAATCAAGGGTTATCTGGATTAGAGTTGATGTATGATCAATATTTAACAGGTAGCTATGGAGCTATTAAATATTTTAGCGATGCGAAAGGTGCAAGATTAAAATTAAATGAAGTTTATGAAAAACCGCAAGATGGAATTAATATGACTCTAACAATTAATTATGAAATACAAGCGTCCTTAGAAAGAGAACTTGATAATGCAGTATCTAAATATAATCCAGATCAAGCTTTGGGAATTGCGATGGATCCTAAAACGGGAGAAATTTTAGCGATTTCTTCAAGACCAAATTTTTCTCCTAGTCATTATTCTGATTATACGATTGAAGAGATTAATAGAAATCTTCCAATCTGGGCTACTTATGAACCAGGAAGTACTTTTAAAATTATTACATTAGCAACTGCTTTAGAAGAAAATTTAGTAGATTTAGAAAAAGAAAAGTTTACAGATACAGGAAGTATTCAGGTAGAAAATGCTCGTATTAAATGTTGGAAGCATGGTGGTCATGGAAATCAAACATTTTTGGAAGTAGTAGAAAATTCATGCAATCCAGGATTTGTGGTTTTAGGACAACGAATTGGAAAAGAAACGTTATTTGATTATATTAAAAAGTTTGGCTTTGGGCAAAAAACAGGAGTGGATTTAAATGGAGAAGGAAGTGGAATTTTATTTAATTTAGATAAAGTAGGACCAGTAGAACTTGCTACGACGGCATTTGGTCAAGGAGTTTCAGTTACACCAATTCAGCAAATTACTGCAGTTTCAGCGGCAATTAATGGCGGTACTTTATTTAAGCCTTATATTGTAAAGAGTCTAAATGAACCAGAAACGAATACCATTGTTAAAGAGACAACTCCTACAGTTGTTCGAAAAGTAATTAGTGAAGACACTAGTGAAAAGGTGAGAATGGCACTAGAAAGTGTTGTCAGTAATGGTACAGGTGGAAATGCTTTTATAGAAGGATATAGAGTTGGTGGGAAAACAGGAACAGCCCAAAAAGTAAAAGATGGAAGATATATGGTTGGAAATTATATCGTTTCTTTTATGGGGTTTCTTCCAGCCGATGATCCAGAGATTGTTGTTTATATTGCGATTGACAATGCAAAAGGTGTTACTCAATATGGAGGAACAGTAGCAGCTCCTATTGCTAGAAATGTATTACTGGATGCTATTAATGCTTTAGGAATTGAAAAAAGAACAGGTGCAAGTGAAAAAGAGTATAAATATGGTGAAAAAAAATATGTAGAAGTTCCAAATGTAACAGGGCTATCTGTAAAAGAAGCCATGACAAAGTTAGGAAGTTTTAAAGTAGAATTTTCTGGTACTGGAGAACTTGTTTCTTATCAGTCACCAACAGCAGGAGAAAAAATCTATGAAGGGGAAACGGTTCGTTTGATGTTAACTGAATAGGAGGTATCTATGCTTATATTGACAAAGTCTGTTTTTGCAATGATGATTGGATTTTTATTGGCAGTATTTTTTGGTATTTTCTTAATTCCTATTTTAAAAAATTTAAAAGCAGGGCAATCTCTTAGTATTTATTTAAGAGAGACGCACTCTAAAAAAAGTGGGACTCCAACAATGGGAGGATTTATCTTTCTTTTACCAACTATTCTTACGATTTTATTACTTTATTTATTAGATAAAATTGATTTTTCCTATAGTTTATTAATTGTTTTGTTTACTTTTATTGGATATGCATTCATTGGTTTTATAGATGATTATTTAATTATTGTAAAACATAATAATAAAGGATTATCAGAAAAAGCCAAAATGATTTTACAATTAATTATTGCTGTTATTTTCTTCTATCTTTTTATGAAAGGTGGAAATGAACCATTACTGTGGATACATACCTTTCATATTAAGCTTCATATTGGATGGCTCTATGGTTTATTTATTTTATTTATATTAGTAGCCAGTAGTAATGCTGTAAATTTAACAGATGGATTGGATGGCTTAGCGGGTGGTCTATCTGTAATTGCTTTTCTTGCATTTGGGCTGATTGCTTGGAATACAGGATGGTTAGAAGGTTATGATTCTTTAGCTATATTTTCATTTATTTTAGTGGGAGCTTTATTAGGATTTCTGATATTTAATGTAAGTCCAGCAAAAGTATTTATGGGAGATACTGGGTCATTAGCATTAGGAGCTACATTAGGAGCGATGGCTATTTTAACACGACATGAGTTATTGCTTATTATTATTGGAATTGTATTTGTAGCAGAAACTGTTTCTTGTTTAATTCAACGCGGATATTATAAACTAACACATAAACGTATATTTCCAATGACTCCTATTCATCATACTTTTGAAAAACTAGGTTGGAATGAAAGAGATATTGTAAAACTATTTTGGATTATTGGTTTAATTGGCGCTATGATAGCACTTGCATTTGGAGTGTGGTTATAGTGAAAGAGAAAAAGTTTAATTTGTTATTATTCTTAAGCATTTTAGCAATTTCTATATTTGGATTAATTATGATATATTCTGCTTCTTATATTTGGGCAGAATATAAATTTCATGATCCTTTTAAATTTGTTAAAAATCAAGGATTATTTTTCTTGATTGGAGTTGTTTTAATGATCTTTATTAGTAGAATTGATTTTAGGCTTTATAGGAAACATGCTAATAAGATTTTAGGACTTTGTATTTTATTATTAATTCTGGTATTAATTCCTGGAGTTGGAACTGTTCGTAATGGAAGTCGTAGTTGGTTCGGAATTGGTTCTTTTGGAATACAACCGAGTGAGTTTACAAAACTTGGATTAATTATTTTTACTTCTAAGTATTTATGTAAGAATGAAAAAGATATGAAAAGTGTAAAAAGGGGAGTATTACCAATATTAGGTTTGACACTTTCTATATTTGGTCTTATTATGCTACAACCTGATTTTGGGACAGGAACAATTATTGTAATGACCATTATTGGAATTTTGTTTGTAGGTGGTGTTAGTTTTAAGTTTTTCTTTAAAATTGGAATTGTGGGGGTTATTGGCATTGTAGGACTAATTGCAATTGCTCCTTATCGTTTGGCTCGTATTTTATCATTTTTAGATCCTTGGAAAGATCCTTTGGGTAGTGGATTTCAAATTATTCAGTCATTATATGCAATAGGTCCAGGAGGATTATTAGGTTTAGGATTTGGTAACTCTATTCAAAAGCATTTTTATTTACCAGAACCACAAACAGATTTTATTTTTTCTATTATCAGTGAAGAATTTGGCTTTTTAGGGGTTTTGATAGTGACATCTTTATTTCTATGTATTATTATTAGTGGTTTTAAAATTGCACATGAATCTTCAGATTTATTTGGAAAGTATTTAGCATTTGGAATTATTTTTCAACTTTCTTTTCAAGCAATTTTAAATCTATGTGTAGTTGTAGGGTTAATACCTGTAACAGGAGTAACCCTTCCATTTCTTTCTTATGGGGGTTCTAGTTTATTAATTACATTATGTAGTATGGGAATTGTTTTAAATATTTCTAGAAGTGGTAGGTGAATATAAAAAGGAGGTAGACATTCGGTTTTGGAGACTATTGGCGTAGGTTCATTAATAAAGTAATATAAAATTTATATTGGAATTTAGAAGTAATTTATCTATCTGCTTTGTAAAAAAAGATAAGCAAAGATTTTGTAAACAAATAACAATACTTTCAAACTGTTTTCTGTCTTGAAATTCTGCATAGAATAGGAACAATTTTATTTTTCTATAAACTTTGATATAATGATATTGAAATAGTGAAAAATATTTAAGTTTTATGTATTATGAAAGGCTGAATTTAGTAATGAAAAAATATAATGTTGTGATTTTACTACTTGTATCTTGCTTTTTAATATCAGGATGTTTTAATAAGAATTTATCATCCAATAAAGAAACGATTATTATGAAAAAAGATGATTTAAAAAATACTAAAAAAATAAATATAAAAAATACAAACTCAACAGAAATAATAAAAATCATTAGTGATACAAATGAGATTGATCAAATTGTAGATGTTATTATATCTGGTAGACTCATTAAGGATGATGAGAATATAGTATATATTGGTGCGTCTTACGTTTTGGAAATGATTGACGAAAAGGGAAATATTTTTGAAACAATCGATTTATTTGTTCCATATGGTGTTTCTAAGTTTATAAGTTTAAATCAATTAAATGAATATTATTATGTAGATGTTGATAAAATATTGGCAATTTTTAATGAAAAATAAAATTTTATTTAGAAAAAAAATAGTATGAGAAATCATACTATTTTTGATACATTCTTAATACTTTTTCAGTAGCTTTTATTGTTTCTTTATTCTTTAGAGAAGTATTTGTTTCTTGTAATAATTGCTCTACTGTAATTTGATGAGTAATGGCTTTTTGAATTAACTCTTTTATTTGATTTGGATTTTCTTTATATAATTCGAATAAACGTAATGCATAAATAGTAGAAATTATATAAGAATAACTATTATGTGCAGAATATTCAATAGGAATATAATCATTTACTCCTGCAGTTCTAAGAGTGATACATTGTGAATATTCTTCTAAATGATCACGAAATGTTTTGATTCTGATATCCAAATAATATTTTAAGAGATTTGGATCTTTTAGTGTTTCTTCAAAACGGATGGTGGCAATTAATTCCATTAAAATCGGAAGTAGCTCATTATAATGGATATGAAATCCTTTTTGAGGAGCTGGATTATTAAATAAAATATGTGTATTTTCATGAACCAAAGATAATGCACTATAAGATAGATCTGTTCTAAAAAGAACAATTTTGGAAGCTGTGATTGTTCTTTTCTCTTCATCATAACAAAATAATGTACCTCCATCAAATAAATTCATTGCTTGTTTTTCGATTGGCAAAGTAAGAAGTGCATTTCCAGTATTTTCTCCCAGCATAGATTCTGTAAAAGCAACTGCTTCTTTTTTATTTGTTTCTAAATCTACTTTTTTAAAATCCCTAGAATAAGGGAAAATAGCAGATGTTTTGAGTGCTTCTTGTTTTAGATGTTCAAAATTTCTTGCTCCTTGTTTATCAAACATATCAATATGTTTGATAGAAAAACCAAAAGATTTTGCTTCTCTAAAAAAAGATATTCCATTTTCCATTGCTACAGATAACTCGGATTGTTCCATAAAAATTCCCCCTTTTTTTCTGCATATAATAGCATAATTTTACCTAAAATACAAATTTGACAATGCATTTCATTGATGTTATAGTATGCAACATTAATAAAGGGGATATTAGTATGCTTAAATCATATTATGAAGCATTAGAGCTTTTTGGTATTCAGTCTGGTTTTGTAGAAGAACAAATAGAGGAAATTTATTCTTCTTTAAAAAATATTTATAAACCAGAAGATTTTGAATTTTTTAGTCCAGAATATATGGAAATGAGTGATAAAAGGCATCAGTTGAATATGGCATATTTTAGATTACGTAGTTCACTTTCCCATTATATTGTAGACCAAAATTCTACAAGTATGAATGAAGAACAAATGATAGCAGAAATATCAAAGCTAATTTATGACTATACAAAAAAAGGAATCAATCTTGATAAAAAATTTATTGCAAAATTAGTAGAGATTTTAGTATCTTTTAAGAGTTTGCATCAATATGTAAGAGATGTTGAATTTAATATTTATGAAAAAGATACAATAGCTACATATCAAAGGGCAGGAAGACTAACCATATATGAACACAATTTACAAAAGATATCAAATAATTTAGAGGGTACTGTAAAGATTTATTATCCTTTCTATCGAACTGTTTCGGTAGTTCGTCACGAGATAGAACATGCAGATTGGAGAAAACAAGTAGATCGCAGGAAAACTGGTATTCGTACTTTTCTTTGTCAGGCTTGTGAGACTTATCAAAAAAATTATGATGAAAATTTTGAACGTATTGTTCAGTTACCAAGTCTTATATTTGAAATTTTACATGTTTTATTAAAACTTGAATTTTTTATACAAGATCGAAAATATGACAAAAACTGGTTATATAGTCCAAAAGAAAGAGTCGCTGAAATTAGTGGGAATTCTTTAGTGCTTTCTTTAATTGATCAAGCTCCAAATAAAGAAATATTGCAAGAAATTCAAAATAGTTTTATAGATTCAATTACACAGATTTTGTTTTCTGGGTATGATAAACCATTAGGGCCAACAGATTTTTATTTATCAAGATTTTATCAGTTTGAAGATTGTTTACAAATTTTAGAAATGTCAAAAACATTAAGTTTAGAAGAGCGATTATTATTTGGTTTAAAGGTAACTCCTGAAGAACTTAAGCAGGCTATATCAAATAAAGAAAAAGTTTTATCAGGAATTAGAAAAATATGTTAGAACAACTTTGTTCTTTTTTTCTTTAATTATAGACTTTAATTTTAAAAATGTGTTACAATGAATTTGGTGGTTTTATGCTTTATACTTCTATCGATAATAAAAAAATAAAAGATTTGAAAAAATTGGGTACTAAAAAGTATCGTGATAAAATGGGACTTTTTTTAGTAGAAGGAAAACACTTGGTATTAGAAGCATATAAAACGGGTCACTTAAAAGAGTTATTATTAGAGAAAGATGAACTTTTTCCTCTTTCTGTTCCTACTAATTATTTAAGTAATAATGTGATTCATTATATTACAGATGTAGAAAGTCCAGGAACTGTTTTTGGAGTTTGTGAAAAACCAGATTCTCAAGAAATATATGGAAAAAGAATTGTTATTTTAGATGGAATTCAAGACCCGGGAAATCTGGGAACAATAATTAGAAGCGCAGTTGCGTTTCATGCAGATATGATTATACTAAGCCCAAATACTGTAGATGCTTATAATTCTAAAGTTGTTCGTTCCAGCCAAGGTATGGTTTTTCATATACCAATTATTGGTAAAGATTTATATGAAGTAATTCCAGAGCTTCAAAAACAACAGTATAAGATATTTGGAACAAAAGTGACTCATGGAAAAAATATAAAAGACCTTGAAAAAAGTGAAAAGTTTGCTATAATAATGGGAAATGAAGGCCAAGGGGTAGAAGAAGCAATTTTAGATTTGTGTGACGAATATTTATATATTGAAATGGATGAGCGTTGTGAAAGTTTAAATGTAGGTGTTGCAACAAGCATTATTTTATATGAACTAGATAAGTAGGTGTAATATGGATTATATATATATTGGAGAAATTGTTAACACCCATGGAATAAAAGGTGAAGTACGATTACTTTCTGATTTTGAATATAAAAAAGAAGCATTTGTAGTTGGCAAAAAAATTTATATTGGAAAAAACAAAGAAGAAGTTGTGATAAAAACGCATCGAGTACATAAAGAGTATAATATGTTTACGTTTGAAGGTATTGAAGATATTAATGATGTTATTATATACAAAGGCGAAAAAGCATACATGAAAAGAGAAGATATTTCTGTGGAAGGATATTTTAAAGAAGATGTGATTGGTCTTACTGCTTATGATAAGGATACCCCAATAGGAATCGTGACTTTCATTATGAAAAGTAAAGCACATGATATTTTAGTAATAACAGATCATGATAAAAAACATTTAGTTCCTTATATTCCAGAGTTCATAGAGAATATTGATCTGAATCACAAACGAATTAATATTCATGTGATGGAAGGATTGCTAAATGAAAATTGATATTCTAACGCTATTTCCTTCTATGTTCGATGGATTTCTTAATGAATCGATTATAAAACGTGCGATTGAATTTGGGAAAGTCATTATTGAAATTCATGATATTCGAGATTTTACTTTAGATAAACATAAAAAAGTAGATGATTATGGATTTGGTGGAGGAAAAGGCATGGTATTAATGCCACAGCCAGTATTTGATGCAGTAGAACATTATAAAAAAGAAAATTCTAAAGTGATTTTGGTAACTCCTCAAGGAGAAACTTGGAAACAAGCAAAAGCCTATGAATTTTCTAAAATGGAACATTTAATTTTTATATGTGGACATTATGAAGGATTTGATGAAAGAATTCGAACACTTGCTGATTATGAAGTCAGTATTGGAGATTATGTATTAACTGGTGGAGAGCTTCCTAGTATGGTAATTACAGATAGTATTGTAAGATTATTAGACGGAGTGATAAAAGAAGAATCACATGTCGAAGATTCTTTTCATAACAATTTATTAGATTATCCTGTTTATACGAAGCCAGTAGATTTTAGGGGAATGAAAGTACCAGAAATATTATTAAGTGGACATCATGCTAATATAGAAAAATGGCGATATGAAGAACAATTAAAAAGAACAAAATTGAGAAGACCTGATTTATTAGAAAGAGATGATTAATATGAAAAAACACTATTCTATTATAAAAGGAAAATATGATAATCAATCTATGGTTATTGATTGTCAAAAATTAAGTGGTTATCGCTTAGTTCCTAAAAATAATATCGAATATGATGGAATTATGGTAAATCAACTTGTGATTATTAATCAGTCTTTTATTGAAAAAGTATTAAAAAAGAAAATTAAAAGAAAATTGGATTTATATTTAAAATTGATTATAGATACTTTGAGTGAAGATGATTCATCAGATGTTGGTGTAAGTCTTAGAAATGCACTGAATGACTTATCTCGGTATAGAGATATTGTAGAATTTAAATATCAAAAGTATTTGGATGAAAAATATGTATCATTACTTCTTCAAAAAATTGCTCTTTTAGAACATGAATTAAAGCAAAAGTTAATTTATTTAATTGATAAACCAGTTATGGAAGAGGAAGAAAAAAGCGTTGGTGGAAGAAGAAGGTAAAAAAATCTTTTTCTTTCTTTTTATACAAAAGAAACTATACAGATAAAAAATACCTATAAATAGTTGTATAATTGGATATTTTACTTGCATATATTAAAAATATATGATAAAATCTATTACGTCGTGATCCGCTGGATAATAAGAACTATGATCATAGATTTTATAGAGGAGAGTGTAACATGAATTTAGTAGAAAAGATTACATTAAGTCAAATTAGAACAGATATTCCAGAATTTCGTGTTGGAGATACTGTAAGAGTTGATGTAAAAATTATCGAAGGAAAAAGAGAAAGAATTCAGGCTTTTGAAGGATTCGTAACAGCAATTCAAGGTAGTGGAGTTGGAAAAACTTTTACTGTTAGAAAAATTTCAAGTGGAGTTGGGGTAGAAAGAATTTTCCCTGTTAATTCACCAAAGATTGATTCTGTAACTGTAGTAAGACGTGGTAAAGTAAGACAAGCCAAACTTCGTTATTTAAGAGATATCAAAGGTCAAGTTCGAATTAAAGAAAGAAGAAATAAGGAAAATAAGGCTGCATAGTCTTATTTTTGCTATGGTGATATTATGGAATGGATAAAAAGGTGTATCCCTTATGTTGTAATTATTTTAGTTGTTATTTTAACTCGAACATTTATTGTAACTCCAGTTCGAGTAGATGGAACTTCAATGTATCCAACATTAAAGGATAAAGATATTATTTTATTAAAAAAATATGATCAAAATTACCAATATGGGGATATTGTTATTTTAAATTATATGAAAACGAAACTTGTAAAAAGAATTATAGGAGTTCCTGGTGATTCTATAGAAGTAGTAGATGGAAAGCTTTATATCAATATGAAAAAGGTAGATGATCCTTATAGTAGTATAACAGCAGATTTTTCATTATTAGAACTAGGATATTCAAAAATCCCAGAAGGCTATTATTTTGTAATGGGTGATAACCGTAGTGCATCTAGTGATAGTAGAATGATAGGATTAATTAAAAAGAGTGATATATTAGGAACGGCAAGTTTCAGGATTTTTCCTTTTAATGCATTTGGAAGCGTAAAATAATTTCTTTTTGCGCTTTTTTTAAATCTGTGGTAATATAGGCCCCTAAGAAGAGGGGTTTTATTATGGATGCATATAAAGTTTATAATCATGTTAAAAAGGGACATGAAGAAGTATTAAAAATGACAGAAGAAGTAATTCAATTATTTGAAAGAACGTATGGTTTTTGTTTTTTTCCTCCATTTTATAATTCACTTATGAAATTAAATGTTTTACTAGAAAATGGATATGGTGGAATTTTATGGCCAATATTAGAAAAATTAGGATATAGTTACGAATTTGAAATCCAAGAGATTTTAGCCACCATGGATTCTTTATTACGAAATAATATGTCAGTAATCGCTTCTGTAAAATGGACATGTTATTATTCCATGCATTCGCTTACAAAACTTCAAGATTGTTATGTATTAGATACAAAAGCTGGAACATTAATTACAACACCACTTACAGAATGGAAAGAAAATCTAAAAATGTGGGAATATGCAAATAGAAGAGGTTATTATGGCTTCTGCCATGATGCAGTAGAACGTTTTTTAAAAGAAAATCTAGAGTATCAGGCTGTAACTAGTTTAATACCACATCAGTTTGGACGAAAGCATTATCATAGTTATATTAAACATGAGGGTAAAATATTAGACTTGTCTCATAATGCTTGTATTGATGAAGAAACTTATAACAAGATAATGAATCCAATCCCATTAAATCAAGTTTATGGTTATGAATTAGAAAGCGAAGAAAGAAAGTTGGGTAGTGATGAATTAGGTCCAGAAAAATGTTTGCTTGTAAGATTGGCAGTAGCAAAACAAAGAAGGGGGTAACCTCTTTTTTTAGATTGTGAAGTGTATATTGCTTTAAATAAACATTTTAATGAATTTACTTCATTATAGAATACATGTTATAATGAAAACGGTGATGGACAAATGTTTGGAGCAAAAGGATCAGTGAAAAATCGAATTTATCAATTCTGGTTGATTCGAATGTGGAGAAAAAGAAGAAAGAAGAAGAAAGAAGAACAATTATTCAGAAGAAAACAATTGGAAGAAAAACAAAAAAGAGTGATTGAAGAAGTTATTGGAGTAAGAGATACTAGAAAATGGAAACTTTCGCCAGTTCCAACTGCATTATGTAAAAAAGAAGGAATTGTAGTTCAATTATCTCCAGCAGGAAAGAAACCAGCTCGAGTAGTAGAAGTAATAGAAGAAAAACCGAAGGTTGGAATCGGAGATCAGACAGAATTAGAGAAAAAATTAGAAAAAATAGAAGTAGAAACTACAGTCGTTGTTGCTAAAGTAAAGCAAGATATGAAACCATCTGATCCAAAAGATTTAGAAAATAAGAAAAGAAACTTAGAACAAGATTTACAAAAAATAGAAAAGCTTCAAATAGAATATCAAATAATTACAAAAAAAGATCCTAAATTATTAAATATGACTTTAGTCAAAAATATAAAAGATAAAAGAACTGTAAAAGATAGTGTGAAAGTATTAGAAGAAACTGAAGTGATATGTAAACAAGAACTTGTTCGTGTAGAAAAAGCTTTAAAAGATTCTATTGTATTAAATTCAGTAGAAGAAACTAAAACAAAAGAGAAAAATTCTAAAGAAAATTCAAGTAATGATTTTGAAAAAACAGAAAAAACAACAAATGATAAAACGCAATATAAAAAAGATCCTGTATTAACTCCTATCAAAACAGGAGCAGTGGTAGCAACTGTAGCTGGTGGAACTTTAATTGCCTTTCCAGCTCTACTACAAAAAAGTCTTCAAAATAAAAAAGAGAAAAAGAAATCTGATAAAAAGAAAGAGAATAAAACAATTGTTGATAAAAATGATAAATCGAAAAAATTAGAAAATAATGAATCATTAGCTATGAAAGATAATCCGGAAGCTCTAAATAAAGAAAATCCTAAGTTAAAACTTTATCGTTCTAAATTAGAAGCAAGTAAAGAAGCAGAAATTATCATTAAAGCAGAATTAGAAAGACAAAAAAATTATTTGCGGAGATTGAATGAAAAGGTAGGGAAAATGGATGTTACAAAAAGAGTAGAATATCGTTTTAAGGGAATTCACCGTTTATTAGAACATGTTTTAACTTTTGCATTAGGAATATTTACGATTCCATTTTCAAGACGTCGTATTTTTGGAACAGCTCTAGGGCTTACATTAATTGGTAATAGTATCAGAGGAATTCGAAATAGTCTTAGACCAACAAAAGAAGAGCAAATTTATATTGAATGGAAAGATTTTACAAAAGCAATATACAGTGAACAAATGGCTTTAAAACAATTAAACAATATGGTAATAGATTCACTAAGTCAAGCAAAGGGATTAAAAGAGGATATTGAAAGAGAATTTTATGGAAAAATTTCATTTCAAGAATATGATGAGATGAAAACAAAATTAGAAGCTATGGAATTAAAACTTCTTGAAAAACAAAAACAAATAGAAGAAATGGAAGAACAATTACAAAAAGCAGAAGAAAAAAATAAGATTAAAGTAAAACAGATGGAAGAAATTTCACATCATTAATGATTGGAGTGAAAAGTAAGTGAGAATATTTATAATATCAAGTGCATCTTTTTATGATAGACTAGCACCAATAAAAGAATATTTAGAAAAGAAGGGGGTTAAAGTAATTATGCCAAATACTTATGATACTCCAAATCTAGAAAAAGAGACTTGGAAGAAAGGACATAAAGCCCATGCAGAGTTGATAAAGGAATTATTTCATTTAAGTGAACAGAAAATAAAAAGTGTTGATGCAGTTTTATGTGTCAATTTTGAAAAACATGGAATTCCTAATTATATAGGAGGAGCAACTTTTATTGAGATTTATGAAGCTTTTAAAAATAACAAAATGATATATTTATATCATGATATTCCAAATGGAATGTTGTATGATGAAATCGCAGGATTTGATCCTATTATAATTCATGAAGACTTAGATTTGATAAAGAAATAAACATAACGAATTTAAAGGGGGATATTATGGAAATACTATTTGAAATTTTAATGTCAGAAAAACCAAGTGTATTAATAAGAGAACGTGAAGATCATATATTTTCTTTGATTCCAAGTTTACAGTTATGTAAAGGGTTTAAACAAAATAATCATTGGCATATTTATGATGTATATGATCATATTCTTCATGTTGTAGATGGTGTACCAAATGTCTTGATTCTTAGATTAGCAGCATTATTTCATGATGTAGGGAAACCTTTTACATATACTGAAGATGAAAACGGGGTAGGACACTTTTATAATCATTGGAAAAAATCACAAGAAATTTTTCTTGAGTTTTCTAAAAAATACAATTTAGAAGAAGAGCTTAATGAAAAAGTATCTAAACTTATTTTTTACCATGACTTGCAGTTTGAGAAACTTAGTGAAAACGAATTAGAAGAAATACTCGCTCAATTTGATAAATCAGAAATCGATATGCTATTTGCTTTAAAATCGAGTGATTTATTAGCACAAAATCCAGAATTTCATTATTTGTTAGATAGTTATGAATTAGAAAAAGAAAGAGTATTAAAAAAATTATTGTATTTAAGAAAGCGTGATTAATATGAATAATAAAAAAAATACAAAAGATGCGTATAATGCTATCGCAAATAGATATTACGAAGAATATAAAAATGATACAAAGGATTTTAAATATATAGATAGATTTTTGAATAAGTGTCATTTTAAGATATTGGATTTAGGTTGTGGAATGGGGCATTATTCAAAATATATAAAATCTAAAGGGTTTCAAGTTTGTGGAGTAGATTTTTCAGATCAATTACTTAATATAGCGAGAGAACATAATCCTGAAATACAATTTATTGAAGCTGATATATGTGATCTTCCAGAAAATCTGGGTCAAAATTTTGATGGTATTTTATTAGCTTATGTTATTCAACATTTATCAAAGGAAGAAACGAAAAAAGTATTATTGGATTGTCACAATTATATAACCGATTTATGTCAAGTGCTGATTTTTTTTAGAGCTGGTAATCAGTTGAAAAAAGAAAAGGAACCTTTTGATGAATCTTTTGAATATACAATAAAGGAGTATAATGAAAAAGAAATAACAGCACTTTTAAATGAATGTGGATATGATGTAATAGAGATAGAAGAACAACCTTTTGTAGATGATGAATATTCATTGTGTCCAACAACATTAGTTTTATATGCCCAAAAAGCAAAAACTTTAAAAAAAGTTAATTAATACAAAGGGTAATAGAAAAAATTAAATTTAATAGTTTCTAATAATGATTGAAACATAGAAGGAATTATACGGAATGAATAACATAAATAATGGTTAAAGAAAGCGGTGTAAGTATGATAATTAATTATTCAGACCAGGAAGTTATAAAAGGAAAAAAATCTGTTTTTTTGGCAGGGCCAACTCCACGAGGAGAGGATATTGTTTCTTGGAGAACAGAAGCATGTGCAATTTTAGAACAGATAGGATTTAATGGAGTAGTTTATGTTCCAGAATATTCTTCTTGGAAGCCAAAAGCAGATTATGTAGATCAAGCGATGTGGGAAAGAGAAGCATTAATTAATGCAACAGTTATTGTTTTCTGGGTACCTAGAAAATTACCTGATATGGCAGCGTTTACAACCAATGTAGAATTTGGCTATTGGTTACATAGTGGTAAAGTTATTTATGGAAGACCAGAAGAGGCAACTAAAATAAAATATTTGGATTGGTTGTATAAGATAGATTATGATAAGGAACCATACTCTGATTTGTATCATCTTTTAGTAGAAGCAAAAAATTTGGTAATTCAACTATATGATGAAAAGAAAAAAGAAATTTTGCCATTAGAAAAAAGAAAAATTTTGGAGAAAAAATAGAATTAGAAGAATGTTGTTTATTATAAACTTGATATAAATAAAGAAATAATAGTGAAAAGAGATAATTTAGATATTCAAGCTCAATTGTTTATAAAATATATGAAAACGCCCATTGATAAATATGGTGAATTATATAATCAAATATGTTCAGAGTTCTTAAATAAAATTTATGCAATATTATCTAATAAAAATATTATGTAATAAATAAAAAGGAAGCGATTAAAAATGGAAAATCGACAAGATAGAGCAAATAATATAAATTGGTTGATTACGATTTAATTAAACCAATAAGCAAATCCTTATAAATAAAGGGACTATGCAAAATTTAGATCTTGCATAATTTAATCGCACATTAGTAAAAATAACTAAAAATGATAAAATTTTAATGAAATTGGTCAATTTTAAGATAAGAATCAGAAAGGTGATTACGACATTTAAACTCCATTCAAAAATGAATACTAAATATAGAAAAGAGGTGAATATATGACAAATAAAATGATCGAAGTTCAAAATATTAAAGTTAATATAACAAATATGAATGATAGTGACTATATTTGTATTTCTGATTTTACTAAGTTTAAAGAAGGAAAATCTACTTCAGATGATATTATTAGAAATTGGTTAAGAAATAGAATTACATTGGAATTTTTAGGAACTTGGGAATCAATTTATAATCCAAATTTTAATTCCGTCGAATTCGACGGGTTTAAAAAAGAAGCTGGACTTCATACTTTTACAATGAGTGTTACTGAGTGGTGTAATAAGACTAATGCAATTGGTATATATTCGAAACGAGGTAAATATGGTGGTACATATGCGCACAAGGATATAGCATTTGAATTTGCATCATCAATCAGTCCAGTTTTTAAGCTATATTTAATAAAAGAATTTGAAAGATTAAAACAATTAGAAAATCAAAATAGAGAATGGGATGTAAAAAGAATTTTAACAAAGAACAATTACTTAATACATACCGATGCTATTAAAATTTATATATTGCCTGATAATAATTACTTCAAAGATAAAGAGTGGCTTAAATATGCAGAGGAAGCAGATATTTTAAATGTAGCATTATTTCATACGACTGCTAAAAAATGGAGAGAATTAAATCCTGATTTAGCAAAAAATTCTAATATTAGAGATTATGCTTCAATAAATGAATTAACGGTGTTATCTAATTTAGAATCACATAATGCAGAATTGATTAAAGAAGGGAAAGTCAAAGAAGAAAGATTTGAAATGTTAAGTGAAATCGCTAAGTACCAATTAGATATACTTAATAATGCAGAAAGGATAAAATTATTAGGAGATAAAAATGATGACGAATAGTAAATATAATATTGAAGAAATAAAAGAAAAACTGGATAAATGCAAAAAATATGAAACTAGAAGATGTTACTTTAGATGATGTAGACGAAATAAGTTCTATAAAAATTGATAGAAGGAAATCAAGTGAAGAGAGAATATTAGATTTTTTGACTGAGGTTAAAAATCCATATATATTTAAATGTAATGGACATTTGGTTAGAATGAGATTTTCAGAAAATATAGATTTAATAGCAGATGACTGTTTAATTAGGGTGTTAGAAAATTTGTATAGATAATTAATAATAATTTGAGGTGAATTAAAATGAACTTAGACTATGAAATAAATAATAATAGATTTAATGCTAGAGTATCAGCGATTATATATAATTGTAATAAAACAAAAATTCTATTATTTAAAATGAATAATAGGGAGTTTTATATGTTGCCTGGTGGTCGAATTGAATTAAATGAAGATAGTTTATCAGCAATAAAAAGAGAAATTATTGAAGAGTTGGGATTTCAATTAGATTTTCAATTATGTGCGATACAAGAAAACTTTCTAAAACTTTCAAGTAAAAATATAATGCAGTATTGCTTTTGCTTTAAAGCAATATATGATGGTAATATAGAAAATGAAAAATTCGTTTGCAAAGACAATGATAGCCAAGTTTTTGAATGGATAGAATTAAATAAATTAACGAATATAATAATTAAACCATCTTCAACTTTAAAGTTAGCACTAGATGATAAAAATGAAATAGAACATTTGCTAGAATATGAATAAATAACTAAAAGGAAGTGATTAAGTATGGACAATAATAATCGACAAAATTCAACAAATATAAATTGGTATCCAGGACATATGGCTAAGACAAAACGTTTAATCAAAGAAAACTTAGAGCAAATAGATATTGTTTATGAAGTAGTAGATGCAAGAATGCCTTATTCTTCTAAAATAAGAGATTTAGATGAAATTATAAGAAATAAACCAAAGATTATGATTATGACCAAATATGATCTATGTGATAAAACAGAAACAAAAAAATGGATAGAATATTACCAAAAACAAAATTATCATGTTATTGCGATGGATATTGAACACCAATTTGGGAAGAAACAGATTCTGCAATTAACAGAGGAATTATTAAAAGAAAAATGGGAAAAATTAGAAGCAAAAGGAATGTTAAAAAGTCGTGCTAGAGCTTTAGTTATAGGTATTCCAAATGTAGGGAAATCGACCCTTATCAATCGCTTGGTTGGAAAAAATGTAGTAGGAACAGGAAATCGCCCTGGAGTTACTAAAGAATTAAATTGGATTCGAATTAGTGATTCTATAGAATTATTAGATAGTCCTGGTATATTATGGCCTAAAATTGATATTGGAAATGTTGCTTATAATTTGGCTAGTTTAACAGCAATCAAAGAAGAAATTTTGCCATTATTTGATGTTATAGAATATATATTAAGAACTCTTGAAAAATATTATCCAAATATCTTAACAGAAAGGTATGGAATAGAAACAGTAGAAGAAGATGTAGTTGAAACATTAGAAGTAATTGGTAAAAGAAGAGGTTGCCTTATTAAAGGTGGAGAAATTGATTATGATAAAGTCATTGCTATTATTATGAATGATGTAAAAAGTGGGATTGTAAAAAATATAACATTTGATAGAATTGAGGATTTGAATGAAAGCTAATGAGTTAAATGTTTTAGCGCTTGCTTATTTAGGAGATAGTATTTATGAGATTTATGTTCGAAAGTTTTTGATTGAAAAAGGCATTGTAAAAGTAAAAGAGCTTCAAGCAGGAGCTATTAAATATGTAAGTGCAAAAGGACAAGCTTATTATTTGAAGGTCTGGCAAGAAAAAGAATTACTTACTAAAGAAGAGCTTGAAATTGTTAGTCGTGCTAGAAATCATAAAGGAAGTAGACATCCCAAAAATACGGATATTTTAACTTATAAGCATGCAACTGCACTAGAAGCATTAATTGGCTTTTGGTATTTGGAAAAAGATTTTCAAAGATTAGATCAAATGATGTCTTTAATATTGGAGGAACATGTATGTACGTATATGGAAAAAATGTAGTGACAGAGATTTTGAAAAAAAAGGAAAAAATAGATAAAGTTTATATTTCGGAACATTTTCGTGATGATTTTATTGAATCTGTTATACAGAAATTAAAAATTAATACTGAAATTTTAACAAAAAAAGAATTAGATAAACTTGCAATTGGAAATCATCAAGGTATAATTGTATCTGTTCCTGATTACCAGTATTACGAATTGGATGAATTATTGGTACAAGAAAATCCTTTTTTAATTTTGCTAGATCATTTAGAGGATCCACATAACTTAGGAGCAATTATAAGAACAGCAGAAGCAGCTGGAGTAGATGGAATAGTAATTCCTAAAAACCGTTCTGTGAGCGTGAATGCAACAGTATTAAAAACAAGTGCAGGAGCAGCTCAGAATATGAAAGTAGCGCTTGTCACAAATTTAAAGCAAACAATGGAATATTTAAAAAGACAAGGCTTTTGGATTGTAGGAACTGATATGACTGGAACGAACTTCGAAGAAATTGATTATCGAGGAAAAATAGCTATCGTAATTGGAAACGAAGGAAGTGGAATGAGCCGATTGGTAAAAGAAAACTGCGATTTTATTGCATCTATTCCAATGTATGGAAAGGTGAATAGTTTAAATGCATCTGTAGCAACAGGAATTATGATATACGAGGCGGTTAAACAAAGAAAGTAGGGAGAACGTGGAGTATAGAGATTTTAATGATTATGAATTATTATCATTTATAGGGGAAAATAATGAAGAAGCAGGCGATATATTATATAAAAAATATCAACCTCTTATTAGCGCAACAGCAACAAGAATGTATAATCATACGAAAGGAAAAATTGGAATAGAACTTTCAGATTTGATTCAGGAAGGAATGGTAGGACTTAGTTATGCCATTCATAACTTTGATGATAGAAATGGAGCTTTATTTTATACATATGCGAAAACATGTATTGAACGAAAAATTTTATCAGCGATTATTGGTGCACAAAGATTAAAACATAAAATATTGAATGAGTCGCTTCCTATTAGTACTGAAATAAATGGTGAGGAGCAGACCGAAATTGAATCTATTTTATCTGATAATAGTATGAATCCAGAACGTTTGCTGATTGATAATGAAGAGGAAGAAGAGTTACAACTTTCAATTTATCAAGAATTAAATGATCAAGAAAGACAAATTCTAGAACTTAGAATTAATGGTTTTACTTACATTGAAATCTCTAAATTGTTAGGAATTAATAAGAAAAAGGTAGATAATGTAGTTCAGAAAATTCGTACAAAATTAAAAAAAATGACAAATAAGTAAAAAAAAGAAAATTAAGTCTTTCTTTTTTTTCTGAAAAATGTTATAATAACGATGTTATAGTATAGAGTAAGGAGAAACTCTAGCATAAAAGAAAAAGGGGAAGATAGAATGAAAGAAGAATTAATGAATGAAATACCAGTAGAAACTCCTGAAAATGAATTGATTGATGCGATGAATGAAGACTTTTTTGATAATGTAGAAGAGTCTGGACCATCTCTTGATTTAGATGATTCATCAAATGAATCATTTAAAGAAGACTTTGATTTGCCTAATTTTAGTTCTGAAAATAGAGAAAGAGCAGCAGAAGGAAACACATCTAATTTTGATCAATTGTTTGATAGCCTTTATAGTGATGTAGCTGGAGCAAATAGTTTAATTACTGAATTGATAGAAAGAAAAAAATCAATTAATAATAATGAAAACTTATTATCTGAATTAAAAGAAAAAATGGAGCAAGAAAAGAGCGATTTTAGTCGTTATGTTGACGAGCAAAAGAAAGCGCTTCAAGCTGAAAAAGATCAAATTAATGACTATGTAAAAACACAAAAAATTAGAATTCAGAATGAAGAAGAAAAATTTAATGCAGATTGTGATGCAACAAGAACAGAGATTAGTCTTGCTAAACAATCTTTAGAAGCAGAAAAAGAAAGATTTGCCCTTGAAAAGGAACAATTTGAAAAGTATAAACAATTAGAAGAAGAAAAATTAAAGAATGAAAAAATTAAATTAGATCAAGGTAGAGAACAATTTGAAAAAGAAAGAACTGTATCAGAAGAAAGTATCAAAGCTTCACAGAGAGAATTAGAAACACAACAAGAACAATTTGAAAAATATAAAGAATTAGAAGAGAAAAAACTTGAATTAGGAAATAGTAATTTATCACAAAGTGTAGCTCGTTTCAAAGAATTAGTATCTCAATTTAATTCTGGATTCTCACAATTACCTTCAGAAAATAAATAGTGGACTATTTGGATGAAGAATAGAGATTTATTAGTGAATGATTTCTTATTAGAAGAACCAGTAGTTTTAGAAGAAAATGAGGAAAATGAATCAGTTGATAATGAAGAATTAGAAGAAATATCAGAATCAACTGATTTTGACCTTGAAACAGAAAAGCCTGAAGAATTGAAAGAATCAAATGAACAAACAAATTTGAAAGCAGAAACATTAGAAGATAACAAACCGCTTCCTAATGAAACAGATATCAATAATATTTTCAAAATGGCTAATAATAATGTAAAAGAGGCAACTAATATTTTTCATAAAAATATGGAAATGAAGCTTAAGATAGAAGAAAAATATAAACAATTCAAAAGAGAAAAAGAAGATTTTGAACTTAAGAAAGTGGCCGCTCAAAAAAAGATTGATGCATATAAAGAAGAAGTTTATGGAAAATTAAAATCTAAAAAGAATGAGATTGAGGTAGAAATAAACAATTTGAAAATAGCTCAGAAAAAATTGGAACAAGATAAATCAAATTTTGAAGAACAAAAGAGAGAAGAACTGGCTAGAATTAGACAAGAAAAAAATAAAGAATTAGAAGAAGTTCAAGAAAAGCGTTCTGAATTAGAAACATTAGAAGTTAGTCTTCGTTTAGAAAGAGAAAATATAGAAGAAGAAAAAAGGCAATTAGAACTTGATCGTATTAAATATGAAAGTGATATGAGTGAGCTAACAAATAATTTGTTAAAATTTAATGAATTAGTTGGTGATTTCTCAGATGGTATGGAAAGATTTAATGAAAATAAAACAGAAGAATAATCTTCTGTTTTTGACTTTTTCTAGGTTTCTGTTATAATATCATCGTAAACAGGGGGATGAATATGGCAAATGTTTCAAAAAAAACCAGTGGAAGATATAGATTAGTATGTTTAAATGGAAATCGAAAGGTAGCCACAATAATTTGTGACCCAATAACCGGAAGGATATTAGCTCCTACTGGTAAAAAGATTGTTGGAGCAGATTTAGAAACCTTAGATATTTATATTTTAAAAAATTTTAAAAATGAAAAAGAATTACTTTTGTATTTGAGAAAAATAGGTTATCCAGTAACTGAAACTGATACTTGTTATTTTGCTTACCAACACGATGGTACAACTAAACATTTAGATTTGGTATATCAAAATATGGAATTATACGATTTAGCAGTTTTATGTAAACAATATAAAAAGCAATTCTCTGGTTATGCGGCACGGAATAAAGTTTCAAGTAAAGAACTTAGAAAATTGATATCTAAAGAAATTAGTTATGAACAATTATGGAAAGATTTTTATGATCATTTACTTTCTGATATTCATAATCCATATTTTTATGATTATGTTGTAAGAGAGCCTTTATTAGGAGATCGTGCAATTGGCTTTATTACTGATTATTTAAATAATGAAGGTTGTGTTAATAGAGAACAACAGGATGCTTTTAATTCAGCAAAATATTATTTAATTGATACTTTTACTGCATATAAACCAATACGTGGAATGATAGTATCTAGAATAAATTATTTTAAGTCTATTTTGAAACCAGGTGCTATTACTTCTTTCGGATCAAAAAGGCCAGGACGAAAAGTGAGCTATTTTGGAAGTGTAAATCCATGTGATTTAATATCAGAAACTCAACTTTGGTATTTAGAAGATCATTCATATTTTAATAATTTGTCCAAAGTAGAACAAGATGATTTCATACTTTCTAGTCTTGGTTTAACTAGAATTCCATGGTATGAGAGAACAATTTATCCTGTTAGTCTAGACCAAGTAAAAGTCCTAGAAGAACAACCCGATTTTTCAGGATTAACATATTTAGAAAAAATCAGATATGCCAATAAATTGTTATCTAGTGAAATAAGTCCAAGTGAAGAACAGTCTTCCTATCAGAAGAAAAAAGTTTAATTTTTCTTCTTTTTTTTGTATTTAAAATATGTTATGATGAAAAAAAGGTAGTGGTACAATGGGAGGACAAATTAATAATTTTTTAATTTATATTAAAGAACAAAAAAAGTATTCTGAATATACCGTAGTTGGATATCAAAACGATTTAGAACAGTTTTTAAAATTTTTAGATTTTCAAAAGATTTCAAAATTCTCAAAGTGTGATTATGACATTTTGCGAAAATATCTTTTGTTTTTGCACAACCAAGGATATCAGAATAAAACAATTTGTAGACATATAAGTACATTAAGGAGCTTTTTTAAATATTTGAAGGCACGTCATATCATTGCTGATAATCCTATGTTATTAATTAGCAATCCTAAAGTAGAAAAAAAACTTCCAAAATTTTTATATTATCAAGATTTAGAAAAATTGTTAGAAAGTCCAGATTCCAAAACTCCAATTGGAATTAGGGATCAATTATTATTAGAACTTTTATATTCAACAGGGGTGCGTGTTAGTGAATTAATTTCTATTAAAATAGCCGATATTAAAAAAAATGAACAAAAGATTTATATTACTGGAAAAGGAAATAAAGAAAGAATTGTTTTCTATGGAATTGTTTGCAAAAGAAAATTAGAACATTATTTAGAGGTTCGTAACTCTTTTTTGAAAGATGAAAATTCTGATTATTTATTATTGAGTAATAAGGGAACTTCGTTAACTTCACAAGGCGTTCGATATATTGTAAATCAGATAATTAAAAAAAGTGCATTATCATTTCATGTTCATCCTCATATGTTAAGACATACATTCGCAACACATTTATTAAATGAGGGAGCCGATTTAAAAACTGTTCAAGATTTGTTAGGTCATGAAAATTTAGAGACAACTGGGATTTATACTCATGTTTCTAATGAGGGGTTAAGAAAAAGTTATCTGGAACATCATCCAAGAGCTCGAAAATAATTTGTAGGATAAAATTCCTTGTTTCTATAAAAAATATCTGTTATACTTATATTGTGTAAACAATACAAGGAGGGATTTGATGACAAAGTTTGTTTATGCCTTTCATGAAGGAAACAAAGACATGCGTAATTTGCTTGGAGGAAAAGGAGCTAATTTAGCTGAAATGACAAATATTGGACTTCCAGTTCCACAAGGATTCACAGTTACAACAGAAGCTTGTAATCAATATTACAAAGATAATGAAGTAATTAGTGATGAAATTAAGACTCAAATTTTTGAGAAACTTGCTGAATTGGAAGAAAAATCTGGTAAGAAATTTGGAGACAAAGAAAATCCATTATTGGTATCTGTACGTAGTGGTGCAAGAGCAAGTATGCCTGGAATGATGGATACTGTGCTTAATCTTGGACTTAATGATGAAGTAGCAGAAGGATTTGCGAGAGTCTCAGGAAACCCTAGATTTATTTATGACTCTTATCGTAGATTTATTCAAATGTTTGCTGATGTAGTAAAAGGATATCCAAAAGCTTCTTTTGAACGTTTATTAGATAAAATTAAGGAAGAAAAAGGAGCATCTTATGATACTGATTTAACAGCCGAAGATATGATGGAAGTAACAGAAAAATTTAAGGTTGTCTATAAAGAACTTGCAGGAGTAGATTTTCCACAAGATCCACGTGCTCAATTAATGGAAGCTGTAGGAGCTGTATTCCGTTCTTGGAATAATGAAAGAGCAAATATCTATAGAAGAATGAATGATATTCCATATAGCTGGGGAACAGCAGTTAATGTCCAAGAAATGGTATATGGTAATAGAGGGGATAATTGTGGAACAGGAGTAGCATTTACAAGAAACCCAGCAACAGGTGAAAACAAACTTTATGGTGAATATTTAATCAATGCGCAAGGTGAAGACGTTGTTGCAGGAATTCGTACTCCAGAATCAATTGAAACTTTAGCAACTGCAATGCCAGAAGTTTATAAAGAATTTGATAGAGTTGCTCATATTTTAGAAAATCATTATAAAGATATGCAAGATATGGAATTTACGATTGAAAATGGAAAACTTTATATGCTTCAAACTAGAAATGGAAAAAGAACTGCAGCAGCAGCAATTAAAGTAGCAGTGGATTTGGTATCTGAGGGAATGATTTCCAAAGAAGAAGCAATTCTTCGTGTAGAACCAAAACAATTAGATCAGTTATTACATCCAACATTTAAAGCAGAAACTTTAAAGAGTGTTACACCAATTGCCAAAGGATTAGCAGCTTCTCCAGGAGCAGCAGCAGGTAAAATTTATTTTACAGCAGAAGAAGTTAGTGAAGCATCTAAAAATGGCCCAACAATTTTAGTTCGTTTAGAAACATCACCAGAAGATATTCAAGGAATGAATGATGCCCAAGGGATTTTAACGATCCGTGGTGGAATGACTAGCCATGCTGCAGTAGTTGCTCGTGGAATGGGTAGATGTTGTGTAAGTGGTTGTGGTGAACTTACAATTGATGAAGAAGCTAAAACGATAACAACAAAAGCTGGACTTACTTTAAAAGAAGGAGATTTTATTTCATTAGATGGTTCGACTGGAGCTGTTTATGAGGGAAAATTAGAATCTGTAGAACCTGAGATTAGTGGAGACTTTGAAACATTCATGTCATGGGCAGATGAGGTAAGGACTTTACAAGTTCGTACGAATGCGGACACTCCAAGGGATGCAGCACAAGCTAAGGCGTTTGGCGCAGAAGGAATTGGATTATGTCGTACAGAGCATATGTTCTTTGAAGAAGAAAGAATTTTTGCAGTTCGTCAAATGATTACTGCTGAAACAGTAGAGCAAAGAGAAGCAGCACTAGAAAAAATCCTTCCAATGCAAAGAGGAGACTTTGAAAAATTATTCGAAGAAATGGATGGACTAACAGTTACAATTCGCTATTTAGATCCACCATTACATGAGTTCTTACCACATACAGATGAAGAAATCAAACCTCTTGCAGATGCATTAGGAATGACGTTTGAAACATTAAAAGCAAGAATTGATTCCTTAAAAGAGTTTAACCCAATGATGGGACATCGTGGATGTCGTTTAGCAATCACTTATCCAGAAATTGCTAGAATGCAAACAAGAGCAGTGATTGAAGCAGCAATCAATGTAAGTAAAAAAGGTATTAATGTAAAACCAGAAATTATGATTCCATTAGTTGGAGATGAAAATGAATTATTATTTGTCAAGAAGATTGTTGATGAGGAAGCTCAAAAACTTATCAAAGAATCCGGAATAGAGCTTACTTATGAAGTAGGAACTATGATTGAAATCCCAAGAGCTTGTATTATTGCTGATAAAATAGCAGAATCAGCAGAATTCTTTAGTTTTGGAACAAACGATTTAACACAATTGTCTTATGGTTTTTCTAGAGATGATGCTGGAAAGTTCTTAAATGATTATTATGATGCCAAAATATTTGAAAGTGATCCATTTGCAAAACTAGATCAAACTGGTGTTGGAGAGCTTGTAAAAATGGCAGTAGAAAAAGGAAGAAAAACAAGACCAAATATTCATTTAGGAATTTGTGGGGAACATGGAGGAGACCCAGCCAGTGTAGAATTCTGTCATAGAATAGGGCTTACTTATGTATCTTGTTCTCCATATCGCGTTCCAATAGCACGTTTGGCAGCAGCTCAAGCCGCAGTAAAAGAAAAATTAAATTAAAATGTATATTAGACTGAGATTTTAATCTTGGTCTTTTTGCATTTTGAGTGTAGAAAATGATTGATTTGCTTATTCTTTTTTGCTAATATAATTTATAAAAAAGGAGAAATGAATATGGAAACATCAAAACAATATCATAAAATCAATCCAGTACTCGCTAATGCTGGACATATTTTATTAACAAAGTTGTTATTTCCAACGACAGAATATCGAAAAGATATATTAAAAGAGAAGTCTTATATTTTCGCACCAAATCATACAAATAATTTAGATGGTTATATTATTTGGTGTTTACTAAGTCATGAATTTGATATTGATGTTTTTATGTTTAAAGAGTTTTGGAATCGTTTTCCTAAATTATCAATAATTTTGCCTTTATTTAATACTTATCCTATAACTCGTGATAAATTAGTACCTAGTGAACTAAAAGAAGAATTAAGAAAATTAAAAGATGAATTACATTCACTTGTTATATTTCCACAAGGAAGACATGTTGATCCAAAAGTTATGTTAAATTTGGCTAGATATCATTTAAATACAATTCCAATGGGAGCTTTTTATGTAGCTGCAAAAGCTAATAAGCCATTGGTTCCAATTTATATGGAGCCACAAAAAGCTTTTAGTCAAAATGCAGTTGTCTATGGAAATATATTAAATCCAGAAGATTATAATGTCATCTCTAATAATGGACGTTTGCAAAAAGACAATCTAATATATTTTGCAAAAGCTTGGTTAGAAGAAGTTAATAAAGCTTATCAATTAGCGCCTCAGTTAGCTAATAGGCAGATGAGAGATTATCCTATACATTTAAATTATACAGATGCAAGTGGTTCGGCGGAGCCTTTGACAGATCCAAATAATATAGTAAAGTATTTTAATGAATTAAAATTGTTATCAGAGTATAGTTCTAAAAGCGGCATTACAGATATATATACTTTGGGAAAAATTATTGGAATTCCTTTAGAAGATATAGAGAAAATTGATGAAGTAAAAAGAGTTTATGAACAGCACTTATTAAGAAGTAGTAAAGTTAAAATGAAGACTATGTAATTATATTATTCAAAGTTTTTAGTACAAGTATATTGTATAAAATTTTTAATTAATGATGTAATGTATTAAATCTATTTAATGCTTATTTTTATTAATTCGTAAAAGATGACAGCTTAAGCTACACTAAAAGAGAATTTAGGACAAAAAGAAAGAGTGAATTTCTATTTCTTTTTTTTCGTGATATAATGATTTTATCAAATGTATCAATAAATAAGTCTGAAAGTGAGCTAAAAATATGGAATTAAATAAAATAGAGAAATTTATAGATAAACAAAAAGTAAGTTTTATATGTTCTATTGATGAGAATAATTATCCTAATGTTAAAGCAATGTTAAAGCCTAGAAAAAGAAACGGGTTGAAAGAATTTTATTTTTCAACAAATACTTCATCTATGAGGGTAAAGCAATATATAGATAACCCTAATGCTAGCATTTACTTTTATCATAAAGGGTTAATAAAGTATGTTGGCGTGATGTTAAAAGGGAAAATGGAAGTATTAACAGATCAAAATACTAAAGATATGATATGGAAAAAAGGTGATATCATGTTTTATAAAAAAGGTGTTACAGATCCTGATTATTGTGTATTAAAGTTTACTGCCTCCAATGGTAGATATTATTGTGATTTAAAGACAGAGACTTTTCATATAGAATAACATAAATGATACTTTGAAATGGAGTTGATATTATGATTAAGTCAAATATAAAAACTGTATTTGATTGTGATAGAGATAAACTATGGGATACAATAACAGACAATCATAATTATGCTTGGAGAACTGATCTATCAAAAATAGAAATTATTGATGAAACACATTTTGTGGAATATACTAGTGATAATTATCCTACTAGTTTTACAATTACTAAAAAAGAAAAGTTAGATATATACGAATTTGAAATAAAAAATACAAATTTGAAAGGAAAATGGATTGGAAGATTTAGAGAACTAGAAAATGGGACGATTGAACTAGATTTTACAGAACAAATAGAAACAACTAATTGGATTATGAAATTATTAGCAAAGCCTTATTTGAAGAAAATGCAAAAAAGATATATTAAAGATTTAAAAAAAGAATTAAAT
Organism: uncultured Bacilli bacterium; assembly: GCA_949505625.1. Taxonomy (GTDB): domain Bacteria; phylum Bacillota_I; class Bacilli_A; order RF39; family UBA660; genus MGBC102946. Next base: position 41,326 of record CATBQD010000002.1, read on the forward strand.
AGAAAATAATTACCATTTATATATCTAGTGTTAAATAGCTTTGACAAATTTCCAAAACTTTTTGGTAGATTGATTTAAGCTTATTTATTATAATAATTGTAAAAGAGGTGATTATAGTGACACTAGGGAAAAATATTTTATGTTTAAGGAAGAAAAAAGGTCTTTCACAAGAAGAACTAGGTGAAAAAATAAATGTCACAAGGCAAACAATATCAAATTGGGAATTGGATAGCACAGCACCAAATCCAGAACAATTGAAACAATTATCTAAAGTTTTAAATATTAGTGTTGATGAATTAATAGGTAATGATGTTTATATAGATAAACAAAAATCATATCGCAATGAATATGAATATGTAAGTAAAATAAAAATAAAAGGAATTCCATTTGTTCATATTAATATAGGACGAAGTTTTAGAAAGGCAAGAGGAATAATAGCGATTGGTAATATTGCTCAAGGTGTTATTGCTATTGGAGGAATGGCAATTGGAATATTTTCTTTTGGAGGATTAAGTTTAGGATTACTTTCCTTAGGAGGCTTAGCAATTGGAATATTGTTATCATTGGGTGGAATCTCAATAGGCAGTTTTGCAATTGGTGGGATAGCGTTAGGATTGTTTTCTATAGGAGGATTATCAATAGGATTATACTCAATAGGGGGATATTCTATTGCGAAATATGTTGCTAGTGGTGATTATGCCAAAGGATATATTGCAATAGGAAACCATGTAAGAGGAACGGTTGAGTTGATTCAATCACAGTCTACTTCAAATGAAATAAAAGAAATCATACTAGAAGAGTTTCCTAGAACTTGGAAATTTATAGTAGAAATAATATCCAATGTTAGTTTTCATTAAGTATATTACAATTTGGAATGGAGTGGAAAATTGTATGAAGGGAAAAATTTCTTTATATGTTTGTATGATGATTATGTCAATCATATTATTTATCTTATCTCTAACATTTTTAGGCAACACCATCTTTATAGCACCAATATTGATTGTGATAAGTATATATTTGTTTTTGGGAAGTCTTATTAAATTATGTAAGATGAATGATAAGTTTAAAAATTCGATATTATGCATCATTGATTTACTGTTTTGGTTACCATAGTATAAACTATAAATTCATGAGTAGGTCCTACTAGAAAATTAACTATTTAATTTTTAAATAGCTTTTTTTATATCATAAAAGTTTAATAAAATTAATGGAGTAATAACAATTTTGTATCAACGAAAATAAAACATTATGATTGAATTTATCAAACTAATTGAAAAAGAAATATGATGGTGTTGGAAAAAGAAAAGATAACGCAGTATAATACAATTTATGAAACTCTCACTCTATGTCCTGTTAATATTTTTATTATAAATATATAATTCTTTTTGAAAGGAGTTAAAATTATGAATCAAGAAAAAATCGGGAGTTTTATAGCAGAGTTAAGAAAAGAAAAAAGTATTACGCAAGAAGAATTGGCAGAAACATTGGGGGTTAATGTAAAAAGTGTTAGTAGATGGGAAAATGGTAGGAATTTACCAGATCATTCAATATTAAAAGAATTATGCAGTTTATTTGGTATTTCCATTAATGAATTATATGAAGGGCAAAAGATTACCAAAACAAAAAAGGTAAGACAAATATTCTTATTTTATAGTTTGGTAAGTTTAACAGGCATATTTGTTTTACCAACATTAGGACTTATTGCTCCAACATTTATTCTAGGATCTATATTATGTCCTATCTTAGGATTAATAAAGTTGGTATCATATTTTTTTAGGATTGATATACCAATTATGATGGTTCAAATCGGAAACAGTGCACTAAATCCAATTATAGGTTTTGTTGTTGTGTTAATATTGAGTGTTGTTTTATATGTGACTGGTATGGGGGCTTGGAAACTATTGATTAAATATATTCATGCTGTTTCTGAAACAAAGAAAAAGTTATATCTTGACTTATAATTAGAAATAATACTTTATTAGATAGAACATCTACCAAGGGAGTTTTATTTTTGATATAATGAGGATAGAAAAATTATGAGGTAATGATTATGAAAGATGAATTGAATTTAAAGGATCTAAAACTAAATATTAATGGGCTATTAGATATTGGTTTTGTAGAAGAAAGTGAATATTATAAATATGAAACAACAATTATAAACAATCAATTTCATTTAATTATTAAAATAGAAAAAAATGGAGTTATTGTATCTGACTGTTTTGAAATTTCTACAAAAGAAAAATTAATGCCCTATTATGTATCATCAGCATCAGGTGATTTTATGGGCCAAATAAAAGATGAATATGATCGAATTATTCAAACTGTGAAAGAAAAATGTTGTATTAAAAACATATTTAAAAGTGAATATTCTGCCCTTGTTATTGAATATGTTAAGAATAAATATAATGATGAATTAGAATATTTATGGAAAAAGTTTCCTAATAACGCTATATGGAGAAATAAGGGAAATCAAAAATGGTATGGAGCTTTACTTGTTGTTGAAAAATCAAAATTAGGAATCAATGAAGCTGGAATTATTGAAATTATAGATTTATTGTTAGAACCAGAACGAATAGAGCAATTGGTTGATAATAAAAAATATTTTGAAGGTTATCATATGAATAAAAAACATTGGATTACAGTAAAACTAGATGGTTCTGTTGATATTAATGAAATATATAAACTTATAGATAATAGTTATCATTTATCTAAAAATAAATAGTGTCTAAAGAAAAATAGAACTTTAGAAAGAGCAAAATTCTCTTTCTTTTTTTTTGAAACTAATGATATAATAAATAAGGTGATACTATGAAAATATTATGTATAGGACATGTAGCATATGACATAACAGTTCCTTTAGACGAGTTTCCAGTTGAAAATACAAAAAATAGAGTCCAAGAAAGAGTAGAATGTGGAGGAGGACCTGCTAGTAATGCAGCCTATTTACTTGGAAAATGGGGTATGGATGTTTCTATTGCTGGAGTTGTTGGAAATGATGAATATGGTAAAAAAATAAAAAAAGAGTTTGAAGATATTGGTGTAAATACAACTTATTTAGAACTTAACACAGAACATCAAACGACATCTAGCTTTATTATAGCGAATAAAGGAAATGGATCTAGGACAATATTTACTTATAGACCTAGTACTGTAAAAATGAAGCCAATCAAATTAAATTTTGAACCAGATATAATTTTAATTGATGGACAGGAAGTTGAGATCTCAAAAGAAATTATCAGAAGCTATCCAAATGCAATCAGTATTATTGATGCTGGAAGACCCAAACCAGAAATTATTGAACTTTCTAAAATGGTAAATTATACAGTTTGCTCTAAAGAATTTGCAGAAAGTGTTACAGGAATGACAATCGATTATGAAAAAACAAGTACTTTAATAGAACTTTATAAGAAAATGGAGTCTATTTTTAAAAATAATATTGTTGTTACTTTAGAGTCTAAAGGTGCATTATATAAATATCAGAATCAGGTTAAAATAATGCCATCGATTAAAGTAAAGGCTTTAGACTCGACAGGAGCTGGAGACTTATTTCATGGCGCTTTTGCATATGGAATCGCAAAAAATATGGCATATGAAGAAGTAATTAAACTTTCAAATATAACAGGAGCTCTATCAGTAACCAGAGTGGGTGGTCGTTTTTCTGCTCCGAGTGTAGAAGAAGTAAAGAGTGTATATCATGACTTTGAATGATATTATTTTTATAGAACAATATCCAAAGTTAGATCTCCATGGATATGATAGAGAAACAGCCCGAGTAGCTATTTTGGATTTTATTAATGAAAATAAAAAAATGAGGCAGGAAATATTTGTTATTGTTCATGGAATTGGTAGCGGAATATTGAGAGAAACAACAAAGCAGGTCTTATCTAAAAATAAATATGTATTGGAATTTAAAACCTATTATTACAACAATGGTTGTACAATTGTTCAAATTTCTTTATAAAATATGATAAAATTGTGAAAAAAGTTTGACAAGTGAGTGAAAAAGGTGCTACCATAAAAATAAATAGGAGGAATGCTTATGTATAGAAGTAGGGAAGATGGATTTGTCTTAACTGATATTATTCTACAAATTCTGTTTTTCGTATTGTTTATATTCGCTTTGATATGGTTATTTCCTACCAAAGGATTCGTGAATAATATGAAAAAACAAGTTTCTGGAACAAGTGCTGATTATCAAGTTTTATCTAATAGAATTTTTAATGAAAATTTACTTGATATGAAAACAGCAGCAGAAAGTTATTATACAATTCCAAGATTGCCAAGAAATACAGGTGATAAAGTATCAATGACGTTAAGTGAAATGATAGATAAAAAACTTGTATTGCCAATTCAAGATAAAAATGGGAATAGTTGTGATATTAATGATTCATATGTTGAGGTTATAAAAAGAGCTGATGAATATGAATTAAAGGTTGTTTTAAATTGCTCAGATAAAGAAGATTATTTAGTTGTACATTTGGGATGTTATCAATATTGTGAAAATGATATTTGTGAAAAAACAAATGACACTAATACTGTTACAAATTCTAATTCAGGACAAACAACTGTTGTGAAAAATATAGTAACAACTGAAAGACCAGTAATTAATAATAATATTACAATAAATAATTGTATTGATTGTGAAGAAGGGCCAGTTAGAACTGAACCAATATATTATTGTAAATATATAAATGGAAAGTATTATGGCAAAAATGGAAATTTGGTAGATAGTACAACATATCAAAAAGAGTGTATTGTAGAGCCAGTATATTATTGTCAATACGTAAATGGGAAGTATTATGGTAAAAATGGAAATGTAGTAGATAGTGCAACATACCAAAAAGAGTGTATTGTAGAGCCAGTATATTATTGCCAATATGTAAATGGAAAATACTATGGTAAAAATGGAAATGTAGTAAGTGCAACGATTTATCAAAAAGAATGTGTTGCAGAACCTGTAAAAACACTTTATTATGAATATCGAACAAAAACTTTAGTTTCTAATGAAGTTGCAACGAAAATGTGTACATATTATCCAGTAGAAGAGACAAGCGAGTATGTTTATACCTTGGGGTATACTGGAAGTGATATTATAGATATTTCAAGATATCCATATGCAATAAAATTACCTGTTGGTGCAACGAATGTTCAAATAAATCGTATTTCATATGGACAAGAAACATTTAATTTATCAACCTGGAAAGGATTAAAAACAAATAGTTCTATTTATAATTATGAATATGATGATTCAAAATGGAGTGCAAAAGATACCATTACAACAACAAGATTTAAAAATTCAGCACTCAGTAAAAAACACTTTAGCGATGTTAGAGTTCTTAATACCAAAACAGTATCATATAGTAATTATGTAGAATATAGGATTGATTATCGTGTACAGTTTAATCGTACTAATATTTTGAAAGATAGATATTTATATACATACAATGATAGTAATGTAGGAAATATTTACTATGTACCTATACGCTTTCATTTAACATATGATATTGTAAGTTCAAAAACGAAAACAAGACCATGTTCAAATTTAACTCAAAAAGAAAATAATCATGTAATAAAACGATATACAGATTATGATATGGAAACAAGTTATGAATATGGGCCAAGAAAGTGGACAATGAATCCAAATTTAAAGGGTGTTGAGTATACAGGTAAAACAGAATGGAGATAAAGATGTATTAACATCTTTTTTTCATTCAAAATTTGTTGATTTTTCAAGCGAAACAAGGGTTCTGAAATTGACAAAGATTAATAACTATGATATGATGAAAACACATAGGCATTTTTGTATAAATAAAGAATTTTGTAGAAATTTGACAATGTCTGTGTTTTGTGATATTATAACGCAACCAATTGAGAAGGGGGAATTTATTATGTATGAATATGATGAAAGAAAAGATAAAAGCTCAATTAAAGGGGTGGTTATTCAAATACTATTAATGGTAATGTTCATATTTATTTTAATATGCTTATTTCCTAGTAAAAGTGATTTGGATAAATTAAAGACAACAGAAAGTATTAGTTCATTAGAACCGTTATATGATCGTATTTTTAATGATAATATTATTGCAATGAAAGATGCAGCTAAAAGTTATTATACAACTCCAAGATTACCTAAAAATGTTGGAGATAAAGTATCGATGACTTTAAGCGAAATGCTTGATAAAAAAATAATTTTGCCTTTTGTTGATAGAGAAGGTAATCAATGTGATCTTAAAGAGTCATATGTAAGTATTACAAAAGAAGATGAAGAATTCATTATGAAAGTAAACTTGAAATGTACTAATCAAGAGAACTATTTATTAGTTGTGATGGGATGCTACAATTACTGTGAAACAGGAATTTGTGAGAAAAATGAGGAAGATATAAAATCTCCAACTGTCAATCCATCTGGACCTACTACAATTATTAAAGAAACTATAGTTAGGCCAATTATTAATAATAATATTACAATTAATAATTGTGTAAGTGATAACTGCAAACCTGGAAAATATTATTGCCAATATGTTAATGGAAACTATTATGGAGTAAATGGTGATCTAGTTGATAAAGCTACTTATGATAAGGAATGTAAGTTAGAAGAAAAGTATTACTGTAAATTTGTAAATGGAGCTTATTACGGAAAAAATGGTAATATTGTAAGTGAAGAAACATATAAAAAAGAATGTGAAGATGCTCCTACTCCAACTTATATTTGTAAGTTTGTAGATGGAAAATACTATGGTAAAAATGGAAATGTAGTAGATAAAGCTACTTATGATAAAGAATGTACTACTCAAAAGGAATATCAATGTAAGTACATGAAGACAACAAATAGCAGTTATGGTCCTTGGTCTTCTTGGTCAGACTGGTCTGAGAGAAGATTATCTACAAGCAATTTAAGACAAGAACGCTATAAAACAGTTACACAGCAAAAGCAAGAAAATCAAATTATTGGATATAAAACAGTAACATATAAAGATCCAAATAAACCAATTTATGGTCCAAAACAAGTGTTAATTGGTACTAGAATTGAAAAAGAATGTGCTGAGTATGGGTATGTAATTACTTCTACTGGAAGTGTTAGTAATAATGTAACATATGGAGCATGGAAATCTGCTGGATTGGTGAAACTTTATTCAACTCCAACAAATACAAGTACAACAAGATATACAAAGGTATCAGTTGGAACAGAAACTTGTGGTGATTGTGGAGCTAGATTATATACAATTTATAAAAAAGAAACTAGAACAGTAAGTAAAGGTTCATCAACAACAAGTGAAAATTCTGTATATCAATGTTTAAGAACAGTTCAACATGAAGTACCAGTATATGGAACTCAAAATGTGATTATTGATTATGACACATCAACAAAAAGAGAAGCTGTATATGGTTTAGTAACTGTAGAAAGAGATATAACCCTTTATAGTTATAGAACGAGAGATATTATTGGTGGAAAAACGGATTATCAAATTAGTAATTGTAATGATACAAACTTGTTAAATAATGGATATCAAATTATTGATAAATGGGAAATATAGAATAAGAGGGAGATGTGAATATGGAAGTTTTAAATGATATAATAGCAAAAAGAATGGTAGCTATAGAAACTGATATTATAGCAGGAGCTTTTTCAAATAAAGATGAATTTAATGCTGAAATCGACCGCTTGATTTCTGTAATGACAAAAACAGCTATTTTAAAAGGAATTGATAAGGATGCAGCAGAAAATTATCTTCAAGAAAATTTTGCACCTCAAGCTAATGAAATTTATGAAAGAAATGTAGTTTCTTCAGGTGCTGCAGATATGCCAATTGATTATGCATTTGCTGAACGTCAGAAAGAAATAGAAAGATTAATTGAGGCAGGAGATTTAGAAGAGGCAGATAAAAAAATTGATCAAATCTTAGCTGTTTTGGAAGATGATGATTATGTTAAAGATTCAATTGCAGATGGAGCTTTTTCACAGGCAGATGTTGATTATTTTAAAAATGTTGCATATCCTTATTTTCAAGAATTAAAAGATGAAATGATTATTCCAGAACCTGAAAAGCAAGGATTGTTACAGAGAATTAAAAATGGTGCAATATTTGTTGTAACAGGAAAAAATCCTTATGATAATAAAACTGTTAAAATAGAACATGAAAAAAAATCTTTAAAAGAAAAATTCTTAGATAGCAAATTAGTAGAATGGGCAAGAAGACATAAAGTTGTTGTAACAGCTGCTGGTTTAGCAGTAGTTTTAGGAGCTGGGATCTTTATTGGTGGAAAATTCTTGCATAGTCGTGCTGAAAGTAATTCAGATGATTCTACTACTAAGCAAGAACAATTACAAGATGTTAATGTAACAATGGCAACGTTTGAAGTAGATGAAGAACATAATTTCAATATAAATGATCAGGTGACTCATACAGAAAAATTGCAATTATTGGCAAAAGTAATGATGGAACGTGGGGTACCAGTAGTTTCGGAAAAAGAGTGTATGGAACTTAGCAATGAAGGAAAATTAGCAGTCTCTCCTGAACAGTTAAATAATTGGTTAATCTCTATGAATTTAGAAGATATGGATGAATTAACTTTTACTAAATTATTAGCAGATAGTGAGACTGATAAGGAAGAATTAAGTAGTGATTTCACAAGAGTTAGTAATATTTTAGGTTCTATTTATACTACAAAAGAAGAAAATGCATTTATTTATGAGTTTATTTCAAATAAAGAATATAGTGAATATATTAAGGCTTATGAAGAATCTATTATTCAAAATCAAAAAGGTGAATCTGAAAGTTTAGTTACATTAATTAAAAGTAGAGTGTATAATCCAGTGGCAGCTACTAGTAGTGGATCTTTAGGAATGCTTTCAACTTCATTAGTTTATCAACAAGCTAATGTTTATAATGCACAAGTAATTGGTCAAGACATTATGGATTTATATAATGTGAATTATGATTGTAAGACAGATACAACTTCTACTTTTTATTCAGATGATTGGGCAGAATATATGAGGAAGTTAAACTCAAAATTTGATGCTGCAATCACATATACAGGATCAGAAGTTGCTGCTTACACAGAGTATGTTTTAACATTAACAGATGCTCAAGATGATAATAAAGTATATATTGAAGATCAGGTATTACCTTATTTAGAAAAGAATGGTATTACATTAGGTGAATGGGATGCTTTAGAAAATATTGATAATAATAATCACCAAGTAGGATATCAGGGAACTGGTGATACCAAAGGAAATGGTACCACAGTATCAACTCCTCCAGAGGTAACAGCAGTCACAACCATTGTAAAAGCGCCAGAAACAGAAGATGAAAAGAAGGTGCAAGATCAAGTAGAAGCTGGACTTGAAGGAGAAAATCGTCAAAATTTTGAAGATGTAGTAGATGGTTTCGCGGCATCTCAAGGTGGAGTAGTAACAGATGAAAGCAGAGTAACGATTACGAATCTAAATGTTTATATAGATGGAAAAGGCAATATTATTGATAAGACAACAGGGGATAAAGTTGTTACTGGTACAAAAGAGGAAATCGATGAAATTTTAAATCGTCATCCTGGATTGTCAGATTGGACAACAGTAGAAGATGGAAGAATTCATTATTCAGAAGTAGATGATTATATTCCTCAAGATTCTCGTCCAGGATCAAGTTATTCAGAAAGTGGTGTTCAACAACCAACAATACCTCCACAATCAAATTCTGTATTGGATAGCGTTGATCAAGAAGTTTTGGGGACATTAACTCCAGAAGAGCAGGCCGCATTAGAAGAAATGTTAAATGCAGGAAATGGTCCAGTAGCTGGTGAAACTGTAGAAGAAGTCTTTAGTGATATCGTATATGGAAATTATACAGTGCCACAATTAATGGGAAATCCATCTTTATGTAAGAATATTCCAGAAAATATTTTGAAAAATCAATTTCCTGAAATTTGGGCAGTTTATCAAAATTGGTTAGAAACACAAAAGCAAGAAGAAGTGGCACTTCAGTCAGATGAAACACAAATTGTATCTTCTAATACAGCAATTGATGAAATAGCAGCTCAAAAAACAGCTTTAGAAGAAGTAAGAGCACAATTAACTGGTGATGGACAATCGTTAGAAGAATCTGAAAAAACATTATAATAAAAAGTCGTATTTTACGACTTTTTTTAATGTCTTAATGTTTTAGATAAGATAATTCATTGACAAGACCTTTTATTTTTTGATATAATAAGATAGATTTAGAGAGTCCATAATTATCAAGAAGAGGAGGGGGAAATATGAAGGGTACATTTCTTTTTGAGTATGTAAATGAAAATGAATTTAAAAAGTTAGAGAGATCTTTAAAAAAGTATAATATGTTGGCATATAAGAAATTGTACTTTGAATATTATCCTGCATTAAAAGAAGGTAATTTTCTTGGTGAATTGGTATCTACAAATAAGGCAAAAGGAACAAAGACCTATGAATTGAAATTGCCAACAGATGCGATGTTTTCAAAAGTGCATGGTGATATAAAATTACATTATATTGTATATGAAAAAGAGTCTATTGTAATGTTAAATACATTAACTCCAGAAGATATTTTAGCGGAAGGTCATCAGTCTGAACTTGTTACATTTAAAGGAGTTATGGTTTCAAAAGAACACTCTGAAAAAGATATGTTTAAAATTAATTTATTAAATATGTTACAGAAGTAAGAAAAACTTACTTTTTTATTATATATTTTGAAACTTTATAGTATAAAAAAACAGGAATTACATCCTGTTAATTTTATATGGTGCAGGTGAAGGGACTTGAACCCCCATGCCTTGCGGCGCTAGATCCTAAGTCTAGTGCGTCTGCCAATTTCGCCACACCTGCAAATAAATAGTGGTGGACCTTGTAGGACTCGAACCTACGACCGCCCGGTTATGAGCCGGATGCTCTAACCAACTGAGCTAAAGGTCCGTTCGCAATTTACTAATATATAATATCATACTAATTTATAATATGCAATAATTTTTTAGAAATTTCCATTTAAAAGTGTATCAAATGTTGTATAATTACTTATAGTAGAGTAGGTGAGAAAAATGAACGAATTAATAGGAAATACACCTTTAATTAAAATTAATTATAGATTGAATGGTATAGAAAATTCTATTTATGTAAAATTAGAATCTTATAATTTATCTGGGAGTATTAAAGATAGGGTTGCTTTTTATATTTTAGAAAAGGCAAAACAGAGAGGTGAATGGGAAGAAGGAAAACATATTGTTGAAGTAACTAGTGGTAATACAGGGATAGCTTTAGCAGCGTTAGGTGCATATTATAAATCTCCAGTTACTATTTTCATGCCAGAATGGGTTAGTAAGGAAAGAATAAAATTATTAGAGTTATATGGTGCCAATATTGTTTTAGCAAAAAAAGAAGAAGGAGGGTTTGAAGAGTGTATTAAAAGAGCAAATGCATTAGCTTTACAGGTAAATGGATATCGTCCAAATCAGTTTGATAATGAAGATAATGTAAATGCACATTATGTGGGAATTGCTGAAGAAATATTAAAACAAACTCCAGTATTGATAGATGCATTTGTTTCAGGAGTAGGAACAGGTGGAACTTTAATGGGAGTAGGAAAAAAGTTAAAAGAAAAAAATTCAAGAACACAAATTATTGCAATAGAGCCAGAAGGAGCAGCAATTTTAAAAAATGGATATGTTGAAAAAGAGAGCCATATGATTGAGGGAATTGGGGATGGCCTAATTCCAAAAATTATAAATCAGAATATCATTGATGATATTTATTTGATTGATGATGCAGATGCAGTTAATATGAGCCGTTTGCTTGCACAAAAATTAGGGTTAGCTGTTGGCATTTCTTCAGGGGCAAACTTATTAGGAGCAATATTATTTCAAAAATCCAACAGAGGTACAGTAGTTACAGTCTTTCCAGATGATAACAAAAAATATCTTTCAACAGAATTAGCCAAATCATTAGATCCCAATCCTAATTTTCTTTCAAATCAAATTGAATTATTAAGTTATGAAATCGTTGCTTCTAAAGAAAAAAATATGCTATAATGAAATCAGAAGGTGATAAAATGAAACTATATAATACATTAACAAAAAAAGTAGAAGATTTTTCTACGCATGAAAAGGGAATTGTAAAGATGTATACCTGTGGACCAACTGTTTATCATTTTGCGCATATTGGAAATCTTAGAACTTATGTTTTTGAAGACATTTTGCAGAAATCTTTAGAATATTTGGGATATGATGTAAAACGTGTTATGAATATTACGGATGTTGGACATATGACTAGTGATGGTGACACTGGAGAAGATAAAATGCAAAAAGGTGCTGAAAGAGAGCATAAAACGGTTTATGAAATTGCTGACTTTTATACTGAAGCATTTATGAATGATATTGATAAACTGAATATAAAGCGTCCAGCTATTATTGAAAAAGCATCCGACCATATTGATACTTATATTGAGATGATTCAGGTATTATTAGAAAAAGGATATGCTTATCAAGCTGGAGGAAATATTTATTTTGATGTAACTAAATTTCCAAATTATTATGAACTTTCTGGAAAGAATCCAGAAGATTTGTTAATCGGTGTAAGAGAGGATGTAGAAGAAGACAAGGCAAAAAGAAATCCTGCTGATTTTGGTCTTTGGTTTACACTTTCTAAATTTGAAAATCAAGTAATGCAATGGGATAGTCCTTGGGGAAGAGGATATCCAGGATGGCATATTGAATGTTCTGGAATTTCTTATAAATACCTAGGAGAATATTTAGACATTCATTGTGGTGGAGTAGATAATATTTTCCCTCATCATACCAATGAAATCGCACAGTCAGAAAGTTTTCTTGGACATAAGTGGTGTAACTATTGGTGTCATGGGGAGCATTTGAATGATAATAGTGGAAAAATGAGCAAATCTAAAGGAGAGTTTTTGACGCTTTCTTTACTAGAGAGCAAAGGATATGAACCACTTGTATATCGTTTGTTCTGTTTAAATAGCCATTATAGAAGTCAGTTGGTATTTAGCTATGAAGCAATAGAGGCAACAAAAAGTGCTTATCAGAAATTGTTGAGTAAAGTTTCTTCTATTAGGAATAATCGTTCTGGTGAAAAGGAATTTGACCGAATTGAACAATATGAACAAGCTTTTAAAGTAGCTCTAGAAAATGACTTAAATACAGCTAATGCTATGACTGTATTATATGATGTATTAAAATCAGATTGTAATAATGAGACAAAACTTTATTTGATAGAATCTTTTGATAGTGTATTATCTTTAGCACTTTTAAAAGAAGTTGAGGTTAATCCAGAATTAGAACAATATATAGAAGAACAAATTCAAAAAAGAAATGAAGCAAAAAAAGAAAAGAATTATGAATTGGCAGATAAGATAAGAGATAATCTTTTAGAAAAAGGAATTGAATTAAAAGATAGTAGAGAAGGTACTACTTATATGTTTAGAAAGTAGAGCTTTCTTTTTTTATTTATCGAAAAGTGCTTTTTGAAATATGACCATTGACGAATAAATTTGAAATGTGATATACTCTCTATTAGAAAAGAGTTATATTTATATATTTACTTTTTGTGCTTCTAATTGTTTGTATAAAAAAATAGTGTTATAATGAAAATAGAAAAAAGGAGATGACTAACATGATAAAAAAAATTACAGTAGATGGAAATGAAGCTTGTGCTAGAACATCTTATTATTTTACAGAAGTAGCTGGAATTTATCCAATTACCCCATCTAGTCCAATGGCAGAACACGTCGATGAATGGAGTAGCCAAGGAGTTACGAATTTATTTGATGACCGAGTAAAGGTAGTAGAAATGCAAAGTGAAGCTGGAGCAGCAGGAATGGTTCACGGTTCTCTACAAGCTGGTTGTTTAACAAGTACTTATACCGCTAGTCAAGGATTGTTACTTATGATACCGAATATGTATAAGATGGCAGGGGAAATGTTACCTTGCGTTATGCATGTAGCTGCTAGGTCTTTATCTACTCATGCTCTTAGTATTTTTGGTGACCATCAGGATATTTATGCTGCTAGAAGTACAGGTTTTTGTATGTTAGCGTCTTCTTCCGTACAGGATACTGCTTATCTTTCAGCAATTGCTCATTTGTCTGCAATTAAAGCAAGTCTTCCTTTTATGCACTTCTTTGATGGTTTTAGAACAAGTCATGAACTTTCAAAAATTGAAGTGTTAGAAAAATCAGATTTTATGGAAATGATAGATGAAGAAGCATTGAATCAATTTCGAGGAAAAGCGTTAAATCCATTGAATCCAGTTATTCGTGGAACTACAGAAAATGATGATATTTATTTTCAAATGACAGAAGTAAGAAATAAGGATTATGATATTGTTCCAGATATTGTGAATAATTATATGAATATATTAAATCAAAAAGCAGGAACAAAGTATGAGCCATTTATGTATTATGGTGATAGGAATGCAGATAAGATGATTGTTGCAATGGGTTCTGTATGTGAAACAATCAAAGAAACGATTGATGTCTTAAATCAGAGTGGTTATTGTTGTGGATTGTTAGAAGTCCATTTATATCGTCCATTTAGTCAAGACTATTTCTTAAAAAACATTCCTACTACAATAAAAAAAGTAGCCGTTTTAGATAGGACCAAAGAAGCTGGAAGTAATGGAGAACCATTATATCTGGATGTTGTAAATGCTCTAAAAGAGAAAAAAGATGTTCAGATTGTAGGTGGTCGTTATGGCTTATCTAGTAAAAATACAACTCCTTCTATGATTAAAGCAGTTTATGATATGTTAGAAGAAAACATGAAAAATAATTTTACGATTGGAATTATTGATGATTTAACAAAGTTAAGTTTACCTGAAGACCAAAACTTTAAAATTAAGAAAAGTCGTGAATTTTTAATTTATGGTTATGGTAGTGATGGAATGGTAAGTGCTTCTAAAAGTATTATGAAGTTGATAGGAGATACAACAGAAGATTATGTACAAGGATATTTTGAGTATGATTCTAAAAAATCTGGTGGTGTGACTGTCAGCCACTTGAGATTTTCAAATGAGCCAATTCGTTCTACTTATTATGTTGAAAACCCTAGTGTTGTTGTGGTAACAAAGGAAAGTTATTTACATCGTTTTTCTATTTTGGAACAAATTGAAGAAAATGGGATTTTCCTTTTAAATACAAGTAAAACGAAGGAAGAGGTTATGGAATCACTTCCAGATGAAGTCAAAAGAATTTTAGTAGAACGTCATATTAAATGTTATATGATTAATGCTTATGAATTAGCGCGTAAAGTTGGACTTCAAAATAAAATTAGTACAATTTTAGAAGCTATTATTATAAAAATCTCTGATTTGTTAGATTATGATTTAGCAAAAACAAAGATGAAAGAATATGCTAGAAATAAGTTCTTTAAAAAAGGAGAAGCAGTTTTGAATGCGAATTTTATTGCAATCGAAGAAGCTGCAAATTATATTACTGAGTTTACTCCTACAGATGTTTCTTTAGAGAAAACTGAAAAAGATGATATTCATGATGTTTATATGATGATGACGAAACGTCTTGGGAATGAACTTACAACATGTGATATGTTGCCATATAAAGATGGTAGTTTTATTCCGGGGACTGCTAGTGAGGAAAAAAGAGCTATTAGTGATATTGTACCGAGATGGATTCAAGATAATTGTATAGAATGTAATCAATGTTCTTTTGTATGTCCGCATGGAGTCATTCGTCCATTTTTACTTAGTGAAGAAGAATATGAAAAAGCACCTGATTATGTAAAAAGAACTTGTAAAAAGGCAATTGGAAATCATTATTATTTTGTGCTTGCAATTTCTCCAAAGGATTGTACGGGTTGTGGGGTTTGTTTAAAAACTTGTCCTGGAAAAAAAGGAATGAAGGCATTAGAAACAACAAAGTTAGATAATTCTTTAAAGGAAAGAACACAAGAGATTTTTGATTATTTATTGAAAAATGTTACAGTAAAACAAGAAGAGATAAAAAATACAATCAAAGGAACTCAGTTTGTCTCTCCGAAATTTGCTTTTTCTGGAGCATGTGCTGGATGTGGTGAAACTGCTTATATAAAGCTTTTAACACAAATTTTTGGTGAGTCTTTGGTGATTGCAAATGCAACAGGTTGTTCTTCTATTTATGGTGGGAGTATGCCTAGTATGCCTTATACAGTTGCTTGGGCTAGCTCTTTATTTGAAGATAATGCTGAATATGGATATGGAATGTTAACAGCAAGTCAGACTATAAAAAATCGGCTAATGAGAAAAATGGAAACATTGATAGAAGAAAATAATTCTAATAAAGAATTGTTGCAAGAATATTTAAATCAATCTGATAGCTATGAAATAACAAAAAGAATATATCATTCTTTAGATTATGAATCTCTGCCTTCAGAGTTTAAAATTTTGAAAGATTATTTACCTGCTAGAACTCATTGGGCAATTGGTGGAGATGGTTGGGCTTATGACATTGGTTTTAGTGGAATTGACCATGTCTTAGCAAGCAACGATAATATTAATATTTTGGTATTGGATAGTCAAGTATATTCTAATACGGGAGGACAGTCTTCTAAAGCAAGTCCAAAAGGAGCCATTGCATCATTTGCTTCTAATGGTAAAAAAACATCAAAGAAAGACTTGGCTAGAATTGCTTTATCATATCCAAATGCTTATGTAGCACAAGTTTCTTTAGGAGCTAATGGAATGCAGTTAATAAAGGCTTTAAAAGAAGCTGCAGAACATAATGGACCATCAATTGTAATTGCTTATACTCCTTGTATTTCACATGGAATAAAAGGTGGTATGGAAAATAGTGTAGAGATGGAAAAAATGGCAACGGCTTCTGGTTATTATCCAATATTCCGTTATAATCCAGATACAAATACATTTACACTAGATAGTAAAAATGTGAATTTTGATTTGTATGAGGAATTTTTGATGAAACAAACAAGGTATGCAATGTTGAATGCAATTAATCCTAATCATGCAAAAGAATTGTTAGCGAATCAAAAAGAAGAAGCAATCAAAAGATATGAATATTATAAAATATTAGCAGAAGGTAAAAATAAAGAAATAGAAGAATGAAAATAATATATGAATATTTTTGTTGAAATTGGAAGAAATGAAATTAAGATTTCTTCTTTTTTATATAATTAAATAGAGTTTGTTTTTATAATATTGTTATCTATTGACAACTAATGGTTCCTAATTATATAATAACGGAAATTATGACGAGATATTAGCGAAAGGAATGTAGTATGAAAAAAAATTATGATGGATTAGCAATCTTTTTTGAATCTTTTTTATGTGATAAAAATTGTCCATATTGTATTGCTAAAGATAATATTCAATTTTTAAATGAGAATGAAAATTTTGATAAGTTAGAAGAACTTTTAAAACGATTTTCAGAAAATGGGTTACACTTTGATAAATTTATTTTATCAGGAAATGGAGAAACAAGTTTACAAAGCTATGAAACATTAGAAAGAATAGCGCATATTATTTTCAAATATCAACATTTGTTTGATAGCAGGCGTTTTTATACCTCTGGAAATTTATTTTTTGATAATCAAAAATTTGAACTTGTAAATCAATATTTTGACCAAATTAATATTATGGTCAATTCTTTGAATCCAGAATTAGATATGCAAATAACAAAGTATGATAAAGCAATATGGAAAAATCATAATATAAAACAAGCTAAAAATATAAAATTAGATATTTCATTAACAAAATATTTAGATGTCAAAACTTTTGTAGAAGATATTGAAGAACGTTTAAAATTATTTCCAAATATAAAAAAAATTAAATTAAAAAGATTAAAATATCATGGAGAAGAGACAAAACAAAGTAAATGGATTAAAGAAAACCGTTTATCTGAAAAAGATATTGATGAATTAGGTGATGAATTATCAAGACATTATCCTAAATATACGAATTCAAAGGATTCTTATTTTAAAATCAATGAGGATTGTAATTTGATATTGAATGCCGCAG
The DNA here is from genome assembly GCA_949505625.1 of uncultured Bacilli bacterium. Taxonomy (GTDB): domain Bacteria; phylum Bacillota_I; class Bacilli_A; order RF39; family UBA660; genus MGBC102946. The sequence continues at coordinate 59,312 of CATBQD010000002.1, forward strand.
GAAGAAAAAATCCAACAAAATGGATATTTATAAAAAATGATAAAGTATTTAATTATTATGATGAAGAATTGCAAATGGAAAAAGTATTGAGAGGAGAAGCATTATGAGTAAGTCGTTTATTATGTTAAAACCTGAGTCAGCACTTTATGTTACAGAAATTATAGAGGAATTAAAAAAAGAAAAATTTTCGATATTAGAGTCATGTTTAATTGAAAATTATAATTCTTTTGCACAAGATATTTATTATATCGCTAATTACATAAAAGACCCTAAATATTATGAGATTATAAGAGCTTGCATTGAAGCAGAAGTGATTTTGTTTGGAAATAATGGTTTATTATTAGGGGTTCAAAATGAAGAAGCATTAATGCAACATTTAATTCATTTGGATAGAATAAAAAGTAGAATTAGAAAAGCAATTTCTTTAAGCAAAAGAAAAAGTTTACAAGCATTCATTGATGTGGATAGATTGGGTATAGATTGTTCATCAGCAACATATGGTGATATTCATATCTTACAGAATGGATGTCCTCAAGAAATGTATAAGGCAAATACAGCTCCAGGAAATTTCGCATGTTTTTATTTAAGTTATATGCATACAATAGACCCAGAACAAGATATATATCAAAAAACAACTCAACTAATTCAAAATTCACAACAGCTTAGGACATTATCATCTAGTGAATTTCAAATTGCTCAGAAGTATAAGACTTATCACTTATAAAAAGTTATATTATGAAAGTATTGATTCAAAAATATATCATAAATTTGATATATTTTTAATTTTTATTACATAAATAAGAAAATCCTTTATTTATAAGATAAAAAAGGCAACTTAAAAGATATTTTCTTTGCAAAGGCCTAAAATTTTTGATATAATGAGTAAGAATGATAATAAATAGAAAAAATAGTTGGGGGCAGATTTATGGTTAAATATGATGAAAGTTCCATTAAAATATTAGAAGGACTAGAAGCAGTAAGAAAACGTCCAGGAATGTATATTGGTTCTACCGATAAAAGAGGTTTACATCATCTTATATGGGAGATTGTAGATAATGGAATTGATGAAGTTATTAATGGATACGGAAATAAAATAAAAATCACATTGCATGCAGACCATAGTGTTAGTGTAGAAGATGAAGGACGTGGTGTACCAGTTGGAACACATACAAGTGGGAAAAGTACACCAGAAGTTATTTATACAGTTTTACATGCAGGTGGAAAATTTGAAGAAGGCGGATATAAAGTATCAGGAGGTTTACATGGAGTAGGTGCTAGTGTTGTGAATGCTCTTTCTTCATGGATGGAAGTGACTATTAAACGTGATGGTTATGAACACTTTATTCGTTTTAAAGATGGAGGAAAACTAGATATTCCTTTAAAGAAACTTGAAAAAACAAGTAAAACAGGAACCAAAGTTCACTTTATGCCAGATGCTGAGATTTTTTCGACAACCAATTTCTCTTATACAACCGTATGTGAAAGAATGCAGGAAAGTGCTTTTCTATTAAAAGGTCTTACAATTGAAGTGATTGATGAAGAAGATAAAAAACGAGATATATTTCATTATGAAAATGGATTAAAAGCATTTGTAGAATATGTCAATGAAGATAAAACAGCATTACATGAAGCTGTTCGCTTTGAAGGAATGAAAGATAAAATAGAAGTAGATGTCGCTTTCCAATATACAGATACTTATTCAGAAAATATCATTTCATTTGTAAATAATGTTAAGACAAGTGATGGAGGAACTCATGAAGTAGGGTTTAAATCAGCACTTACAAGAGTATTCAATGACTATGCTAGAACAAATGGATATTTAAAACCAAAAGATAAGAATTTAGAAGGCGCAGATACTAGAGAAGGATTAACTGCTATTGTAAGTTTAAAAATACCAGAAGATTTGTTACAATTTGAAGGTCAAACAAAAGGAAAACTTGGAACTCCAGAAGCTAGAAATGCAGTTGATAATGTTGTTAGTGAAAAACTTCAATTTTTCTTAGAAGAAAATAAAGCAATAGCCACTAAAATTCTAGATAAAATGGTAAAAAGCAAAATGGTAAGAGAAGCTGCTAGAAAAGCGAGAGATGAAGCGAGAGCAGGAAAAGATAAAAATAAAAAAGAAAGAGCTTTATCTGGAAAACTTACACCAGCCCAAGTGAAAAATCCAAAGAAAAATGAATTATTTTTAGTCGAAGGAGACTCAGCTGGAGGAAGCGCAAAACAAGGAAGAGACCGTAAATTTCAAGCTATTTTACCACTTCGAGGAAAAGTATTAAATACAGAAAAAGCGAAATTAGATGAAATTTGGAAAAATGAAGAAATCAATACGATGATTCATACGATTGGAGCAGGAGTTGGAAGTGATTTTGAAATTGAAGACTCAAACTATGATAAAATCATTATTATGAGTGATGCTGATGTTGATGGAGCACATATTCAAATTCTTCTTTTAACATTCTTTTATCGTTATATGAAACCATTAATAGAAGCAGGAAAAGTTTATATTGCAATGCCACCACTTTATAAACTATTTAATGGTAAAACAGTTCATTATGCTTGGACAGATGAAGAGCGAAATGAAATATTAAAGAAAAGTAAAGTAAAATTAGAAACACAAAGATATAAAGGATTAGGAGAAATGAATGCAGACCAATTATGGGAAACAACGATGAATCCAGAAACGAGAAGCTTAGTAAAAGTAAATATTACAGATGTTGCTTTGGCAGAAAAGCGAGTAAGTGTTTTAATGGGAGATAAAGTAGAACCTAGAAAAGAATGGATTAATGAAAATGTAGAATTCTCATTGGAAGATGATTATCAAATTTAATTTTTTGGGGGGATAGTACTATGGAAGAAATAATAAAGAGAATATATGATTACTCCTTAGAAGAAATTATGGGAGAACGTTTTGGAAGCTATGCCAAAGCGATTATTCAAGACCGTGCTTTACCAGATGTAAGGGATGGATTAAAACCTGTTCAAAGAAGAATTCTATATGCAATGTATCGAGACCATAACACTTATGATAAAGGATATAAAAAATCCGCTAAAACGGTTGGAAATGTCATGGGATTTTATCATCCACATGGAGATACTAGTATTTATGAAGCCCTTGTTCGTATGAGCCAGTGGTGGAAACAAAATACAGTTTATGTTGATATGCATGGAAACAATGGCTCTATGGATGGAGATGGAGCAGCAGCCATGCGTTATACAGAAGCAAGATTAGCAAAAATTAGTAATGAACTTTTAAAAGATTTGGATAAAGAAACCATTACTTGGGCTCCTAATTATGATGATACATTAAAAGAACCAACAGTTTTACCAGCGAAATTTCCAAACTTACTTGTGAATGGTTCTAGTGGAATCAGTGCAGGATATGCAACCAATATACCACCTCATAACTTAGGAGAAATTATAGATGCTACTATCAAAAGGATTGATAGTCCAAATTGTTATTTGGAAACAATTTTAGAAATTGTAAAAGGACCAGATTTTCCAACAGGCGGAATTGCTCGCGGAAAGAATGGTTTATTAGATGCCTACAAAACTGGTAGAGGGCGTATTATGGTTCAGTCAAAGTATGAATTTGTGAAGAATAAAGGCAAAGACCAAATTGTTGTTAGTGAAATACCTTATGAAGTAAATAAAGCAGCACTAGTAAAAAAAATAGATGATATTCGTATTGACAAAAAGATAGAAGGAATAGCGGAAGTCAGAGATGAATCAGACTTAGAACATCCAGAGACCATTGTAATTGATTTAAAAAAAGACGCTAACCAAGATTTAATTATTAACTATTTATTAAAAAATACAGATTTACAAGTATCTTATAACTTTAATATGGTAGCAATTGTGAATCGTAGGCCAATGACTTTAGGAATCTTAGAAATATTGGATGCTTATATTGCTCATCAACGGGAGGTCATTGAAAAAAGAACCAAGTTTGATTTAGAAACGGCAAAAGCAAGAATGCATATTGTAGAAGGATTCTTAAAGATGATGTCTATTTTAGACGAGGTTATAGCAACCATTCGTTCTAGTAAAGATAAAGGCGATGCAGTCATAAATTTAGTTAAAAAGTTTGAATTTAGTGAACTTCAAGCGGATGCCATTGTAAAATTGCAATTATATCGCTTAACCAATACTGATGTTACAGAACTAGAAGAAGAATATAAACGATTAGAACTTATTGTAAAAGGATTAGAGGCAATTCTTAATGATGAGAATAAATTAAAAAATGTGATGAAAGAAGAACTTAGAGCAATCAAAAAAGAATATGCAGTAGAAAGAAAAACACAGATTGAAGACGAACTTGTTGAAATTAAGATAGATACAACTTCAATGATACCAAAAGAGGATTGTATTGTAGTTGTAACAAAAGAGGGATATGTAAAACGTGTTACGACAAGAAGCTATAGTGCAAGTGATGATGAAACCGCTTTAAAAGAAGGCGATTATCCATTAGGAATTTATGAAATGAATACGTTAGATACCATTTTGTTATTTACCGATTTAGGAAATTATTTATATGTTCCTGTTCATGAACTTCCAGATTTGAAATGGAAAGAGTTAGGAAAACATATTAGTAATCTTATCAAAATTGAAGCTGGAGAAAGTGTGGTAGCAAGCATTCCAGTCTATAACTTTGAAGAAGAAACATATATTACCATGTTCTCTAAAGATGGAATGGTAAAACGAACCAAATTATCTGATTTTAAAGTGCAACGTTACTCGAAACCAATGACAGCAATGAAACTAAAAGGAAATGATAAAATCGTAAGTGTAACAGATAGTCATGGAGAAGATGTATTTGTAATTACCAAAAGAGGATATGGACTTCATTATAATACTGATGAAATTCCTGTAACTGGAATTAAATCAAGTGGAGTAAAAGCAATTACTTTAAAAGAAGATGAAGTAAGAAGTGGAATTCTATTTGATTTAAGTATTCCATATGTGACAATCTTTACTACAAAAAATACAGGAAAACGAGTTAAAATTTCAGAATTTGAAAAAACAGCTCGTGCTAGACGAGGAGTACTAGCTATCCGTGATGTTAAGACCAATCCTTATGAAATTATGAATGCGTTCATTGTAGAAGGACATACTATCATGGGAATTAAAACAAGAACAGAAATTAATCCATTTAAGATAACAGAACTACCAATTGCAGATAGATATTCTACTGGTACTACAATCACTAGAGAAAAAGTATTAGACGTATTTATGATGTCGACTTTAAAGAGAAAAGATAATTTAACAGAAAAGGAAATTGAAAAGCAACAAGAAGAGATTATTGATTTAGAAAAAGTAGATGAAAAAATTATGACCATTCATGATTTCTTAGATGATTTTACAGTATAGATATTAGGATTCTAATATCTTTTTCCTATTCTTGGTATGAAAGAAAAGAACCAGAATATACTTTAATAAAGAGTAGAAAGGAATGAGTTTGTGAAAAAAGAAATGTGGATAGGACTTTCTTTAGTACTTGTTTTAATTATTGGAACGATTACATATTTTTGCATTGGTAATAAAAAAGAAACATTGAAACAAGTAAATGGTAGAGTTCTTATGGCAAAAGATGATTACGTAGTTGTAAAAGATGATAATGATGTTGTCTATAAATTTAAATTGGAAGATTTTATTTTTGAAATCGGTGATGATGTTGTCATTAATTATACTGGGCTATTAGATTCCAATAAAGATGTTCAAGATATTGAAATTAAAGATTATGTAAGGTCTTCAAAAAAAACAAAAATAGCAACAGAAGATGGAATTTTTAAAGATTATTATAAGTTTGCTGAAAAGCGATTAGATACGATGTCATTAGATGAGAAAATAGGTCAGCTATTTCTAGTTCGTTTTCCAGATAAAGATGCTGCAAATATTGTAAAAACAAATGGATTTGGAGGATATGTATTATTTGGAAGAGATTTTCAAGGCAAAACAAAAAATGAAGTTATTTCTATGATTAAAGAAGTTCAATCAGCTTCTAAAATTCCACTTTTAATAGCAGTAGATGAAGAAGGTGGAAGTGTTGTTAGAGTAAGTAGTAATAAGAATTTAAGAGATACACCATTTTTATCTCCGAGTGAATTATATCAAGATGGTGGACTATCAAGAATCAAAGATGATACGGTAGAGAAAAGTTTATTATTAGCTAGTCTTGGCATCAATGTCAATTTAGCACCTGTTGTAGATGTATCAACAAATCCAGCTGATTATATGTATTCTAGGTCATTAGGAGAAGATACTGATACAACATCTAAATATGCTGCGTCAGTAATAGAAGCAAGTAAAGGTGGAACTGTATCTTATACATTAAAACATTTTCCAGGTTATGGAAATAATCCAGATACCCATACTGGTAGTGTAACCGATTCAAGAACTTATGAAAGCATTTTAAAAAATGATATTCCACCATTTCAAGCAGGAATTGATGCAGGTGCAGAAGCAGTTCTTGTTAGTCATAATACAGTAACCAATATTGATTCTTCAAATCCAGCTTCATTATCTATTCCAATTCATAATATATTAAGAGAAGATTTAGATTTTACTGGTGTCATTATTACTGATGATTTATCGATGGGAGCAACGAAGGATATTGATGATAAGATTGTAAAAGCACTTCTTGCTGGAAACGATTTATTAATTGTAACAGATTATGAAGAAGCAATTAAGGAAGTAAAGGATGCCGTTAATAGTAATCGTCTTAGTGAAGATGTAATTAATGATAGAGTAAAACGTATCTTGGCTTGGAAATATTATAAAGGATTATTATATGAAAACCAAAAATAGTTAACAATTGTTAGCTATTTTTTTAAGTGTTCACACCTAGATTTTTTATTTGGATTTTGGTACAATGAATTTGTCTTTAAAAAGTGTGAAAAAAATCAATATAATTTGACGAATTGATAGTAGAATAGACAAATGACACAGATAATTGCATATACTATTACTAGGTGGTTATCATGGCGAATATAGAAGAATTTAAAGGTTTTGTTAAAAAAAATCCGAGGCTTATTAAATATACGAAATCAGGGGAAATGAGTTGGCAAAAGTTTTATGAACTTTATGATTTATATGGAGAAGATGAAGCAACTTGGAAACCTTATTTGGGAGTAGCAGAAGTAGCAGCTCCAGTAGCAGGAATGGCTTCTTTTGCAGATTTGATGGGTTTACTTAAAAATATTGATTTGGATAGTGTTCAAAATGGAGTGAGTAGTATTCAAAGAGTTTTGAGTGTTGTGCAAGATTTAACAGGAAAAGATACCAAAGAAGAGGTTAAAACAGAATATAAGCCTAGACCTCTTTATAAGCACTTCGAAGATTAATGACATTAGAAACTCAATTTGCACTCAAAAACAACTCTTATTTTAGTCAATATATTAGAGAAAACTCCAATTGGTATAAAATTTTAAATCGTGAGCCTAGTATGATTAGAGCATTTGAAGAAGAAGTGAAAACCAATTATAAATTAAGACCATCCGATAAAATTAATAAGGCATTAGAAACATTAGAAATGATTGAATCAATTATGGGAACATTAAAATAAAAAGAGCGAGAATCGCTCTTAAAGGGGAGTAATAATATGTGTGATTGCTCACGTTATTATAAATTCCCAAAAATTGTAATATTATACGAAAGAAGTGAGAAAGTTGAGAATTATTAGTGGAATTTATAAGGGACGCAATCTAAAAGGGTTTGATATTGATGGAACAAGACCAACGATGGATAGAGTGAAAGAATCTTTGTTTGCAATGATTCAAAATGATATCAAAGGTTCAAATTGCTTAGATTTATATGCAGGAAGTGGAGCTTTAGGAATAGAAGCTTTCAGTAATGGTGCGAATCAAGTAACTCTTGTTGACCAGAATCAAGTGGCCATTAATATTATGAAAGAAAATATAAAGGGCATGGAATCAATTACAATTATTCATTCTGATGCGTTTAAACTTCATAATTATACCAATCAAAAATTTAATTTAGTTTTTTTAGACCCTCCATATCATAAAGAATTGATAGGCCCAACACTTCAGTATTTAAAGGAACATGATTTTTTAGAAAAAGAAGCAATCATTGTATGTGAGTATGAAGAGGAAGATTTTAATTATGATGGTTTTACCTTATTAAAGATGCGAACATATGGAAGAAAAAACATAAAAATACTAAAATTTTGAAAACGGGTTAGGATATTCGTTTTTTTTTGTTGTATCTTATGGGTGAGGAGGTAGAAGTTATGCGTAGGCATCCAGTTGTATTACAAGAAGACCATAAAGATTGTGGCGCTGCTTGTCTTTCTATGATTATTGAGCATTATCATGGATATATTCCATATGAGGAGCTTAAAGATAGTCTAGGTGTGAGCAAAGACGGAGTGAGTGCTGCAAGAATTATAGAGGTAGCAAAGAAATGTGGATTTGAAGCGAAAGGTGTAGAAGGAAGTTTTGAAGAATTTCAAAGGGAAGCAATTTTATTACCTTGTATTGCCCATGTTTTATTGGAGAAAAGTTATTATCATTATCTTGTAATTTATGAGCTTCATATAAAGAAGAAATATCTAATTGTTGGAGACCCAGCAAAAGGAATTTATAAAATGAGTTTTGAAAAATTTGAACAGATTTGGCAACATGTTATTTTAACCTTTTATCCTAAAATACCAATTGTATATAAAAAACCAAACCATATTTTGAAAGAACAATTCTTAACCTTGTTGAAAAATGAAAAAAAACCTTTTTTTACTATGATATGTTTGTCTATTATTGTAACAATTTTTTCAATCTTTTTCTCTTTTGTATTAGAGCATTTTGTAACACTTTTAAATAATCATGATGAAATGACTTATCTTTTATGTTCCATTTTACTTTATGCTAGCTTTATTTTTCTAAAAAATGGAAGTAACTTTTTTAGAAATAAGATTTTCTTTCATATATATGAGAGAATCGATTTTAAATTTATGCGTCTTATTATTGAAAAAATACTTCATCTTCCTTATCGATACTTTAAAAACAGAACCACAGGAGAAATGATTTCTAGAATTGGGGATATTGGAATAGTCAGGTCTTTTCTGGCTACAATTACGTTGTCATCTTTGATGGATTTGCCTCTTTTGGTAATTAGTGGTGTTGTTTTATATTTTATTAGTAGTAAATTATTTCTTATTTCTCTTTTTACTTTATTTTCCTATATTGTTTTATTCATTATTTATCAGAAACGAATTACTTCAAAAGTGGAAGAAGTAGAGGAAAACAATTCGTTTGTTACTTCCTATATGGTTGAAACATTAGGGGGCTATGAAACTATATTTGGAAGTCATTTAAAAGGACACGCTAAAGAAGAAATGATGAAACGATATATGGATTATATAGAGGGAGTAAAATTGTTAGAATATGTTCAAAATGAGTCTGGAGTGTTCAGTCAGTCTTTATATGAACTTTCTATATTAACCTTTTTGGCTTTAGGTATTTATTTTGTAGCTAAAGAAGAATTAACGATTTCATCTTTGTTATTATTTCATTCTTTATTCCTGTATTTTATAGAACCAGTTAGAAACTTATTAAAATTAGGGGAAGATTTTAAAAAAGTGAAAGTATCTTGGAAACGACTTTCTAACTTGTTTTTGGAAACAGAAGAATTTGGAATTTATAATGAAGATTTAAAAGGGAATATTGAAGTGAGAAATTTAACATTTTCTTATTTTGAGCAACCAATTTTGAAAGGACTTTCTTTTCAGGTGAAGAAAGGGAGTAAAGTTTTACTAGTTGGAGAAAGTGGGAATGGGAAAAGTACCATTTTAAAATTACTAATGAAGTATTATGAAGCACCAAAAAATACAATTTTTCTAGATGGAATTGACATTAGAGAATATAAAGAAGAAGTAATTCAAAATAATATTTTGTATGTATCTATGAAAGAACAACTGTGGACAGGTACCATTTATGAAAACATTTTACTCGGAAAAGAATCAGATTCTCGATATCAAGAAATATTGAAATTGACAGAAGTGAATTCTATTCTTTCGAAAACACCGTTAGGGCATCGTTTGGTTTTAGAGGAAAATGGAGCTAATCTTTCAGGGGGAGAGAAACAGAGAGTTGTTTTAGCGCGTACCCTTTTATTACCATTTAATGTTTTATTATTAGATGAAGCAACTAGTCAAATTGATAGTAATATGGAAAGAAGAATTTTAAAACGACTCTTTAAAAAATTTCCAGATAAAACAATCGTTATGGTCTCTCATCGATTTGATAATTTAGATTTGTTTGACCAAAAAATTGAAATAAAAAATGGTTTAGTTTTGGAGGATGTGAGTAAGTGTGGATAAGAATGTATGGAAGAATCAATCTTGGATTTTAGAAGTTCCTTATCCAAAAGGAATAAAACGCTGTATCTGTTTTTTAACGGTTTGCTCAATTTTATTGTTACTTTTGATATTTTGTTATCATTATCCAATTTATGAAACTTTTTATGGGACAATTAATGAAGATAACAAAAATGTAGTAACAGTAATGGTACCATTTTTAAAAATAGAAGAATTTGAAAGTGCCATCATAAGAAATAGAGATGTGCAATTAGTAAGTGTAGATTCTACTCCCGAGCTTATTTCTGGAGAACATGTAATAAAAGCTGAAGTGATAGTATCGATATCTAAAAAATTATTAGTAGAAAATAATATTGTAGTTATTCGGGTAAAAACAAAGAATATGAGTATTTGGAAAGAATTTAGTCAAAAATGGAAGAAAGGAATGAAAAATGAAGCAAGTTGAAAATGAAAAATTAAATAAAGTTCAAGGAGGAGGCGGAATTAGCTTAGGAGTAGGACTTGTGATTGTAGCAGGAGCTATATTTGTTATCGGGGTCATTGATGGATTTTTTAGACCATTAAAATGTAATAAATAGGAAGGAGTTTTAAAATGCAAGAATTAAATTTAGAAAAAATGAACGGAATAATGGGAGGTGTTAGCATTACAGGGACTTTTATTAATGCACTTGTAAGAGGAATTGATGTATTGCTAGATTTAGGAAGAAGCTTAGGTTCTGCATTCCGCAGGTCAAAGGAAAACGTGTTATGTCCACTATAAAAAAATATCAGAAAGGAATTATTTGGATGTTGTTGATTGCGGGCATTCCTCTTATGGTACCATTTCTAGCAAATATAACAGAAATGATATTAAAAGCAGGAAGAATTATTGGAACCATTATTCGAATTTATTAAAAGCACTTTGGTGCTTTTTTCTGTTTTCAGAAAATTTTGTCGAATTGCTTTCTTTTTCTAGCTTTTTTAGTTGAAATCTTAAACTTTAAGTGTTATAATGAACTTAGCCAAGAAGGGAGGGAATCTAAATGACAAAAGTAATCGTTCGAAACGGAAATGTTGATGGTGCAATTAGAACAATGAAACAGAAAAACGTTAAGGATGGCCTCCTAAAAAATTTACGTGAAAGACAAGAAGGGTATATGAAACCAGGCGTAAAAAGAAGAAAAGCAAAAAAAGAGGCAATCAGAAATAGCCGTCGTAGAGAAAGAAATTATAATTAAGCCTGTTAGGCTTTTTTTCGAAAGGAGAATTATAATGAGAGAAAAAATTTTAGAAGATTTAAAGCAAGCTATGAAAGAGCAAGATAAGGAATTATTAACTGTAATTCGTATGGTAAAGGGAGCTATGCAATTAGAAGAAATTAAAGTGAAGCATCCTTTAACAGATGAAGAAGTGATTACAATTTTAAGTCGTGAAATAAAAACTAGAAAAGAATCTATTGCAGAGTTTGAAAAAGGAAATAGAACTGATTTAATAGAAAAGACACAAAGTGAAATTGATATATTATCTCGCTATATGCCAGAACAGTTAAGTGAAGATGAAGTCGATAAAGTGATAGAAGAAGTATTTGGCATTGTAAATCCACAAGCTCCATCTGATATGGGAAAAATCATGGGAATGTTAACCCCGAAATTAAAAGGAAAAGCAGACATGAGTTTGGTTAGCAAAAAAGTAAAAGAGAAGTTAAACTAATAATTTCTCTTTTTATTGTGGTATATTTGTAATAGGAGGCATATATAACAATATCTTGGTATCTTTTTCAATTTGGTCTACAAATTGTTGATATATGAATTCAGAAAGTGCAAGATTTATATGTTTAGAAGGTTTCTTACCACATATACATCGATAATCCAAGATTCTTTTTTTTCGTTCTTCTGTAATATCATTAATTCTATCTGCATAACTTTCAGAGAATATGATTCCTTTAATGTAATTGATTCTTCCTTTTATAGATAAATGTTCTCTATGTAATTCGTAACTTGCTAAAATATATTCTTTCCAATCTTCATTATCTAATTCTGGAAAGATGCTTTCTAATAATTTTAAAATCTTTCTAGCATCTTTAAATTCTTCTTTGTAATGTTCTGGTTCTATTAATGTAGCTAAAGTAATATAAAAACAGTCATATATCATCATAAGTAATCATTCCTTTGAGTGTTTATTGTAAATGAATTTATAAAAGTTGTCAATTTTATATTGACAAGTGTTTATAATACGCTTATAATAGAAATAGGTGGTAGAATGAATGTAAAAGATAAATTATATAAAAATCAAGGAATTCATGTTATTACCGCCATTTTTACGGTTGAGCAGGGAATTACGAAAGTACTATTAGTAAAAAGAAAGAATGAACCTTTTTTAGGGGATTGGATTTTGACTGGAGGAGCACTTTATAATAATGAAGATTTATTAGAGGGTGCTAAAAGAGAAATCGTAGAAAAAACAGGAATTAAAGATATTGAGATTTATCAGTTTGGTGTATTTGGAAAAGTGGACCGTTCACCAGTTATGAGAATGGTAGCAATCGCTTATATAGGAGTTATTGATAGCAGACGAGTGCAAGTACTGAGAGAAACACTAAGAACTTCTAATGCTGACTGGTTTCCTATAGACAAAGTTCCACCATTAGGATATGATCATAATGAAATTTTAATTGAGGCGTTAAAAGAGCTTCAAAAAAAGATAGTTTCATCTACCATTTTAAAATCTTTGTTTCCTGGAACATTTTCCTTACCAGAGCTTCAAAAGGTCTATGAAGCAATTTTAGGACTAAAAATGGATAGACGAAATTTTAGAAAAAAAATATTGAGTTTAGATTTGATTGAAGATACAGGAGAAACAGCAAAATTTGAAGGAAAAAAGCCTGCAAAGCAATATCGTTTTAAAAAGAAAATAGTGGAAAAAAAGGTATTTTAACGAATATGCTTTTTTAACCATTTTACAAGTGTATAGCAAACACATAAAAATATTTGAATAAAATATATTTTTTAAAATTTAACAAGTGTATAAAAAACACATAATGATTAAATAGATGAATAGAAATACATTTAGAAGGAGAAAATATGGCAAGTTTAAGTTTTAGATATGGAGCAATGAATTGTGGAAAAACCACAGCACTTTTACAAGTTGCTTATAATTATGAAGAAAATGGCTTATATGTTGTTGTTATTAAGTCAGAGAAAGATACAAAAGGGGATGATACGGTTGTTTCAAGATTAGGGAAAAATAGAAAAGTGGACTTTTTAATAGCGGAAGAAGAGAGAATATTACCTTATGGTGAAATATGGAAACAACAAGGAGTTGCGTGTGTATTAGTAGATGAAGCGGAATTTTTGAATAAGGAACAAGTAATTGACCTTTATCGGATTTCTAAATATTATGATATACCAGTAATTTGTTATGGATTGAGAACAACATTTAAAGCAGAATTTTTCACTGGAAGCGAGCCTTTAATGGGCTGGGGAGACCAATTAGAAGAATTAGTCAATATTTGTGGTATTAAAGGCTGCGGAAAAAAAGCGAAATTCCAAGGACGGAAAGTAAATGGAGAATTTGTATTGGAAGGAGAAGATGTTGTTATCGATGGAAGTTCTGATGCAGTAGAATATGTCCCACTTTGTGGAGAACATTATTTATTAAATGTTTATGATAAAGATAGAGAGTTAGATTTTGGTGAAAGACCAAGACAGTTTGTCATAAAACCAACAAAATATAGGGGAAAAGAAGATGCATGATAAAATGCAGTCTTAAATCAAATAATAAGTGTAAATAAAACATTTAAAAGGGAGGATAAAATGATTTATATTTTACGACATGGCCTAGATGATGAAACTTTTATAGGAGGGTGGAGTAATGTAGGATTAACAGAAGTAGGAATAAGACAGGTTAAAAAAACAATAAAATTTATGCAAAAACATTCGATTACATTTGATAAAATTTATAGTAGTGATATAAGAAGAGCTGCAGAAACAGCTGAGTTAGTAGCAGATGCTTATCATATATCAATAGAACAAAAACCTTGTTTAAGAGAACTTGATAAAGGAAGTTTAACAGGATTGCCTAGAGAAAAAGCAGAAATGTTATTTCCAAATTATATAGAAAATGTAGCGATTCATGAATCTTATCCCAATGGAGAATCAATGTTGGATTTATATAGGCGACAAAAGGAGGTGTTAGAATGGATTATGGGACTAGAGAAATCTCTAATTGTTACTCATCGTGGTCCTATTAATATGTATTATTTTCATTTGAACAAAGAACCATTAACGAACGATAAAAAACGTTTTGGAGTGACGCATGCTTCACTTCATGAATTAGATTCAAAACAAAAGATTTTAAGAAAAATATATGAACCAAAGGAGACGATTAAATAATGAGTAAAATTACAAAAATTGTGTTAACAGGAGGACCATGTGCAGGAAAGACAACAGCACTACAAAGAATTGAAAAAGAGTTTACAGAAAAAGGCTATAAAGTATTTATTATTGGAGAAAGTGCTACAGAGTTAATTAGTAGTGGTGCTAGACCTTTTGGGACCTTATCAATACCTACTTATCAGTTTCAAAAAGGAATTATTGGTTATCAATTATATAAAGAAGCAATGTATGAAAACTTTGCAGCTATCCTTCCAGAGGAAACGAAATGTTTGCTTGTTTGTGATAGAGGGGCATTAGATAACAAAGCTTATATTGATGCAGATGGTTTTGCTCAGATTTTAAAGGAATCTTCTTTAAAAGAGATAGACTTATTAACAAGATATCAGATGATTTTGCACCTAGTAACAGCAGCTAAAGGAGCAGAAGAGTTCTATACATTAGCGAATAACGAAGCAAGAGTAGAGCCACCTGAGGTTGCACGTTCTTTAGATGAGACAACGTTAAATTGTTGGATAGGACATCCTAATTTACATGTGATTGCAAATAATCAGGATTTTAAAAGTAAAATGGACCAAGTTATTAGGACAATTCATAGAGAATTAGGTGCCCCTGTTCCAGTTCAACGACAAAGAAAGTTTTTGATAAATCCATCTTGTATAGAACAATTTCTTGCAACTTTATCTAGTGTAAAAAAAATGAGAATAGAACAAACTTATATAGAAAGTGACGAAGAATGTTGTTTTAGAAAAATGAGTGATGAAAATGCTTCTATGTACTTTGAAATTCATAAAAGAGATACAAAAGACCCAGAAGTACGAGTAAAAACAATGCGAAGAATGAAAGAAAAGGAATATTTAAGAAGAACTGTTAATAGTGAAAAGACACCAATCTTGAAAGACCGTTATTTATTTGTTTATGAAAATCAGTATTTTACGCTTGATGTTTTTAGAAATTTAGAACTTTGTTTATTAGAAGTAGAGCCTACAGAAGAAAATGATAGAATATGTTTGCCACCAGAACTTACAGTATTGGATGAGGTAACAGATAATCCAAATTATCGTAATTTTAGGTTATTTGAACAAATCAATCAAAAGCAGAAAGAAAAGGTAATATTATAAACTTCTTTTGATAAGCGTTTTAGTAGTAAAAAAAGAGTACTAAATGATTTAAGTTTCATTTAGTACTTTTTTGTTTTATAGAAGTAATAAAAATAATAAATGTAGAAAATTGATTATGAAGGAATTATACCTCTAAAAAATTTTAAATAAAGCACTAAAAAAACTTGTAATTGAATAAGATTATGATATAATAATAGTGGCTTTTTAAAACACACAGCGAGGATTTTTATGCCTAGTGCCAAATTGGTGGTGTAAAAAGATGAGTCGTTGGAGGAATAACAAAAGGAGGAATAATATGGCAGTAGTGTCAATGAGTTATTTATTAGAAGCTGGAGTACATTTCGGTCATCAAACAAAGAGATGGAATCCAAAAATGAAAGAGTATATTTATACTTCAAGAGATGATATTTATATTATCGATTTACAAAAAACAGCAAAAAAAATCGAAGAAGCTTATGCAGCTTTAAAGAAAATTGCTGAAAATGGTGGAAAGGTTTTATTTGTAGGAACTAGAAAACAAGCTAGTGAAGCTACAAGAGAAGAAGCACTTCGTTCTGATTCTTATTATGTGACAGAGAGATGGCTTGGTGGTACATTAACAAACTTCAAAACAATTAGAAGAAGAGTTAAGAGATTAGAAGAAATTGAAAAAATGGAAAAAGATGGTACTTTTGATTTACTACCAAAGAAAGAAGTAATTGGTCTTAGAAAAGAATATGACAAATTAAATAAACTTTTATGTGGTATCAGAGAAATGCATAAATTACCTAGTGCAATGTTTATTGTTGACCCATCAAAAGAAGATATTGCAATTAAAGAAGCAAGAAAATTAAACATTCCAGTATTTGGAATTGTAGATACAAATTGTGACCCAGATATGGTTGATTATGTAATTCCTGGAAATGATGATGCAATTCGTGCAGTAAAACTAATTATTGGTGTTATGGCAAATGCAATTGTTGAAGCAAATGGAGGAAAATTAGTTGACTATGTAACAACTGATGAAAAACATAAAAATGATAGTGCAAATGATATTATGCAAAGAGCTTTAGAAACAGTAAAGAAAAGAGAACCAAGAAGATTTGAAAACAATCGTCCAAAAGATTTTAGAGATGGACGTAAACCATTTGAAAAAAATAATCATAGACCATCAGAAAAAGTAGAACCTAAAAAAGAAGAAAAGCAAGAAACTGTAGAAGTAAAAGAAGAAAAAGCCGTTAAATCAAATGATTTATCAACTCTTACAGTAGCAGAACTTCGTGAAATGGCAAAAGAAAAAGACATTAAAGGTTATTCTACAATGAAAAAAGCAGAATTACTTGATGCTTTAAAATAAAACTATAAAGATGGTTTCTATAATAGAAACTATCTTTTTTAATAAAAAAGAGGAGAGATATTATGATAAGTGCTAGCTTAGTAAAAGAACTAAGAGAAAAAACAGGAGCTGGAATGCTTGATTGTAAAAAAGCATTGGAAGCAAATAATGGAGATTTAAATGCTTCTGTTGATTGGTTAAGAGAAAAAGGAATTTCAAAAGCTGCAAAAAAAGCTGACCGTATTGCTGCAGAAGGTCTTGCTGCAATTTTAGTAGAAGGTAATGATGCTGCAGTAGTTGAGGTTAATTCTGAAACAGATTTTGTTGCAAAAAATGAAGAATTTAAAAATTTAGTAGATACGGCTTTGAAAACCGTAATTGGAAGTAATGTAAAAACGGTAGAAGAAGCATTAGAATTATCTACAAATGAAGGAACTTTAAATGAGTTAGTTGTTGCAAAAACAGCAAAAATTGGAGAAAAATTAAGCTTTAGAAGATTTGAGCATATTACAAAAAGTGCTGATGAACATTTTGGAGCTTATATTCATATGGGTGGTAAAATTGCTGTATTAACAGTAATTAAAGGTGCTAATGAAGAAGTTGCAAAAGATGTAGCAATGCATGCAGCAGCTATGAGACCATCTTATGTAAAAACTAGCGAAGTTCCTGCTGAAGAAGTAGAAAGAGAAAGAGAAATCTTGAAAGAACAAGCTATCAATGAAGGAAAGCCTGCTGAAATTGCAGAAAAAATGGTAGCTGGAAGAATTCAAAAATTCTATAAGGAAATTTGTTTAGAGGAACAACCATTTATTAAAGATGGAGACATTAGTGTTGGAACTTATGTAAAGAATAATGGTGGAGAAATCTTAAAGATGGTACGTTTTGAGGTTGGCGAAGGAATGGAAAAAAGAGAAGAAAACTTCGCTGAAGAAGTTGCAAAACAAATGGGACAATAAGAGTGATTTGCAAAATCATTCTTTTTTTGTTATAATAACGCCCATAAAAAAAGAGGGGATATTATGTTTATTGTTGTTTGTGGAGTAAGTGGGGTCGGAAAATCTACATTAATAAGAAATTTAAATCCCAATATATTTACACTTCCTAGAAGTGTTACAACTAGATTAGCGCGTCCTAGTGACCCAAAAAGTGAATATGTATTTGTAAATCATTCTGAATTTAATCATCTAAAAGAACAGAATAAGTTATTAATTCATCAATATTTTCATCAAGACCAATATGGGATATTAAATACGGATTATGATGATATTGTGAGGAGTGGTAAAATAGCAATCAAAGATATTGGATATGATGGTATTTTACAACTTAAAGCGAAATTAGATAAGGTCTCTTGCATTTATATTGATTCTTCTTTAGGTGTATTAGAAGAAAGACTTAGAAAAAGGGGCGATTCTATAGAACAAATTCGGGAAAGATTTTCTAAAATTAAACAAGAATTGACCGAATTTAGAAGTATTGCAGATTATGAAATATCAAATAATTCTACTATCGAAGAATATCAAGCTTCTTTTCAGAAAGTATTAACTCAGATTGTAGGAGGGAGAAAATGAGTAAATTAGAATTAAAATCCGCTTTTATTATAGGAAATCCCGATAGTACCAAATTAATGAGAAATTTTCTTATAAAAGAAATGAAAATAGAAATTGTAGAAAGAACTTATTATAGTAGAGATGTTATAGATGTTCCACAAAAAGACTATGAAAAAGCTTTGATAGAAGGCAGAGAATATGTTGCAAAACAACAAATACAAAATGTTAGTTGGGTAAATCCTTATAATGTTGCTATAGAATGTGGATATTTACAATTGGCGTATGCTATCTTAAGAAGAAAGAGAAAAGGTACTCCAATGTGGTGCTTGGACAAATATCTACCAGAAGATATTTTGGAATATTTGAAAAAGATGAGAGAATATTTAGGTGTAAATGTTCAGCATTCTTATCATGAAGGAGATAGAGCTTTGTGTTTTGCACCACAAAGTGTAGATTACCAAGAACAATTAGAATTAATGAAAAATTTTGTAGTAAATGAAGGAACTGGACCTTTCTCTAGAATTATTCCAGTATCACATATGGGAGAACTACAAAAGGATGAGAGTTTTTTCCTTTTAAAAGTGAAAAAGTAATAATTTATTATGGTATGTATGATATAATAGATTAAAAAATGATTTTATATGTGTAGGAGAAAGAAAATGAGTAAATTAGAATTGAAATCAGCATTTATTATAGGAAGCAGTGATAGTGCAAAATTAATGAGAAATTTTTTAACGCAAGAAATGGAAATCAAAGCAATAAAAGAATGGTCATATTGTGGAAGAGATGTTATAGATGTTCCGAAAACAGATTATGAGAAAGTCTTATTAGAGGGGCAAAAATATGTAATTGATAAAAACCTTTCTTATGTAAGTTGGTTAAATCATTATAATGAACTAGTAAGTTGTGGATATTTACAATTAGCGTATGCTATGTTAGACCCTAGAAAAGGAGACTATAGTTGGTGTATGGATGAGTATCTTCCAAAAGATGTTTTAGAATATTTGAAACAAATGAGAAAATATTTAGGTGTAGAGGTCCTTCAATCATATAATCGAGTAGATAATGCATTGTGTTTTCAGCCTGAAAGCTTAGATTACCAAAAACAATTAGAATTAATGAGTGCTTTTATATCAAAAGAAGGAATAGGTCCATTTAGAGTTATTAGACCAATGACTTTTACTGGAGAACTTCAAAAAGAAGAACGTTTCCCAATAAAAGTGAAAAAGTAATTATATTTTAGAAATCACAATTTGTTGTGATTTTTTTGTCGTTAAAAATAATTTATAGTTTATGCAATCCGACATTTTTATCATAAACTCTATTTTAAAATGGGGATGGTGATGATATGAAGGTAAAAGTGTTTGATGAAAGTCATGAGACAGATTTAGAAAAAGCAATCAATGATTTTTTAGAAGAATCAGAAAAAGAAATTGTTGATATTAAGTTTAGTGTGTCAGCAAGTGTATTTGGAGAAGAACAAATTTATTGTTTTTCCGCTCTTATTTTATATAAAAATGTTTAAAAAAGAAAGGATTGAAACAATATAGAAAAGGAAAAGAGATGATTTTATGTTTGGAAACTTTAATGAGGAAGCAAGACAGATTTTAATAAATGCGAAAAGTGAAATGAAAGAATTAAAACATCCCTATGTTGGGAGTGAACATTTACTTTTAGCGATTTTAAGAGATGATAATCCAATCTCTAAAAAGTTAAAAGAATATCGTTTAGATTATGAATCATTTCGATTAGAACTCATAGATATTGTAGGAATAGGAGAGGTAGCGAGCAATTGGTTTTTATATACGCCTCTTTTAAAGAGAGTAATGGAAAATGCCATTATTGATAGTAAAGAAAACAATAATGGAACAGTTACAATAGAACACTTATTTGCAAGTCTTTTAGAAGAAGGAGAAGGAGTTGCAATTCGAATATTGCTTGGAATGAATATTGATATTGATGACTTATATAGTGAATTTGCTTACAAATTAACAACAGGAGCAAAACATAAAAAAGGTCATAAAATGATGTTGGAAGAGCTTGGGACAGATTTAACAGCGAAAGCTACCAATGGAGAGTTAGACCCAGTCATTGGAAGAGAAACAGAAATAAAAAGAGTATTAGAAATTCTCTCTAGAAGAACAAAAAACAATCCATTATTAATTGGAGCTGCTGGAGTTGGAAAGACTGCTATTGTAGAAGAACTTAGTAGAAGAATTGCAACTGGAGAAGTTCCATCCTCTTTAAAAAATAAACGTATTATTAGCTTAGATATGGCTACAATGGTAGCAGGAACAAAATATCGTGGTGAATTTGAAGAACGAATGAGAAAGGTTTTAAAAGAAATTGAAGATAGTGATAATATCATTTTATTTATTGATGAAATTCACACATTAGTAGGAGCAGGAGGAGCAGAAGGTGCTATCGATGCATCTAACATCTTTAAACCTGCTTTGGCAAGAGGAAAACTGCGTTTAATTGGTGCCACAACAACAGAAGAATATAAAAAGTATATTGAAG
Source organism: uncultured Bacilli bacterium (assembly GCA_949505625.1). GTDB lineage: Bacteria > Bacillota_I > Bacilli_A > RF39 > UBA660 > MGBC102946. Next base: position 80,515 of record CATBQD010000002.1, read on the forward strand.
CAGATGGTGCACTTGATAGAAGATTTCAAAGTATCTATATTGAAGTTCCAGATACCAAAGTCGTTAAAAACATTTTAATGAAATTAAAAACAATATATGAGCAATATCATTTTGTAAAGATAAGTGAATCTATGATTGACTTAATAATTGAGTTCAGTGAAAAATATATTCATAATCGAAATCAACCAGATAAAGCAATTGATATTTTGGATGAGGTTTGTGCAAAAGTTAGTTTAAAAGAAAGTAAAGAATTAAAAAAATATCATGAATTAAATAAGGTTCTTCAAAATACAATCAAAGAAAAAAATGAGGCTATTTTAAATAATGAGTTTAAAGAAGCATCAAAATGGAAAGAAAAAGAAAATAATTTAATGGATAGCTTAAATAAGTTGGAATTAAATCTTTTAAAACAAAAACACAATAAAATTGTCACCAAAGAAGATATTGCAGAAGTAATTCATATCAAAACCAAAGTCCCAGTATATGAACTTTTAAAAGAAAATAAGAAAGCAATAGAAGATTTAGAAAGTCATATTAAAAGTGAAATTATTGGACAAGATGAAGCTGTTGATAAAATTGTTCAAGTCTCAAAGCGATTAAAGTTGGGATTTAAAGAAGAAGAAAAAGGAACTTCTCTTTTATTTGTAGGACCATCAGGAGTAGGGAAAACAGCGCTATCAAAACTTTTCGGAGAAGAACTGGTAGGGAAAGAAAATATTATTAAACTGGATATGAGCGAATATGCTGAAGCCCATTCTATCAGCAAATTAGTAGGAGCACCTCCAGGATATGTAGGATATGATGACCATAAAAATATTTTGGAAGAAATTAGAAATAAACCATATTCGGTTTTAATATTAGATGAAATTGAAAGAGCCCATCCTTCTATTTTAAACTTATTTTTTCAGGTTTTGGAAGAGGGAAAAATCAAAGACTCTAGGGGAGTGACTGTTCATTTTGGAAATGTTACCATTATTATGACTTCTAATATTGGATTTGAAGAAATTCATATTGGCTTTGAATCTCCAAAAAATGAAATCATTTTCTCAAAATTAAAAGAACATTTTAGTGTTCCATTTATGAATCGTATTGATGAAACTGTAGTATTTCAAAAATTGAATCAACAAGATATTGAAAAATTAACAGAAAAAAAATTGCAGAAATTAGAAGCTCGTTATCAAAAGAAAGGGTATCAAATTATTTATGATAAATCTCTTATTTTAGAAATTGTAGAAAAGAGCAATTTTAAAGAATTTGGAGCTAGAAGATTAGATAAGATTCTTAAAGAAGATATCGAATCTATGATTATAGAAGAAGCAATTGAAGGAAAAGAGCAAATAAAAATCGAACATTTAAAAACACGTGTTGAAAGCTAGAAAGGAACAATTATGAACTATTTAGGAAATGGATTTTTTAGAAATGGATTAGGTTTTAATAATGGAGAATTTAATTATTTGAGAACTGATATTTATGAGCAAGACAATGTTTATTATTTAAAAATTGAAGTACCTGGAGTTGAAAAAGAAAATATTAGAGTAGATTATGAAAATGGTTATTTAACTGTTTCAATAAAACAAGAAGATATCTTTGAAGAAACAAGTGAGTACATTCGAAAAGAAAGGGTCATGAGTGAGAAAGAAAGAACTTTTTATGTAGGAGATATTCATGAAGAATCAATTAAAGCCAGTTGTCAGAATGGAATTTTAACAATTACGTTAGATAAAAATGATGAAAAAAAGGAAACAAAAAAACAGATTGTTATAGAATAAAAAAGACTTATTCGTCTTTTTTTTCGTAAACAGTTTCCTTTTGATAAGGATGTTGTATGGAACCAGTTTCAAAAAGAAATTCATGTCCTTTTTGACTCATTGGTTTAATTAAAAATCTTCTTTCATCGGTTTGCATTTTACCATCAATTCTAGTGAAACTACAAGGTTGAATTGGAATATTACCATTTTGATACAAATTGTCATATCCGAGTCTTAGGCAAAGATGTTCTGATTTAGAACCTGTTGCAGAAATCCTTAAATAAACAAAATCAATTTGATTCCTGATTGCAATATCATTGATTACTTGCACTAGAGAAGAACAAACCATGTATTTTCCTCTATATTCTTTTCTAGTTGCTAATCCATAAATATAAAGAGGATTTAGTTCTTCAATATTTGCAGCAAAGAAAGGCTTATGTGCTTCTTCTACTTCTTGCATAACACCTGCGTATCCCATAATTTCTCCATTAGATGCGTAATATCCAAGAGCAAGACCATGTTTTAGATATCCATGATATTCTTCTAATTTGTCTTTTAGACTTAATGGTTCACTAAATGGTGGTTCTTTAAAAACATTGATTACTTTTTCAAAATCTTCAAATTTGTCAATTGGTTTAATATACCCATATGGCATAGGTATTAATTTCATATTATATAATTGGTTATTCATTATATCATTCCTTTCGTTAAAAAATGCTCATATATTTTATATAATAAAACTAATGAATCTGCAGTTACATATTCTTTTTCTGAATGTGGATATCCTCCAACTGGATTCATAATAATAGTAGGTATCTTTTTATCACAAAAATAGATTGCATCAGAAGTAGATGTTATTTTTTTAAATTTAGGTTTATACCCTAAAATTTCATTACAGCTTTTTAGATAAGATAAGATTTTATTGTTATTCGTATCTGTGGCAAAAATGGAACCTTCTGTAATGGTTGTAATTTGAATATTTGGATTTTCTTTTTTTATAAAGCCTATAATATCTTTTGGCTTATCACTAGATATATATCTGATATCTAGTACCATAGAAGCGTTAGAAGGAACTTGGTTATAAGCATTTCCACCTTCTAACTTGGTTAATGTAATAGAAGTTTTGTAATCATTTTCATTTAATGGAAGAGAGTACTTTGTTATCAATTCCTGATAGAGTTCGTATAAACTAGTAATTGCATTGATTCCTAAAAAGGGAGTAGATGCATGACTTGCTTTGGTATTAATTTCTAATTTTAATTGTAGTAGTCCTTTTTCTTCAACAACCAATTCAAAATTAGAACCACCATCTGGAACAATGGCTAGTTTTATATCTGGGTATAAATCTACTAGTTGTTTGGCACAGTTCCCATCAATTTCTTCATCACTTGTAATAAAAAGGGCAACCTTTTTATTTGTTTTTACATGATTCAATAAAGTCATACAGACACTAACAGCACCTTTCATATCAATTGCGCCTCTTCCATAAATGGTATTTCCTTTCTTTTGAAATTGATATTTTTCACATGGAACTACATCAATGTGAACACAAAATACAACATCAAAATTCTTTTCTTTTGTATTTGCAATCACAAGAGAAGAAAAACCATTAAAGCAATGTTTTTTAATTGTTAAATTAGGATTCATTTTTGAAGCAATCAAATCAAGCAAAGCATCTGTTTCTTGTGTATCTTTTGAAACACTTTTAAAATTGATTAGCCATTCTAATGTATTTAGTATTTCTTTTTCCATAATTTCTCCTTTCAAAATAAAAACCTATGCTTGTATATGCATAGGTTCCTTGAAATTATTTTCCTATCGCAGATACAAGCATCACAAATAGTACTTGCATCTACGATTATTTTTAAATCGTTTTACAAGTACTCATCGGTAACGTCTGCGATTGTTTTGTAAAAATAATTTCATATAGTTCTTCCTTTCTGTTGGAAGTAATATACAGTATTTTTTTTAGCTTGTCAAGTTTGAAGTGACTAAAAATTTTTCTTTGACATTTGTTTTTTTTATGATATGATAATAATGGTGATAATATGGTAGAAGAAATTGAGGCAGTTTTAAATACAAATCCAAATTTAACACAAGGTTTAAAAATGAATCTTTTAGAGCTTGTAACAATTTTTCAAAAACAGTTTCCTACAGTATCACTTGAAAACTTAAAAAATAGATTACAAACTTTAAAGATTGATAAGTTAAATCGATATGTATCATCAGAAGTTTCTAAATATGACCCAGTTTTAAATACTTTGATGATAAATGAAGAAAGACTAGGGAAAGATGTCGATGCAAAACATATTTTGATGTATGAGTTGTTATCAATTATGACAGCAAAAGATAATTATACTGGTTTTAATTTCAACCATCAATTTGAAGCATTAAATATTGGATATACTGAAATTTTAACCAATTATTTAGTTGGAAATGAAACAGAAGAGTTTGTTCATTCTGATGAAATTATTGCAACCAATTTGATTTCAATATCCATCGGAAATGATATTTTATTACATGCTTTTTTTAACAATGATTATATGACATTAACAAAGAGTTTGATAGATGCGGGGATAGAACTATGATAGGATTAATGAATTATAATGTTTCTAGAGCAGAAACGGGAAAAAGTCAATTAGCAAGTATTGAAAGTGCATATTTAAAAAGTTTGGCTGGTAAAAATTTGACAGCAGAACAACTCTCTCAAATAGAAAGTATGTTAGTAACCAATCCGAATATGATGGATAATCCTACTATGTATTCAGGATTGGAAAGAGTAAAAGCAGAGTTCGAAATGTTAAAGAATTCTATTTTAACAAATACTACATCAATTACAGAGAATTATACAAGATAGACCAAAGGGTCTTTTTTTGTAAACCAGCTCTTAAAAAGAGGTTTGTTAGTTTGATAAATACAAGGAATCGTGATATACTTTTAGTGATTGACGTGAGGTGAAAATAAATTGAAGAAAGTAACAGAACAAACTTCTTATTATTTGAAACAAGCAAAAAATAAATCGGTAAATTATATTAAAACAAATATATTATTTAGTACTTTTGTAATTACTTCTGTATTAAATGCGACATTACTTCGTTTTTTAACTGTAAAAAACTATTTTGACTTTAGACCTGTTTTAGCAGACTTAAGTGTTGTTTTATTAATTGGCGCATTGGGGTATTTTTTAAAACCAAAGAATCAGTTTAAGTACTTTTTTTCTTGGTCTATCTTTTTTACATTAATTTGTATTATTAATTCAATGTATTATACTAATTATATATCCTTTGTATCAGCGTCATTAATTACAACTGCTTTTCAGCTTCGAACAGTGGGAGATGCTGTAGTTCAAAATGTTATGGAACTAAAAGATTTTTCTTATCTTTGGCAAATCGTGGCAATGATTTTTGTCAATCGTGCCTTAAAAAAGAAAGATTACTATGTAAAAGTAACCAAAATAGAAAAAGGGAAAGTTAGGGCTTTAAATACTTTAGTAGCAGGTTTAATTACATTAGGTTTTTTCATTTCCATGTTAAATAGTACTGATATTAGTCGTTTGGGAAAGCAATGGAATCGGGAGTTTATTGTAACTAGGTATGGTCTTTATACATATCAAGCGAATGATTTGGTAGCAAGCATTCGGCCTCAAATTAGTCCGCTTTTTGGATACGACGAGAAGGCAAGAGCATTTAGAGAGTATTATAGTAATATAGATACTACTCCAACAAAAAATAAGTATACAGATGTATTTAAGGGAAAGAATATTATTGTCATTCATGCAGAAAGCATGCAGAATTTTTTGATAAATGCCGAATTTAATGGAGAACCTGTAACACCTACTTTAAATAAATTATCTAGCGAGGGATTATATTTTTCAAACTTTTATGCACAGGATAGTGTTGGTACAAGTAGTGATAGTGAGTTTACTTTCAATACTTCATTAATGCCAACTACAAGTGGAACTGTGTTTGTAAATTATTTTGATCGAGAATATATTACAATACCAAAACTTTTGAAAGAACAAGGCTATTATACTTTTAGCATGCATGGAAATAATGGCTCTATGTGGAATAGAAATGTTGTGCATCCAAATTTAGGCTATGATTATTTCTTTAATTATAAAAAGGATTTTGAAATTGATGAAAAAATAGGATTAGGTCTTTCTGATAAGTCATTTTTTAGACAAGCCGTTCCAAAGATTTCAAAGATAAATGAGGAAAATAAAAATTTTTATGGAGTTTTAATTATGCTTAGCAATCATACTCCATTTAATGATAAGGGAAAACCTTATAGTGATTTTGAAGTAGATTATAAATATGAGCAAATAAACGAAGAAACAGGGGAAGTAGAAATAGTAAGTGATCCATATTTAGAAGGTACAAAATTAGGTAATTATATTAAATCTGCACATTATGCAGATGAAGCTTTAGGACAGTTTATTGAAGATATGGATGAGGCTGGCTTATTAGAAAATACAGTTCTTGTGATTTATGGAGATCATGATGCAAAATTAAAGAAATCAGAGTTTGAACGTTATTATAATTTCGATCCAGAGACACATACTACATTAAGCAAAAGTGATCCAAATTATAAAGAATATGGTTTTTATCAAGAAGAATTGAATAGAAAAGTTCCGTTTATTATTTGGACAAAAGATAATAAGTATCAAGAAGAAGTTACTGAAGCAATGGGAATGTATGATGTTTTACCAACTTTAGGAAATATGTTTGGATTTAATAGTCCTTATGCATTAGGACATGATATTTTTAGTGTAGATGAAAATGTTGTTGTTTTTCCAGATGGAAACTGGTTAACAAATAAGATTTACTACAATTCTCAGGGAGATGCTTATTATAATTTGCAACCAGAAGAACCAGTTAGTATTGAATATATGAATCATTATAGTGAATATGCTGAAAAAGTGATTTCTATTTCGGATTCTATTATTGTTTATGATTTGATTAAGAAGACACAAGAAAAAGCATTAGAAGAAGAAATGTTAAAAAAAGGCAATGGATAGGAGCATAAATATGAAAAAGAAAAAAAGGGCAAATAGAAGGATAAAATTTATTATAATTATATTTGTAGTTATAGTATTAATAACCTTAGGATATTTATTTTTGAAGCCTTCAAAACCAAAAAAAGTTCAGAATGTTGTAAAGATTGAAGAAAAAATTGAAAGTCATGGTTATGAATTAGCTGAGAATGAAACCAATTATTATAAAGAACTTTTTAAAAATTTAAAAGCTGTCTTAAATGATAAGCCATTGAATGAAGAGAAGTATGCAACTTTAGTAGGACAGCTATTTTTAGCAGATTTCTTTAATTTAGATAATAAGCAAAGCAAAAATGATATTGGTGGATTACAATTTGTATATTCAGATTTTAGAGATGATTTTGAAAAATATGCCAAAGAAGGAGTTTATCATTATGTAGAAAGTAATATATATGGCGATAGAAAACAGGAGCTTCCTGTTGTAACAGAAGTAAGTGTTTTAAATATAGAACAATTAGAAATTAATTATTTGGATACTAGTGATAAAGAGGCATATCGTGTAGATTTTAAAATTGCATACGAAGAAGATCTTGGATATCAAACAGCTGCAACACTGTATTTAGTTCATCATAATGATAAATTAGAAATTGTAAAGATGACAAAATAAAGTTGGAAAATTCCAACTTTTTTGTTTCAATATTTATGTTTTAGCATAAAATAGAGTAGATATGATAATTTTGATTGACAATTATCTTTTAATTCGGTACAATAAATATGTACTTATAAATGGGTCTATAGCCAAGTGGTAAGGCGTGGGACTGCAACTCCCTGATCGTTGGTTCAAATCCGACTAGGCCCTCCATTTATTTTTTTTGCAGGTGTGGTTCAATGGTTAGAATATGGCCTTGCCAAGGCTAGGATGCCAGTTCGATTCTGGTCACTTGCTCCAGTGACGTTTCTGTTCGAACTTTTATAGTTTGAACTTGAAATACATATCAATCCGTTCGGGTTGATTTTTTCGTTTATAGAAAAAATTAAACCAAGAAAGGATGGTGCATTTTATGATAAAGTTTACTACACAAGAGTTAGAGATGGAAAACAATTTAAAACAACGTATTGAGTTTATATGTGAGTTTTGTCACGTTACACCAAAGATTATCAATGGTAATATTAAAAGAATTAATGATACTAATTTAAACTATATTGAACCACATAAAATCGTTATAAATAATGTTACTTTTTTAGCATTTAATTACTCTACTGATATTTATGTAGGTAGTTTAAATAAAAAGATTAAACTTGTAGAATTAGAAGATTACATAAAGACTATGTCTTAGTTACACAAATAATATTGACTTTTTCTCTTAAAAACTTTATTATATATAGCAAATAAGGGGTTATTTACGTACAAGTCTTTTTAAAGGGGTTATGATTTGGAAGTATAAAATTTAATAATACAAAGTTAAAGAGATAAAGGTAGTAGATATGTCTATGGCTTTTATCTCTTATTTTTTAGAAAGGAAGGGAAGAATTTATGAATAATGAAAGAAAATTATGTGGACTATATTTGAGAGTAAGTACAGAAGATCAAGCACGTGAAGGCTTTAGTTTACCTGAACAAAGAGAAAGATTAGAAACATTTTGTAAATTTAAGGGTTATGAGATAGTAGATTATTACGAAGATGCTGGTATAAGTGCTAAAACAGGCAATTTAAGACCTGAATTTGAAAGATTAAAGGAAGATATTAAAAGTAAAAGAATTAACACTATAGTTGCCTTAAAACTAGATAGAATAACAAGAAGTATATTTGACTGGGAAAAGTTAATGACATTTTTAGAAGAAAATGATGCTTATTTAGACTGTGCCAATGATGAAATAAATACTACTAATGCTAATGGTAAGATGATTTCAAGATTACTTATGAGTGTTAGTCAAAATGAAATTGAGAGAACAAGTGAAAGAACGAAGATAGGTTTAGCAGGAGCAATAAAACAAGGACATATACCAAGTCAAGCACCACTAGGTTACAAACATGAAGATAAAAAATTAGTAATTGACTACTCTACTAAGGATATTGTAGAAAGAATATTTAACCTTTATTATCAAGGAAATTCTTATCAAACTATATCAAATATACTGAACGAAGAAAAAGTGTTAGGTAAAACCAACTGGCGAGATTCTTCTATAACTGCAATACTTGAAAATGAAGTTTATAAGGGAGATTATGTTCATGGTAAAAGAACTAAACACCCTACTTATTATCAAGATGTTGTCGAGCCTATTGTTTCTAAAGAACTATGGGAAGAATGTCAAGTTCAAAAGAAAAAGAACTCACGAAGTTATCAAAGAACTTTGACTTACCTATTCTTACAAAAACTTACTTGCCCTAAATGTGGAAGATTACTTGGTGGAAAAGCAACTAAAAAGAAAAATGGTAATGTTTATTACTACTATTATTGTACTGATTGCAAAGTTAATTTAAAAGAAAATGTTATAAGTGAATATTTTGATAATTTTGTTCAAGAATTAGTCGAATATGATAGTGTTGTAAATCAATTCTTCCTACCTATGATTAAGCAAAAATTTGATGAGCCTAGAGAACAATTAGAGAAAGAGTTATTAAAACAAAATGATAAATTAGAGAGAATTAGAAAAGCATATATTGAAGGAGCATTTGATTTAAAAGTTTATAATGAAGAAAAGAAAATCGTTGAAGATGTTATTATAAAATTAAATGATGAACTTAATGATACTGAAAATTGTGAAGAACTTAACTTTACTCCACAAGACATACTTTTAAAACGTGATATTGATTATATTAATCGAGTTAAGTTAAAAGATGAATATAAGAAAAGAACTAAAACTTGGAAAGATTACACTAGAGAAGAAAAATCTGATTTAATTATGAGATATGTAGATGAGATAAAATTAAAACAAAAACACGATTTAATCTATGTTGATGAAATACTATTTAGAGAAAGTATTTGTAAGCCATGTAATGAGTTATTTGATAAAGGTTATATTGATGTTAAAAGTCCTGCTATATTTGGTAATTTAGTTGGAGAATTAAGGTTTAGTAATTATCTTCCTGAAGAAGAAGTTGGTAAACACATTATGAGATTAAGACAATACTATAATGTTGGTTATGAAGAAGCAACTTATTATGTTGAAAATAGAATATTTTACTTTAATTTTATAGAAGATGACCGAGCAATAGTAAGAGTATTCCCACTTGAAGATTATTGTAAGATAGACCCTGATATAAAGATGAAAGAATATAAATATGGAATCATTTATATAAAGGGTACTGATGAGTTTCAAATGCAAGATATAAATACTGCATTTGATTATATACCTGATGAAACGAATGATAGTGTTACCTATTTTAAAGAGCCTATACCTGTTGAGATAGGAATTAAACCAGTTAATATGAAAGCACTTAAAAATGATACTTCTAGTCAAGGACAACAAAGTTACTTGTCTTAATCCTTGACTAGAAATAGTTATATAAATAATGGAATGAGTTTAAAACAAAAAAGTTTATTTTTATTGTTTTGAACTTATCTACAAATTTTTGTTAACTTTTTTTCAAAAAGTTATAACAAACGTGGCACGTTTTGTTGAAACATTGTTTCAATGAAAGTGGCGATAGTTTGTTACAAGACTTATGTAATTTTGTTTTATTGCTTTAGCTTTAAAATATTATGAAGTAAGTCTAAAGGGTTCTAGGGAATCCCTAGCCCACAAGGTAATTTTGATGCTTGCGTCAAAATACCTAGGGGGTTAAACATTTTGTCAAAGCCAAAATATGTTTAAAATAAGGAGAGTGATTTATATATGGACTTTGAATACAAAAAGGAATTTTACAATTTAAAATATGGTAAGTGTTATTTAATTGATGAGAAAGAAAACTTGTATTTAGTTTATGCCGATAAGTGTTTTAATCACTATATTGTTTGTACTTATATTGAGCCTAATTCTAATGCAATGATGAATCAGGAGTTCTTCTCTACTTTAGAAGATGCACAAAAGAATTTTAATGAAAACTAAAATATAAAAGGGGTTGATATTTTATGAACGAATTATCTTATTCACTACATTTGGGTAGTGATAAAAATAGAAAGCCATCATCAAAAAACATGGCAAAAAATAATACATCTGGTAGCACTTCTTTATCAAATAATGCTATTCAAAATTCTAGACAATTATCAAGAGTAGATAAGCATAACTATCGTAAATATGATAACAATAGTAATCTTATAGAAATAATAAAAGGCACTACTTCACTTTATAATGATGTTAAAGAACTATACGAAAAAGAATTTAAAGAATCAGTAGATGAATATAACTCTAAACAAACAAGAGATGATAGAAAGATTACTGACTACTTTAAGAAGATAAGTGATAATTCTAAAAATGACCTTGCTTGTGAGATTATTATTGAACTTGGAGATAAGAAATACTGGGATACAAAAGATGATAAATTTAAACATAAAATGACTAATGTATTTAAAGAACAACTTAATGATTTACAAGAGTTAGTTCCTGACTTTAAGATAGCGAGTGCAATTATTCATTATGATGAAACTAGTCCACATCTTCATATTGTAGGTGTACCTATAAAATATAAAAATAAAAATGGTATGAGTAAACAAGTTGGTAAAGGTGATGTTTTTACAAGAGATAGTTTACGAACTATTCAAGATAAAATGAGAACTTTATGTATTGCTAGTTTTAATAAAGAATATGGTCTTAATAACATTTTAAAGAAGAAAGAAAAAGGTAGAAATAAAGACATAAATGTTAAAGATATGACTAACTATCAAGAAATGAAAGAACAACTTGATAAGAATAAGAAAACACTAGAAATTGCTAGTAAAAAGTCTAGCGAATTAGATAAAACTACAACTGATATTGAAGATACTATTAATAATCTTAAAAAAGCACCTATTGTTAAAAATACCTACACTATTTCAGAAAGTGATAGAAATAAGATTATAGAATATGTTGATAAAGTCAAAGATATTAACAAAGATTTTAAGAAAACTGAAATATTATCATTAACCTTAAACAATGTTGATACTGAACTACAAGAGAATAGAGAAAAGATTAAGATACTAACTGAAAATAATAAAGCCTTATCTCTTAAAGTTGATACTTTATCTAAAAATATTGATAATAAAAACAAAGAGATTAAAGAACTTAAACAAGAGAATAAACACTTACAAGAAATAGTTGATTACTTCAAAAATCTATTTAGTCGATTAGTAAAATTCATTAAAAATAAAATGTTTAGAAAAGATAAAGAACGAGAAGATTATTGGAAGTTTTCTAAAGATTTATATGAACATGGAATATTTAGTGATGATACTATTGAAAGTATAAAAGATGACTATACTTGGAATAAAGAAAACAATAAAAATAAAGTCAAAGATAAAAATGATTTTGAAATATAGTTTTATTAATTTTAAGCAAATTTAACTACACTATATGTAGTTTTCTTTTTATCTATGCTATTAAATGTGCTGAAATAGTAGTATAATATAAAGAAAATATATTACGAATGAGGTGATATGTATTGATTAAAAAACAATATCTTATTGATAATAAAATATTAATGAAAGAATGGAATAATGAAAAAAATGTTGGATTAGATTCTAAGTCATTAACAACTGGAAGTAAGATAAAAGTCTGGTGGAAATGTAGAGAAGGACACGAATGGGAGGCAAGTATATATAATAGAAATAGAGGTACTAGTTGTCCATATTGTTCTGGTAGAAAAGCTATCATCGGCTACAATGATTTTGCTACGATTAATCCAGAATTAACAAAAGAATGGAATAATGAAAAGAATGGCGATTTAAAACCAAATATGGTTATGGCAAATTGTGGCAAAAAAGTCTGGTGGAAATGTAATAAAGGACACGAATGGGTAGCAAGTGTAGATAATAGAATTAGAGGTAGAGGTTGTCCTTTTTGTGGAAACAAAGAAGTATTTAAAGGTTATAATGATCTTGCAACAGTTAATCCAGAATTAGCAAAAGAATGGAATAATGAAAAAAATGGCGATTTAAAACCAGATATGGTCGTTGCAAATAACGGCAGAAAAGTTTGGTGGAAATGTAATAAAGGACACGAATGGGTAGCAAGTGTAATTAATAGAAATAGAGGTACTGGTTGTCCCTATTGCTCCGGAAGGCAAGCCATTATCGGATATAACGATCTTGCTACAGTTAATCCAAAATTAGCAAAAGAATGGAATACCGAAAAAAATGGTGATTTAAAACCAAATATGATTACAGCAAATGGTCATAAAAAAGTCTGGTGGAAATGTAATAAAGGACACGAATGGGTAGCAGTAATCAGTAGTCGAAATAATGGAAGTGGTTGTCCTTTTTGTGCAAAAGAATTACAGACTTCTTTTCCAGAACAAGCAATTTATTTTTATATAAAAAAACTGTTTCCAGATGCTATAAATGGCGATCGTCATTTGAAAATGGAATTAGATATTTTTATTCCATCAAAAAAAATTGCTATTGAGTATGATGGTTCGTTTTGGCATAAAAATTTAAAAAGTGATGAAAGAAAAAACAAACTTTGTAGAGAAAATAAGATTCTTCTCTTTAGAGTAAAAGAAAATATAAAAGAAGAAAGTGTGGAAAATGATTATTTAAGAATTATTCCATGTGCATATTCTGATGCTGGAATAAAATCTGCCATAGAACTTATAACAAAATACTTAAAGAAGAATATAGATGTTAATTTAGATAGAGATCGTGTTTTAATATATGAATCTTTTATAAACAATCAAAAAGATCAATCTTTAATGGTGCTTAACCCTAGTATTACAAAGGAATGGAATAATGAAAAGAATGGTGATTTAAAACCAGATATGGTTACAGCAAATAGCGCTAAAAAAGTCTGGTGGAAATGTAAAAAAGGACATGAATGGCAAGCAATAATAAGAAGTCGAAATAATGGAAGTGGTTGTCCTTTTTGTGCAAATCAACAAGTTCTTAAAGGTTATAACGATCTTGTAACAGTTAATCCAGAATTAGCAAAAGAATGGAATTATGAAAAAAATTGTGATCTAAAACCAGATATGATTATGCCAAATAGTGAAAAAAAAGTTTGGTGGAAATGTAATAAAGGACACGAATGGCAAACAATGGTAAAAAATCGTAATAATGGATCAGGATGTTTAATTTGTGCAAATCAACAAGTTCTTAAAGGTTATAATGATCTTGTAACAGTTAATCCAGAATTAGCAAAAGAATGGAATAATGAAAAAAATGGTGATTTAAAACCAGATATGATTATGTCAAATAGCAGAAAAAAAGTTTGGTGGAAATGTAAAAAAGAACATGAATGGCAAACAAGTATAACTAATAGAACTCGTGGAACTGGATGTCCATATTGTTCAGGAAGGAAAACCATTGTTGGCTATAATGATCTTGCAACAGTTAATCCAGAATTAGCAAAAGAATGGAATAATGAAAAAAATGGTGATTTAAAACCAAATATGATTATGCCAAATAGTAGTAAAAAAGTTTGGTGGAAGTGTAATAAAGGACACGAATGGCAAACGAGTATATCTAATAGAACACGTGGAACTGGATGCCCTATTTGTGTAAATAAACAAGTGCTTAAAGGTTATAATGATCTTGCTACTATTAACCCAAAACTTGCAAAAGAATGGAATAATGAAAAGAATGGTGATTTAAAACCAAATATGATTACTCCAAATAGTAATAAAAAAGTTTGGTGGAAATGTTCAAAATGTGGACATGAATGGAAAGCAATTATTGCTAATAGAAATAAAGGCAGAGGATGTCCCAAATGCCATTATACTACATTAAAAATAAGTTAACAGTTATAGTTTAAAATGTTATAATTTAATTGGCAGGTGATAATTTTGAAAATATATAATGAAGCTCAAATGAATACTGACGCTTTAAATAGGTTACAACAAATTTTAGTAACCCTTGAAAAATTTATTATAGATCTTAATTTAGATGGATTTAAAGGCATTAAAATTATTTCGGATTCGCTATTACATTCAAATTCTGATGGACACATGGAGAATAAAACTATATTTTTACCAAAAAACAAAATACAAAAATACATATATGATGGCGAAAATGATTTGATAAAATCTACACTATATCACGAATTATGTCACATTGATTTAGAAAATAAATTACCTAAATTGCATTCGTTACACGAAAAAAGTGTAAATATTGAAGATGATATAACTTGTTTTACTATAATGATTTATATAGAGTATCTTGCACATTTAAAAAGTTCAAATATAGAAACTTTGGCAAATCAATTAAAATTTTATAACTCAATAAATGAATATAATTGGAATTTTGATGATGAAGTAGATAAAGTATATTTTATAAAGTATGTTCCTTATATAATTGGAAGAGATGTAAATAATAAATATCTTTCTTCAATCTATAATAAAGAATTAAAAAAACGTATTGAAGAAATAAAAAAAGAATTTGAAAAATTGTCTACTACAAAACTAATTGATGATTATAGCATATTATATGACTTAGAAAAAATCGTGAAAAAATATATAACTAATGATTAAAACAAAAAAAGAAATGAGCAGTATTTTTACTTTTAATTGAGAGTAAAATATATACTTAAATGAATTTTTAAATATCCTATTCCATAAATACTAAAAATGTGGTATATTATTAGTAGTAACGGAGGATATTAGTTATTGAAGAAAAAGTTGTAGATAACTACGACACTCGCTCCATTGACGAATCTGTTCGAACTTTTCGGACATTGATATATAAAAAGCTAATTGAATAATTGGCATTTTTTTATATCAACATAGGTATTTTAGTATTTATGTTAGTAATATAGGGTGAGTTATATATTTTGAATATATAAAGCATTTTAAGGAGAATATATGAAAAGTAAAGAAATTTATAAACAATATAGAAAAAGCTGTTTTCTTAATATGGATTTTAAACATTTAATATTTTCTTCTATGGTAAATTGTGCTTATTTTCCATTTAAAATATATGAAAAAGAATTACCGTTTTCTAAAGAAAGAAGTTTATTAACAAAATATATTTATGCTTATTTTCGTATATTAGATGATATGATAGATGACGAAACTGTGGAAAGTATTTTTTATGGTGATTTTGAAAATATAAAAAGACAAAAAGAGGAATATTTGCTTAAAAAAATAGAGTTTATAAAACGAAAAAGTAGTCCAAATGATAATTTAGATATACTAATGAATGATATCTTAGCTTTTGCAGATAAAATTGGAGTAAATATTGAAAAGGAATGCATCTCAGTCATTAAAAGTTTATTATTTGATGTTAAAAGAACGAGCGATATAAAAAACGGTCAAATTATTTTAAGCGCTAGAAATGAAATTTTAAGATATTATTATGATTGTTATATGGCATGTCATAAAATCGGAGTAATTGTTACAAGTGCTGAAGAATATGACGAGATATTGTTACAAAATTTAGGATATGTTAGAAGAAATTATTTTATTTTAAGAGATTTCTTTGAAGATATTAATAGAGGATTAATAAATATTCCTATAGAAGATGTAAATAATCTTGGCATTTCAGATGAAATGTTTATTTCATTAGCAAATTTAAATGAACATTTAATAATTGAACTCAAAAGAAAAGGATTTAATCATCCTTCTTTACAACAATACATAAATCCACAAATAGAAATGTGGTTAAATGAATTATTAGAAAAGTCGATACGCTTATTAAATGATTATCAAAATAGTGCTAGGATTAAAACATATATTGATTTGGTTTGTGAAGTACTATTTTATAAAAAAAGTTTATCAGATGTTATGGTTAAATTAATGTTAGAGGATACAACATCATGTTATTTGCGAAAATTAAAATTACACAGAATAAAAAATAAATTATAAGTTGTAGATATCTATGTTATTCGTTACAAACCAAAGTTTAATCGAACTAAGAAGTTCGATTTTTTAATGGTTAAAAGCACTTTATTCATTTATCTTGCTTTTTTTAGAATTTTAGTGTAGGATAACAACTACATTAAAGGGGGCTGTTATATGACTTTTTGTCAAGATATATATGATATGCTATGTAGAAGACATCCTGGGAGTAAAATTTATGTAATTGGGGATCATCATTTTTTTCATAAGAATATTATTGAGTATACACGAAGCGAATTTGATAATATAGAAGCAATGAATGAACATATTATAAATGCTCATAACGAAGTAGTAGGGAAAGATGATATTGTAATATTTTTAGGAGATTTTTGTTTTAAAAATTCTATGATAGGTCCATTTTGTGCTAGTATGAATGGTCATAAATATTTGATATTAGGGAATCATGATTTAGGAAGTTTAGAAAAAAGATATCATTCTTTAGGGTTTGAAGGAGTTTATACCACTCCTATTAAAATTAATAATGGATTTTTGTCTCATGAACCATTGATTAAAGGTGAAAAGAATGATTTAACATTTCAAGGAATATTAAGTGAGTTTGTTAATTATGATGGTGGAGTTAATTATCATGGTCATATTCACGAAAATTGTGGTAATATCTCTGCTGCATATATAAATGTGACATGTGAGGCACAAGCATATAAACCAATATTGATTGGAGAAACTCCTAATATAAAAACCACTAATGGAACATCCTTATTCATCAATACTGGCGAATTTGAAAAGGCTTGTGGCATGATTCATAAATCATTTTGTTTTGATGGAAAATTACTTTTGGATGATTATATTTATTCAATGATGCTTGAGAGTTTAACTTCTTATTATAATCAAAGTTTTGTTCAAGGTTCTTTTGGATTATGTAAAAAATATGGTTATATATCTTCATTTTCTGATCTAGATATATCCTGTTTTTATGATCCTTCTAAAAGTAAAAATAAAAATTTTGGCATGTTAAAAACGATTTCGGATGAAATGTATGAACATTTGAAAAATATAGATGGAATCAATTTAGAGTTTTTTAAAAGGTTTTCGAATTTAAGAATTTTTAGTGCTTCACTGGCTAGAGATAATGCTACTTTTTCTAAATGTTATTCAGATATGAATTTAATACTTTTAGATTGTTATAGAAGTTCCGATTTTCTAGATTTGTGTGGTGGAACTTTAATTGAAAAATTTCTTTCTAAAATTGATTCTTCAATGTTAACAGATTTTTGTTTTCCGCGATTTCATGTACAGACATTAAAACCTGTTGGTGATATTTCTAATTTAATTCTTCAAATGCTGTTTCAAGAAGAAAATGCTTCAAAAAAAGCATTGGCTTTAAAAAAATTGCACTATGTTTATAAACATGCTATAAAAGATGAAGTATTAGAGAACTTTTTAGATACTTTTATAAGATTCTTTTTACGAAATGTCACTCTTTTAGCATCTTGGGGAAGGACTGGAGAAGTAGATTATATCAGAGAACAATTTTCAAATTTACATTCTTTAATAGAACATTATATTAGAACGATCCCAGAACCTTTAATAGGACAAATATATGATGTACTTACAAATCCTAATTCTTTATTTTTAGAAGTATATGAAGAACTTATTAGTACTCCTTTAGAACAGACTTTTGATAGCTGTACAAAAATAATGAGAAAATTAAAATAGCCAAAAACTGTAAAGTAGAAATGTTTCAATAACTTATTTAGCATTATACTTACAGTTTTTTTATAAGAAAAAAGAAGATAATAAATATCTAATATTTTTTTTTGTTAATAAGTGTACTATTTTGAATAGGTTAGCTTTTTTCCTTCTATAGCAATTTCTGTATTTGGAAAAACATTTTGTGCTTCTTTTAAATATGCTTCTTTATTTTCTTCTGGCCAAAAATGAGTGAGAAGTAATTGTTTTGCATGTGCTAATTCGGCAATTTTAGCAGCTCTAGAAGCTGTCATATGGGTTGTACTATTAGAGTTATGAGTTTTTAAAAATGAGCTTTCACAAATAAGTAAGTCAGAATTCTGTGCAAATTTTATAATACCTTCTATATTGTTTGTTCCAATATCTGATGTATATACTAGTTTAAATTTCTGACTTTGCAATTTTATCATATAAGATTCAATTGTATGAGAATGGTTATCTTCAAAGCTTATCATAAAATCACCAATTTGATAGGTTTGCATGTTATGAATTGAATGATAATCGGCAAAACTTTCTTCATTTGCGAGAATAGCAGCTCTATTAAATCTAAAATCATGATCTGGCATATAAATTTGGATTTTTTGATCTAATTGCCCTAAGTTATGATGACAGAAAGATGCATATTGTAATGCACCAATATCACCAATATGGTCATTATGGAAATGAGTAAGAAAGATATGCAAATTATTTAAATCATTTGGAAGATGGAGAAATCTTACAATTCCGTTTCCACAGTCTAATAATATTTTATAATCTTGAAACTTTATTAAAAAGCCTGGACAGTTCATATTTTTTTTAGGATAGGGTGAAATAGTACCTAATGGTATG
The DNA here is from genome assembly GCA_949505625.1 of uncultured Bacilli bacterium. Lineage (GTDB taxonomy): Bacteria > Bacillota_I > Bacilli_A > RF39 > UBA660 > MGBC102946. Next base: position 99,756 of record CATBQD010000002.1, read on the forward strand.
ATTGTAATTTTCATTCTGATCAAACTCCTTTTAATAAATTTATTATATATTTAATTTTTCTTTTTGAAAAATATTTTTTTGTTATATATAATATAATCATATATTATAAAAGTCTATGGTTCTACTCATAGACTTAACTAACTTTTTCTAAAAGTGTAATAGGGCAATACCCATCTTTGAATGCAATTCCAATATGATTGAGAGACTTAAAAATCATATCATCACTTTCATTGTAATTGGAAAAATAATTTTCTTCTGTAACGGTTTCATAGAAAATCTTATTTAGTCTTTTATGATCAGAATGGCTTTGTTCATAACCATAGTCAATATCTAAAAAGTATTTTTGTATTTCTTCATTATTGATATCAATACGATAAATATCTTTTGCTTTTAGAACTTGTTCCATTTTAGGACCTAATTCTTTATATGGTAGGTATTTAAAAAAATAAATATAGTTTGTTCCAAATGGACCACGAAACAAAGTTAAAGCATCTAGGATATCTTCTCTTGTTAAACTGTTTTTATCTCTATTTAAATATTTTTTATTCCAACCATTTACAATTCTTTCTTTATATTTTATTACAGATTGATCAAATAGTTTATATAATTTATGGTCATACATATATTGTAAACTAAGTAAGCCTTTATTTGTATCAGCATCTTTATTGACTAAATGATAAAAATAAAGAGGTTCATTTAATCTGATAATTTTTCCTTTTTCAGCAAATTTATAGTATTCATCACAAGAAATATGGAAAGGTGGCTTTTCATATTCGTAAACAATGGTAGGAACATTTTTATTTTGAACAAATTTTTGTTTTACGTCAAGTAATAGTTCTTTTAATGTATTATATTCATGAATACCAGAGTATTCTCCCCATGAGTGTTCAAACCAATAGACTTTTCCATTTTTTTCATAAGTTAAAAAAGTATGGCTTGGTAATCCATCATTTTCATAAGTGCAAATAAAAAAGGTTCTTACATTTTTATTCTCTCGTTCGAATAAAAAGCGTTCCAATTCTACTTGATCCCAACAAACACCACATTTTTTTTCAAGCAGTTCATTTGGAGATAATAAGTAATAAAAATCATAGAATTCTTCATCCCATTTTTTAGGATTTGTTTTTATAATATTATTGTTATCTTGATCTAAGAAACCATATTCAATAGAATTCATAGTTTCCATAATTTTGTTTTCTAACATGATACCTCCTATAAAATAAATTTTATTTTTTTCATTGCTGTTATTAGATGTAATTTTTCTATTTCTTTCTTATATTTTCTCTTCCAAATTTATTATATCGAAGAAAAAGAGGAAAGTAAAATAAATTTTTTTATTATGTCAAATAATAATTTTATTGTCTTACTATTAACTTGATAGAAATGTAACAGAAACTATGTTTGTTATCTATGTGTCAAACAATCAAAAAAAAAGCAAAAATATTGAGAATTTGAGCATAATAAGCTATAATGATAGAGTGCGAAGAGAAAGGATATGATGATATGCAGAAAAGGATGATGAAAAGTAATAAAGGTTGGACAATTATATTTAATATTTTGTTTGTGATCTTAATTATATCATCTTTTTATATGTTATATTCAATTTCATTACTAAATGGGATAGAGAATAAATTACGATTGATTGGTACAATTGTGATTATTGTTATAGCAGCTTTATTCATTTTTTTATCAATACTTTCTATTTTAAAACATCAAAAAAAGCGAAGAATTATATTAGCTGTATTGATAATATTTTATTCTGGAATCTTAATATTTTTAGTTGCTAATATTCACACAGTGATTGAAAAATTAGGTCGTGTTAGTACAACGACAACAACATATTCTGCAAGCTTAGTGACTTTAAATAGTAATAAAGCAGAAAATATTGATGATATTGGTTCTGCTTCTATTGGAATGTTAAAGGATGAAAATAGTATTGATGGACATCAGCTTCCAAAAGAAATTATGAAAAAAAATAAATCAATTTCTAATAATAAGGTTATTTACTATGATGATTATGTATCTATGTTGAATGCTTTATATGAAGGGGAAATTGAATATATCTTTTTACCAAGTGGCTATGTTTTGTTGTTCCAATCATTAGAAGGATATGAACATATAGAAAATGAAACAAAAGTTTTAGATTCTATTGATAAGGATATAAAAAGTACAATTGCAAAAGGTGGAAATAAGATAGATAAGCCGTTTACAGTGTTATTGATGGGAGTGGATTCTGAAAAAGAAAATATTAAAGGTGCATCCTTTAATGGTGATTCTCTTATGTTAATTACTTTTAATCCAACTACTTTGAATACGACGATTGTAAGTATACCAAGAGACACTTATGTTCCTATTTCTTGTTTAAATGGAAGAAAAAACAAAATTACACATGCAGCATGGGGAGGAGAAAGCTGCATGATTAGTACCATTGAAAATTTTACTGGAATAAAAATAGATTATTATGTGAAAATTAACTTTAAAGGTGTTGTTAAATTAGTAGATAATTTAGGCGGCATTGATGTTGATGTTCCAATTGATTTCTGTGAACAAGATAGCAATCGTGACTTTGGCAATCTAATTTGCCTAAAGAAAGGACAACAAACATTAAATGGAGAACAAGCACTTGCGCTTTCTCGCCACCGAAAAACCATTAATGATTTTATTCGTGGTCAAAATCAACAACTTGTTGTAAAGGGACTTATGAATAAAGCAAAATCAATTAGAAGTATTGATACAATTTATTCATTATTAGATACTTTAAGTAATAATATGGAGACAAATATGACAACAAATGAAATCTTATCTTTCTATAATGTTGCAAAAGAAATATTAGAAAAAAGTAAAGAAACGAGTAAAGTTGAGGAATTGCTTGGAATGCAAAGACTTTATATTAGTGGTTTTGATGCTATGATTTATGATTATGATTCCAAATTAAATGCTGGAACAAAGCTTCGACTTTATAATTTTGTACCGTATGATGGAAGTATTAAAGATGTTGTGAATGCTATGAAAGTAAATTTGGGATTAGAAAGTCCTAAAGTAATAAAATCATTTGAATTTGATGTGGATGAACCATATGTAGAAACTGTAATTGGAAAAGGAACTTATAAAGATACAACTTTATATTTACTTCCAAATTTTGTAGGTTATAATCAATCAAAAGCAATTGCATATGGAAAAGAGCATGGAATAAAGGTTAATGTGAATACTGTTAGTTCTGCTCAAAATGCAGGTCAAGTTATTAGTCAAAGTCTTCATGATGGAATGGATGTAAGCGCTATTAATAAAAATGTTGGTTTAACAATAATTGTTTCTGATGGTAAGGGTGGAAATATTAATAATGAGGAAGAGGAAAAGGATGAGTTTCTTCCAGATTTTGTAGGAAAACTATATAATGGAACCACATTGGAAAATTTTACTAAAAACAATCCAACAATTCGGATTGCGCTAGTGAAAATCTCATATGGAGAAAAAGGATATGATAGTTCCAAAAAAGGACAGATTATTTCACAAGACAAAAAAGCAGGAACGGCATTAGAAAAATTAAAAGGAGAAACGATTACATTAAAATATATAGATCCATCAGAAGAAGAGCCAGATAATAAACCAACTGATCCAGATGAAGGGGAAGATATAGATAAAGAGGAAACTGATGAAGGAACTGGTGCAGAACTTCCCGATGAATTAAATCCAGGAAACTAATTTAGTTTCCTTTTCTTATATAAACATGTTATAATGTGCTTGGTGAAAGTTATGCAGGAATTATCTAGATTAGAACTTCTGATTGGTCAAGAACAATTAGAAAAATTGTGTCGAAAAACGGTTCTTGTTTTAGGTCTTGGGGGAGTAGGAGGATATGCAGTAGAGGCTTTGGCTCGTAGCGGAATTGGGAAACTTGTTTTAGTTGATTATGATACTATTGATATAACAAATTTAAATAGGCAATTGATTGCTACAAAATCTAATATAGGAAATTTAAAAACAAAAGCTTGGAAGGAAAGAGTTGAAGAAATATCTAATACAAAAGTTACTACTATCACAGAAAGAATTACAGAAGAAAATATAAATCTTATTTTTCAGGAATCTATTGATTATGCAATAGATGCTTGTGATACTATAAGTGTAAAATTCGAATTTTTAAAATATTGTTTACAGAATGAGATTCCTTTTGTAACTTGTCTTGGAACTGGAAAACGTCTTGATGCAAGTAAAGTAGAAATAACAGAACTTATGAAAACTGAAAATGATCCAATAGCTAAAATTCTTAGAAAAAAAGTAAGAGATGAAAAAATAAAACAGAGAATTCCTGTTATTTATAGTAGAGAAATTCCTAGAAAAATAGAAGGAACCACGATAGGTTCTAGTGCTTTTGTACCTGGAAGTGCTGGAATAATGGCCGCTAATTTGGCTTTTCAAACACTGTTAGAAGGTGAATCATGAAAAAAGAAGATAAAAGACTTTATAATATTATTAAAAAACTAAAAGGCAATGTTTTGATCATAGGAATAGAAGATGAACAATTACTTGATGCAATTAATAAAAATTTAAATATTGTACATTGCAATATGTTAAATGCAATTACAAATATTTCTAGCGAAAGCAAAAAGAAAAAAGGAATAAAGAAAAATTTTCAAATAAAGAAATTAAGAAGAAAATTTCATAAAAAGAAAATAGATGATATTCTTTGTAATATAGATGATATTTATCTATATTTAAAAACATTTGTAAAAGATAGCGTTTATATTAATCGTGGAAAATTATATTTTTATGGGGAAAAAGGAAAATATGATTTGGAAAAAACCATTATAAAATATAAAAAATATCATGCAAAAGTAGAACAGAATTTTGAAGGAAATTATTTCTTTATTACAGTTTCAAATGAATCTAGTAAAACCAATAAATTAAAAGACATTTGGTTTTCTATTAGTGAATTTATGATATGGTTATATGAAATAGTAGGAGATATGCTTATTAATTAAAGAAAATCTCCTTTTTTATTTGTTAATCTTTAAAATAATGGTATAATAAAAATGGTGAGAACATGATAAAACAAATCGCAAATGTAAATGTAAATTATGTTGATTATGGTAAAGGAAATGGTACTCTTGTTTTTTTACATGGTTGGGGACAAAATATAGAGATGATGAAACCAATTGCTGATCCTTTTCAAAAAAATTTCAGAATCATTATTCTCGATTTACCTGGTTTTGGAGAAAGTGGAGAACCAAATTTTGTATGGAGTTTATATGATTATGTAGAAATGCTTCATACATTACTGTTGGAACTTAAAGTTGATAATCCAATTTTATTAGGTCATTCTTTTGGAGGGAAAATAAGTCTTTTATATGGAACGAAATATAATGTAGAAAAAATTGTGACTTTTGGAAGTCCTTATAAAAGAGAAGTGCAAGAAATTAGTATGAAAACGAAGGTATTAAAAGGATTAAAAAAAGTACCAATTATAAATAAATTAGAGGGATTTGCGAAAAAACATATTGGTTCAACAGATTATAAAAATGCAAGTCCATTAATGAGAGAGATTATGGTAAACCATGTTAACTTAGATATATCAAATCAATTAAATAAGATAAAAGCACCTACATTATTGATTTGGGGAACTTTAGATGAAGCAGTGCCAATTGAACAGGCATATGAACTTGAAAAATTAATTCCCGATGCTGGAGTAGTAGAATTCTCAAACTGTACACATTATGCGTATTTGGAAAATCTGGCAGGAACAATTAACGTATTACGTAATTTCTTATAGGAGGTTTTTATGTTTTGGACATTTTTCTTTACAACAATTCCTTTTTTAATTGTTATTATATTGAAATCAAAAAAAGCATTACATATGTTGCAGCAAAACTGGTATAATGATGGAAATCGTTACATTGATTGGATTTTTAAAAATCCTAAAAAGGTTTTTGTAGGACTTGACATATTTTATATTTTGTTTTTCTTAGGTAAACTTATTGATACTGAAATCTTATTATTTCTATTTTTTTCATTTTCTTTAATGGTTGTTGTTACAACTTATCAAAAAATGCATCATGAGCAAACTAAAAAACCACTTGTTGTAACCAAGCGTGTTCGAAGACTTATTTATACAACGATTCTTTTATATGGTGTTATTTATTTATTGATTGGTATTTTCTTTAAAAGAACAAATTTATATCTTTATTTTGGAATATTAGGTATTCTTGGATATGTTCATTATTTTGTGATATTGATAGCAAATATTATAAATAAACCAGTTGAAAAATATGTCTTTTATTATTATAAAAGAAAAGCAATTTCAAAATTAAATAGTATGAATAATATGTCTATAATTGGGATTACTGGAAGTTATGGAAAAACAAGTAGCAAGAATATCTTAGCTGATATTTTAAATGTAAAATATAATGCTTTTCCAACTCCTAAAAATTTTAATACAACTTATGGTATGATTAATACAATTAATAATTATTTAGATAAATTTAGTGATTATTTTATAGCAGAAATGGGTGCATTTAAAGTAGGAGAAATCATGGAGATATGTGATTTAGTTCATCCAAAATATGGGATTTTAACAAAAGTTGGAACAGCACATTTAGAAAGCTTTGGAAGCCGAGAAAATATTCAAAAAGGAAAATTTGAATTGATTGAATCCTTACCTGAAGATGGAATTGGAATATTAAATGCTGATGATTCATATCAAAAATCATATCAGTTAAAAAATAAGTGTAAAATTGTGTGGATTGGAATAGAAAATGAAGCAGATGTAAGAGCAATAAATATTGAGCTTTCTTATAAAGGAACAAGTTTTGACGTTATTTTAAAAGGAGATAAAACCAAATATCATTTTGAAACCAAACTATTAGGAAAGGCAAATGTCTATAATATTTTAGCTGGAATAGCGCTTGGAAAAGAATTTGGATTATCTATGGAACAATTATTTTTAGGGGTAAAAAGAGTAAATGCAATAGAGCATCGTTTAGAACTTAAAAAATATGGGAATATTAATCTTATAGATGATGCTTATAATTCAAACCCAGATGGCTCAAAGATGGCGGTAGAAGTACTTGGAATGATGCCAGGTAAAAAGATTATTGTAACTCCTGGAATGATTGAATTAGGACCAGACGAATATCATTATAATAAAACTTTTGGAGAACAAATTGCAAGTGTAGTAGATGAAGTTATTTTGATTGGGGAAAAGCAAACTAAGGCAATTCAAGATGGGTTAAAAGCAAAAAAGTTTAAAACAGAACATATTCATATTTTAAATGATGTGAAATTGGCTTTTCCATTAATGCAAAAGTTAGCGGAGAAAGAAACTTATGTATTATTAGAAAATGATTTGCCAGATATATTTAATGAAAAGTAGAAAGAAGTTGAGTTTATGAAAATTAAAGTTGGTGTATTATTTGGAGGAGCTACTGTAGAACATGAAGTTAGCATTATTTCAGCAGTGCAAGCCATGGGACATATGAATCCAGAAAAGTATGACATTATCCCAATTTATATTGGAAAAGATAGAATTTGGTATACTGGGAAAATGCTTATGGATATTGAAGTTTATAAGGATTTAGATATGGTAAAAAGATATGCCAAACAGGTAATGTTATGTAAGAAAGATGGGGCTTATGTATTAGAAAATACAAAAGGATTGTTTCGAAAAACAGTAGCAGAATTAGATATTGCATTTCCAATTGTTCATGGAAATAATGCAGAAGATGGGACTTTACATGGTCTTTTAGATACTATCGGAATTCCATATGTTGGAAGTGGAGTATTAGGATCTGCTTTAGGACAAGATAAAGTAATTATGAAACAAGTAATGAAAGAAGCAGGTCTTCCTATTGTTGATTATACATGGTTTTTTGATAATGAATATTTAGAAGATACGGATAATATTTTGAAAAATATTAAAAAAATTGGCTATCCTGTTATTGTAAAGCCTGCTACATTAGGAAGTAGCGTTGGAATCACTTTTGTAAAAGACCATGACCATATTATTGATGCTATCAATGAAGCGATGCGTTATGATAATAAAATTGTTGTAGAAAAAGCAGTAGAGGAATTAACGGAAGTAAATTGTAGTGTTCTTGGAAATTATGAATATAGAGAAGCTAGTGTATTAGAAGAAGTAATGGGTACTGAGGAATTCTTAACATATCAAGACAAATATTTAGGGAATGCAAAAGGTTCTAAGTCAAAAGGAATGGCTTCTACAAATAGAATTGTACCAGCTAGATTAGATAACAAGATGACAGAAGAGATCCAAGAATTAGCCAAAGAGGTTTGTCGAGTATTAAATCTTAGTGGAGTAACTCGAGTTGATTTCTTAATTGATAAAAAGAAAAATCAAGTGTATGTAAATGAACCAAATACAATTCCCGGATCATTATCATTCTATTTATGGGAACCAACGGGAAAGAAGTATGAGACTCTTTTAGATGATATGATTACATTAGGTATTAAAGATTTTAAGAGAAAAAGCAAAAAGATTGACACCTTTGAAACAAATATTTTAAGTAATTTTGGGGGAGTAAAAGGTTCAAAAGGATTAAAAGGTATAAAAGGAGCAAAGAGAATGTAGATTCTCTTTTTTTATTACAGAATTGTTGATTTGTTGTATAATATAAGTATGGAATTTTATAAAAAAAGAGGAATATGATACAACAAAAAAAAGGAATCTATAATCTTACTTATGAGGCAAACGATAAAGCAGGAAATATAACAAAAGAAGAGTTTGTTTTAACCGTAAAGGAAAAAGTTGTAACCAAGCTAAAAGACAATGCAACTTCTTCAAATGGGATTGCTGGGACAACCAAGAAAGGCTATAAAATAGAAAAGAAAAATGGTATTTATTATACCAATAATATTTTAATTGCCAATAAAACATATGCGTTACCTAGTACTTATGCGCCCGGATTATTACCAGAATTAAATAATGTGTTTCATGAATTAAAAGCAGCTGCTTTAGAAGATGGAATTGAACTAAAAATTATTAGTGGATTTCGCTCCTATCATTCTCAAAATAGTATTTATAATAATTATGTTGCAAGAGATGGTAAGGAAGAAGCAGATGCTTATTCAGCAAGGGTAAGTCATTCTGAACATCAAACAGGTTTAACGATTTTAGGAATTACAAGCGAGTATCAAAATTAATCTATACCAAATCATAAATTTGTGTTATAATGTATATGGAATTGCCTCGTAGCCAAGTGGTAAGGCATCGGACTCTGACTCCGACATTTCGCTAGTTCGAACCTAGCCGAGGCAGCCAAATATATATGGAATAAGCATTGAATAAGAAGAGTATAATAGTAGCTTTTTTAAAGAGACTTCATGGTTGGTGGAAATGAAGAAAAAGCCTATTAGAAGAAGCTTAGGAGCTTAAAAACGTTGATGGCGTTAACATGAAGAGATAATAGAAATATTATGAAGTAAGGTGGTACCGCGAAATTTCGCCCTTACAACATAATATTTTTTTGCTTTTTAGAGAGGATTGATAAAATGACAAACAAAGAATTAGCCAATTTAATATTTCCAAATATTACAAAAAGTATAGAAGATTATGAGAATTTATATCCAAAAAGAAATTTAGATGAAAAAGCAGTTGTTACCAGATTCGCACCTTCTCCAACTGGATTTGTACATTTAGGTTCTTTATTTTCTTCATTTGTTGCTAGAAAAGTAGCAACTCAAACAAATGGAGTTTGTTTTCTTCGAATTGAAGATACAGACCAAGAGAGATTAGTAGAAAATAGTGTAACAGAAATCATTCGTGATTTAAAAGATTATCATATTGAATTTGATGAAGGAATGACTAGCGAGACAGAGGAAAAAGGAAGTTATGGGCCTTATATTCAGAGCAAGCGAAAAGATATCTATCAGACATTTGCAAAACATTTAATTGAAGAAGGACTGGCTTATCCATGTTTCTTAACAGAAGCTGAATTAGCAGAAATCCGTGAAGTACAAGAAGCATCAAAAGAGAGAATTGGATGTTATGGAAAATATGCGAAATATAGAGATTTGCCAAATGAAATGGTTACAGAAAAAATTAATAATGGAGAGCCATACATTATACGTTTAAAATCGCCTGGAAATTTTGATAAAAAAGTGGCTGTGAATGATTTAATTAGAGGAAAAATAGAATTTCCAGAAAATGATTTGGATATCGTAATTATAAAAAAAGATGGACTACCAACTTATCACTTTGCCCATTTAGTAGATGACTATTTAATGAGAACTACTCATGTTATTAGAGGAGATGAATGGGTATCTTCTTTACCTGTACATATTCAGTTGTTTCAAGTATTTGGATTTGAAGCACCAAAATATGCGCATCTTTCACCACTTATGAAAATTGATGAAGAAACAGGAGGAAAAAGAAAACTAAGTAAGAGAAAAGACCCAGAATTGGCAGTTAGTTATTATCATGAAGCAGGAATTCCAGAAGAAGCAGTTTTACTATATTTGATGACAGTAGCAAACTCTAATTTTGAGGCTTGGTTTGATGCTAATCCAAATGCTTCTATAGAAGAATTTACTTTCGATTTTAAAAAAGTAAGTGCAAGTGGAGCTTTGTTTGATTTAGAAAAATTAAACAATATTTCTAAAAATTACATTAGTAAATTAAAGGCAAGTGAAGTATATGATAGAACACTTAATTATGCCAAAGAATTCGATTTAGAATTCGCTTCTATTTTGGAAAAATATCCAGAATATTCTACTTCTATTTTCAATATTGAAAGAGAGCAAAAAAAGCCAAGAAAAGATTATGCAACATTTAAAGATGTAAAGAATGAAGTTTGGTATATGTATGATGAATACTTTACTGGAGATTTAAACTATGAATTTGGTAAGGTTAATGATAAATCAGAAATTCATACAATTTTATCTACTTACTTTACAAAATATTATAATCCTATGGATGATAAAGAAACTTGGTTTAATAAGGTAAAAGAATTATCGAATGAATTAGGATATTGTCCTGATATGAAAGAATATAAGGCAAATCCTGATGCTTATAAAGGAAATGTAGCAGATATCAGTACTGTGATTCGTGTTGCTCTTACTTCTAAATCACAAACTCCAGATTTGTATGAAATTTTAAAACTTTTAGGAGTAGAAAGAATTCAAAATAGAATTTCTAAGTTTTAATAGGATGATTGTAAAAAATTGGAATTTAAAATTTTTATGTGAAGGAGAAAATGAGTGGCAAGAATTAGGAACTAAATTAACTCAAAAAATAGAATCTTTAAAAGATTTACTAACAAAAGTAGAAACAGAAGTAGATATCAAAAATGTAATAGAAGCCAAATTAGAAATGGACCAGTTGCTAGAACGAATCTATTGTTATCCTAAAAGATTATTAGATTTGAATAACAATGATAGTGATGCGAAAGCAATGTTTACAAAAGCGCTTTCTTATTATGAGGAAACAGAAAAAGTGAGTGCATTAGTAAAAAAAGTGATAATAGAAAATTCTGATTTGGTAGATAGTTTTCTTTTAAAGTTTCCTCATTTTAAAAGATATATTGAGTTGATTCGTAGAATGGAAGAACATCAAGTTCAAAATGAAGAAGCTTATGCAATCCAAAAAAAAGAACTAGAAACTTTAAAAGATATTTATCGTTCTCTAGTTCGACAAGATTTGAAATTTAGAGATATTAATACAAATGAACCAATAACAGAAGCAACACTTTCTGGTCTGTCTCATTCTAAGAATGTAGAAGAACGCAAACAAGCTTTTGAAATTACGATGAATGCTTATAAGGAAATCTCTAATACTTTAGCGACGATTTATCAAAATAAAATAAGAGTAGAAGAAGAACTTGCTAAAGAAAAGGGGTTTGCTTCTCATTTAGAATCTTATCTCTATGAAGATGGTCTACCAAATTCTATTGTCTCTAATTTAATTACAACAGTAAGAGCTAATTTAGATATTGAACACGATTGGATGCAATATAAAAAAGAAGTATTGGGCTTATCAGAATTTCATCTTTATGATATGCAACAAACTGCTTTTTCTGATGTTTTTAAAGAAATACCATTAGAAGAAGCCATGCAAATATTGAAACAAAGTTTTGGATTATTAGGAGAAGATTATATAACAAAATTAGAGGAAGGTTTTTCTAGTGGTTGGCTTGATTTAACAGTAAGTAAAACCAAACGAAAGGATTCTTTTAGCTGTATTACTTATAGTGGTGCTCCTTATACAATGTTACAATATAAAGAAGATTCTGAATCTTTACGTATTCTAGCTCATGAAACTGGTCATATGCTTCATACTGCTTATGCTAAGGAAAATCAATTTGAATATTTTGAATATTCTCTTTTCTTAGCAGAAATTGCATCTAAAGTTCATGAAATATTGTTGTATCATCATTTGATAGAAAAAAGTGAAAGTGAAGAAGAAAAAAATTATTTTTTAGAGCAAATGCTTTCTAGTTTTTGTACTTCTTTATTTTCCCAAACAATGTTAACAGAATTTGAAGTAGAGGTTCATAAAAAATTGCAGAATCAAGAATCTATTGGGACTGAAACACTACAATCTGTTTATTTTTCTTTGGCAACAATTTATTATGGAGAGTCTTGTACAATGGACCAATTAGTAGGAGTTACTTACGGAAAAATTCTACATTTTTATCTCTATCCTTCCTATTATGTATGGCAATATGGAGTAGGGGTTTCGATTGCTTATAAAATAGCAGCAGATTTAATCGATAATAATCATAATATGAGAAGAAACTATATTGAATTTTTAAAAGCTGGAAATAGACTCAGTGTTGCTGATTCTCTTAAACTAATTGGAATAGATTTAGAAGATGGAACTTATGTAGAAGAGGCGTGTGAATTCATGAAGAAGAAAATGAAGGTGTTAAAACGATGAATGAATTAGAAAAAATTTTATTAAAAGAAAATATTTTAACTTCTATAAAAGAAAATGAGAAAACCTTATTTGAGCTCATTCCAGAGTTAAAAAGAATGATTGGTTTTTCTCATAAGCACCCTCATCATCATTTGGATGTCTGGGGACATACCTTATTAGCGCTTTCTTTTAGTGAAGCAGACTTAGAGATAAGAACCGCTTTGCTCCTTCATGATATTGGAAAAGTTACTTGTTATCAGGAGGGAGAAATTAGACATTTTCATGGGTATCCATATGAATCATTTCGTGTTGCAGTTCCAATTTTAGAACGATTAGGGTATTCTCATAGTCAGATTGCACGTATTGGATTTTTGATTGCTTGTCATGATGAAAGTGCCTTAAAGGTAGCATCTGATATGCCTAAAGAATTAATAGAAAAATTAATAAAGATGCAATATTGTGATGCAAAAGCCCATCATCCAGATTATGTACAAGGGAAAGTAGCGCGATTAGATAATATTGTAGATTCTCTTGGGATTTCTTTAGAAAATTCAGTTTTAAAACAACAATAGTTGTTTTTTTTCTGAAATTTTTGTGAAATTGACTATTATTTTTAATCGTGATAAGATAAACCTGAAAAGAAGTTTTGGGGAAGTGATGCATATGGAAATGCAAGGGGAACTAGCGAATATTGAAGAAAAAGAAACTGTATTTGCACAAGGAATTTGTGGAATGAAATTATTTTGGATTTTTGTAATAGCTTCTATTTTTGGAACTTATTATGAACAAATTTTGAATGCTATAACAATGTATTTTAGAACAAATGAATTTGTCTGGGAATTTCGTAGAGGGGTTTTATATGGCCCTTTTAGTCCGATTTATGGAGCAGGAGCAGTATTGATGATTTGGATTCTTGGAAGAAAAAACAGAAAACCTTGGAAAACAATTTTTTTAGGAGCATTATTAGGTGGAAGTTTCGAATATATTATTAGTGTATTACAGGAAATCTTTGTTGGAAGTACATCATGGAATTATAGTGGTCAATTTTTAAATATTAATGGAAGGACAACGATTCCAATTATGATTGCGTGGGGAATTATGTGCTTTATTTTTGTAGATAAAATATATCCATATTTGTCGAATGCAATTGAAAAAGTGCCTTATCACTTTGGAATGGTCATTTCAAGAATCATGATTTTATTATTGTGTATGGACATGTTAATTTCTTGGACTGCTTTATTTAGGCAGTATATGAGAACATTAAATCATCCTCCTGCTACGGTGATAGGAGAACTATATGACAGAATTTATTCTGATGCAGTTTTAGAATATCATTTTCCAAATATGAAAATAAAAGGTGGCAAATAGAGTATGAAGATTGTATTTTATGTAAGTTCTTTTGTAATTGCAATTGGGCTCATTCGAATTTTGGTATGTCTAATAAAAAGAAATAAGATTAAAAATGTTCCTATAAAAGAGGTAAAAGAAGACGCTAATTTCTGTATTTTAATACCAGCAAGAAATGAATCAAAAGTAATTGAAACATTACTTTCTAGTATTATGAAACAAACATATTTACCATCTTCCATTTATGTTGTGGTAGAAGATAATCTGGATCCTACAGTAGAAATTTGCAAAAGATACCAGGCCAATGTATTTGTAAGAACAACGATAGAAGGTAGAAGAAGAAAAGGATATGCTTTAGATGAAGTGTTAAAAAGTATCAATAAAAACTATGATGCTTATGTTATTTTAGATGCTGATAATATTTTAGATGAAAATTTTCTAAAAGAAATGAATGAAACTTATAAAAAAGGATATGATATCGGAGTAGGATATCGTAATTGTAAAAACGGAAATGAAAGTATTTTTGCGGCCACTTCTGCTCTCACATTTTCTATGATTAATACTCTTTCTAATGAAGTTCGAGTAAGAAGAAACAAGAATATTACTGTTTCTGGGACAGGTTTTTATATTAGAGGTAATTGGATAAAAAAATGGAATGGATATCCCTTTCATTCTTTAACAGAAGACTACGAATTAAGTTTGTATGCAACTCTTCATAATATGACTTCTACTTATAATGAAAAAGCAATTTTTTATGATGAACAACCAGTTACTTATAAGGAAACTATAAAGCAAAGAGTGAGATGGATTCGAGGATATTTTGATTCTAGAAAAGAATATGTACCCTTATTAATGAAGGCTTATAAAAATACAGGTTCTATTTCTCAATATCAAGCAACCATTGGAGTAAAACCTTATGTTTGGATTGTGGTTGGTCTTGTAATTGCTTTTTTCGGTCAATTGGGAATATTATTTTATCAGGCAATCGTTCAAAGTAATTTTGTGTATTCTCTTTCGTTTTTAGGAATTCTATTCGGAAGTATTTATGGAGTTTTATTTATTTTTACTTTGATATTATTAATGTTAGAACGAAAAAAGTTGAATTTATGCTTTTCGATGAAATTAAAGGCTTTATTTTTTAATCCAATTTTCTTGGTTACATATGTTTATTGTGCTTTAAAAGCGGTTTTAAAAAAAGAGATTACATGGGATACAATCATTCACCAATCCAATAATATTAGTTAGAGATGAATAGATAAAAATAAATACGTATTATTAATTTTTGTGTAATAATTATAAAGATAAGTTAGACATTTGTTTTTAATGTTTAACTTATTTTTTTATATATTAGGAAATGAGTGCAATAAAAAGGATATGAGAAAGATATAAGATATAATTAATTAGGGAGCAGCAAACTAATATTGATAAATTTATTAAAAATATAAGATTTTATTTTGTATCAAAGTGAAAATTATAAAAAATAGGAGGTTTTAAATGAATCAAATAAAAGAATGCAATGAAAATATTTTTGAGAGTATAAGACATATTGATGAATATGGCAATGAATATTGGAATGCAAGAGAATTGATGCTATTACTTGAATATAGCAAGTGGGAAAACTTTCATAAAGTTATCAAAAGTGTAATGATTGCATGTGAAAAAAGCAATTATCGCATTGAGGATTGGCTTCCCGAAGTCAGGAAGCCAATCATAAGTGGGAAAGGTAGAAAAAGCTTTATAGTTGATTATAAATTGTCTAGGTATGCTTGTTATTTGATAGCACAGAATGGGGATAGTAGGAAAACTGTAATTGCGCTTGCCCAAACTTATTTTGCAATTCAAACCAGAAAACAAGAAATTAGTGAAAAAGAATATGGAATGCTTACTGAAGACGAAAAAAGATTTTATCAAAGAAACTTAACAAAAAAAGGAAATTATTCTTTAAATAGAATAGCTATACAATCAGGCGTTAAGAATTTAGATAAATTTCATAATGCTGGTTATAGAGGCTTATATAATGGTGAGACAGCAGATGATATTGCAAAGAGAAAGAGTTTAAGATATCGAGAAGATATTTTAGACAATATGGGAAGTGAAGAATTAGCTGATAATCTATTTCGCATTGTGCAAACTGAATCCAAATTAAAAAATGAAAAAATTGATAATGAATTTGATGCAAATATTACTCATTATGAAGTTGGAAGAGCAGTAAGAGAAACAATTGAGAAACTAGGAGGTACAATGCCAGAAGAATTACCAACTCCTAAAAAATCATTAAAAGAATTAGAAAAAGAAAATAAAGCTAAGTTGAATTTTGTATCATATTAATATGATAAATTTCTCATTCGTTTACTTTTTTAATGCCATATGATACAATAATTTTAGAAATAAAGGTAGTGGAAGCATGTCAAAGAATTATCAGTCATTATTTAGCTTAAGACTTTTAAAAAGTATTATTGGTATATTTACAAGTAATTTTTTAGTTCTTTATTTTTTAGAATTAAATAATCAAAATATTTTACCTCTTGGAATTTATTATATTGTTGTATATCTTACTATATTTTTAACCATCTTTTTTGTTAGAAATATTTGTAAAACAGAAAAGAGAATTTATTTACTTCGCATTGGAATTTTATTAAATTTTATTTATTTTTTATTACTTGCTATATTAAAAGAAAAAATTATTTCTTATGTTTGGTTAATTGGTTTAGTTTATGGATTAGAAGAAGGATTCTATTATTCCATTTATAATAACTTTGAATCTACAGGAATTAATAATGAAGAACGTGCTAAATTTATTGGTTCTTATACTGCTTGGAATGCAATACTCGGAATGCTGATTCCAATCTTCTTTGGTTCTTTAATCAGTGCAGAAGGATTTGGAAAGGGTGTAATTGTTGTTCTTGTTTTAGTAGTTTTTCAAATTGCTTGTTCTTTGATATTTAAAGATTCTCATGTTCCAAAAGCAAATAAAACAAACTTAAAAAAATATGCTGAATTAGTAGAACGAAAGACTTGTATTCAAAAATCTTATTTGTTATCCATTTTTGAAGGATTTATTTATAATGGAGCTTTCAGTAGTATTATTACTGTTTATGTAATTAAAGTATTTAATGGAAGCTTTGAACTAGGTATCTTTACAGCACTTTTTAGTATTGTCACTTGTATTTGTGGAATTTTATTTGCTAAAAAAGTAAGAGAACAAGACTATCAAAAATTATTAAAATTTTCTACTTTTTTTATGATAGTAGGTACTATTTTTATCATGATTGCTTGTAATCCTTTTACTGTTATTTTGTTTAATTTCTTTCAATCTTTTTCAAAATCTTTGATGACTCTTATCAATGAAAAAAATAAGTTTGATATTACCAATTTATCAGAGATTAAAAATAAATATAAAGAAGAATATTTTTTAGGGGTAGAGGGATTTTTGATGATTGGAAGAATTATGAGTTATGGAATTTTCATTTTACTTTCTTTTGCAACGACAACAATGGAAACCAATCTTATTTTAGCGCTTTTTATGCTTTTCATATTTTGTTTAGGAGCTTCTGCTATTTCCCTTAATAAAGAAAGGAGAAATCTATGAAAATAGAAACCATTCAGTCTAAAAAAGATAACTTAAAGTTAGAGCTTGCAATTATAGAACCAAAACAAAATCCAATTGGAATTGTACAAATTTCTCATGGTATGGCAGAACATAAAGAACGTTATTTTCCTTTTATGGAGTTTTTAGCCAAACATGGTTATATTGCAGTTATTCATGACCACAGAGGACATGGAAATAGTGTGAAAAGAAAAGAGGACTTGGGATATTTTTATACTAGAGATAGTGCTTATATTGTAGATGATTTATATCAAGTAACTGAATACATAAAAGAAAAGTATCCAAATTTAGAAGTTGCATTATTTAGCCATAGTATGGGAACTTTAGTATCTAGATGCTATATTGAAAAGTATGATAAAGAAATTAAAAAGTTAATTTTATGTGGACCTCCAACAAAGAATAATCTTGTAGATATTGGAATCTTGAGTGCAAAATTGATGATTTTATTAAATGGAGAGCATCATAGAAGTAATTTATTACAAAAACTAACATTTGGTAGTTATAATCAAGGTTATAAGATAGAAAATAGTTGGGTTTGTTCTGATGAACATTCGGTAGAACAATATAATAAAGATGAGCTTTGTGGTTATATCTTTACAAATAATGGTTTCTTAAATTTATATCAACTAATGAAGCAGGCTTATAAAAAGAAAAACTTTAAAGTTCAAAATGAGAGATTAAGTATTTTTATGATAGCAGGAGAAAAAGACCCTGTTATTCAAAGTAACAAGAAATTTGAACAATTAAAACAATTTTTAAATGAAGTTGGATATCAAAAAATCTCTACAAAATTGTATTCAAATAGACGTCATGAGATTTTAAATGGTTTATCAAAAGAGGAAGTCTATCAAGATGTTTTGGAGTTTCTAAAAGATAATGAAATAGAGGAGAAATATGAGAAATAAAACAATTACAAGGAAAATTACACAAGGAATGTATGTGTTAACAACAAAAGATGGTGGATGTGTTGTAGATGCAGTATCACAAATTAGTGCAGGAGAAAATCCGCTTATTTCTGTAGCAGTTATGAAGAAAAATTATACAAATGAATTGCTTCATAAAAATGATAGATTCGCACTTTCTATTATTGGAATGAATACAAATCCTGAAATTATTAAAACGTTTGGATTAAATTCAATGAGGGATATCAATAAATTTGAAAAAACAAAAATGGAAGAAATAGAAGAGATTCCAATTGTAGAAGATTCCTTAGGATATATGATTTTAGAAAAAATGGATATGATAGAAAATGATACACACACTTTGGTGATTGGAAAATTGATAGAAGCAGATGTATTTAAAAATGAAGAAGCTATGAGTTATGGGTATTATCAAGAACATAAAGAAGAGTTATTAAAAGTAAAAACAGAAGAAGGAAAAACAGCTTTTATTTGTACGGTTTGCGGATATGTATATTATGGAGAAGAATTACCTGACGATTTTGTGTGTCCTATCTGTGGAGTTGGAAAAGAATTATTTCGAAAACAATAGTTCTTTTTTCTTTCCTATGATATACTAAAATATAAGGTGATAGGAATGAAAGCAATAACCATAAAACAACCTTGGGCAACATTAATAGCAGAAGGCTATAAAAAGTATGAATTTAGGACTTGGAGAACAAAATATCGTGGGGAAATACTCATTCATGCTGGTAAGGGAATTGATAAAAAAGCAGTGGAGAGATTTAAACATTTGAATTTAAATTATCCAATTGGTCAAATCATTGCTAAAGCGGACCTTACGGATTGTGTTAAAGTAGATGATAGATTAAGAGAAGAATTAAAAAAGATTGATTCTATTGTATATAAAGGGGTTATTGATAAAACTTCTAATGATTGGGATGGATATGGATTTCAATTAGAAAATGTTCAAAAAATAAAACCAATTGAAATAAATGGCAAATTAAGCTTATGGGATTATGATGGTGATTTAGAAATATGATAATAGAAGAAGAAATTTTTGAAACTGCACATTATGAAGAAACTAAACTTTTAAATTATGGATTTAAGAAACAAAAGCAAAATTTCTATTATGAAACTACAATTTATAATGGAGAATTTTCTGTAGAGATTACTATCACTGAAGCAGGAAAAGTAAATGGTAGAATGATAGAGTGTTGTTCTAATGAAGAATTCTTTAATTTTAGATTGAATACAGATGGTGCTTTTCTAAATAGTTTAAAAGAAGAATATATAAAATTATTAGAGGATATTAAAGAAAATTGCTTTCAATATACAAAGAAGAAAAATTATTGGGTTGTTCCTGCTAGTGTAACTAGATATGATGTCATATCGCATTTTGAAAATTATGATACAATTACTTGGAGACAAAGAGCAGATATAAAGTTACAGGATATCGTTTATATTTATATTGGCAGTCCAATTTCTTCTATTATGTTTCAGTGTGAAGCAATAAAAGTAAATTTTGTAGGAGAACATCAAAATACGATGGAATTAAAATTAATAGAAAAATATGAAGCTGGTATTTATTCGTTAGAAAAACTTAAAAACTATGATTTGAGAGCAATTAGAGGTACTAGAAGAATGCCAGAAAAAGCTTTAGATTTTTTAAATAGAAAAGAGGAAAAATAATGGAACAAGAAATGAATGAAATAAATGTAGAAACAGAACCTTTATTTGAGGAATATGTTGATTTTGAAACTTTTAGCAAGTCTGATTTTAGGGCTGTTAAAATTAAGGATTGTAAAGCTGTCTTAAAAAGTAAAAAATTATTAGAATTTACTTTAGATGATGGGACAGGAATCGATAGAACAATTTTAAGTGGGATTCATGCTTTTTATGAGCCAGAAGAATTAATTGGAAAAACGGCGATTGCCATTTTAAACTTGCCACCTAGAAATATGATGGGAATTGATTCTTGTGGAATGCTGATTTCTGCTGTTCATAGTGAAAATGGAGAAGAAAAACTACATCTTCTTTTGGTAGATGATAGTATTCCAGCAGGTGCAAAATTATATTAAATAGATATAAGCTTTGATAAGAAATTATGAAAGCTTATTTTATATTACAATATTGTAATATAGAAAAAATGAGTTTGTGCTATAATAAAAAAAGAGGGGATATGATGAAAAAAATACTCATTGTAGAAGATGATGAATCAATTAGAATAGAGTTGTCAGAATTGTTACAAGCATCTGGATATGAGCCAGTAATGGTTACAGATTTTGAAAATGTAGAGACTGAAATTCTAAAAAAAAATCCAGATTTAATTTTATTAGATATTAATATTCCTTATGTTAATGGTGAAATATTGCTTCAAAAAATTAGAAAAAATATGGATACACCTGTTATTATGGTAACCAGTAAAAATACAGAAGCAGATGAATTATTATCTATGATGTATGGAGCAGATGATTATATTACAAAGCCATATAATCCTAATATTTTATTGTTTCGTATTGCCAATATTTTTAAAAGGCAAAATAAAAATGAAGAGGTTTTTTCCTATTTTGATATTGATATTGATAAAGAGCGTGGAATTTTAAGAAAAAATGGAGTAGAGGTATTTCTTACTAAAAATGAGATGCTGATTTTCTCTTACTTAGTGATGCATAAAAATGAAATTGTCACTAGAGATGAATTGATGACTACATTATGGGATAGTGCTTTTTATATTAATGATAATGCTCTTACAGTAAACATTAGTAGATTAAGAGCAAAATTAAAAGAAATTGGATATGAAAATGCAATTGAGACTAGAAAAGGTTATGGGTATATCTTACATGAAATTTTCTAATTATGTAAAAGATAAATGGTATGCTATCCTTTTATATTTCTTTTTTACGTTTCTTTTTCTTTTATTATTTTTTGCTTTTAAATTAAAAATGCAGTTAATTGTTATATTTTTAACTTTATATTTTCTCTTTTTTTCTCTTTTATTATTGATTGATTTTTTTAGAAAAAAATCTTTTTATCAGAAGCTTTTGTTCCAAATAAAAGAATTAGACCAAAGTTATCTCATTACAGAACTATTAGAAGAACCAAATTTTTATGAAGGAAAACTTTTTTATCAAGCACTTTATGAAATTAATAAATCGATGATAGAAAATATTAAAAACTATGAATATCAAACTAATGATTTTAAAGAGTATATTGAAATGTGGATTCATGAAGTGAAAATCCCAATTTCTAGTTTGGTTTTAATGGCTCATAATCATAAAGAAAAGTTTCCTGTGAAGGCAACAGAACAAATGAAAAGAATAGAAGATTATGTAGAACAAATCCTTTATTATGTAAGGAGTGAAAATGCTCATAAAGATTATTTAATTAACGAAGTATCTTTGGAAAAAGTAATTGCATCAGTAGCACTTAGAAATAAAGATGATTTATTAGAAAATCATATTGATTTTATTGTATCTTGCCATGGAGAAACCGTATTAACAGATTCAAAATGGCTAGAATTTATATGTAATCAAATTATTAATAACAGTATTAAATATAAGGATGAAAAAAAAGAATCTTATATTAAAATAACGGTTAAGAAAGAAAAACAAAATACCATATTAGAAATAGAAGATAATGGAATAGGAATACCAAAAACAGATATAAAAAGAGTATTTGATAAATCATTTACTGGATATAATGGAAGAATCAAAAAACATTCTACTGGAATGGGCTTGTTTATTGCAAAAAAATTATGTAAGAAGCTTGGGTCCAAAATAGAAATTGAGTCGATTCAAAATGTTTATGCAAAGGTTTCTATTTTCTTTTATGAGAATACTTATTATGATGTTTTAAAGTAACCTTACAGTTTTGTAAGGTTTTTGTAAGGGAAAACAAACGACAAAAATAATGATTTACTTTATGATGTTTATGAAAGGAGTTATATTATGGAACCAATTTTAAAAATTGATAAAATTGAAAAATATTATGGTAGTAGGTCGTCTCTGACAAAAGCGATAGATAATTTATCTTTTACTGTAGAAAAGGGAGAATTTGTAGCGATTATGGGAGCTAGTGGAAGTGGAAAAACAACCCTTCTTAATTGTATTTCTACAATTGATAGAGTGACTAGTGGACATATTTATGTTGGAGGAGAGGACATTACAAAATTAAAAGGTTCTTCTTTAAATCGTTTTAGAAGAGAGGAATTAGGATTTATTTTTCAAGATTTTAATTTGTTAGATACTTTAACAGCTTATGAGAACATTGCTTTAGCGCTTTCTATTCAAAATATAAAGACAAATGAAATAGAAGCGCGTATTAAAAAAGTCGCAGAAGAATTAGATATTAAAAGTGTTTTAAACAAATATCCTTATCAAATGAGTGGTGGACAAAAACAACGTGTAGCTTCTGCTAGAGCGATTATTACAAATCCAAAATTAATTTTGGCAGATGAACCAACAGGAGCACTTGATTCAAAATCTTCTAAAATGTTACTAGAAAGATTTAATCATTTGAATGATGCTTTAGATGCAACGATTTTAATGGTTACTCACGATGCCTTCACAGCTAGTTATGCGAAAAGAGTTATTTTTATTAAAGATGGTAAAGTATTTAATGAGTTTGAACGAGGAAATGATTCTAGAAAAGAATTCTTTGATAAGATCATTGATGTTGTAACACTTCTAGGAGGAGATTTAAATGATGCTCTTTAAACTATCTATTAAAAATATTAAAAAAAGTTTTAAAGATTACGCTATTTATTTTTTTACATTAATTCTTGGAGTAGCAATTTTTTATGTTTTT
The DNA here is from genome assembly GCA_949505625.1 of uncultured Bacilli bacterium. GTDB lineage: Bacteria > Bacillota_I > Bacilli_A > RF39 > UBA660 > MGBC102946. The sequence continues at coordinate 123,283 of CATBQD010000002.1, forward strand.
AATGCTATTGATAGTCAAACTGTATTGTTAGATGTAACAAGAGATACTAGAGAACTTATTAAGCTGATGACAAATATGCTATCTGGAGTAAGTGTCTTTGTTTCCTTTATTTTAGGATTTTTGATTATTTATGCATCCAGGTTTTTAATCAAACGACGAAATAAAGAATTTGGAATTTATTTAACACTTGGAATGAGCAAACGAAAAATTTCGATGATTTTATTTTTTGAAACCTTCTTAATAGGTTTACTTTCTTTAGTAGTTGGATTAGGATTAGGCGTTTTGATTTCACAATTTATGAGTTTATTAGTAGCGAATATGTTTGAAGCTGATTTAACAGAATTTGCGTTTACATTTTCGAGTAGTGCTTGTATAAAAACATTCATTTATTTTGGGATTATGTATTTTATGGTTATGATTTTTAATACAATCAATGTTAGTAAATGTAGGTTAATTGACTTGTTACATGGAAGCAAAAAAAGTGAAAAAGTCAAATTAAAAAATCCAATTTTTTGTACTATTTTATTTATCATAAGTGCTTGTATGTTAGGATATGCTTATTATTTAGTGACTGTTGGATTCGAAGAATTATCCAATGCATCAGATATATTCATTCCTATTATTTTAGGGACTATCTCTACCTTTTTGATATTTTGGTCATTATCAGGTCTTATTTTAACGCTTGTAACAAGAATAAAGAGATTTTATTATAAAGCACTGAATAGTTTTACATTAAGACAAATTAGTAGCAAAATTAATACAACAGTATTTTCAATGTCCGTTATTTGTTTAATGTTATTTATTACGATTTGTGTATTGTCATCTGCATTATCAATCAAGAATTCGATGACAGCAAATTTAAAAACATTAGTACCAATTGATGTACAGTTTACAAAAACGCGTTATTTAAATGACGGACAAGTAGAACAGAATGTAGTAGATGATTCAAAAATCACAATACATGAAACATTAAAACTTCTAGAATTTGATATGGAAACGAATTTAAAAGATGTTGTAGAATTAGACCTTTATGATACTGGATTGACATTTAAAGATACACTTGGAAATTATTATAATGAGGCTTCAAAAAAATATCCATTTATGACATTTGATACCAAAGAAGATTTTATAAAGCTTAGTGATTATAATCGTTTAGCCCGTCTTTACGGATTAGAAGAATATACATTAGAAAGTAATGAATATATTGCAGTTGCTGATTATAAGGAACTTGCAACAATTAGAAATGAAGCCTTAAAAAGAAATGTTCCAATTATGATTGAAAATGAAAAATATTATCCAAAATATGCGGAATGTAAAAATGGATTTTTATTTATAAATAGTACTCATTCAAATTCTGGATTCTTTATTGTTCCAGATGAAGCATTAGTAAATAAAGCAATATCCATTAGTATGATGAGTGCAAATTATAAAGCAAATGATGAAATAGAAAAAAACAAAATAGAAGAGCGTATTGCAGTAGACTTAGAAAATCATCCTTACGTTAATTCAACAACGTTAAAAGGAATAACGAAGATAAAGTTGTATGAAACGAGTGTTGGTTTAGGAGCAATGGTAACTTTTATTGGGCTTTATTTAGGGATTATCTTTTTAATGAGCAGTGCTGCTATATTAGCGCTTAAAGAATTGTCAGAAAGTACTGATAATAAAGAACGTTTTAGAGTGTTAAGAAAAATTGGAACAGATGAGAAAATGCTTCATCAAGCATTATTTAGACAAATTGGAATTTTCTTCTTATTTCCTCTATTAATTGCGATCATTCATTCTATTTTTGGAATCTTATTTTGTAATCGTCTTTTAGCTGTATTTGGGGATGATGAGTTATTACCATCTATTATTATGACCGCATTTTTTATTGTTTCTATTTATGGCGGTTATTTCTTACTCACTTATTTTTGTAGTAAAAACATTATTCGTGAAAAGATATGATGTTGATGCGTTTTGATAGAATTATGAAAGTAATAGAAGATTTTTGGTTACCAGTTTTAAGCCCTCTTGTACTATTATTTTTATTGTTTTTAGTAATTGCTGAATTTAGAAAGAAAAGGAAGTGAGATAATGGAAAGTATTAAAGAAAAATTACCTATTATTATTGGAACTATTTTGTTTATAATACTTTGTGGTTGTGTGCTTTTCTATATGGAAAATTATAATAAGATTTATTATACTAGAATTGATAATACAAAAATAGAAAAGTTATCAGCGAAAGAATATGAATATAAATTAGTAACCTATGATAAAAATGGAAAGAAAAAAGAATTAAAATTTAAAACCAGTAGAGAACTTAGAGAGACTGCGTTTTTAGAGTTAGAAGTTCGAATTATGGGAGTTCATTCTTGGAAGGAAGTAACCTATGGAGATTTACCCAAAGAAGTTCAAAAAAAATATAGTAAATAAAAAAAATAGAGAAAATCTATCTTTTATAAAAAGGTTAACAAATATTTGCTAACCTTTTATTATGTCATTAAAATTTATCCAAGCGCAATATCTAAAATCATCATAATGGAAAATCCAATTAAAGTAAATAATGCCATCAAATCTTTTTTTTGATTGGTTTGACTTTCAGGAACTAATTCTTCAACGACAACATAAATCATAGCTCCAGCAGCAAAAGCAAGTAAAAAAGGTAAAAGAATACGTACTTTCATTACTAAAATAGCGCCTATTACACCAGCAATTGGCTCTACAACTCCACTTAATTGTCCTACTAAGAAAGCCTTATTTCTAGTCATTCCGTCTCTTCTAAGTGGCATGCTTACAGCTGTTCCTTCTGGAAAGTTTTGAAGTCCAATTCCAAGTGCTAAAGTCCAAGCTGCAGCAAGTGTTGCTCCCTCTAGACCATAAATAACAGAACCAAAAGCAACACCAACTGCCATTCCCTCTGGAATATTGTGTAAGGTAATAGAACTTACTAACATAATAGAACGTTTTCTATTAGATTTTTTATTGGATGACTTTTTGTCAAAAATATCATATAATTTATCTCCAATAAATAATAATAGTCCTCCACTAAAAAAGCCAATAAAAACAACTAACCAAGGAATTAAGTTTAAACTTTCAGACATAGAAATAGCAGGAGCAATCAGTGAGAAAAAAGATGCAGCGATCATAACACCAGCTGCGAATCCAAGCATTCCATCCATCACATTTTTATTAATTTTTTTGAAAAAGAAAACGAAAGCAGCACCAATTGCGGTAATACTCCAAGTGAATAAAGTTGCAAGTAGAGCTTGCCAAATGGGATTTAAAGATAGTATAAAATCAAACATAAGTAAACCTCCACTATTACTGTATTCTGAGGTTTGAAAAGGGAGTGGGCTATGTCAAGTGAAAGGAAATCAAAAGGAAAAAAACAAGAAAATCTTTTGGTTCTAAAAAAAGTAAGCTATAATATTAATATAGGAGTGATATTTATGAAAAAAGTAATTCTTCTGTGTAGTTTGTTTGCTTTAATATCAGGATGTGGGAAGAAAACAATTTTAGAAGATGACTATGTTGTTAACACTATCGGAAAAATGAATTGTAATCATGAAGCAGAATTATATTATAGTGATGGTGAAAGAACTGTTTATTTAATGTGCTTAGAAGATGTATTTTTGATTGATAAAAATGGTGAGATGACGCTTCGAGAATTTTTAGAACATTATGATACGGTTGAAATTCCAATGGATCGTTTTACATCTCCACTTTTAATAGAAGAACAATTATTTGATGGTGGAACTAGAATTTATAAAGATGACCCAGATAAACAATATACAAGCGATGGAATTACAGTAGTAAAATGTCAGACAATGGAAAAAAACCAGGATTATTATATAGGCCCTAAAGACATGAAAGTAGAAGATATTAAAAATGGATATTGTGGAAAGGGAGGTTTGCAATGAGAAATTGTTTAAGATGTGAAAAAGAAATGATAGAAGATTTAGGTATAAAAGTAGAAGGCGCTGCATATGGTATAAAGATAACAGAGCAAGGAATTTTAAATGGGAGTTTGGGAAAGGTAAAATGTGCAGTTTGTCCAGAATGTGGTTATATAGAACCTTATATAGAAGATACTTCTAAAATTAAAATAAATACAAAATAACTATTAAAAAAATTGTAAGTTTATTATGGCTTACATTTTTTGTTTGAAAGTAGTATATATTAGTAGAATTTCAGGGAAGAAATCTGTTTTTTCTTGACTTCATAATTTCTTTATTTTATACTTACTATAAGGAGTTAGGAGTGATACGATGGAACAAGAAATTATGAATAAAAAACAAGAATTAGAGGCTTGGCTTAGTGATCCACATGAACTAGGAACTAAACCATTTGAAATAAAATATGTAACGCAGTTTGAAGACGAAGATGGAATTCATTGTACGATTTTTAAATTTCAAAAACATTTTTTAGGGAAGTGGTATTTGGGAATCGTAAGTGATTCAGGTACATTTAGTGAAATGAAGGAATTTGATATGATGACTGCAACAGAAGATGCAAAAGAACTATTAGAAATGCTTAAAAATTATTGGAAAGAAAGAGCAAAAGAATTTAGTGAACAAGAATCATAAAAAGCAATATTATATTTATGAAATGCATTTGCCAACTCTTTCCATTTTATCCTTTTTATTACTTTTTTTAGCTGCAATTCCTTGTATTTTTTTAGAATTAGAGATTACTCGGACCACATTGGTGTGGACAATCCTATTGATGATTCCATGGCTATTATTTCATGAATTATTACATAGCTTTTCTTATATGATATGCGGAGCAAATTTTAAAAATATTACTTATGGGATTAGCTTAGAAAAAAGTGTTTTATATTGCCTATGTAAGCAAAATATCAGTAAGAAAAATATTTTAGTTTCTTTACTTACCCCATTTTTTCTGATTGGCATTGTAACTTATATTTTAGGCACTTTTCTCGGAAATGAAATACTGATTTTATTATCTATATTAAATATCAGTGGCAGTGTAGGAGATTTGGTAATGTTTTTCTTTATTGTTAAATTAAAAGAGATTGAATTTTCGGAATTTGATAATCCTTTAGCATTTGGAATTTTTACAAAAGAAAATTTAGAAAAAGAAAAGGCGTTTGGACTTCGTTTTATGGAAAAGAAAGAAGCGTTATCACGAATTGATTTTCAGAAAGTTCGTATTAGTAAGCTTAGTATTTTGATTTTAATTAGTTTACTTTTATTATGTGGTTTCTTACTATTTTTAAATTGCATATAATAATATGAAGTTTATCCAACACTATAGAGAATTTTGTTTATTGACTTTCATTTGGCTTTTTCATACAATAGTAACTGATTAAGAAGTCAATAAAAAAGCAGCATATATTCTATGTTTTTCATTTATTGAAGTACTTGAAGTTATTTTATATAGGTATGTTAAAAATGAATATTAGAAATTTAAGATTAAGATTGTAGGTGAAAAAGATGGCAAATTTATTTGATTATGTAAAAAAATATGGAAATCAAACTTTTATAGAGAAACCTTTTAATGAAATTGATAATTTGGTTTTTTCTTCTTTGTCTTATCTAGATTTTTCAAATACAGCAATTAATACAAACTCTTGTACTTTAGAAAATATTGGAAAAGAATATCTATCTAAAAATACTTATAAAGAGGTTAAAAAGTTAGGAATTGCCATGAAAGATGCCTATCAATTAATAGAAATATTGATTACAAAAAAGAGATATCAAGAAGTTTTATTATCTGATTATGTTTATAAAACGAATTTAGATATGCAATTTTGTGCACTTACATTTCATGTTTCTAAAAATCTGAAATATATTTGTTTTGAAGGAACAGATGAGCAAATTAGCGGTTGGAAAGAAGACTTGAAGTTGGCATCTACTTTCCCTGTACCAGCTCACGTAGAAGCAGTCCATTATGTAAATGAACATGTTTCATTATTTGGCCCAGATGTTATTATTGGAGGTCATTCTAAAGGTGGAAACCTTGCTTTAGTAGCTGGAATGTATATGAAGTTTTATAAGAGTAATAAGGTGAAAAAAATATATAGTAATGATGGCCCTGGTCTTCGAACGAAAGAGTTTTCTTCAAAGCAATATCAACGAATTAAGAAAAAGTACATTCATATTGTACCAAACTCTAGTGTTGTTGGGATGCTTTTAAGAAGTGATTGCTATAAAGTTGTAAAATCTAGCAAACAAAATATTTTTGGGCATGCTATGTCTACTTGGCAAATAGAAGATGATAAATTGGTTCCTAGTGAATTATCATTAAAAAGTAAACAGCTTGAAAATAGTGCTCATGCTTTACTTGAATTATATAGTGATGAAGAAAAATCGGAAGTGACGGATTACTTATTTGGTGCTATGGAAGAAGCTGATATGAAAAAAACATTCGATTTATTCAATTTAAGAAAATTGTTAAAGTTTAAAAAGAATTTAAAAAAGGTAAACTCAAAAGCAAAATTAATTGCCCGAGATTTTATTTTTATGATTGCAATATAGAGATGATTTTATTGTCTCTTTTTTTTGACTATGTTATAATTGATATACGAGGATGATAAAATGGATTTAGTTGTAATTTATGATTTTGATGGAACATTGACACCATATTCTTTACCACAGTATAAGATATTAAAAAAATGTGGTTATGATGATAACAAAATTATGTCGTTGATTCAGTCCATTATGGAGCATAAAAACATGGGATTATATGAAGCTTTTTGTGATGCAATTTATACAATAATGGTGGAAAATAATATCGAAAGAACTGTAGAAGCAGTTTGTGAAGGTGCAGAGCAGATTGAATTTAATTTGGGTGTTATTTCATATTTTAAAAAATTTAAGAGTGTAAATCATTTTGTTGTTACTTCTGGGTACGAAGAATATGTCAGAAGAACTGCAATAGCGCCTTATTTAAAAGAAATTTATGGAACAAAAATTTCTTTATTTGAGGAAGATTTTCAACTAGATTATTTGATGACAGATGAAAAAAAGGTAGAAGCAATAGAAAAGATTTCTAAGGATTTTGGATATGATTTTAAAAATATGATTTATATTGGAGATGGATTGACAGATAAATATGCATTTGAATACATTCATAATCATGGTGGAACTGCTATTTATATAGGAGAAAGAAATGATGAAGCTGGAAAACTTATAGAATTAGGCATTATTGATGAGTGTTTTGATAGAAACTTTGAAGCAGGAAGTGGATTAGCTCAATATATGGAAAGTAGGCTAGAAGAAAATGAAAAATAAAGTGTTGATAATATTTGCTGTTGTATTAGGTACAATTTCAATCATTCTTTTTGGAATTAAACAAAATAATACAATGTTTGCCAAAAAAGAGATTGGAGAATCTACTATGTATTCCAAAACAGATATTGAAGCTGCTATGAAAATAGTTTTGAAGGAATTTAAGACTTATCCAGCAACCTTAAAGAAATTATGGTATGAAGAAAATATCAAAGAAAATGAAGAATGGGCAAAAACTTATAATGCAGAAGAAGCAATTGTTTTGCGCTCTAATTTTAAAACTTATTCTGGATCGAAAGCAATGGAAGAAGGGCTTAATTCAAATTCAGAATATTCTAAATGGCAATGGATATTAGTAAGAACAAATAAAGGGAATTGGGAATTAAAAAATCAAGGACAAGGATAAAAATAAAGGAGAGATTAATATGTTAGAAGGTCGTGTTGCAATTATTACAGGAGGAACTAGGGGAATTGGACTAGAAATTGTAAGAACATTTAAAGAAAATAAAGCAGAAGTGATTTTGTTTGGTTCTAAAAAAGAAACTGTAGAAGAAGCAGTTTTAAAACTAAAAGAAGAAGGAATGGAAGTAAAAGGATATTATCCAAACTTAAATAGTACAGAAGAAATTAATCAGGTTATAGAAGAGATTATGAAGGATTATGGTCATATTGATATTTTAGTTAATAATGCTGGTATTTCAGCAAATAAGAAAATAGAAGATACTACTTCAGAAGATTTTGTGAAAATTATGGATTTAAATGTGAATGCAATATTTAATATGACAAAAGCAGTTGTTCCATATATGAAAGAAAGGAAAGATGGAGTTATTTTGAATACAAGTTCTATGGTTAGCATTTATGGTCAACCATCAGGAGTAGGTTATCCAACTAGTAAATTTGCTGTTAATGGTCTTACGAAGTCTCTTGCTCGTGAACTTGCGCCTTTTCATATTAGAGTGAATGCTGTAGCACCTGGAATTACTAATACTGATATGGTGGCATCACTTCCAAAGGAAATGATAGAACCATTAATTAAAACAATTCCACTTGGAAGAATTGGAGAACCTAGAGATATTGCCAATGCTTTTCTATTTTTGGCAAGCGATCTAGCTTCTTATATAACAGGGATTGTTTTATCTGTTGATGGAGCAGCTAGAAGTTAAGCAAAGTAATTTGCTTTTTTTGATAAAAAAATGCTTTTCATTCTTAAATTGATTATATATAATAGAAATTGGAGGATAGGTTATGGAGCTGGCAAGAGAACTGTTAAATTATAGAAAAAATGGAAAAGCAATTATTGTAAATTCAGTATTGGAAAATATAGATGTATTGACAGAAGAAGAACTGAAAGATGTTTTAGTCCGATTCAAGGATTTACTTCATCCAGTTATGACAAGTGTCTATATTCCGAGTGCCTCGATGATGCGAATAATACAAGAATATGCACCAAATATGAAAGTGCAATTTAAAACTGGGAAAAGTGGAGGAACTCCAATTCTTCCAATTACATGTGACGAATTTTTTGTGGGAGAAATGTATTTTAATTCTATTTTAGAAGGATTAAACCCAGAATGGAGTGATTTCCAAAAATATAAATATTTATATAATTCTTTAGGAATGATGCTATCTTATGATTTTGATTTACAATTAGATACAGAGTTTAGTCAGGTTCATGATAGTTATGCAAGAAATATTTTTACATCAATTACAAGAAATTGGGGAGTTTGTACTTCATTTGCAGCTAGTTATGATTATCTTTGTTATAGAGCAGGTTTAGAAAGTGAAATTGTAATGGAAGAAGAACATGATTATATTGTTATTAGTCCAGATGGATTAGGGGACTATTTGGTTGACCCAACATGGGATGCAGCATTTGTGAAATTTGGGATTAGAACTAAGAACTTTGCAATTTCTAAAGAACAGTTTATAAAAAATGGTCATCATTTGGAAGAAACAGAAGCGGCCGATTATCAAATAGAAGAATTATCAGAAGAAGAAATAGAAGCTTTGGATAAAAGTATTGGATATTTAGAGAAGTTTGGTGGTATTTATAAAGACAATTATGTCAAAGAATTGATGAACAATCTAGAAGGAGAATCTTTGTTTGAAAAAATATCTTCATTTTTAGAAAAAATAGAAACTATGCTAGCTGTAGGAAGAGCAACTCTTAGTGACTATGAAAAACTATTAAATTATGCTTTGTCACAAAATCCAATATTAAAAAAACAAGTGCAGGTCTATGATACTACTTTAAGAAATCAGGATAGAGTCTTGGTTGTGAAAGTAACTGAAAATGAAAAAGTAAAAGAATATATATTGAAAAAAGGATTTGATCTTAATCAATCAAAATATCAAATTTGAGTTTGTATGTTATAATAGGTATAGAAGGGAGGATATTATGAGTGCTATAATTTTCAGTGCGCTATTTGTAATTGTACCAATTTTAAGTTTAGGAATTTTTGTTTTGGTATTTGCTTTGATATTTAGTCCTAAATTAAGAGGCAAATTTATGAGCAAACAAATAAAGGCCGCAAATTATATGTTGAAAGATGTTCAGGACGATTTAACAGAAATGGGAGCAATTTCTGGAAGAATTAATGCAAATACTAGAAAAAGAATTCTAGACCAGAATGAAGATGTGTTAAAAGATGTAGAAATTAGAGAAGCAAACATTGAAAAAGAAGGAATAGAGATTAAAACAAGAGCAATAAAAGATGGCTTTAAGGGAGATACCATGTACTGCAAACATTGTGGGGCTTTAATTGATGAAGATTCTAAATTTTGTAAGAAGTGTGGGAAAGAGCAATAATTTGATAAACTTTATAAGAGTTTTATTATATTAGAGAAACTTGAAATTTAAAATAATGAATTGAATTATTATCTTTTATAACTAAAAAATTGCAAATCATATTTTTGATTTGTTTTTTGTTATGTTATAATAGAGACAAAGATAACATTGTAAATGATTGGTGGTGGAAAGTTAATGAATGAGATCGCGATTATTTCTGATATTCATGGAAATTTAGAAGCATTGAAAACTGTTTTAGACGATATAGAAAAGCGGAATATACAACAAATCTATTGTTTAGGGGATATTATTGGAAAAGGAATGCATTCAGAAGAATGCCTTAATTTAGTGAAGCAAAATGCACAAGTGATTGTAAAGGGAAATTGGGAGGAGTTTATATCAAAAGGAAAAGAATCGTTTCCTAAAAAAAAAGATATAGAAAGATATGAATTTTTGGAACAACAATTATCGAAAGATAATATTAACTATTTAAAAACATTACCGTTTTTTTACGAATTTTATATAAGTGGCAGATTAGTTAGAATTTATCATGCTACTCCATCTAATACAATAGATTCAATTTTAAATATAGACACATTAGAAAATTATTATCAGCAATTTTTGTCAAGTGAAAATATCAAGAGTAAAGAAATCGCAGATATTGTAATATATGGTCATACACATATGCAATATATGCAAAAGCTATATAATAGGACTTTAATAAATGCTGGATCAGTAGGAAATTCATTTGACATTTTTAGAAATGCAGAAAAGGATGGAAAAATAGAAAATACAATAACTGTTAGCTATGTGATTATAAAAGGGATTTATAATTCTATGAATCTAGATGATTTTATATCTATTGAATTTGTAAATCTTCCATATAACATAGAAAAAGAACTTGTTCAAAATGAATTAAATATTGAAAAGGAAGAATATGCCAAAGAATTACAAACTGGGGTTTACAGAAATGTAGAAAAATATGATAAAAAACTTCAAAATGTAGGAATTGATATTAGTCAAATATAACTTGTTTTTGATGTGATATAATGAAAGAAAGGAATAAGTAATATGGATCAAGAAAAAATAGGAAAATTTATAAAAGAAATCCGCTTGAAAGAGAAATTAAGTCAGCAAAAATTTGCAGATAAATATGGTGTTACTTATCAAGCTGTAAGCAAATGGGAAAATGGAAAAAACATTCCTGATATTGCTATTTTAAAACAAATGTGTGAAGAATATCATATGAATTTAGATAACTTTTTAGAAACCAAAATTCCTTCAAAAAGAAAAAATATTTTTTGGATTCTTATTCCAATTATTGCTCTTTTCATTTTCTTATTTTTATTCATTTTATTTAGTCCTAAAAAAAATCATTTTGAATTTAAAACATTATCTTCAAATTGTAATAATTTTAAATTATATGGGAGTATGGCCTATAATGACATTAAATCTTCTATTTATATTTCTAATATTACTTATTGTGGAGAGAAAGAACATAGAGAATATGAAACAATTGAGTGCTCTTTATATGAAACGGATGGAAAAATAAAAGTAGAAATTAGCAAGTGTGAATCTAAAAATAATGTTTCCTTAGAAGAGTTTTTAAAAGACTTGAATTTTAAAGTGGATCATTATGAAAAAAGTTGTAAGATATATAAAGAAAATAGTTTATATTTAGAAATCGAAGCCAAAGAAAAAAATGAAAAAATAACTTCTTATAAAATTCCACTTCAGCTTCAAGATAATTGTGCTTCATAGTTCTCAACCTAAAGTTGAGAATCACTCAACTACAATTTGCTTGAATTTTCACAAATTTCATTTATAATAAAAAATAGAAGGAGGAATTTTTATGAATAAAAAAATAATATTACCACTTATTTTAATGGTAATGCTTGCTGGATTAGGTAGTATTCTAATATGGAATAAACATAATGAGGAAACAAAGGAGCCAGAAGTGAGCAATCAGGATTCTAAAAAGTTTGCATCAGAATATACAAATGTAACAGAAGATAATGTATTTGTTTATAGAAATGTAGATGAAATTATCAAAATTATGGAGCATGGAACAGGTGTTGTTTATTTAGGCTATCCAGAATGTCCTTGGTGTCAAGCTTATGTTCCCTATTTAAATGAAGTGGCTAAAGAAATTGGAATTGAAAAAATTTATTATTGTAATACTAAAAAAGTAAAAGACGAAAATATGGATAAGTATAAAGAATTGATATCTTTATTAGATGGTCATCTTCAATATAATGATGAGGGAGAACAATGGATTTATGTACCAAATGTATCTTTTCATATTGAAGGTAAAATCATAGGAAATGATTATGAAACTTCTAAGGATACACATAATCTGAAAGATCCAAAGGAATATTGGACAGAAGAAGAAGTAAAAGATTTAAAAGAAACTTTAACTGATTATATGAAACAAGTTGATACTGCATTAAGCATGTGTACAGATTGCAATAAGTAAGAAGCCTTTGTGGAAGACTTCCCTTTCTTAAAAAGGCTCATAAACAGACTAGAAATAGTCTGTTTTTTCCTGTATAATGAAATAAAAGAAAAAGGAGTTTAGAATATGAAAGAAAAATATAATAAATATATCAATGAAAATCATACATTTGATAGAATGACAATGATTGGAATATTTTGTCTCATTACTGTGATTGCAGGTGTTTTTGGCTTTCTATATGAATTTATTTTTTATTACTTTAACGGTGGAATGAAAGAGTTTTTTTGGAGAGGGGGAAACTTTTTACCTTGGATTAATATCTATGCAATAGGAGCATTGGCAGTATATATCTTTGCATATAAATATCGATCAAAACCATTAAAGGTATTTTTAATTAGTGTGATTTCATCAGGAATTATAGAATTAATTGGTGGACTTGGTTTATATGTTTTAGGGGATGGATTCCGTTGCTGGGATTATAATACCGAAATCCTAAATTTTGGAAATATAGGTGGTTTTGTTTGTCTTAGAAGTGTTCTTTTCTTTGGACTTTCTAGTTTAATGCTTATTTATTTGATTGTACCTCTTTGTTTCTTTTTTGCGCATAAGCTTCCTAAAAAGTTATTTTTAATAATTACAATTTCTTTATGTGCTGTTATTTTATTTGATGAAATTTATAATTTGCTAATTGCTAGAATACTAGATTTACCTAGAGCATCAGATATTTATAAACAGCTTGGTTTTCACTATGTTAGTTTTAAATAGAAAGGGTTGGACGATATGGCAGTAAATGTCGTAATTAAAGAAAAAGGGTTATTTTCTAAAAAGCATGATATCAAAGAATTTATTTTTGAAGATATGGGTTATGGAATTGCAGATGAGGCTTTTAGACTAATAGAAGGACAAACTGGTAATATTACAATTGTTTATCATAAAGAAAAAGTAGAAAGAGGAATCGAATTATCATTAGAAAATGGAAAAGTCCATCTACGCATGTCATTACCAACAGGGGAAAATGAAATTATTTTCTTTTATGATTATGTTAAAAAAATCTGCGAGTTATTAAATACAACGACATTTGAAAGAGAAGAAGAAAAATCAACATTCGAAGATATACCAAAATATATAGAACTTGATAAAAATGCTAGTGTTCAGGCATTAAAAGATATGGAAGAAAAATTAAGAGATGGTACATATTCTTCTATGTTTTTATACACGGTTTATAATCCTATTACGATTGGAACAAAAGAGCTTTCTACATTTAAACAAGATATTAAAGAACTCGGAGTATTTTTAGAAGAGAAGCAAAGCATTGATGCTTATTATAGTAGTCCTAGAGTATATCAAAGACCAAATGATACTTATTTTGGTATTTATACCATAACAGAAGAAGTTTTATCAATTTTCCCATTAGAAACTAATTTGAATGTAAATGGAACAAAAGTAGAGGATGTATATATGGCTTTTATTTTTGAGGAAGAAATGAAAGGAGTTATAAAATATTCAGATTTCCTTTCTAATACTGATGTCAATAATTTCTATGACTCCAATCATTTTTTAATCTCTTTAAAGAAAAAAGAAATGAGATCTCTTTTAGAAAAATATAAAGTAGAAATATAATTTAATTTTAATAGTTACTTGATAGAACGGAAGGATAAAAATGAAGTTAATATTGGAAGAGCATTTTGATAATTTAAATAATTGGAATTTTGAATATGGTTTTGTTAGAAATCATGAAGATCAGTATTATGTAGATCGGAATATAAAACTAGAAAATGGTATTACTATCTATGGAAAAAAAGAGAAAATTGAAAATTCTAATTATGATAGAAATAGTCAAGATTGGAGAAAAAATAGAAGATTTGGATATTATACTTCTACATCAATTAATACAAAAGGCCATTTTGATTTTAAATATGGAATGATGGAAGTGAAAGCTAGAATTCCAATTTCAATAGGAGCGTGGCCAGCAATTTGGTTGATGGGCAGTGAAGAAGAATACCCATATTGCGATGAAGTAGATATAATGGAAATGTATTTGTGGCAGAATCAACCAACAATATTAGGAAATTTTATGTATTATGGTAACCAACAATGCAATTGGAATACAAAAATGATTGCAGCAAATTATTTTAAAGAAAAAGATAACAATTGGGAAAATCAATTTCATATATGGAAATTAGACTGGAATAATCAATATATGCGTATATATTTAGATGACGAATTAATTAACCAAATTGAAATTGCTAAATTTAAAAATGGAAACTTTCATAAAAATTATTATATTTTATTGAATTTAGCAATTGGAGGACATGGTGCTTTGCCAGAAGAAGGTGAGCTTCCTCTTAAATATGAAATCGAATATGTAAAAGTATATCAGAAAGAGGAAGATTACAATGGCTGAAGAAATAGAAATTTTAAATTTATTGGATAGTCCTCAATATTTGAGGGAAGTATCAGAATGGATATGGAACCAATGGTCTAAAAATCATGGTTATACTTTAGAGGATGTTATTTATAGAACAAAACATTCATTATCGAAAAATAGCATTCCAGCCATGTATATCGCCGTATACCAAGAGGAAGTAATAGGAGTTGTTTCTATATGGAGGAATGATTTGAATTCTAGGCAAGATTTATTTCCTTGGATGTCTACATTATTTGTAAAAGAGAAATATAGAAATAAAGGTGTTGGAAAAAAGCTACAAGCAATATGTATAAATAATTCTCGAAAATTAGGATATAAGAATTTATACTTGATTACTGATCATGAAAATTATTATGAAAAAATGGGATGGAAATTCCTTGAAAAGGCTCCGCTAGGAGATGGATATTATACAAGAATATATAATTATGAATTAGAAGATAACGTGGGTTTTAACTATTGAAATATCTTAGTTTCAAACAAAAATGTTAAAAATGTTGAATGAAAAAAGAAAATGTGCTATAATGTTTTTGTAAAAAAGGAGTGAGAGATATGGCAAAGTTTTGTCAAAATTGTGGTACTGAAATCAAAGATGGAGCAGATATTTGCTTAAATTGTGGAAAACAAGTATCAAAAGGAAGTAATAGTAATGGCCAAGGAGGCGGAAAATCTAAAATCGCTGCTGGCTTATTAGGAATCTTCTTAGGATCATTTGGAGTTCATAACTTTTATTTAGGTTATACTGGAAAAGCAGTTGCTCAATTATTGATAACAGTTCTTACTTGCGGAATTGGCGCAGCAATTTCAAGTATCTGGGGATTAATTGAAGGAATTCTAATTTTAACTGGAAGCATTGATAAAGATGCAAACGGAAATTATTTAGAAAACTAAAAGTCTTAATAGACTTTTTTCGTTATGAATAGAATTTTTAAGAGTTTTTTATTTCTTATAGAATTTGTAATGTGTTACTTGATTTTATCTGGCAAGCTTTTTACAAATTGTATAATAAAACAATTTTTTCATATTTCTTGTCCAGCGTGTGGTTTTACTAGAGGTTTTAGAGCTATATTAAATGGTGAGTTATTAAAAGCCATTGAATATAATTTATTGTCTATACCAGTTTTTATATTTTTTGTTCTTGTAAATAGTTATCTTATCTATGATATTATAACTGGAAAAAAGAAAACAGATCATATTTTTAATAGATTAGGAAAATTTACAATTCCTATTTTGTTTATATTATTATTGAATATGATTATTAATAATTTTAGAGGAATATAGATAAATCTTGATTTAGATTGTTTTTTTAATACTTATCATAATATTAATGAATTATAATATTGAATTGAAAAATTATAAAAAGAAATAGGTTTGCTTATAACATATTTCTTTTTTCTATGTTATACTATTAATAGGAAGTGATTTTATGGCAAAGTTTTGTGGTAATTGTGGAAAGGAATTAAAAGAGGGAGCTTATGCATGTTTAAATTGTGGCAAAAAAGTAGTCCAGACTTCTACAGCGGTTCCAAAAGATTTTGATAAAAATTTAATTATTGCAATAGTAGTTGGGATAATTGGGGTTGCATTAATTGCGTTTTTTTGGTTGTTTATTGCTGTGTCTGAAGAATTAGAGTCAGAAAATTTTACAAATTATTCAACTAGAAAATCTTGTTGTGGGAAAGCAGGCGGAAAATGGTTAGATGACAGATGTATTGAAGGGTATTGGTTTGATGATGATTATTATGATAGTTGCATAGATAATAGTTTTTAAAAGATAAAGAATCTAAAAAATTTAGATTTTTTTCTTTTTGTAACTTACTTGTAACATTGTTTGTTTATACTAAAAATAGAGGTGTAAATATGGAGATATTAAAGGTAGAAAATTTAACTAAAATTTATGGAAAAGAGAATAATCAAGTTATTGCTTTAGATCATGTTTCTTTCTCTATTGAAAAAGGAGAGTTTGTAGCGATTGTAGGAGCCAGTGGATCTGGAAAATCAACATTGCTTCATTTAATTGGTGGAGTAGATAGACCAACTAGTGGTCATGTTTATATAGAAGGACAAGATATTTATCATTTTAATGATGACAAATTGGCTATATTTAGAAGAAGGCAAGTAGGACTTATTTATCAGTTTTATAATTTAATTCCGATTTTAAATGTAGAGGAAAATATTACTTTACCATTAGACTTGGATAATCGTAAAATAGAAAAAGGAAAGTTAGAAGAATTATTGAAATTATTAGGATTAGAAAATAGAAGAAAACATTTGCCGAATGAATTATCAGGAGGACAACAGCAAAGAACGAGTATTGGGAGAGCTTTAATTACAAGTCCAGCCATTATTTTGGCAGATGAGCCTACAGGAAACTTAGACAGTAAAGCAAGTGATGAAATTATTCATTTGTTAAAAAAAGCCAATCAGGAATATCAACAAACGATTATTATGATTACTCATAATTTAGAATTGGCGTCTTTTGCAGATAGAATTATTAAATTAGAAGATGGAAGAATCGTTGAGGTGAAATAACATGAAGGCGTTAAAAAGAATCGTTTTTAAAAACTTAAAATTGAATAAGAGAAGAACGGCTGGAACTGTTCTTGGCATTATTCTTTCAACTATGCTTATTTGTGTTGTTTTGTTTTTATTTTCTAGTTTTTATTATATTATTATTGAAAGTCAAACCAATTCATTTGGATATTATCATATGCAAGTAGGCTCTTTAGATGAAAATGATATTGAAACTTTAAAACTAAACCGCGACATTAAAGAAGTATATCCTGTTTTTTCTGTTGGAACGAGTGAAATAGAAACCAATGAAAAAGAAATTAAGCAGTTTTTAGTGTTATCTATGAGTGAGAATTCTTCAAAAAAATTAGGATATAAATTAGTAAGTGGAAGATATCCTAAAAAAGAAGATGAAATCATATTTTCTCAATCTTGGATGAAAGATATTCCATACAGTGTTGGTGATACGATTACACTTAATATTAGCACATCAGATTTTAATTCAAAAGAAGAATTAACTGAAAATCAAAAAACATATAAAATTGTAGGAATTGCAAATTATGGAGAAGGAAGACCATATGCATTAGTTGGAAATACCAAGGATTATGCTGAACTAAATGCTTATATTGTATTAAAAAATCCTAGAAATTATAAAAGTGTATTACCAGAAATCGAAAAAAAATATTGTAATTCATTATGTATGCAGAATGAATTTATATTACAAATGGAAAGCTTTGATTTTGAAAATCCAAATATAAAAATTGTTTTTGGAATAGGTTCTGTTATTTTATTTATTATTGTATTTATGAGTTTTTTCTGTATAAAAAATATTTTTATGATTTCAATGACTGAAAAAATGAAGTTATATGGAATGTTACGTAGTGTAGGCGCTACAAAAAAGCAGATAAGGAGAAGTATTCTTTTAGAAGGGTTTTTGCTTGGATTAATTGGAATCCCACTTGGGATTATATTTGGTATTCTATTAATTTATTTTTTATTTTTTTGTATGAACATGATTGTTGGAGAATATTATTTTGAAAATATGAAATATTTAGAAGTCCATTTATCGATTTTACCTATACTGATGGCCACACTCTTAAGTATGATTACTATTTATTTTTCTTCTAATCGTGCAATTAGAAAGTTAAAGAGAATTGTTCCTATTGAAGTACTAAAAAATAGTGGGGAAATTAATTCAAAAAAGATTAGAATTCCTAAATGGATTAAAAGATACATGAAAATAGGAGGAGTAATTGCTTATAAAAATCTGAAAAGAAGCAAGAAAAAGTATCGAGCAACAGTAATCTCACTTATTGTTTGTATATGTTCTTTTGTTTTAGCAAATTCTCTCATTAAAGAGGCTTTAAATAGTGCTAAAAATAGATTTGATATAAAAGATTATAATGTGTTTGTAGAAAATGCTCATTTACTAAATAAAGAAGAATTAAAAACATTAAATCGTTTAAAGAACATTCGAAATTATTATAATGCTTATAATAGTGCTTATCTTTATCAATCAGACAATAAATCGGATGGTTATTTAGAAATATACGATTTAAGTAAAATTGTAAATAATCCATATTTTTCTATTATACAGGATGGAGATTGTGAAAGTGATGCTCAAGGTTATATACATTGTTCTAGTGGGCATGCTAATTTATTAATAGTAGCTTTAGATGATACTAATTATCAGACTTATTTGAAACAATTAAATTTAGATATTAAAGAAATGGAAAAGAAAGGAATTTTAATAGACTTGCTTCCGAGTTGTACCGTTGCAAACAAAGACTGCCAAAGAGATTATATTTATACAGAACATGATATAATAGAAGGGATTTATCATGGAGAAAAATTATCTATTGAAGTAGCAAAAGTAACTTCACTTATTCCAAATGGTGTTACAACACATGAAATGTCTTCAAAACTAATCGTGTCTCTCTCTGATTATCAAAACCTGAATTTTAAGCTTGCCTCTATAGGAATTGATGCACAAGATCCTTACCAAACATATGAGGAAATTACAAATATAAATGATAAATTAGATGTATATAACTATACTGCATCTCAAAGAAGAGAATATTCTTTTTTCTACCTTCTGAAGCTTCTTTTATACTGGTTTTTAGGAATAATAGCTAGTATTGCAATTATTAATATTTTTAATACGATTACATCAAATGTTCATTTGAGACAAAATGAATTTGCAATTTTAAAAAGTATTGGAATGACAAGGAAAGAATTTCATCAAATGATTATTTTAGAGACTATTTTTTATTCCGTAAAATCACTTATTATTGGTTCTTTCTTAGGATTCTTGGGAAGTTTTATCATTAGTAATTATATTCTTCATGAACCGTTTCATTTTCCTTATCAGTCTATTATAGTTTCTATTTTATTTATATTTGTATTTGTATTTATCGTCATGTGTTATTCTTTTTCAAAAATAAATAAACAAAATATTATAGAAACGATTAGAAATGAAAATATATAAAGGCTTTCTGCCTTTTTATGTTATACTAAAAAGAGGGAGCAAATGATATGAGAATTTTATTGATTGAGGATAGTGAAATGATTATCAAAGGATTAGGATATGCACTTTCTGAAAATGGTTATGAACTTCATATAAAAAGTACAATAAAAGAAGCAGAGTTATTTTTAAATAAAAATAGAGTAGATCTTATTATATTAGATGTTTTACTACCAGATGGGGATGGCTTTTCTTTTTTCCAGAACAATATTAATAAAGAAAATATTCCAACAATATTCTTAACAGCAAAAGATGAAGAAGAGGATATTGTAAATGGTCTTATGATGGGGGCAGAAGACTATATAACAAAGCCATTTTCTACTAAAGAGCTTTTGGCACGCATTTCTAAAATATTACTTCGCCATCAAAATACAAACAAAATAAAAGTAAAAAATATTACATTTGATATAGAAAAAATGGTTGTCTATAGAGACCTTCAACCAATAGAATTTACAAGCTTAGAATTAAAGCTTTTGCATCTTTTATTTTTAAATATTGGGAAAGTCGTTTCTAGAAATACAATATTAGATAGTATTTGGCAATGGACAGGAAATGAAGTAGATGACCATACAATAACAGTTTATTTAAAAAGAATTAGAGAAAAACTAGGAAATAATAATATTATTATTACAGTAAAGGGAATTGGATATAGGATTGATTGATATGGAAAATAAAGTATTGTTAAAAAAATATTTAAAAAAAACAGGTTTTACTTTAATATTATTTCTAATCTTATTTCTGTTTTTCCAAAAAGGAACGTATCAAATTTATGTTATTCGTACGAATCAGAAAATAAACGCAATTTTAGAAAAGGTTATAGAACAATATCCAAATGTTTCTAAAAATGAATTAATTGAATTACTAAATAGTAAAAGTGTTAAAAGTTCATTAGCAAGTGATTATGGAATTGATATAAATAAAGAATCTTATTTACCAGAAAATGATAGACAACTTTTTTGGAACATACTATTCAGTATTCTGTTTTTTCTTATTTTGATAGGTGTATTAGGAAAACTATTTTTAGAATATCAAAATAAAAAAGATAAAGAACTTCAGTCGATTATAAAGTTGATAGAACAAATTAATCGAAAAAATTACGAAATTGATATTGATACAATGTCAGAAGATGAATTTTCTATTTTAAAAAATGAAATTTATAAAACAACATTGCTTTTGAAAGAAGAAGCTGAAGTTTCCAAAAAGGATAAATTAGAATTAAAGAAATCATTATCTGATATTTCACATCAACTAAAAACACCGCTTTCCTCTATTTTAATTCTTTTAGATAATATGATTGATAATCCTAATATGGAACAAAAGGTAAGAGAGGAATTTATTCATGATATAAAAAGAGAAATCATGAACATTAAATTTTTAGTAGGAACGATTCTTAAATTAGCGCAGTTAGATTCTAATACTGTAAAATTTCTAAATGAACCAGTTTCCATTTCAAAATTATTAACGGAAGCAAAAGAAAATGTACAAGCATTATGTGATTTAAGAAATGTTTATATAGAAGTATATTTGGATAAAGAAAGTAAAATCAATTGCGATCTTAAATGGCAGGTTGAAGCGATCACCAATATTTTAAAAAATTGTGTAGAACATTCTTTTTCAAATACAAATGTAACAGTTCATGTAGTAAGCACTCCACTTTATGTTAAAATTTATATTGAGAATATTGGAAATCCAATTGATAGAAAAGATCTACCCCACATTTTTAAGCGTTTTTATAAAGGAAAAAATTCTAGAGAGGATAGCATTGGAATAGGGCTTTCGCTTTCTAAAAAGATTATTGAAAGTGCGAATGGTACAATTTATGTAATTTCTAATAATGAGAAGACTGAATTTCAAATTACTTATTTTATATAGTTAGTTGCACTTATTATAGAAAGATAAAAAAATTAGATAAGAAGATGATTTGATTATCTTTTTTTATTTTCGCCTTGACAATTGAATAGACGTTCAACTATAATAAATATGGTTGAACAATTATTCAATTATACATAAGATGTAATAGGAGGTTTTTATGGGAAGAAATGAATTTACTTGTGACTGTAATATTATTCATCAAAAAGCAGTAGATGAAGTGTTACAAAAAATGCCGACAGAAAATACTTTTAATCATTTGGCTGATTTATTTAAATTAATTGGAGATACTACAAGATGTAGAATTCTATTTGCACTTGATAACGATGAAATGTGTGTGTGTGATTTAGCCAATGTTCTAAATATGACGAAATCTTCTATATCACATCAACTTGCGGTTTTAAGAAGAAGTGGAGTTGTTCGATGTAGAAAAAGTGGAAAAGAAGTGTATTATACTTTGGATGATGAGCATATAGTGAAACTATTTGAAATCGGACTAGAACATATTAACCATAGAGGTTAGAAAGGAAGATAACATGATGAAATATCAATTTCAAATGCATAGTTTAGATTGTGCGAATTGTGCAAACAAATTAGAAAATTCTTTTAAGAAAGTGAAAGGTATTAAAAATGTTACTGTTAATTTTATGACTCAAACTCTGGTTTTTGAATGTAAAGAAGAACAGAAAAATGATATTTTAAAAGAAATTGAAGCAATTATTCAAAAAGAAGAACCAGAAGTAACTTTAAAAGAAAAAAAAACTAACGAAGATAGAGATTTTAAAATACGATTGATTCAAATTATTATTTCATTTGTACTTTTAATAATTGCATTATTTTTAAAAGACACAAAAGAATTGTTTTCGTTGATATTATATGTGATTTCTTATTTCTTTGTTGGATATGAGGTATTATTAAAAGCGATTCGTAATATTATTCATGGAAAAGTATTTGATGAAAACTTTTTGATGGCAATTGCAACGATTGGAGCCTTTGCCATTAAAGAGTATCCAGAAGCTGTGGCGGTTATGCTTTTTTATCAGATCGGAGAATTGTTTCAAGATTATGCGGTAGATAAATCAAGAAAATCGGTGACAAGTTTGATGGATATGAGACCTGATTATGCGAATATCTTTCGCGATGGGGAGCTTTTAAAAGTAGATCCTAATGAGGTAAAGATTGGAGAAATAATACTTGTTAAACCTGGCGAAAGGATTCCTTTAGATGGTATTGTAGTTGAAGGAGAATCTATGCTTAATACAAGTGCTTTAACAGGAGAGTCGGTTCCAAGAAAAGTGACTACAGATGATGAGGTATTAAGTGGATGCATCAATAATGATGGAATGTTAAAAATTAAAGTAGATAAAGAATTTGGTGAATCGACTGTAAGTAAGATTTTAGATTTGGTGGAAAATGCAAGTAGCAAAAAATCAAAATCAGAAAATTTTATTAGTAAATTTGCAAAATTTTATACACCTATTGTTGTTGTAATAGCCATTTTCTTGGCTGTAATTCCTCCAATGATACAAAAAGAAGCTACATTTATAGAATGGATGTATAGATCCCTATCATTTTTAGTAGTGTCTTGTCCTTGTGCATTGGTTATTTCTATTCCATTATCGTTTTTTAGTGGAATAGGAGCTGCTTCTAAAATGGGAGTTTTGATAAAGGGAAGTAATTATTTAGAAGCACTTGCCAATGCTGAAGTTGTTGTATGTGATAAAACCGGAACTTTGACAGAAGGAGTTTTTAGTGTTCAGAAAATAGAAGCTATTAAATATTCTAATGATGAGTTATTAAAATATGCAGCAATGGTAGAGAGCTTTTCAAATCATCCTATTTCTCTTTCTTTAAAACAAGCATATTGTGAAGAATTTGATCAAAATTTAGTCACTGAGATTCAAGAGTTTCCTGGTAAAGGTGTTATGGCAAAAGTGGACGGAAAAACAGTTTTAGTAGGAAATGAGAAATTGATGCTGGAATTTCATATTAAAATTGAAAAAAATAAAGAAATTGGTACTATTTTATATGTTGCTATTGATGGCCTATTTGCAGGGACAATATTAATTTCAGATAAAATCAAGGAAGATTCTTATAAGGCAATTCGGTCATTTAAAAATAATAATATAGATAAAATTGTTATGTTGACAGGAGACCATGAAAATGTGAGTAAATATGTTTCTGAAACTTTGAACTTAGATGAATATCATGCTGAATTATTACCAACTGATAAAGTGTCTTGGGTAGAAAAATTAATGGCCAAAAAATCATCAAATGGAAAATTAATATTTATGGGAGATGGAATGAATGACGCTCCAGTGCTAGCTTTATCAGATGTCGGAGTTGCTATGGGTGGTCTTGGAAGTGATGCTGCAATAGAAGCAGCAGATGTGGTGATTATGACAGACACTCCATCAAAACTTGCTAATTCTATAAAGCTTTCTAAAAAAACAATGAGAATTGTGAAACAGAATATTATTTTTGCAATTGCTGTAAAAATAGGAGTATTAATATTGAGTGCTTTTGGAATTGTAAGTATGTGGGCTGCAGTTTTTGCGGATGTGGGGGTGTCTGTATTAGCGATTCTAAATTCCTTAAGAATTTTAAAAACAAAATTTTAAATCTTGTAAAATATCTTGAAATAATTAGAATAGGTTTTTATCAGAAATTATATGTGTTATGATTTATTATTTTATCTTTTAATTCTTTATAGGTGGATTCTTTGATCCATCTTTTTTGTTTGTATAGAATTTGGTAGTGAACTATGCTATAATGATAGTATTAATAATCATTTAAAAGATGTATTGATGAAGGCAGGTAGACTATAATGAGCAAATATGAACCATTGTGGGAATATTTAAAATTTCAAAAAAAGGATAATTATACATTATCTTATTCAGAAATAAAAAATATATTAGGATTTGATATAGATCATTCTTTTTTATCTTATAAAAAAGAATTGAAAGAATATGGATACGAAGTTAGTAAAATATCAATGAAAGAAAAAATAGTAATTTTTAAAAAAATATAACAATAATCTAACTTGAAGGTAAGGTATATATAACATTGTATTCTGGATTGGTTTGTTTTCTTAGCGTTAAATAATTATTAGAATTGAATAAATAAGGTATATGATATTTGTATCTGGGCTATTATGATTATTTTATATAATTATCTTTATAATATATTAGTTTTGAAGAAAGAATTTGATTATTAAAATAAAATTTATTTATAAAGAGTTGGCTAGGATAGAATAAATGATATTCATATTTAATGAAAGCTGTATTTTTATGGAGGGGAAAATTTGAAAACAGAAAATATTGCTATACTTGATACAGAAACAACATGGAAGAATCATTTGATGTCAATAGGAATTGTAATTGCTGCAGATGAGACGTTTGAGATTGTGGATAAAAGATATTATATATTACTTCCTAATAAGTATGAAGGCGGTATGTATATAAGAGCTCTATATATAAATGGAGTGCATGTCGATAAGGAAGGCTCAAGACAAACTATTATTGAAGATATAAAAAACTTTTTAAAAGCTCATAATGTTCAGCGGATATTTGCTTATAATGCTTTATTTGATTACGGACAATTACCAGAATTAGATTATTTTAAATGGTATGATATTATGAAGGTTGCAGCTTATAAACAGTATAATTATAAGATTCCAATTGATGCTGAATGTTTTAAAACAGGGAGATTAAAGTGTGGTTTTGGAGTTGAAAATATGTACCAACTTTTAAGTGGTAACTATCGTTATTGTGAAACACATAATGCTCTTTTGGATGCAAGAGACGAACTTGCTATTATGAAAATGATGAATGTCTCTATAGAAAGATATGAACAAGCTAAAATAGGTACTTATAAAACAAATTCTTATAGTAAGTAATTTGTTTTTTATTTTAGTTTTAAAATAATAAAAAAAAACGCTTGACTTAAAGCTCACTTTAAACTGTATAATCTTTTTTATAAGAGGAAATATAATATGAAAAAAATTTTAAGTTTATTGTTTATTTTTGCTTTGATAATTGGAGTAACAGGATGTGAGAATGTAGAAACAAAGAAGGAACAGAAAAATGATAAGGGAGGTTATACAGAATTGAATAAAGATAGTAAAAGCTTAGTATTGTATTTTAGTGCGACAGGCACAACAGAAAAAGTGGCTAAGATGATTAGTGAAGCGACAAATAGTAACATCATAGAAATTGTACCAAAAGATAAATATATATCTGATGATTTAAATTATAATAAAGATGATACAAGGGCAAATAGAGAAATGAATGATTTAAATGCTAGACCAGAAATAGAAAATGAAATTAATATAGTGCAATATGATACCATTTATATCGGTTATCCTATTTGGTGGGGAACAAATCCTAGAATCATTTTAACTTTATTAGATAATGTTGATTTCAAAGGTAAAAATGTCGCTTTGTTCTGTACTTCTGGTGGAAGTGGAATTGAACAGAGCGTAGCTGATTTGAAAGAATATAATAGTGAAGTTAATTGGTTAGGTGGAAGAAGGTTTTCTTCGAATGTTTCACAAGATGAGCTACAAGATTGGATAAATAGTTTGAATTATTAGAAAGGAAAATAGAGAATGGAAAATCAAGATTTTGATAAATTAAATATATTTGGAAAAGGGGAACCAAATATTAATTTCGTACAATATTTTAAAGGAAATTCTTTTCTGAACCCTCTTACGAACCCCAAAGAGTGCCCCCTTTTTTTAGCCAATGTAACATTTGAACCAGGGTGCAGAAACAATTGGCATATTCATAAATCGACTTCTGGTGGTGGACAAATTTTGGTTTGCATAGCAGGGTCTGGCTGGTACGGGGAAGAAGGAAAAGAACCAGTCAGTTTGGAACCAGGAATGGTTATCAATATTCCAGCTAATGTAAAACATTGGCATGGCGCTAAGAAAGATTCTTGGTTTAGCCATATTAGTGTTGAGGTTCCTGGAGAAAACATTCAAAACGAATGGTTAGAAGACGTATCAGATGAATATTATGACAATTTATAAAAGGACCCTGAATGAAGTCAATCCACTATGTTAGATGATTGACTTTTTAAAAAATAATTTTTCTCAGTATTTACAATAATTATCTTTTGTTTTATAGAGATGTAATCTATTTAAAGGATGATATCGTGAAAATAGGAAAGTGTGAGTGAAAGGCAGAATATTTCTCGATAGAATGAGTGAACCAGCAGTATGTTTCATTTTTTAGGTGTAAATAGTATGATTGTTTTATGTAAGGAGGATTTTGTCATGGATCAAATAAAAATTGGGAAATTTATTGCAGAATGTAGAAAAAAACAGAATTTAACACAAGAACAATTAGCTGGAACATTGAATATTACAAAAAATGCAGTTAGTAAATGGGAACGAGGATTAAGTTTAATGGATATGTCATTATTAAAACCATTAAGTCAAATTCTTGGAGTTTCCATTACAGAAATCTTAAATGGAGAAACTCTAAAAGAAGAAGAAATGATGAATAAAAGTGAGGAAACAATAGTCCAATTATCAGAATTATATGATTTAAAATCAACCAGGTATGGAATTATTGGAATGGCATTGGTTTTTATATTATTGGTCGTTATTTCAGCTTTTAAGGGCTTCCCAATAACTGGTTTAACGAGTTTAATTTGTGCTTATAATGCAATTGCGTTTTTTAGTAAATATAGATTTGAAAAAGATCAAACCAATTTATTTACTAGTGTAATGTTTATGATTGCATCAGTATCAAATTTTATGGCTTTTATCATAAATAATTAAAGGCGGGGATATAATGAGTAAATATAATCGATTGTGGGAGTATTTAAAAAAATAAACAAGATTGTTATCAATTATCTTATGCAGAAATAAGATATATTTTACCCAGATAAAATAGTGTCTTTTTAAGAAGGGGGAGAAGAATGAAGAAAAAGGTAATTATAAGTTGTATTGTGATAATTATAGTCATGATAGGACTCACAGTATTCTTAAACGAACATTTAAATCAGCCAGCAGAAACAATCGGCAATTATCCTACAGATAATAATATGAATGAAGGAAATGATACTATGAAATTGTATATCAAAATTGGAAATAAAATTTTAACAGCAACATTAGCTTCTAATTCATCAGCAGAAGCTTTGGTAAAAAAATTAAAAGGCGAGGATCTTACGATTGAAATGAGTGACTATGCCCATTTTGAAAAAGTAGGTTTATTGGGTTTTCATTTGCCAACCAATGATACTGAATTTACAACAGAGTCTGGAGATATTATCCTTTATCAAGGAAATCAAATTACCATTTATTATGATACCAATCATTGGAAGTTTACAAAGATAGGAAAAATTGATGATATTTCTAAAACGGAATTAAAACAGATTTTAGGAAGTGGAGATGTTATTATAACATTCAGTTTGAAACCATAGAGAAGTTTTATTGCCTAAAATTGCTCTTCATAGTATAATATAATTAGGAATAAAGATTGGAGAAACTATGATGTATAATTTTGAATTAAAAGACCATGAAGAACCCATTGATGTATTTGATGATATATGGGTAAGACAAGAAGATAATGAAAAAAGGACATCAGTTGCGCTTACCAATCAAAGATTATTATTTTTAGGTTATGATAAATTTGATTGCAAAGAAACCCTCAGAATTGCTAGAAACATAGATTATTTAAGATGTAAAGAAATATATTATCAAATCAATTTAGAAGAAATAATAAATATTGAAAAATTAGAAAACTATATTGTTCATGTATCTGACAGTGTAACTTTTGAATTTGATAATGATGAGTTATTTCACTTAATATTAGAACAGTTAAAGTAAAATGAATGAAATCTATTTAAATGATGTCAATAAATTTATTACTAAATATTTAGATTTATTTTGATAATTTGGTATAATCAGGAATTCGAAATGAGGGAACGATTATGAAAAGTATAAATATGTACATGTTGTAGGGAAAGGAACATTTGTTACGATCAAATTTAAAGGATATGAGGAAATTATTAATCAGTATGCTGAAAAAGGTTATCGTTATGTTGGATTTATTCCCATTTGTATAACAGGTCATGGATTCATTAGTGAAATAGATTTGATATTTGAAAAGGATGAATAAACAGTAATTGAGTTTGTTCTATAGAAAATTTGTCTTTGTTTATATTATGTTTCATATAACAAAAACAATGTATAGTAATTGTAGAGGGAATGAGTATGACAGTTAGAAAAATCATTACTGGAATATATAGAACATGGCGGAGAAAATCCATTAAAAGGAGAGGTCTCACTTTCAAAAGAAGAAATAATGAAACTAATTTCTGAATACCATCTAACTACTATAGCAGCAAAATTACGCCAAAAACAATTATTAACTGCACTCAAGGTGGCAGCTTTAGGAACGATGATTGGAGGTATGCTGTTTATAAATACAGGTAATAGGCAATTATCAGTTATAGAAAAAAGTAAGCCAACATCTGTATTAGTAGAAGACTCAAAAATAAAAGAAAAAAAAGGAAACACATTTCCTATATTAGACAATTTGAAACCAGTACAATCAGATACAATAGATATGGCAGATTTGTATCTAAAACCAGTTGAAGAAATAGTTCTTGAAGTAATATGTGGAAATTGGGGAAATGAACCAGAGCGTATGCAGAAACTAACAGAAGCAGGATATGACTATTTTCAAATTCAAGGTTATGTAAATCAAGTATTGATTAACAATGTACCGATAACGAATTTAAGAGCAATTGACGTAATTGCTAGGGAAGTTATACAAGGAAAATGGGGAGAAGGAGAAGAAAAAAACAAAGATTAGAAAAAGTTGGTTTTGATGTTCATTTAATCGAAAGTGTTATATTACAAACAGTTGCAGAAGAAAGTTTAGAAACTCCTAAACAATATACAAAAATAAATTAAATAATTGAAGGAATGAAAATTAAAATATATTAACAAATAATTATTTACTCTTGTACTAGTAGGTGCAATTACATTTAATTAGATATAATACGACAGAAATGATTGCTGATAGTAATAACTATGATGTATTAAATACAACATTTGAAAATGAAGATGGAAATGTTTGGAAAGTGGGATTTTAACAAGCGTATCAGATATAAAGAAATATGTTTAAGTAATTAAATAATTTGTTAGGGCTATTAGAAGTTTTGATAGCTCTTTTATTTTTAGTGTTCCATTTAATCTTAAATTAATATTATGATAGAAATTTAGTAAAAGTATTGTAAGAATTGTCACTTTATGTTAAGATAATAATGTCTTCAAAAAGACATATGGTCTGTTGGTGAAGTGGCTTAACACACCACCCTCTCAAGGTGGCATACGTGGGTTCGAATCCCATACAGACTACCAAATTTGAATAAAAAACAGTGTTTACTGTTTTTTCTTTTAAAATTATGATATATTAGTTAAAAAGGTGGAAGTAAATATGAATAAAGATACGTTAAACTTTATGAAATGGCAGTTACTTTCTAGATTGCCTAATGGAAGTATTTATGAAAGAGTCAAAGAAGGTAGGAAAGCAAAAAATCTTTCAGAAGATAATTCATTTTATTATATTTATTGGAAAGATTTAAATAGCTCTAATCTAAAGAAGTATGTACTCGGGACCTTCAAAACTAGCGAAACAAATTATATTTCTTTTATTAGGTGGTTAGATAGAAATTATCAAATGGAAGACTTTTATCAAATAAAAACATCTATTGGAACAATTAAGATTCCAAGACCAAACCTAGAGGATTATAAATGTTTTAAAGCAGAATTCCTAGATATTGTCATGCCTTATTTGGTAGAAGAAAATAGACCTCAACCATTCTTGGAAGGACCATATGAATATCAGGATGTTACTTTAAAAGCAGGAGATACTGTATTAGATTTAGGAGCTAATTATGGGTTATTTTCAAGTGTAGCACTTGCAAAAAACTGTGAGGTTTATGCATTTGAACCAACTAGAACAGTCAGAGAAAATTATTTAGAAAAAATTCAAAAAGAAAATCCAAATATGAAAGTTGTTTCGAAAGCGGTTTCAAATTATACAGGTGTTTCCAGTTTTGAACTTTGTAAAGAACCTTCTTGTAATAAGTTGGTACAAGATGAAACGGGAATAGAATCTGTACAAGTTGCAACAACTACTATTGATGATTTTGTATCTTTCCAAAAATTAGGCCATGTTGATTTTATCAAAGCAGATATTGAAGGAGCAGAGAGACTGATGTTAGAAGGTGCAAGGAAAACAATAAGAGAGTTCGCACCAAATTTATCTATTTGTTATTACCACAAATTAGATGATTTAAAAACTTTAACAAGAATGCTTCATGAAATAAACCCCAATTATGAGATAAAAGCCCAATACCGAAAGTTATATGTGAAAGATAGAAGAAAATGAAAGACGTATATCATATATTGGAAAAATATCAAATCTCATATCAAAAAGCAGAACATGGAGCAGTATTTTCTGTAGAACAATCTCAAAAAATAAAAACATTAATAAAAGGAATTGGGTGTAAAAATCTATTTTTAAAAGATCATATTCATTACTTTATTGTAATATTAAATGATGAACATCAAATTCCTTTAAAACAGATTCAAGAGCAAATAAAATCGAAAAGATTAAGTTTTGGAACAGAAGAGGAATTATTCAAAATTTTAGGATTAAAAAAGGGCTCTGTTAGTCCGTTTGGAATTTTAAATGATAAGGAAAATAAGTGCATTCTGGTAATTGAAAAAAGTTTAAAAGGAAAAACATTATTATTTCATCCAAATGTCAATACAGCAACGATTTCTATCTCTTATGATGATTTTATTAAATTTGTAACACTACAAAACCATGAATATAAAATGATAAATGATAAGATGTAACATAAATACTATTGTTTCATCTTTTTTTATGCTATACTTTTAACAGGTGATAACAATGATATATTTAGATTATTCAGCAACAACGCCTGTAAATGACCAGGTGTTAGAAAGTTATATAAAAGCGAGTCAAAACTTTATAGGAAATCCAAATTCTTTACATCGTTTGGGAATAGAAGCAAATCAGTTAATTAATGATGCAACAGAACAAGTAGCTAATTTACTTCATATTCGTCCTAGTGAAATTATTTATACAAGTGGCTCTTCTGAATCTAATAATACGGCTATTAAAGGAATTGCCCTCAAATATCAAAATCGAGGAAAACATATCATTACAACAGAACTAGAACATTCTTCTGTAATTGCGCCACTTCAATATTTAATGGATTTAGGATTTGAAGTAGATTTTGTGAAATTAGATAGCAACGGAAAAATCGATTTAGAACATTTAAAATCTTTGCTTAGAGAAGATACAATTTTGGTAACAATTGCTTCTGTCAGTAGTGAATTAGGGATACTTCAACCAATTGAGGAAATTGGAAAGCTCTTAAAAGAGTATCCAAAATGTTTCTTTCATGTAGATTTGACACAAAGTATCGGAAAAGTAAATTTATCTTTAGAAAATATTGATTTAGCAAGTTTTTCTGCTCATAAATTTTATGGAATGAAAGGAATAGGCGTTCTTATAAAAAAAGAAGGAATTTCAGTTGAACCACTCATTCATGGAGGAAAAAGTACAACCGTTTGGAGAAGTGGAACTCCAGCTTTACCATTGATTGTTTCATTAGCAAAAGCACTTCGTTTAATCCTTCAAGATTCAAAAGAAAAAGAACACAAAGTAAAAGAATTAAATGAATATTTAAGAAATGAGTTAGAAAAGATAACTGGAATACATATTAATAGTAGTGAAGAAGCAATTCCCCATGTTTTAAACTTTAGTGTTCCGGGGATAAAACCAGAAACATTACAACATGCTTTAGAAGAAAAGAATATTTTTATATCAACTCAAACAGCATGCTCAAAAGGTGGAAGCCCATCAACAGCAGTTTTCTCTGTTACCCATAATGAAGAATATGCGAAAAGTAGTTTGCGTGTTAGTATTTCTCATCTTTCAACCAAAGAAGAATTAACTATTTTTTTAGATGTACTCAAAAAAGCAATTGAAAGGTTACAATTAAAGCATGAATAAAGTACTTGTAAAAGAAGTAGAAGAATTAGAACATGTACAATATTGTCATTTTGAAAAAGAAACGATTTTAAGCTTTGAACATTACATTAAATTTCAAAACTGTGAATTTGAAAAAGTAACATTTAATGGAGATTTTGAAGGAATTAGTTTTAGGGATGTTATCTTTAATGAGTGCAGCTTTTCAAATTCTAATTTTTATGGTTCTAGTCTTATTAAAACTAATTTTCATAGTTGCAATTTAATGGGAACGAATTTTAGTGGAAGTACGTTTCTAGATTCAATTATTTCAAATTCCAAAGCTAACTATAGTAACTTTAATAGAAGTATTTTAAAACATTCTAAATTATTAGAAAATGATTTTAGCGAAGCTGGTTTTTCAGGGCTTAAATTAGAGCAAATAACTTTTCAAAATAATCGTTTTTTAAAGGCTGATTTTCATAATACTGCATTAAAACAAATAGATTTTAGCACTAATGAAATAGAAGGGATTATTGTAAATTTAGAAGATTTGAAAGGAGCAACTATAACAATGAATCAGGCCATTTCTTTTTTCCCATTATTAGGGATTAAAATTAAGGAGGAAGAAAAATGAGAGTTATAAGTATTAGTGCGATTTGGTGTAGCAGTTGTTTATTGATGAAAAAGAATTATCAAAAAGTAAAAAAAGAATTTCAAAATTTAGAATGGATAGATTATGATTTGGATTTTGATATAGAGGCTTCTCATTATCAAGTAGGGGAAAAACTTCCTGTGCTGATTTTTGAAAAAGACCAAGTAGAACAGTCTAGATTAGTAGGAGAAAAGAAAGTAGAGGAGATTATAAAATGGCTAGAAGAAAATATTGCAAGCTAATCATTTTCTTTTCTATTTTAATTGCTTCTTTTTGTCTTTTGCCTATGTCAGGACAGGCTTCTGAAAAAGTAAAACTCTATTTATTTTATTCTAATAGTTGCCCTCATTGTAGAGACGAAAAAGAATTTTTAAATCAGATTAGGAATGAATATTCTAACTTGGAAATTGAACTATTAGAAGTAACAGAAAACCCTGCTAATTCAGAATTATTAGACAAAGTAAAAACAGCACTTGGAACTGAGAATAATTATGTTCCTTATACAGTCATTGGGAAAATAGGACTTACAGGCTATAATGAAAATATAGCAGGACAAATAGAACATTTTATCAAACGATTTTCAAATGAGAAAACAATTGATGTTGTAGAAAAAATAAGAAATGGCGAAAAAATAGAAAACTTGGAAGAGGACACTTCAAATAATAGTTCAAAGGAAGAAATAGAAGAAGCTCCAATTACTGTTCCAATTTTAGGAAAAATTAATCCTAAAAAAGTATCTTTACCAATCCTTGCTGTTATTATGGGATTTATTGATGGTTTTAATCCTTGTGCAATGTGGGTATTATTATTTTTAATTAGCATGCTAATTGGAATGAAAGATAGAAAAAAAATGTGGATTTTGGGAATTACTTTTT
>CATBQD010000003.1 GCA_949505625.1 uncultured Bacilli bacterium
AATTTGGAAATGACTTGTATAGAATAATTGGAGTATTTAATGGACAGATGAAGATTATATATTGGGGACCAATAAGTAATCCAGGACAGTTTTATCAAAATGATATACAAACAGTATTTGATCCGAATTCATCAAATGGAGGACATGGAGCAGATGGATATAATGATTGGAGCCAAGCTCAACTACAAAAGATATTAAATACAACATATTGGAATACAATAGATTCAAAATATCAAATGATGGTAGATCAAAGTCACATATGGAATATAGGTGGAGTATCAAATGTTGCGAATACAAGGAACCAATTTTATACAGCGGAGAGAGGTAATATGATATCAAGTATAATGAATAGTGCAACATGGACAGGAAAAGTAGGATTAATGTATCCAAGTGATTATGGATATGCAACAAGTAGTGCAAATGAAATATGTGATAGTACAACTATGAGTGATTGGAGTAATGGAGATGCGAATACATATTGTGCAGGAACAGTGTATAATTGGTTAGCAAATACGTCATACATTCAATGGACGATGACACCTTGGACAAATTACGAATACTATTTGTTGAATCCTGCTCCAAATGGTTTTATTGGCTTGTTTAGTGCAAGTCTGAGTGCTGGTAGTTATGTACCGATTAGTAAAATTAGTGCTCGTCCAGTCCTATATCTAAAATCGGGTGTAAAAATAAAAGATGGAGAAGGAACAAGAGAGAAACCATATGAATTAGAATATGAAACAGAGTTACCAAATCCGGGAAATAACGGGACAATAAAAGTAGATACAAGTGGAAATGAGAGATATGCGGGAGAAAATCCGAATAATTATGTATGTTTTGGAACAGATGCAGAAACATGTTCAGGAAAACAACTATGGAGAATTATAGGAAAGATAGATGGAAATCTAAAACTAATCAGTACAGAGTACTATAGTGAAGGAATAGCATGGGATACAAGTAATAATAATAGTTGGACAAGACCAGCAAGTTTAAATACAAGATTACAAGATAATGTATATAATAGTACAACATGGATAAATTCAAGTGCACAAAAAAGTTGGATGATAAATAACAGATGGAAAATTGGAAGAATTGGAAGCGATAATGATATACTATCGGATTTTGAAACACCAGAGAAGAATAGTGATTTTATAACGTCAAATTATATAGGGCTAATGACAGTTACTGACTTTGTATATGGCTCAAATAGTGATGAATGTACATCAACTACACGTTTAAGACAAAGTAACAATGCATGCTTTAATAGCAACTGGATATATTCTAAAAAAGTCTTTATAGAGTGGACGCTTACAACTAAAAGCGAGAGTTCGATACCTGTATACTTTATTCGAGTTGACGATAGGTATATTGGTGCAGAATATGCAAACTACAGTGGAGGAGTTGTTCGCCCAGTAATAATCCTTAACTCAAAAGTAAAAATAAAAAATGGAAAAGGAACAAGTTCAGATCCATATATATTAACAAAGTAGTAAAAAACTATACTAAATAATGTCTAACCACAAGAGAAGAAAAGACATATTCAAAAAATCATCTTGTGTTTAGAGCAGCCCTCAATATTTCACTTCATTTCTATTTCTATTCTAATATTGGGGGCTACTTATATAGATTTTAAAAAGAAAAATTTTTAAAAATAAAAAATTTTCTTTTTTTTATAAATTTTATAAAAAACTTAAAAAATGTTATACTAACTATAGTAGGTGAATGTATGAAAAAAATATTGGTAGCAGCATTTTTAATCGGAATGATTTTAAGTATTGGGATTTTATTTTTAGATAAAAAAAATATAGTGAAATCGGAAAATTTAAAAAATGCCTATTTAGGTTCTTTTGAGGCAAAAGTAAAGGCTTACAATGAAGATTATGAAGAATTGGATGATTTTTATCGTGGTACTAAAATAGAGGTTTATGAACAAAAAATTGTTCATGAAACAACAAATGAAGAATACAGGAAAGCAAAAGTAAATGGGAAAATATTATTATTTAAATCAGAAAATGTAGTAAATGATTATAGCAAAGTTGTTTATGAAGAGGAATTATTTGTAAGAACAAGTACAACTATATATAAAGATGATAATAGTAGTGAAATATTGGGATTAGTAAAAAAAGGAGAATCTGTTAAAATTATTGGATTTGATAAATTAGAAAATGGATTTGCGCCTAAGTACAAAATCATGTATAATGAAAAGGAGGGTTTTCTGTATAGTAAATACCTCGTTAGTACAAAAGAAGAAGCTATGAAGAATTATGATGAAGATAATAGTTATCAGGTTCATTTAAAACGTGTAAATACACAAGGTGGAGGAGATGCAGGAAGTTTAGATTTTTATCCTTATGAAAAGGCAAAATTCGAAAAAAATAAAATGCCAGAAAAAGTTAGAAGTTTATATTTGAATGCAGGTGTTATAAAAGATGTAGATAAATATATTGAGATTGCTAAAAAAGGAAATATCAATGCATTTGTTGTAGATATCAAGGACAATACAGCTCCAGCCTATAAAAGTAAAATTATGGAAAAATATTCAAAAACAAATTTTAATCATGCGATTAATAGTTTTGACGACTATAAAAATGCAATTGAAAAGTTAAAAGAAAATGGATTTTATGTAATTGGTAGAATTACAGTATTTAAGGATAGTTATTATGTAACAGACCATCCAGAAAGTGCAATTGCAGATATCAATGGAAAACCGTATAAACATAATGGTTCTTATTGGCCAAGTGCTTATGATAGAAATGTCTGGGAATTTAATGTAGAACTTGCGAAAGAAGCAGTTATAGAAATGGGTTTTAATGAAATACAATTTGATTATGTTCGTTTTCCAGATCGTACATATGCACTGGAAAAGAATGGAGAAATGAATTTAAAAAATACATATAATGAAACAAAAGCTCAGGCGATTCAGACTTTCTTAATGTATGCTTGTGATCAAATTCATGAAGTAGGAGCATACGTTGCAGCAGATGTTTTTGGAGAAAGTGCCCATAATTATGTAACAGGATATGGGCAATATTGGGGTGCTATTTCTAATATTGTGGATGTAATAAGCGCAATGCCATATCCAGATCATTTTGGAGCTTATGAATATGGAATTAATGAAATTGTATGGACAGTTCCTTATAAGCTTTTATATGCCTGGGGAAGTGGATATGCCAATGTAAGACAGCAGGAGATTCCAACTCCAGCAGTGGTAAGAACTTGGATACAGGCATATAATACAGTAAGAGAGCCTTATATTGTATATGATAGTACTAAAATAAGAGAACAGATTAACGCATTAGAAGATGCTGGGTTAACTGGTGGTTTTATGACTTGGAATGCATCGTCTAGTTTAACAAAATATCAAGAGATAATACCAGCACTTTAAGCATTTGAAGAGGAGTAATAAATGAAAAAATATCAAATTAACCATTATGAATATGAACTATTAAAAGATTATAAAGATGGCTTCTTATTAGATGAAGTAATAAATAAAAACACAGAATATTTTGATCCTTATGACTATATTGTAGGTGATTGGTCATATGGAAAATTACGATTAAAAGGATTTTGTGATAAAGAAAATAAATTATATAGAAAGGGAAATGATATAGAGGGAGTAGAACAATATTTAAAAGATTATTGTTCTTATGAATGCCGCTATTTCATTTTAAAAAAGTGTAAGTAGATGAAAACTTTAGAACAAATAAATGACCGATTTTTACAAGCGGTTTCTGAGATTAACGAGTATACAGAGTATATGGAATTACAAGAAAGATGTTTAAAGCAGTCATTGAAAGTAGTTGATTTAAAAATATTATCTCAATCAAAAGAGTATTTAAAACAACATGAAAAATCAGTAGAAGAAAAATTAGAATGGGCAAAAAAAGAATGGAAAAGAATGAGTGAAAGTAGAACATTTCATTATGAATTGTTAGGAAAAATTGTTGCTGCTATATTAACACAACAAGAAAGAGTTTTATATTTTCATGCAACTAGATTAGTAAAACATACTTTTCAAGTAGATGAGGTGAATCGTCCGTTTTATAGAGTGGTTTCTTTTGTAACAACAAATAAACAAGATTTAGAATCTCCTCTTTTAGATAAACTATCGGCTACAATGTATCCATATTATATTAATAATTCTCCTATTATGAAACCGCTTCCAAGGGAATTGACAAGTAAATCAGGGTTAGAGGAAATGATAAGAAGGGAACTAGAAGCTAGACAAGCTACACGTTTATATGCAGTAACAGAAAATGATATTCCAAACTTGAAAAGTTTTATAAAAGCAGAAAACCAATCCAATTTTACTAGTTTTCCTTTTCATTATGTTAGTGCAATTTTAGAAAAGATGATAGAGACACGTTATCGTCATAATGGTGAAGAATTAACTGAAGAAGAAATAGAACAAATAATTAAAGAGTTTTCTAAATCGTCAAAACAAATAACAGGCGTTGCAATGTAACAAGGTAAAAAAACCTTGTTTTCTTTTATTATTTATAAAATAAATAGGAATTTTAACAAAAAAATGTTATAATGTTATAGTTAGGAGGATTGAATGTGGAACATAGTGAATTAAAAAGTAATTATGAAAACTATCAAATTAAAATTAATGAATTAGGGAGGTTACTTTGACCCTCTTACCAAAAAAGAACGAATAAAAGAATTAGAACAAATGATGTTAGAAACAAATTTTTGGGATAACAAACGACATAGTGAAACGGTTATTAGCGAATTAAATAATTTAAAAAATTCTGTAGGAAATTTAGAAAATCTACAATCTGAAATTAATCTTTCTTTAGAAATGTGTGATTTAATGGATCATGAAGTAGAACAAGAATTAGAACTGTCTATGACAAATATTGAAGAGAGATTAAAAAAATTAGAGATAGAAACATTGTTTAATGGTCCATATGACGAAGGAAATTCTATTGTAGAAATACATAGTGGAGCAGGAGGAACAGAAGCTTGTGATTGGGCAGAAATGCTTTTTCGTATGTATACAAGATGGTGTGATAAGAAAGGTTTTATTTATGAAGTTATTTATGAACAACCAGGAGAAGAAGCAGGGATAAAAGGGATCTCATTTTTAGTAAGAGGAATTCATTCATTTGGCTATTTAAAGAATGAACGTGGAGTTCATAGATTAGTAAGAATTTCTCCATTTGATTCTAACGCTAGGAGACATACTTCTTTTGCTTCAGTAGAAGTAACACCACTTTTAGAACAGAATAGTATTGATATAGAAATCAAAGAAAGCGATATTAGAATTGATGTTTATAGAAGTAGTGGAAATGGTGGACAAGGAGTAAATACAACTGATAGCGCAGTTCGAATTACACATTTTCCAAGTAAGATAGTTGTTACTTGTCAAAATGAGAGAAGTCAAATTCAAAATAAAGAAAAAGCAATGGAAATATTGAAAAATAAACTTTATCAATTAGAACAAGAAAAAAGAGAAAAAGAACTGAAAAATTTAAAAGGAGAACAAATGGATATTAACTTTGGTTCTCAAATTAGAAGTTATGTCATGCATCCGTACTCGATGGTAAAAGATCATAGAACGAATGTTGAAACAAGTAATGTTGAGAAAGTATTAGATGGTGATCTTGATTTCTTTATGGAAGAAAATTTAAAGAGGTGCTAGAATATGTTTTTTAGAAGAAAAGAGAGTATTATTGATCCAAATATCATAAAGTCCATCTATGCAAAAGATAAATTAGTGAGATATTCTGAGTTTCTAGCTGGATTATTCTTAGTATCTTTTGCATTCAATGTATTTTTATTACCCAGCCAAGTAGTATATGGAGTAAGTGGAATCGCTGTTATGTTAAATAAACTCTATCATTTAGATCCATCGTTAGTTATTTTGATTGGCTCTGTAATTCTACTTTTGTTGAGTTTGATATTTTTAGGAAAAGAGAAAACTGCTAATACAGTAATTGGTTCACTATTATACCCTGTTTTTGTAAAGTTGACAGAACCAATGTCAACATTAATTGATTTAGGTTCAACAGAACCAGTAGTAATTGCTTTATTTGGAGCAGCGATTAGTGGTTTTGGACTAGGAATGATATTTAAAGCAGGGTTTACGACAGGTGGAACTGATATTTTAAATCAAATTGTATCGAAATATTTTAAAATGTCGATTGGAAATTCAATGTTTTTTACAGATGGAATTATAGTTGGAGTTAGCTTCTTTATATTTGGATTCCAAAAATTTATGTATTCAGTTATTTCAATATATCTAATTAGTGTTATGACAGATAAAGTAATATTAGGAATTAGTCAATCTAAAGCATTTTATATTATTACTGATTATGAAACAGAAGTAAAAAAATTTATTTTAAATTATTTAAGTCATGGAGTAACTATTTTAGATGGTAGAGGAGGATACACAGGAGATCGTCAAAAAGTAATTATGTGTATCATTCCAACGAAAGAATATTTTGTAGCAAAAGAAGGAATTAAGAAAATAGATCCTAATGCATTTTTCTTAGTGACTGATGCTTATGAAGTTGCAGGAGGAGAATAAGAGGTGGAAAAATGGATTTAATTAGAATGAAAGATGTAAATAAACGATATAAAAATGGAGTTACTGCAATTTATGATCTTGATTTAAGAATTGAAAAAGGAGACTTCGTTTTTATTATTGGTTCGACAGGATGTGGAAAATCAACGCTTATTAAGATGCTTTATCGTGAAGAAAAACCAACTAGTGGAAAAATAATTGTAGGCGGAATAGATGTGGCAAAATTGAGAAATGGAAAAGTATATAAATTGCGTAGAAAATTAGGAGTAGTGTTTCAAGATTTTAAACTTTTGAATCGTTCAACAGTTTATGAAAATGTAGCTTTTGCGCTAGAAGTATTTGGGACTCCGAAGAAAGAAATTCATTCTAAGGTAATTAAAGCTTTAGAATTGGTTGGACTAAAACATAAAGCAAAAAATTATCCTACTGAATTATCAGGAGGAGAACAGCAACGTGTAGCAATTGCAAGAGCAATTATCAATGGGCCTAAGCTTCTTATATGTGATGAGCCTACAGGCAACTTAGATGAAAATACAAGTATGGAAATTATGTCAGTATTAGAGGCAATTAATCAAATGGGAACAACGATTATTATGGTAACACATGATACTGAAATCGTAGATAAAATGAAAAAAAGAGTAATTTTATTAGATTCAGGACGGATATTAAAAGATTATGAGAAAGGAACATATAAACATGAGAGCATTTAGAATTTTAAGTAGAAATATTAGAGATGCTTTTAAAAGCGTTTTTAGAAACTTTTCCCTTTCTTTAGCGTCTATTTCTTGTATTACTATTACATTAGTTGTTGTTTCTTTAGCAATGATTCTATCTGATAATGTGAATAACTTTGCAACTTTGGTTGAAAAAGATGTTACAATTGTTGTATTTTTAGATCGTGATATAACGAAAGAACAAATTGAAGATGTAAGAGACAGTATTGATGTTTTAGATAATATTGCTTCTATTGAATTTCAAGATAAAATGTCTATTTCAAAAGAAATGATGGAGTCTTCTGATGTTTTTAAAAATATCTTAGGAAATTATAATGAAGAAGAAAATCCGATTCAAGATACTTATCAAGTAAAAGTAAAAGATATTGAGCTAATAAAAAAGACAGCTGATCAAATTAAAGAGATTGATCATGTTAGTGTTGTCAAATATGGAGAAGGAATGGTTGAGCAATTGGTAACTGTATTTGATGTTGTAAAGAAAGTCAGTATTGGTATGGTTATTGCACTTATCATTGTAACTGCTTTCTTAATAGCAAATACAATTAAGATTACTATTTTTTCACGAAAAAGAGAAATAGAAATTATGCGACTTGTGGGAGCTAGTAATTTAAATATTAAAATACCATTTTTATTTGAAGGTTTATTTTTGGGAATGTTTGGATCAATAATTCCGATTTTGGCAACTATCTATGGATATACAGCACTTTATAATAATTTTAATGGTCAGCTATTCTCTCCTTTCATTAAACTTATCAAACCAGAACCATTTATTTATATTGTATCAGTTGTATTATTAATTATTGGTATTTTGGTGGGAATGTTTGGAAGCTGGAGAGCGGTGAAAAAGCATTTGAAAATATAAAAATAAGAGAATTTCTCTTATTTTTATTATAGAAAATTATCAGAAAATAAATAATATGTCTTTTTACTGAATTTATGATAAAATAGTTACGAATAAGTTGGTATTTAGGAGAATATTATGAGAAATTTAAAAGAATTCAAGCCATTATGGAATTTTGTAAAAGAATATAGAATTAAAATTATTATAGCAAGTATAATTATTTGTTTGTGTGAACTTTCAGAAATCTTAGTAGGTTATTTGAATGGAGCAGCAATTGAAGCAATTGCAAACATGGCGTTAAAAAGTGCATTACTCTATTTAGGTGCTTATTTCTTACTTAATATTATACTTAATGGAATATTATCTAATATTGCAAATTCTACATTACAAAAAATAGAAAGTATTGTTACAAGGAAACTTGGATTTTTTACTTATGAAAAAGCACTTGATTTGCCTTCTTATGCTTATGAAAAAATATCATCTGGGGAAATAATTAATCGTATTACAAATGACTCTGAAGCATTAAGTTTTACTTTTAGAGATTTACTTCAAATATTTTCTTCATTAGTAGGATCTAGTATTTTAATTATATATATCTTTATTAATTCTTGGATTATAGGATTAGAAATTATATTTTTTCTACTTATATTATTTTTCATTATCAAAAAATATAATCCGCGATTAAAAGAAATTCATAAGGAGAGAAGAAGAGAACAAGATAAATTTACTTCTTTAGTGACAGAATCTATTAGAGGAGTACGTGAGATAAAAACACTTGGCATTAAAAAGAATTTAATAAAAGATATGATAGAAATTATAAAAAATATATTTAAAAAATCAAAAAGTGAAATAGATATTAGAAAAGAATTTAATTTAATAACAAGATTTCTTAGATCATTTTTAGAAGTAGGCGTATTTATGACTTGTGCAATATTACTTTATTACCAAAAAACAACGCTTACATTCTTTATTGCAATGACTTATTATGTTTATCGTTATATGTGGTTAATTGAAAATATTAATAGTTTTACT
The DNA here is from genome assembly GCA_949505625.1 of uncultured Bacilli bacterium. Taxonomy (GTDB): domain Bacteria; phylum Bacillota_I; class Bacilli_A; order RF39; family UBA660; genus MGBC102946. Next base: position 9,137 of record CATBQD010000003.1, read on the forward strand.
CAGAGTTACCAAAGTGTTGTTGTATCACTTGAGAGGATAAATCAAATATTAGAAAATAGACTTTATCAGGATGAACGATTTGGATGTAAAAAAATAAAACAAGTGAAGGGAATTATAGAATTTAAAAATGTAACATTTTCTTATCCTGATGAAGATATTATTTTAAATCAGTTTAATTTGAGATTAGAACCAAATAAAAAAATTGCTATTGTAGGAAAATCCGGACAAGGGAAATCTACTTTATTTAATTTAATGACACGTATATTTGAACCAACAAAAGGGGAAATATTATTAGATGGAATTGATATTAAAGAGTTAACAGAAGAAGAATTAAGAAAATATATTTCTATTATTAGGCAAGAACCATTTATTTTTAATCGTACAATTGAAGAAAATTTTAAATTAATTAATAGTGATATAACAATAGATGAAATCAGAAAATATACAAAATTGGCTTATTTAGATGATTATATTATGAGTCTTCCGAATCAATATCAAACAAAACTAGGGGAGGGGGGAATAAATTTATCAGGAGGACAAAAGCAAAGGCTTGCAATTGCAAGAACATTGGCAAAGGAAAGTAAAGTAATTTTGTTTGACGAAGCTACGTCTGCACTTGATAATGGATCACAAGACTATGTAAAAAAAGCAATTGACAATTTAGTGAAAGAACATACAGTTGTAATTGTTGCTCATCGTTTATCAACCATTATAGATGCAGATATTATTTATATTGTAGAAAATGGTAAAATAGTTGCTTCAGGAAAACATAAAGAATTACTTAAAAATAATGATATATACAAAATGCTATATAAAGGTGAATGTTTATTTGATAAATAAAAAATGCTTAAAATTAATTTTGAGCATTTTCTTTTTCATTTTCGATTACTCGAAAAAACTCTTTTGGAATATCACTTTCTAAAGTAATGACTTTTTTTGTAAAAGGATGAATGAATTCTAATAGATGAGAATGCAAGCCTAATCTATTAATTGGATTTTTTGTTGCATGATATTTTGTATCTCCAATGATAGGGTGATTTGCTTCACTCATATGAACTCTAATTTGATTTTTTCTACCTGTTTCTAAAAAAACTTCTAATAAGCTGTACTCTTTATTTCTTTGAATTGTTTGATAACGAGTAATTGCTAGTTTTCCATCTATTCCTTTTGTAGAATGAACCATTTTATTATTTTCTTCTTTTAAGAAACTTCTAATTGTTCCGAAATCTGTTTTCATAGTTCCTTCTATAATTGCCATATATCCTCTTTTTAAAGTAATATCATTCCAATGTTTTTGTAACATAATTTTCATTTTTTCATTTTTGGCAAATAATAGTATTCCAGAAGTATCGCGATCTAAGCGATGTACAATAAATACTTTTTGACCTTTTTCTTGCAAGTAATTTCGAACTATTTTATAAGCTGTTTTTTCTTTTTCTTGCTCGGTTGAAACTGTTAAGATTCCAGCAGGTTTTTCGATTGCTATTAAGCTTTCATCTTCATATAAGATCTTGTATGGAAAAGAATTTGATTTTTTTAATTGTACTTTAATATGATCGTTTTCTTTTAATAAAAAGTTAAATTTTGTTTGTTTTTTTGAATTGACAAAGATTTGACCATTCTTAAGTAATGATTTGATATTATTTTTTGATTTTCCTTGTATATTTTTGTAAAGAAAATTTAATAATTGTTCTTCTTTTGCGACGTTAAATTCTATAGTTTCTAGTTTTTTCATAGCCATCCCTCTATTATATTGTAACATAAATTTTAAAATATTTGGAAACTTTTCTTAAAAATGTTATACTAATAATAGGTGATACTTATGGAAAGTGGATTAAAACGATTATTAATTGTAATCGGAATAATTGTTGTTGCAACAACTATATTCTCTGTAGTGAGAAGTTATAATGCTAAAAAGAAGTATAGAGCAAAAATCGAAGAATTGAAAGTGGCTTTGGAAAAATGGGGGACTGAGTATCAGCAATTTTTGCCTACTAAAAAGGGAGAAACAATTGTAGTTCCTCTTCGTACTTTAAAACAGGCTGGTTATATAGATTCAAAGTTTATAAATCCAAGAGAAAAAATGAATTTTTCAAATCAACTATTAATGCAGATAGAAAAAAAGGATAAAGGATACGAGTATATCATATTTGATCAGGATGAAAATATGATAAAAGATTATGATGAAGTAAAAAAGCAAGCTCCTATGATTATTATGAAGGGGAAAAATGTAGAACATGCAGAACTAAATCGACCATATGAGGATCCTGGTTATGAAGCAGTTACAGTGGATGGAAAAAAGCCAGATGATACTAAAGAAGAAATTACAACGGGCGGAAAAGCAGTATCACGTATTGATACTTCGAAAGCAAGAACTTACCAATTAACTTATCATGTTTCTTATGCAGAAGAAGAAAGTACAATTACTCGAATCATAGTTGTGTCTGATAAAGAGAAGCCTGTAATTGAGACAGATCGGTTGACAGTAAAACCAGAAGAAACAAAAAATATTAACTTAATGAGTGGTGTGATGATAACAGATAATTCAAATGAAGATTTAAAAGTAGAAATTGAGGGATCTTTGTCATCTATTCCAGGAAGATATGTTTTGACATATCGTGCGATTGACTCATCTGGAAATGTAGCAGAGAAAAAAAGAGTAGTTAGGGTGGAAGAATCGTAAAAATATAAGGTAAGAATGTTAACGAATTTATGAAATTGACATAAGTATATGAGTAAAATCATATACTTTTTTAGGTGATAAAATGGAATGGAAAGTAGGGGATTTGGTTACAAGGAATTCTCACTCTAATGATATGGTTTTTAAGATTCTTGGTATTGAAGGTGATATTTGTTATTTAAAAGGCCTTAATATAAGACTTTGTGCAGATAGTCCATTATCAGATTTAAAAAAGTATTATGAGGAGGAAGATGTAGAAGAAGAAAAAGATTTTTTAACAAGAGTAAAACCAGATGTTGTTTTAAATCGGGATGATTATTTTTATTTACCAGGTAAGATTTTACACATTGATGGAGATGAAGAATATTTAAAAAGATGTCTAGATTATTATGAGAGCTCTAATATATGGGCAGTAGGAATTGTTGAGAAAGAAGAAAATGTTTCTAGTAACATTCGTAATTGGTTGGAAGAGTATAATCCCAATATTGTAATTATCACGGGGCATGATGCTTTTTATAGCAAAAAAGGAAATAAAGATAACATTGATGCTTATAAAAATAGCGTTAATTTTGTAAATTCTATAAAAGAAGCTCGAAAATATGAAAAAAGTCATGAGAAATTAATTATTATTGCTGGAGCCTGTCAGTCTGATTATGAAGAACTAATAAAGGCAGGTGCCAATTTTGCATCTAGTCCAAAACGAATTAATATTCATGCTTTAGATCCTGCTATTATTGCTTGTATTATGAGTTTGTCTGATATTAATCAAGATATAGATTTAAAAGCAATTTTAGAAAAAACAAAATATGGGGCTTCTGGCATGGGAGGAATTAAAACAAAGGGGACCATGTATGTAGGATATCCAAGATAGGAGGAAATAAGTGACAATAGATGATATTAAGAAAGATTTAAAAGAACATGTTGGACATGATGCATATATAAAGTATAGTTTAGGAAGAAATAAATATGAGAGTTATCATGTAACAATTAAAGAACTTTATGATTATGTTTTTTTGGTGGAATTAACACATAAACAGAATCGGATAAAATCCTTTTCTTATGCAGATGTAATAACAAAGACTATTCGAATAGATTATTAAAAAACTATTGCATTTTTAATTATTTTATTATATACTGAAAGTGTAAATTATACTGAAGGGAGAGATTTACTTGAAAATTACATCTGTAAGTGTACGTAAAGTAGAAAAAGAAGATTCACGCATGAAAGGAATTGCATCTGTACTATTAGATGACTGCTTTGCTGTTCACGATATTAGAATTATTGAAGGAGATAACGGTTTATTTATTGCAATGCCAAGCCGTCAAACTGCTACTGGAGGTTATCGTGATATTGCTCACCCAATCAACCAAGAAGTACGTAAAATGTTTGAAGATGCAATTATTGGAGAATATAATAAAGAAGCTGAATAAAACTTACCAATTGGTAAGTTTTTTTGTTCTAAAAAACAATCTTTTAACATAAAGTTAACTAAAGGAGGCTTTTATGGACAAGATAGAGACTATGGTTACTACTTATAATCATAATGTAACCATAAATGAACGAAAAAATATTGTAATAAGTGGTGTAAAGAAAATTGATAGTTTTGATAATGAAGAGTTCCTGATGGATACAACGATGGGATATATGGTTATTAAAGGATCGGAATTAGAAATTATTAAATTGGATACTTATCAAGGAAATGTTTCTATAAAAGGAAAAGTTAACAGTTTAACCTATATGGAAAGTGCAAATAAGAAAGAAAAAGAAGATGGAATTTTTGGAAAACTATTCAAATGATGAATTTAGATACTCAAATTGCTACATTAGTAATATCTTTTTTATATGGAATGGTATTTTCTTTCTTAGTAAATGTAAACTATAAGTATTTATATCATAATAAAGTTTTGCCTAGAATTTTATTTACGTTTATGTTTATTTTTGCAAATGTCCTTATTTACTTCATTATTCTTAGAAAAATTAATCAGGCAATTTTACATCCTTATTCTCTTGGAATGATTTTAGTCGGTTTTTGTCTAGAACATTATTTGCGGCACTTGGTTGTCAGGTTTTTTAAAAGGTGATATACTTTTAATAAGGTAGGTGATAAAGTGGCGGCAAAGAAAAAGATTCCAAGTGCATCAAAACATAGATTAATGATCTTTGGAACATTATCAATAGTATTGATGGGTTATTTTTGGGTTACTTTAATTACCTATACAATTAATATTAAACAGCTAAAAGAAAAAGAAAGAGAATTATCAACAGAACTTAGTTCCTTAAAAAATGAAGCAAATGATTTATCAAATACGATTCAAAAATTAAAAGATCCAGATTATATAGCACGTTATGCAAGAGAAAATTATTTGTATTCAGCTAATGGTGAATATATTATTAAAATGGAAAAAAAGGAAAAAAAAGAAGAAGAAACTCCTAAAGTGAATAATCAATATAAATATTATATATATGGAAGTGCTTTTTGTTTAATTGGTATATTTTTATATATTATTAAAAGAAAATGACATAGAATAGAAGTGTTTTATGTTTTTTTTATAAAAAAACTGCTTGATTGCAGTTTATAGTTTAAAATCATTTGTAATATCGTCTTCCATATTTTTTCCATCATAATATGTTTTTACTTTGTATTTGCACAATTTTGCTACTATAACAGAAGGAAAGACTTTGGCTAATTTGTTATAATTTGTAATGATGTCATTATAATATTTTCGAAATGCTGTAATCTCTGCTTCAGATTCATTTAAGCCAATTTCAATTTTTGTAAAAGCATCATTTCTTTTTAATTCATCATATTTTTCTGCATAAGTATGGAATTCATTTAAGGCATCATATAAGACCCTATCTAATTCAAAATTAGAAAGCATCTTAGAACGTAGTTCATCAATAACAGTTAAAATTTCTCCTTTTTCTTTTGTATTTGCTTTAATGATACCAATTGATTTATTTAAAAGATCAAAGCGTTTTCTTAAGACAGAATCAATATTTGCTTCTGCTTCATTAATTCTGATAATGTATTCTTGAAATTTGTTGTATACATTAATATACCAAATGAAAAAGAAACATAATAAGATACAAGCAACTAAAATAATTATGACAACATCCATACTATCACCGTACTCATTATAGCAAATTATTTTCTAAAATTCAATTGCTTGGTATAAATTCTGGGCTATAATTGATTGGCTCATCAAATGAAATAAAGTCAACATAAATCATTAATAGCAATTGCCATTTTCCTGTGGATGGTTCACTTAATATAATGTGATCTCTTCCTGATTGTTCAATAATTCCAACAAATTCTCTATCTCTAAATTCATTAGAATCTGGAAAAGTCATATGTACTCTAACTTTTTTTCCTTTATTTAATCGTAGTATATTTTCAATATATGACTGCTCTAGAGGTAAACTACTAGCATAATTGGAAGCTGTTTGTTGGTTTGGAGTTGGAATATTACCTGCGTATAAAGGGGTACCAGGAAAGTTATTGTTTCCTAAATAATTTTGATTCATAATATCAATCCTTTCTATAAAATTGTATTCAAAATAAAAAAAACTATGTTTGTGAAAAAAAATTTATCTATTTTTATAAAAAGGTATGAGAAATTCAGAATCTGAAAGATCTTTTAGTCAAAAACTAAATTTGCGTGTTATAATGATAACGAGGAGGAATTTTTAGATGAAAGTTACTGTAGGAATATCAAATCGTCATGTTCATGTAACAAAAGAACATTTAGAAATATTATTTGGAGAAAATTATGAACTTCAAGTATTGCGTCCTGTTAATCAGCCAGGGCAATTTGCAAGTGTAGAGAAAGTAACCATTGAAACTTCAAAATCGAAAATTGAAGGAGTAAGAATTCTAGGACCAATTCGTCCATATACCCAGGTAGAAATATCTAAGACGGATGCTATTAAATTAGGACTTAATCCCCCAGTAAGAGATTCAGGTGATTTAGAAGCAAGCGAATCAATTACAATTATTGGTCCATGTGGAAAAGTAGAAATAGAGGAAGGGTGTATTTTAGCGACACGTCATATTCATATAACACCAGAGCAACAAAGAGAGTTTGGATTAGAGGGGATTTCTAAAGTTGGCGTTAAAATTGAGGGTGAAAAAGGTGGAATCATGAAAGATGTACATGTTAAAGTAGCCGAGGCATCTTATTATGAAATGCATATTGATACTGATGATGCTAATGCTTTTTTATTAAATAATAATGACCAAGTGGAGATTTTAATAGGAAAAGAATATGAGTAATGAATTTCGTATTTGTAATAAGTGCAGAGCAACAAATGTGAAAACTTTGGTTCCTAAATTAAAGAATATTGATGCTAATGCAAATATTATAATTGGATGTCAAAATTTATGTGGAATTGGAAGAACAAAAAGTTTTGTAATTTTAAATCATATTCCAATTATTGCAAAAACAGAGGATGAACTGATAGAAATTATAAAAAAACAAATATCTAAATAAAAAACTTATTTTGAATCTGAAATAAGTTTTTCTTTACTTTTTTTAAGAGTTACTATATATTAGTTACTTAACGAGGCGAGATAAGATGAAAAATTTAAATGAATTTAATCAATATAGAATAGAAAATAGATTTGGATTTTTAGGAAATGAGAGAGTAGGTCAATTTTTTATTCCGATGCGTGGAGTCATATATCAGGTAGTTGCAACAACGGGAGAAGGATGGGATCACGTTAGTGTCAGTATTCTCTATGGAAAAGAAGGAAAAAGACAGGCTAGAATTCCTAGTTATGAAGAAATGCAAATCGTAAAAGATATGTTTTTTAAGAAAGATGAACCAGTTATAGAAATTCATCCAAAAAAAGCAGACTATGTAAATCAAAATGAATATGTATTGCATTTATGGAGACCTTTAAATTCTAATTTACCACTTCCACCAGAAGTTTCTGATTTTAAGCCTTATGATGTTATTGGAACAAAGAAACCAGAAATTTCTTTGAAAATTGGATGTATTAATACAGAAGGTTGGGAAAGCTATGAAGTTCAAGTTATGAAAAATGGAAAACCGATGAAGCGTTTTCCAAGTTGGAATGAAATGTGTGAGGTAAAACAAAAGATTTGTGGAGAAGATATAGTTGCTTTTCAATATCGAATTCCAAATGGAGTAAATAACTATGCAGTAAGATTATGGGTACCTCCAAAAGAATTAATAATACCTCTTCCAGATTCTTTATTAGTTGGGATTAGAAATGAGGAAGATGCAAAAAGATTAGCTAAAAAATTAATGGGATCATTTATAAAATTTGTATAAAATTAAGTAGCATTTTATGCTACTTTTTAATGTAAAAAATATAAATAATATTTGTATTTTAAATGTAAAAGAATATTCATTCTTCCACTTTTATAGTTGGAATAGCGGCATCCAAAGTCCCTTCTTCGTAGCTAGGTTCAGTTCCTTTGATGTAATAAAGCATTTTTTTCTTCGAAGTCTCTTCAGTAGCTAGCGATCCATTGATTGGATCAATAAATGCGCCTACTACATTTTTGGGCATTTCATACCAATAATCTTGTTCATTACCAAGATATTCTTCTACAGTATCAACCCAAATATTTTTGTTGATTGTTCCATCATTAATATCACTAGTACGGTTGTCATCATATCCGTTCCAAATCCCCATTAATATTTTTTTATTATATCCAAAAATCCAATGATCTGTTTCAGTTGTACCAGTTTTTATTGCATACTTTTTACTGATTTTAGGAGCTATACTAATGCATGTAGGATAATTATAATCAATAAATTCTTTGGCATAAGTATTCGTAAGCATCTCATTTAGTACATAAACAATACTTTTATTTAATACCTGTTCTTTATCTTCTTTTTTTTCATATAATACGTTACCATTAGCATCTTCTACTTTTCTAATAAAATAAGGTTCGATTTTATATCCCTCATTTGCAAAAGTCATGTAGCCTTCCATCATTTCCATAATGCCAATTTCTTCGCTTCCTAGGGCAAGTGATGGAATAGCTCCTAAAGAAGATGATATTCCAACTCTTTTTGCTGTTTCCACAAGTGTATCTTCACCTAAAAAAAGATGAGTTTTAACTGCATAAATGTTATCAGAATAAGAAAGAGCAGCGGCCATACTAATTGGTTTATTCGGATAGTTGTCTGCATAATTTTTAGGACTATAAGTTTTATTCTCCGCAAATGTAAAGGTTGTTTTTTCACTTGTAAAAGTAGTAGAAGGTGTAAATCCATTTTCTAAAGCAGAATAGTATAAAAATGGTTTCATTGTAGAACCAACTTGCCTTTTTGAAGAAATAGCTCGATTAAACTGACTTTTTGAATAATCTGTTCCACCTGCTAAAGCAATTACTTTTCCACTTTCTGGCTCTATCATAACAGAAGAAATTTGTAATTCTGTATCTACCATATGTTTTTTTATATTATTTTCCATGATTTCTTGAGCATTTAAATCTAAATTGGTATAAATTCTAAGTCCACCAGTTTCTAAAAAGGAACTAGGAATTGCATGAATTGATTTTAATTCTTCAATTACTGCATCTTGATAATAAGTAAGTGTTGAAAGATTATGTTGTGATTTTGTCCCATTATATGTTAAATTAATTTTAAAAGCTTCATCAGCTTCTTCTTCTTTGATGTATTTATTTTTAACCATAGAATTTAAAATTAATTTTTGCCTATTTTTAGAAGCTTCTTCATTTACTAGTGGCGAATACACAGATGGCCATTTTGGAATACCAGCTAAAATAGTTGCCTCTGCAAGAGTTAGATCTTTTGCACTTTTATTAAAGTAATATTTAGATGCATTTTCAATTCCAAAAATTCCCCCATAGTTAATCGTGTTTAAATAACCTTCAAGGATTTGATCTTTACTATACTGTGATTCTAATCTAATAGTAAGCCAAGCTTCATCAATTTTTCGATTCCAAGTTTTTCCAAAATCTAAAAATAGGTTTTTGGCATATTGTTGTGTAATAGTAGAAGCACCTTGCAATGTTTTTCCGCTTTTTAAATTGATATACATAGCTTTTGCGATCCTAAGAAAATCAAAACCTTGATGTTTATAGAAATTTTTATCTTCGATAGAAATAGTTGCATTAATTAAATACGGAGAAATTTCATCTAGGCTAACCCATTCTTTGCTGTTTCCATTTGACACTAAATTATTCTCCTTATCATATAAATAGTAAGAGTTGGCGGAATCAATTGGTAATTTGGGAGTGAAACGGGCATAGACATAAATACCAACATAACTTAAAAAAAGTAGTAAGCTACATATCAAGAAAAATCGTATCCATCTTTTCAAGAATATCACTCCGTTCTGTTTTTAGTATTGAACAAATTGGAAAAAATATAACAGTATACTTTAAAATTTCGTGAAAACTGAAAAATTTGATACTTTTTAATGCAATTTTGGAGAATGTATGTTATAATTACTTTCAGTTAAAAAAGGATGGGTTTTTATGCCAAAAATAAAGGTATTTGTGACATTAAAAAATAAATTGAATAATGAACAAATAAAAAAGACTTATGAGGGTTTTTTAACAAGTGAGAAAATTACTTATAAAGAAGAAAATAAAATTGTCACCATATACAGAAATTCTAATACAATAAAAATGATTCGACGATGTGAGGAAAGTTTAATTACATTAAATTTTAAGAAAGGAGAAACGAAAAAATCAGAATTGAAACCAGCAGGTTTAAATCCAATAGAACTAGAAACTGAAACATTATTATTAGAAAGTAACAATAATCAGATTTATATTTGTTATAAAACTAAAATAAAAGAAGAAATCATGGGGGATTATGAATTTTATTTACAGTATGAGGTGGAAGAATGAAAGAATTATTACAAAAACTTATTAGTGAGGCTTTAAAAAAGCAAGAAATTATAAAAGATTCAAAAGAGATTATAATCGAGATTCCAAAGGAAAGTTCGAATGGGGATTATTCTAGTAATATCGCGATGCAATTAACAAAAGAATATCATAAAAATCCTAGAGAGATTGCAGAGAGTATAAAACAAAATATTTCTAGTAGTCAAATTGAGAAAATAGAAATTGCTGGTCCAGGATTTTTAAATTTCTTTGTGAAAAAAGATTATTTATTAGAAAATATTAATATAATACTAAAAGAAAAAGAGAATTATGGAAGAAGCAATATTGGAGAAAATAAAAAAATTAATATTGAGTTTGTTAGCGCAAATCCAACTGGTATTTTACATTTAGGTCACGCAAGAGGTGCTAGTTATGGAGATTCGTTATCTCGCATTTTGTCATTTGCTGGATATGATGTCACAAGAGAATATTATATTAATGATGCTGGAAATCAGATTCACAATTTAGAACTTTCTATTTTGGGTCGTTATGAGGAAGTTTGCGGAAGACCATCTACGCTTCCAGAAGATGGATATCATGGAAAAGAAATTATAGAGATAGCAGAAAAGTTAAAAAAAGAGTATGGAGAAAATGGAATTGATAATGAAGTTGTAAAACAAAAGGGTCTAGATTATTTACTTGGAAATATCAAAAATGATTTGGATAATTTTCGTGTTTCATTTGATGTTTGGAGTAGTGAGAAGAGTATTTATGAACGTGGACTTGTAGAACAAGTTAAGAATGATTTAATTAAAAATGGATATACTTATGAAAGTGATGGAGCCTTGTGGATAAAAACAACTCTCTTTGGAGATGAAAAAGATCGTGTTATTGTAAAAGCGGATGGAACAAATACATATTTGCTTCCAGATATTGCTTATCATAAAGATAAATACAGTAGGGGCTATGATAAATTAATTGATGTGTTTGGAGCTGATCACCATGGTTATATGGCAAGATTAAAAGGCGCAATTGCCATGTTTGGAGAAGATCCAGAAAAACTCGATATTGAAATTTTACAAATGGTACGTTTAGTAAGAGGTAAAGAAGAAATAAAAATGAGCAAAAGAACTGGAAATGCAGTTACAATTAATGAGCTTGTAGAAGAAGTTGGGCTAAATGCGACAAGATATTTCTTTGCGGCGCGTTCTATTGATACACAAATGGATTTTGATTTGGAATTAGCTACAAAGCAAAGCAATGACAATCCAGTTTATTATGTAGAATATGCTCATGCAAGAATCTGTTCTATTTTATGTGATTACAAAGCAGAAAAAGAGGAAATAGAGAAATATGAAACAATTACCTCTTCTTATGCAATGGAATTACTTGCTTCTATGTATGAATTTGGAAATATTGTAGAAATGGCGGCAAAGAAAAGAGCTCCTCATATGATTGTAAATTATGTTTATGAGTTAGCAACTTTATTTCATTCTTTTTATGCACATGAAAAAATTCTTTCAGAAGACATACAATATACAAATGAAAGAATTCATATGATAGAGGCGACTTTAATTGTGATTAGAAATGCTTTAGCTTTAATTGGGGTTGAAGCCAGAAATAAAATGTAGGAGGACCTGTTATGAAATTAAAAGATATGCCAAGAGCAGAATTAGAAATATTATCATATACTGATTTAACTTATATGTTATTAAAGGAAAATAAAAAACCAATGAATACACCAAGTATTTTTAAAGAAATCTGTAATTTATTAGGATATACAGATGAAGAATATGCGAGTCGTATTGGAGATTATTATACATCTCTTACAATTGATAAACGATTTGTTTTACTTGATAATGCTGAATGGGATGTTAGGGATCATCACTCTGTAGAATTAGTTTTAGATGAAGAAGATGATGAAGATTCTGTAGAAGAAGAGACTGAAGAAGATGATGAAGATTCTGTAGAAGAGGAAACTGAAGAAGATGATATCGATGCAATTATCGAAGACGATGATTTAGATGATGGTGATGATGATTTAGAAGATTTATCTTTAGTAGATGAAGATGATATGGAAGAAGAAAGTGAATAACTCTCTTTTTTCTATGTTATAAGATGATATAATAATAAAAAAAGTAGGCTGATATTTATATGAAAATAGGAATTGATATCGATAATACATTAACAGATATTGAAGATGAATTAATAGAAAAGGCGAAAAGTTACGCTTATGAATTAGGTAAGAATATTGATATTAATAATGAACCAATTACTGATATTACAAATGATGGCAATATATACCAAAAGATGTTTGGTTTTAATGATGATGAGCTAAAATATTTTTTAGGACCAATTCAGGAAAGTATTACAAAAAAAGCAGTTCCTAGAGAAAATGTAGTAAAAATTGTGAATCAATTACATCTTGATGGTCATTTTATTTATATTATTACAGCAAGAGATTTTCAGTTTCATAAGAATCCCTATGAACAGAGTAAAGAGTGGTTAAATGAGAATCATATTTATTTTGATCAATTGATTGTAAATGCTAGAAATAAAGGAAAGGTTTGCGTAGAGCATAAGATAGATTTATTAATTGATGATAATGTTAACAATTGTATAGACGCAAGTCAATATGGAATAGATACAATAGTATTTGGAAATAAAAAATATGATAATTTTAAAAATTATTACAAATGGATAGAAATATATGAGTATATAACAAAAATTAAAAATTCAAAAATTTAAGTATTTTTAGAATAAGTAATTATGAATCAATATAGAGGTGTAAGAATATGAAGTATTTTGGAGAAAAATTAGAAAACATAAATTATAAAAAAAGGCCAGGAGCATATGTGATTTTAAAAAGAAAGGAAGATAATAAAATTGGGATTGTAACAGATGGAAAAGACAATTTTTATTTAGGAGGCGGAATAGAAAAAGACGAAACCATATTATCCGCTTTAGAAAGAGAAATCTTAGAAGAAGCAGGATATCATATTAAAAATATAGAATTATTTGATATTGTTGGCTCGTATTTATATTCTAAGACACATGGTTATTTAGAAGTGATTGCAAATGTATATATTGCTGATTTTGATAAAAAAATTTCTAATCCAATAGAATTAGATCACGTTGTATTATGGGTGAATCCCAAATCCTATATTGGAAAAATGTGTAGAGAATGGCAAGAATATATACTAAAAAAATATATCGATAAGATTCAACAAAATGGGTTTGGTGATAATCATGTCTAGAATAACATTGATTACTTTTTCAGAACAAAAAGAATTAAATAATCTTTTAAAAAATATAAATATAGAAATGTGTAAAGTGCCATATGGAATTGATGATAAAAATCGTTTTAAAATAGATAATTTACCATTTCATTTTACTATATTTGCAACAGATAAGAAAAATGAGAGAGAGCTATTGCAAATGCTTCAAAATGTTAGTATAAGTTCTTTTATATTAAAAATTAATCGACTCGAAATTATGCCTGGAAGAAATAATAGCTTTATTTTATATTTTGGAATAGAAGAAAGTAAAGAATTAAAGGAATTACAAAGATATTTTTATGAGTATTTTGGCGAAGAAAAATATAATCCAGAAACCTTTTTATTCCATATGACTTTACATATTGATTATAATTATGAACTGATTCAAGAACTTTATAAAACTATTTCTGTTTCTTTTCAGCCCTTTATAATTGAAGTAAACGATTTGGCTTTATTTGATTATCCAGGAGAAATGATTCAAAGATTTGAACTGAAAAAAGAATAAACTATTTGATCAATTATTATTGATTTTGCTATAATTTATTTGCGTAATAGAATAAAATATAGTATAATTCTTATGTTATAGAAAGAGGCGAATACTATGATAGAAAGACTTATGGCGATTGAAGAACGATATAATGCTTTAACGAATGAGTTAATGAAACCAGAAGTTATTTCCAATATAAAACAAACGTTAGCCTTAACACGTGAGCAAGCATCTTTAAAAGATGCCTATGAAGCATATCAACAATATAAAACATTGATCAGTGATTTAGAAGCTGCTAAAGAAATGAGTAAAGATCCTGAATTAGGGGAATTTGCCAAAGAAGAACAAGCATCGTTAGAAGAGGCATTACAAAAGTTAAATGCAGAAATAGAGATTTTATTATTACCAAAAGATGAAAATGATGGAAAGAATGTAATTGTAGAAATTCGAGGAGCAGCAGGCGGAGATGAAGCAAATATTTTTGCTGGAGACCTATATAGAATGTATATAAAATATGCTGAAAAATTAGGTTTTAAAGTAGAAGTATTAAATTCAGAAGATTCTGAAGCAGGTGGATTTTCTCAAATTGAATTTATGGTAAAAGGAGAAAATGTTTATTCTAAATTAAAATATGAAAGTGGAGCACACCGTGTTCAAAGAGTTCCAGAAACAGAAACGCAAGGAAGAGTACATACTTCAACAGCAACAGTTTTAGTAATGCCAGAAGCAGAAGAAGTCGATTTTGAACTTGATATGAGTGAAGTAAGAGTTGATATTACAAGAAGTAGTGGTTGTGGTGGCCAAGGCGTTAATACAACCGATAGTGCCGTTAGACTTACTCATATTCCAACAGGATTGGTTGTTTATTCTCAAACAGAAAGAAGTCAAATTAAAAATAAAGAAAAAGCAATTAAAATTTTACAAACAAGACTTTATGATTTAAAATTAAGGGAACAAGAACAAGAAATCGGTGCTGAAAGAAGAAGTAAAATAGGAACTGGGGACCGTTCTGAAAAAATTAGAACTTATAATTATCCTCAAAATCGTGTAACAGACCATAGAATTGGTTATACAACAAATTCTTTAGACCGTGTTATGGATGGAGATTTAGATAAAATTATCGAAGCATTAATTACAGAAGACCAGGCCAGAAAATTAAAGGAGGGAAATTAGCTTAAAGTATTTAATAGTCTTTAAGCTATTTTTTTAGAATGACAGAATTAGAGTATTTAAAAAAGTATTATCATGGTGATATGATTGAAGCCCTAGAAAGGCTAAAAAATGGAGAACCTGTTCAATATATTGTTGGAAATGTAGAGTTTTATGGATATCTATTTGATGTGAATAAAGATGTTTTAATTCCACGATTTGAAACTGAAGAATTGGTAGAAAAAGTAGTTAAAGCGTGTAAAAGAATGTTTGCTTCTAAAATTGATATTGTAGATATTGGTACAGGTAGTGGTTGTATCGCTATTACGTTAAAAAAAGAATTAGATAGTAATGTAGATGCTATTGATATATCAAAAAAAGCTTTGGAAGTTGCTAAAAAAAATGCAGGAAATAATAAAGTGGATATTCAATTTTTAGAAGGAAATTTATTAGAACCTTTAACAAAAAAGTATGATGTTTTGATTAGTAATCCACCATATATTGATAGAGAAGAAGAAATTATGGACATTGTAAAGAATAATGAGCCAGAAGTTGCTCTTTATGCAGACCATCATGGGTTAGCCTGCTATGAAGAAATATTAAAAAATGCAAATAAAGTAATGAAAGAAAAATGTCTGTTGGCTTTTGAAATTGGAATGACTCAGGGAGATTATTTAAAAGAATATGCAAAAAAATATTTTCCTACAGCTAATATTACTGTTCAAAAAGATTTACAAAATAGAGATAGATTTTTATGGATAGAGCGGTTATAATGATAGTAATGAAAGGATATGTAAAATGAAAAAATTAGTAGAAGAACCATTAGGATATTGGGAAGAACAATCTTATATGTTAGCAATCCCAAAAGATGAAAACAGTGATTTTTTAAAAAATAGTATAGAAAGAATAAAAGAAATTCCTGGATTAACACTGCTTGAAAATCATTTGGATGCCATTAAACAAATTATTTATGTAAAAATAAAGTATCAGCAAGAAGAATATGAAGTTGGATTTTATTCTGGTGGAGTTAATGTTCCAGATTATTATTTAGAGAAAAGCTTTCTTTTTACAGAAAAAGAGAAAGAAGAAATATTATCTGCTAGAAGAGCACTTACTATTTTTATGAAATTTAAGGAAGATGCGAAAATGTCATTTCAATTACAACTAAAATTGGCAGTCGCTTTAGTTCCAGATATCATTGGAGTTTTAGATGAAAGTGCAGAGCGAGTATTACCAGCAAAGTGGGTTTATATGACAGCTTCTTCTAAAGCGTTACCATCTTCAAAAAGTTTATTTACAGTACAAGCAGTTATGGGAAAAAAGAAAAACGTTTGGTTACATACTCATGGACTTTGTAGATGTGGTTTAACAGAATTAGAAATTTTAGAATCAGACATTAAAAATTATCAAAATCATTACAATTTGATTACAACATATGCAATGTATTTATTGGACCGAGAAGAGAAAGAAGAACCAACTACTACTAGTGCTTATATTGGATCTCTTATTAATGGATATCCAGTAGTTGTAACATGTAGGTCTTGGACTGATGGAATATTTGAATATAAGAAGCTAAAATTAGGTGGTATAGAGGACCGCAAAAATGGTCATAACAGTAAAACAAGTGTTATTTTCTTATACAAAAGTGAAGAGGATGAAAATAATAAAGTCTTAAGTAAAGTGTCTATTTATGATGATTTATGGGGAGAGAATCCATTATTCTTTTTCAGTAATAAAGAAACATTTAGAATGAAAGAAGTTGCAATGGAACGCTTTCATTATGTGAAAGAACAGTTCCAAAAAGAAGGAAGTCATGTTTTATTAAAAATTGGTTTACCATTAAAAGAAAAAGGAAAATTTGAACACATTTGGTTTGAATTACTAGAATTTAAAGATGACAAATTTAAAGCCAAATTAACACAAGAACCATATGATGTTCATGATATTCATGAAGGTGATGAAAAATGGTTTACAGTAGAAGATGTTACTAGTTGGATTATTTATACTCCAAATATTGCGATAGAACCTGACCTTGTGTATCTTTTAGATAATTAGAGATTAAAGTACTTTACACTTTAATCTTTTTTTTATTTAAATTTTTTAACTTACGAAAAATTCCTTTGCTATAATAATATTAGGAGATGATAACAGTGATTAAGTTTATTCAATACGGATGCGGGAAAATGAGTATCCATACTATAAAATATGCCTTAGAATGTGGAATGGAATTAGTAGGAGCAGTAGATATTGACCCTAATTTAATAGGAACTGATTTTCATGGAGTAACGGTTGTTTCTACGAATGACTTTGAAGCTCTTTTAAAGAATACCAATCCAGATATTGTGATTGTTGAAACAATGAGTTTATTAAGTGATTTGGAAGAAGTACTTACAATATGTGCTTCAAATGGAGTGAATGCAATTACAACTTGTGAGGAAGCATTCTATCCGAGCGTTTCAAATCCAGTATTAACCAAAAAACTAGATGAACTTGCCAAAGCTCATAACTGTACAATTACAGGTAGTGGTTATCAAGATGCTTTCTGGGGAAATTTAATTACAACAATTGTTGGGGCTACTCATGGCCTTGTAAAAATTAAGGGTTCTTCTTCCTATAATGTGGAAGATTACGGAATTGCACTTGCAGAAGTTCATGGAGCTGGTTTGACTTTAGAAGAATTTGATAAAAAAATAGCGAGTGCGGATAAAATTAGTAAAGAAGAAAGAAATGCATTAATTGAGTCTGGAAAATATACACCATCTTATATGTGGAATGTCGTTCCTTGGTTAGTAGATAAAATGCATTTACACTTAACAGATATGACTCAAAAGTGTGTTCCATTAACTCATGATACAGATATTGAATCTTCTACATTGGGTATGACTGTAAAAGCTGGAACAGCAACAGGAATGTCGGCAATTGTAACTGGAACAACAGAAGAAGGTGTTACAATTGAAGCAGAGTGTATTGGAAAAGTATATGCAGAAGATGAAGTAGATACAAACGATTGGACAATTATTGGAGATTCTAGTACTAGATTTGTAGTAAGTGAACCAGATACTGTAAAACTTACTTGTGCTACAATAGTTAATAGAATTCCAGATGTAATTGCTGCAGAGCCAGGATTTGTTCCAACTTCTAGAATGGGAGAATTAAAAGCATTACGATAAACTTAAAAGGGCATATATTGATTTTATATGTCTTTTTCTATGCTTTAAAATATGGTAAAATATAACCGTAGTGGAAAGTAGGAATATTGTTATGAAAAGTCAGAAGTATGCTGTTCAAATGAAAGATGTTTGTCAAATAGTTTCTGTAAAACATCAAAAAAAGAAAATCCTATCGGATATTAATTTATCAGTAAAACAAGGAGAATTTATTGCTATTGTAGGGTGTTCTGGAGCAGGAAAAACAACACTTATGAATATTTTAAGTGGTTATCATAGTCCTAGTAAAGGACATGTATATATAGATGGTTTAGATTTATTTAAGGAACAAACTTATTTTAAAGGTAGAATTGCTTATGTTCCTCAACAGGAAATATTAGACCAAACATTAACATTGCAAAAATCATTAGAATATTCTTTATTACTTCGTGTAAAGAATATATCAAAAAAAGAAATGAAAAAAACAATTGATTATGTTTTATCCATATTAGAGTTAACACATGTTAGAAATTCACTCATTAAAAATTTAAGCGGTGGAGAAAAGAAGCGGGCTTCTATTGCAACAGAAATGTTAAGTGACCCAAATTTATTTTTGCTAGATGAGCCAACATCTGGATTGGATGCTAACATAGAAAAGAAAATCATGAAGAAATTAAGAGAAATCGCCAATATAGGAAAAACCATTATTATAACAGCGCACACTGTATCAAATTTAAATCTATGTGATAAAGTTTTATTTATGGGAAAAGATGGCAAGATTTGTTATTTTGGACCTTATGAAGAAATATTAAATTATTTTGGAGTAGAAGAATTTGTTGATATTTATGATTTATTAAAAGATGATACAGAAACTTGGTATCAAAAATATATTACAAATCAAGAGAAACTTCCTGTTATTCCAAATAAGAAATTCGAAAAATCGAAGCAAGTCGGATTTTTTACTCAAGTAAGTACATTGGTAAAAAGATATGTATCTTCTTTGATTAACAATAAATTTATGTTGATATTATTATTAGGACAAGCTATTTTAATGGGTCTTTTGATATGTTTGGCGACTGAAAAGAATTGTCTGTTAAATCCAGTAACAGCTAGTATGATTTGTGCTGCCTTTACATTAGCGGCTGTATGGTTAGGATTATTTAATACCATACAAGAAATTGTAAAAGAAAAAGATATGCTTAAAAAAGAATATATGAGTGGTTTAAAATTTACTTCTTATATCGTTTCAAAAATGATTATCTTTTCTGTTTTATGTTTATATCAATCAATTACATGTGTGTCAGTTGTTTATTTCCATTTAAGTCCAAGACCAGAAGAAGTATTAATTACAAATACTCTTTTAGACTTGATAATTAATTTCTTTTTAGTCTCTTTTTCAACAAGTATGATTGGAATATTTATTTCTTCCTTTGTAAAAGAAACAAAAACGACTTTAATTTTATCACCTTTATATATGATGATACAAATGCTTTTTTCTGGAATGTTTATTCCTTTTATAGAACTCACAAAAACTATTTCTTATTTTGTAGTAGCAAGATGGGGGTATGAAAGTTTCGCAACCATTACAAACTTGAAACAATATCAAGTAGTAGAACCAGCCAAAGATTTCTTTCGATTTACTTCATCTCATGTTTTTAGTATTTGGGGAATTCTAATATTTATTTTTGTCATATTTTTAGGAGCAAGTATTGTCATTATTCGAACAAATATTTTAAAACAAGATAGAAATTATTTAAAGATAAAGGGAAATGTGAGAAATTAAATTTCTCTTTTTTTAATATCCAAAATGTGATAAACTATCAGTAGTAAAAAACGCATTAGAGAAAGTTCTAAAGAAATTTAGAATTTGTTTGGTGAGTCATCAAATAAAAAAGAAAAAGTCATAATAAAGATTACATCTGTCAAGGTAACTTCGCTACGCTTCACGTAGTAAAGTACATCTCCATATGTAATATCATTTTGTATTCGCGTTTTTTACGAATTAGATTTTGTAGGTGAATTATGGCTAATGTTTTTAAATATTGCACAAAGGAACAAGAAATAGAATTTTTAAAATCGCTAAATTTAGGAAATATTAGAACTCTTTATAGTGTTAGTAATCATATTCAGAATCATTATGATTATTTAGAAATTCCTAAAAAAAGTGGTGGGAAAAGAAAATTAATGATGCCAGATTTACTTTTAAAGATGATACAACAAAATATATTAAAACATGTATTATATGGATTTCATATTTCTTCTTATGCAAAAGCGTATTATAAAGGTGCAGATATTTTAGACAATGCGATTCCTCATGTGAATCGTGAATTGCTATTGAAGTTGGATTTAAAAGACTTTTTTCATCATATAACATTTGATATGGTAAAAGAACTTGTATTTAAAGAAGAATATTTTCCAGAATCGATTAGAGTCTTATTAACCAACTTTTGTTGCTATCAAAATACATTACCACAGGGTGCACCAACAAGTCCGACCATTTCAAATATTGTGATGAAAGAGTTTGATGAATGTGTAGGAAGTTGGTGTAGAAAGCAAAATATTGTTTATACTAGATACTCAGATGATTTAACATTCTCTGGTAATTTTGATGCTTTTATTGTGATACAGTTTATCAAAGAACAATTAAAAGAATATGGATTTGAGTTAAATGAAAGAAAAATAAAATTATTGACCAAGTCCCAAAGACAAAGTGTAACTGGTGTTATTATTAATCAAAAACCAAATACTGCTAGAGATTATAGAAAAGAGATACGAAAGCAAATTTATTATATTAAAAAATATGGAATTAGAGAACATTTAAAAAAATTAAATTTTGATGGCGATTCAAGTGATTATTTAAAATCTTTGGAAGGAAAAATACGATTTGTTTTACATATCAATGCAGAAAATATAGAATTTCAAAACTATTTAAAAGAAATAAGAAATCTAGAAAAGAAGTGATATATATGAAGAAACCAGAACTTTTAGTGCCCGCTGGAAATATGGAAAGTTTAAAAGCTGGGATAGAAGCAGGAGCAGATGCGATATATTTAGGTGGGTATATGTTTGGTGCCAGAAGTTTTGCTGGTAATTTTTCGAATCAAGAAATAAAAGAAGCCGTTATTTATGCTCATTTATATGGGGTAAAAATATATGTTACAGTGAATACTTTAATTTATGAAGATGAAGTAGAAACATTTATGAATTATATAGATTTTTTATATCAATCAAATGTAGATGCTGTGATTATTCAAGATTTGGGAATGCTTGATTTAATAAGACAAACTTATCCTTTATTAGAAGTGCATGCTTCTACACAGATGCATCTACACAATTTAGAGGGAGTCAAGTTTGTAGAATCATTAGGAGTAAAAAGAGCAGTTCTCGCTCGTGAAACAGATATTGATTTAGTAAAAGAAATTAAAAGAAATACGAATATTGAACTTGAAATTTTTGTACATGGCGCTTTATGCATTAGTTATTCTGGGCAGTGTTTAATGTCTAGTTTGATTGGTGGAAGAAGTGGGAATAGAGGGTCATGTGCTGGAAGTTGTAGACAGAAGTATGACCTTATTGTAGATGGTAAAAAAGTAAATAGAGAAGACTATTTATTAAGCACCAAAGATTTAAATACGTTAGAATATCTAGGAGAATTAATAGAAGCAGGAGTAGATAGTTTTAAAATAGAAGGTCGTATGAAACGTCCAGAATATGTCTATACTGTTGTAAAATTATATCGTAAAGCAATTGATGAATATTGTAAAGGCAAAAAAATTGACATTAATGAATCAGAACTTTTAGAATTAAGAAAAATATTTAATCGTGAATTTACAAAAGGATTTTTATTTCATGAAGAAGAAAAAGATTATATGAATCAAAAAAGGCCAAATCATATTGGCGTTCCAATCGGAAAAGTTTTATCTTATAAAAAAGGTTTTGTAACAATTGAACTATATTCTAGATTACAAAATGGAGATGGAATTCGAATTTTAGGTGCTGAAGATACAGGTACAATAGTAACCAAAATTATAAGAAATAAGAAACAAGAAAAAGAAGTAGAAAATGGAATTATAGAAATTCCTTATAAAGATTTTGTTCAAATAGGAAGTACAGTTTTAAAAACAACCGATAAAAAGCAATTAGATGAAATTCAAAAGTTGTTATCAAATAAATCCAGAAAGGTTTCTATTTCTTTAGAGTTTATTAGTAAGTGTAATGAAATTCCTATATTAAAGTTGTATGATGGAAAAAATTGTGTAGAAGTAACAGGAAAAAGCATTGTTGAAAAAGCTTTAAAAATGCCAATTTCTTTAGAACGTATTAAAGAACAAATTTTAAAGTTTGGCGATTCTATTTATAAAGTAGAAAATAGTAATTTTCAAGTTGATGATGATATTTTTATTTCTATTAAAGAATTAAATGAGTTAAGAAGAGAAGCAATTTCTAAATTGAATGAGAAAAGAATTTATCAATATCCTTATCAAAAATGTGAATATCATAGAACTGTTCCAAGTTTTCCTGTGGAAAAGAGAAAAACAGTATTGATTAATGAATTGTCTCAATATAAAGCTGTGGAAAAAGGAAATTGGGATTCGATTTATGTGGAAAAGGAAGCAATTTTGAAAAAGATTGAACAAGACAAACGTGTTATTCAAAAAATTCCAAGAGTTTTGCACCATATTCCTCATGTTAAAGAGAAAGTTTTAGTAGGAGAACTCGGTTCATTCTCTTCTTTTCCACATGTTTTTACTGATTGGTCAATGAATGTTACCAATTCTTATACAGCTGCTTTTCTTTTTCATCATGGCGCTCAAATGGTAACATTATCTTATGAATTAGATGAGAGTAGAATAAAATTATTGATTGAAGCTTATAAAAAAAGATATCATGCACATCCTAATTTTGAGTTCATTGTTTATGGGAAAGAAGAAGTTATGATTAGTAGGTTTCATTTATTAAAATATTTTAAGGTCAATCATGGTGATTTAAAAGACCGATTTGGAAATTTATATAAAGTAGAAGAAAATGACCAATTGATGAAGATTTATAATTATAAACCTAGAAATTTAAAAGAAAATTATTATCAATATGGAATTAATTCTTTGCGTTATCAATTTGTAGATGAAAAGGAAAGCGAGATGAGATATATTATTGATGAACTTTAGAGAAAAAATAAAGCTATTAGAAGAATGGATAGATAAATCGAATAAAATAGTTGTATTTACAGGAGCAGGTATTTCTACGATTTCTGGAATTCCAGATTTTCGAAGTCCTAACGGGCTCTATAAAAAAAAGAGTATGATTTCCCCAGAAGAAATGTTAAGTCATCATTATTTTATGGAACATCCAGAATCGTTTTATCAATTTTTAAAGAAAGAAATGCTTTATTTGAGTGCGAAACCAAACAAAGCCCATTTTTGGATTTCTGAGTTAGAAGAAGAAAAAGAGATTACTGTAGTGACACAAAATATTGACTCGTTACATCAAAAAGCAGGAAGTAAAAAAGTACTGGAATTGCACGGAAATATTAGAGAATACTATTGTATGAAATGTGGAAAAAAATATGGGCAAGAAATTTTAAAAAAGGAATTACCTATTTGTACTTGTAATGGACTGATTAGACCTAATATTGTTCTTTATGAAGAACCATTAGATGAAGAAATCTTTAATGAAGCTATATTTGCAATCTTGAAAGCAGATATGGTGATTGTAATTGGTTCATCATTAGTTGTAACACCAGCAGCAGAATTGCTTTCTTATTATCAAGGTGGAAGATTTGTGATTATCAATAAAGATGTGACTCCTTATGATAGTCGTGCCAATTTGGTTTTTCATGAAGATATTATAAAAGTAATAAAAAGCATAAAATAAAAAAGTTCCTAAATTAAGAAACTTGCATAAAATGAAAAAGTTTAGTATAATGCATATAGATGAGAAATTCTCATATAATAAAAGTTGGAATACTTGACTTGTCGTAGAGTTAAGTGTTTACCAAAATTGGGTTGCACCTTAATTCATTGAATTAGGGTGCTATTTCTTTATTTCGGCTACTAATAAAAGTAGAAGGAATAAAATGAGAATTATACTATTTAGAATCTTTATAATAAAAACTCTTTTTTTCATAGTCTCAAGCCTCCCTTCTATCCATCAGAATGGAAGTTTGGCAAACACCCAGCAAAAGTCTTGTATTCCAAATATATTATACTATATCTAAATGTAGTAGTAAATGACTTTTTTATTATTTTATAGGGAAAATAAATGTTATAGATTTTGAAAACTTTGGATAAATTTATCTTAGGAATATGATTTCTTTTATAAGAATTCATTTATTAATTTTTACTCTATTGATTACTAAATTTGTTATATGCTTTATGCCAAATAATAAGGATAATATATGTAATATTATCCTTATTATAGCAAATGTTTTAGTAGTATACTTGTTGGTCATTCTTTTCTAGGCGTCGTATGTTTTTATCTATTACGAGGTGGCCTATTTGGTATTTCTCCCATTTCGCCTTTTCGAAAATTACCCATTGTATTATTTCCATAAGTAGTAATTTTATTTGTAAGTGTTAATGTTGTAAGAATAGTTCCTATTTTGGCTTCTTTAGAAGCGCTAATAACTCCATCGATGTTTTCTTCATTATTTTCTACAAAAGAGATGGTATAGTTTTGATTTTGAATTAATGAAGAAGATGAATATACAAGGGAACTATAGCTTTTAGAAGGAGAGAAGGTAAGAAGAACTTGGTTTTCATCATTTGTTACTTGAATGGTTGAGTTCTTATTTTGATTCTCAAATGATAATTTTATGGTATTTTGTGTAGAATTATTACTAGGGGCTTCCGCCATTCCAGAACTTCCAACTGCAATTAATGTTCCACCATTCATATTGTAAGTTCCATTATAATCAATGGCTCCATTTCCATTATCTGTAGGACCTTCAATGATGAGCGTTCCATCAGTCATTGTAATATCACCATTTGAATCAATTCCATCTCCATCGGCATGAACGACATAATAGCCTCCAGATATTTCTATTTTAGAATTGTCACTTGCAAAATTGTTTGCACCTGGTCGTTCAAATGAAGACCCATCATTTCCACCAGCTGCATTGATTCCGTCATCACTTGCATTTACATGAACATTTCCTCCATTTAAATAAATGTTTGCTGCTTCTAGGCCTTCATAACTTTTTTCTACTTTGATTTCTCCATTTTCAATAGTAAGTGTATCATCAGCGTGGATTCCATCATCTCCAGAAGAAAGAGTAAAGTCTCCATTTTCAATAGAAATGTTCATATTACTATGAATGGAATCATCAGAAGAATCAATTGTTATAGAACCACTTTTTATGGTAATTGTTCCATCTGCCTTAATTCCTTTTGCGCTTGCTTCAGTATCTTCATTATTTCCCCATTTTCCCCAAGTATTTTTTGTACTAGCATTTTCACTTCCACCACCAGTATAAATTTCATAAGTTCCATCTTGTATGATAATTGAGGTAATCGCTTCTAGTCCATCTTCTTCTGAATCTATCTGAATATTACTATCAATTAGTTCCATTGTTCCTGAATTTTTATCTGTTTCATTATAAGCCTTGATTCCATTTCCAGTTGCTTCAATGTCAATTGTAGCATTTTCAATCTTTATAGAATCTTTGGCTTTTATTCCATTATTTTTTGCAGTAATATGAATGGTAGTATCTGTGATTTCTACGTTATCTTTTCCATTAATTCCATTGTTGTAATTGGCATTAATATTTAAAATTCCACTACCATTTATGATTAAGTCTGATTTACTATGAATGATAGCGTTTATCTCATTTTGGTCTGTTTCTTGATAAGTAGAGGCATCAGTAAGAAAATTTTCAGTATTTTCTACTAAGGTAATGGTTACAGTTTTTGCTTTCTTGATATAAATTGGAGCTGTATCAGTAGAAGTTAAATTTAAATTATTGAAAAGTAATGTGACATCTTGTCCTTTGGCATCTACAACAATGTTGTTGTCAGAAGAAGTACCAGTTAATGTATAAATTCCACCACCTGTGATGGTAACTGTTTTGTTTTTTGCATTAGCTCCATTTCCCATGATTGATATTTGATTGTTAAATTCAATAGAAGTTACATAATTTGTTGTTTGTATATTACTTTTATGGAAACAAACAAATAGTAGAATTCCTAAAACAATTGAAGTGCCTAAAATCATTAGCCCCTTTTTCATAGTTCGCTAATACCCATTTCGGCTCTTTCTAAGATGATTGATAAGTTTCCATTTCTAGAACGTAAGTCATCAATAAAATCTTTTTCATGAATAGAATGTTTTGGTATAATTTGATAGGTTAGTTCAAATAAACTACCCATATTGGTTGTCTTTACTTTTATTAAGTCATGGAATTCAGTATATTTCTGAAATAAATCATCAAATACTTCTATATAATCTAATGTTTCTGGAATTGTAATTTTTAATGTTTTTCTTTTTATTTTCGGTTCGCCAAAATGTATTTTATAAAAAAGAAAGAGCATGCAGCTAGTAATGATAGCAAGTAAAACAGCGAATGTTAGATATCCCATACCTGTTGATAATCCAATTGCCATAGCTAGAAATACGCAGGTAATCTCTTTTGAAGTAGCTGGCATACTACGAAAGCGAATGAGAGCAAAAGATCCCATGATTGCAACAGAAGTTCCTAAATTTCCATTTACCATCATAATGACAACTTGAACTAATAATGGAAGTAGGGCTAATGTTATAATAAAGTGATTGGTATAATGTTTTTCTGTTTTCATATGAATGAGCGCTATTAAAATTCCTAAGAATAAAGATATGAAAGTGCAAGTAAGAGCATCTGTTATAGATAACGTACTAACACTATTATTAAGAATACTTTCAAACATAAATTTCCTCCTTTCGTATTGCTTGATATACTTTTCCATATTTTGAAAAAGTGGTTGGATAAATGTGCAATTCAGATAAAATATTAGAAAACCATAATGGATAACCGAAATTTGCTTTTACTTCCATAATATAAGTAGCGGGTTCTAAGAGTAGTTTCCCTTCATCGCCTAATTCAAGTTTTAAATCATTTGTTCTATATCTAATATTTGTATCAAATGTAATTCTAAAATCAGGATTTTCATTTTCAAAGAAAGCAGAACGGTTATAGGCAATAAAAACCATTGGTTGTAAATGATAAAGCTTAAAAGTATAAATAATTTCTTTTTCAATTTGAGAATGTATCGTTTGGTTTTTTAAAAATTGATACATTTTATTTAGAGGAAGATTGATTCTTCTTTTATTGACTGTCTTTTTATATTTCTTTTTAATTTCTAAAAAAACAGTAGAGTTTAAGTTAGGAATGCTATAACTACGTAATCTTACTTTTTCTTTGTAAATTGGTTTTTCAATACTTCGTTTAATTAAATCAAAATTTTTAGTATCAAAATAAATATTACAAATGATAGATTTTCCATACTGGTCTGGAGTCATATGAGATTCTAATTTCTTTTGTAATAAATCATATTCCTTTTGGTTTAAAAGATATTTCTTTTCTATTCGATTGAATACTGTTTGCATAAATTTATCACCCAAGATAAGTATAGAAATTTATTTTGATTTAATTGTGAAAGAAAATAAAAAATTTTGTGATAGCTATTTTATAGAAGTGAATAAAAAAATAGAAGTTTATTTTTTTTACCTTTATGTATGTTTCTTTTGATTTTTCGTTATAATATAGAATTAAAAATGCTTTAACAGGTTTTATATTCTCTTATTTTTTTCTTAAAGTTTTGACTTACAAATAGAGTAGAAATATATTACATTAATCTTTTTTTGAAATCTTTTAAATTTTTATTTTGAAAGTGATAATTTAGTAGCTTTTTTTCTGAACTTTTGTTATACTTATTAACAGATAAATGCCTAAGATGTACTAATTTCATCTTGGGTATTTTTTCTAGTAAAGTTTCGGGAAAAATCATAGACATTTCATTTTATTTGTATTATAATAAAAATCAATTTGAAAAAGGAGGTGTTCTAATTGGTTAAGGCAGATTTACCAGTTATTTTATTAAAAGGGATTGTATTACTTCCAAATAATGAATTACGTTTAGAATTTGATAATGAAGAAAGTAAGAACATTATTGATTTGTCAGAATTATTTCATGAGAATCATATTTTAGTAGTAAGTGGTAGTGACCCATTAGAGGAATCTCCTGATAAAAAGGAATTACCAAAAATTGGAGTTGTTTCTGAAATTATCAGAAAGATAGAACTTCCAAATGGAAATGTTCGAGTGGTAATTAAAGGAATAGAAAGAGCAGAGGTTTTTGAGTATTTAAATTTGAATAAAAGAGATGTTTTGGAAGCAATTGTATCTTCTCTTGAGATAGAAAAGATTGATGAGAAAACAGAAACTGCAATGGTCCGAAAATTATATCGTGAATTGGAAACTTATATTAAACGAGTTCCGTATATGAGTAATAGCATTTTAGCGTCTGTTGATTCTATTAAAGATTTGTCAGTTATGACAGATTTAATTGCTCCTCATTTACCAGTTGGTTTGGAGAGATTACTTGCTTATTTAAATGAACAAGATATTTTAAAAAGAACTGAAATGATATTAGAAGATATTTATGAGGAACAAGAACTATTTGATATTGAAAGACAGATTGATCAAAAAGTAAAAATGAGAATTGATAATAGTCAAAAAGATTATTTATTACATGAGAAAATGAATGTTATCAAAGAAGAATTAGGAGAACATTCATTAAAAGAAGATGAGGTAAGTGGGCTACGTAGGAAGTTAGAGGAACTAGATGCCCCAGAAAAAATTAAGAGTCGTATAGAGAAAGAAATTCGTTATTATGATAGTATGCCTGCTATGTCTCCAGAAGTTACTATGGTAAGAACTTATATTGATTGGTTATTAGATCTTCCATGGAATATTGAAACAGAAGATAATCATAATTTGAAGGAAGTCAAAGATGAATTAAATGCTTCTCATTATGGATTAGAAAAAGTGAAAACAAGAATTATTGAATATTTAGCGGTTAAAGAAAGAACAAATAGTTTAAGAAGTCCAATTATTTGTCTTGTAGGTCCTCCAGGTGTGGGAAAAACAAGTTTGGCGGTTAGTATCGCTCACGCCATTAATCGTAATTTTGTTAAAATCTCAGTAGGTGGTGTTTCAGATGAAGCAGATATATTTGGACATAGACGTACTTATGTAGGTGCCAATCCTGGAAGAATTATTAGTTCGTTAAAGAAGGCAAAAAGTAGAAATCCTGTTTTTTTGATTGATGAAATTGATAAGATGAGACAAGATATTAAAGGTGATCCGAGCAGTGCTTTATTAGAAGTTTTGGATCCAGAGCAAAATGAATTTTTTATGGATCATTATATGGAAGAAGAATTTGATTTATCAAAAGTAATGTTTATTGCAACTGCCAATTATATTGAAAATATTCCAGCACCATTATTGGACAGATTAGAAATTATTGAATTATCTAGTTATACAGAATTTGAAAAAATTGATATTGCAAAGAAACACTTGATTCCTAAAATATGTAAGGACCATGGGCTTGAAAATGGTGTTATTGATTTTTCAGAAGAAGGGATTTTATCTATTATTCGCTATTATACAAAAGAAGCTGGTGTTCGTGAATTAGAGAGACAATTATCTAATATTGTTAGAAAAATTGTGACATCCCTTGTTTTAAATAATATAAAGATAGGACGTTTAAATATTACTGGTAAAAATATTCATAAATATCTTGGAAAGAGAAAATATGCATCAGCTGCATTAGAAAATGATTATCAAATTGGAGTGGTAACAGGATTAGCTTATACAACTTTTGGTGGAGATACTCTTTCTATAGAAGTTAATCATTATGATGGTTCAGGACAACTTGTTTTAACTGGTTCTTTAGGAGATGTTATGAAAGAAAGTGCGAAAATAGCTCTTTCTTATATAAAAGCAAATCATAGGTATTTTAAAATTGGATATAGTTTATTGAATACAAGAGATATACATATTCATGTTCCAGAAGGTGCAATTCCAAAAGATGGACCGAGTGCTGGAATAACATTAACGACTGCTTTAATTAGTGCATTGACAGAACAACAAGTAGATAAAAATATAGCGATGACTGGAGAAATTACTTTAAGAGGAACCGTTTTACCAATAGGTGGACTAAAAGAAAAAAGTATTGGTGCTCATCGTAATGGAATTAAAAAAATCATTATTCCTTATGACAATTTGAAAGATTTAGACGAAATTCCAAGTGAAGTAAAAGAAGATATTACATTTATTCCAGTGAAGACTTATAAAGAGGTTTGGAATATTGTATTTAGAGAAAAAGTAAAGAGTGGTAGTCATGAGCAAGAACAATTATTATTATAAAAAATTAGCGCAGTCCATTATTTTTGGAGAGTTATCATGGCAAGAGATTGTTGATTTAGATGATCCGCATGATAATGTTTATTCAGAAGAATTTTTGACTTCTCTTTATCATTTATTACTTTCTTATCAAAGAAAAGCTTGTCTAGAAAGAGAAGATATTAAAAAGTTACAAACGCTTTTATCAGATCTTCGTTTTACATATCCATATCAGTCCAGAACAGAAAAAATAGAGATTTATTCTATGATTAATGAAATGATACGAATGAGTAATGAAATTAGTGATTCTGGAATTGGAACGTTTTATATGGAAGAGTATAAAAAGCGCTATGGAGTTTATGCTCCTACTAATTTTGGAAAAGATTTACTTGCTAAATATGTTGCGTATTATTTGGACGGAGAACCAAGAGGGATTAAAAAGGATTTGTCACAAGATATTTATCCGTTAACTTTATTTTATTATGGAATAGAAGATCTTACAGAAGAACATATGCATAATTTTTCGATGAGCGATTGCTTTTTTAGTACGATAAATGCTTTATTAGCAGAGCAAAAAGAAATATTAAATGATCCAATTATTCGGGGACGTTTTCTTACCATTTTAAGAAAAAATAGAGAATTATTGAATCGTAAAGAATGTGAAAGTAGTGGAAATGAAAAAGATGATAAGATGTTTGAACGCCATAATCAGTTTATTTTAAAAAGATTAGAAAGAATGGAAACTAGAAAATAAAAATTTCTAGTTTTTATGTCTATTTTTATAATTCCCTTCATATAGTGTATTGAACTGGAAGGGTGAAAAATATGAAAAAGATAATTCCATTTAAAAAAGAAATTATTTTTAAAACTAATTTAGCAGAAATTACAAGTATTTCATTAGAGCATTCTTTAAAAAAGCAAGGTGATCATTTAATAGCTGGTTCATTTTCGTTAAACGGAGAATATAAAATTACTGATACTAGTACAAACACAGAAGTATTTTCTTATGATTTGCCATTTGATATTCATATAGATGAACATTATTTATTAGATCGAGCTATTATTGATATTGATGATTTCTATTATGAGATAGTGAATGAAAATGTACTTTCTGTTAGTATTGATGTAAAAGTGGATAAATTAGAAGAAAAACCATTAATGGAGGAAAAACCTGTAATCGAAGAAAGAAGTGAACCTGTTTTTGAACAGATTGCTCCAATCAAAGAAGAGACATTAGAAGAAGTAAAAGAAAAGTTAGAGCAAGAAGAGAGGAAGACTGAAACTGTGAAAGTAGAAGAACAAACAGAAGAAAAGATAGAGTCTGTAAATACAAATAGAACATCTTTGTTTGGAACAATGGATGAGAGTGAAACTTATATGACATATCGTGTTTATATTATCAGGGAAGGGGATTCTATTGACAATATTTTAGCGCGTTATGAAATTACAAAAGAAGAATTAGCGTCTTATAATGATTTGAATGATATAAAATTGGGAGATAAATTAATTATTCCTGCTATTTATCATGCAAAAAGTGAATAAATTATTAAAAAAGTATGAGTTAAAACCTCATCGTTATCAAAAAGAAGGTCAAGTTACTTTTGTAGATACTGAGGATGGACGTTATGCAATAAAACCAAAAAATTCTAGTGAAAATAATATTTATAAATATTTAGATACTAGAAGTTTTGGTTATTATCCTAAAGTATTAAGTGAAGCTGATGAAGAATTTGAAATCACAGAATATGAAGAGGACTTTGATGTTCCAAGAGAACAAAAAATTTTAGATTTGGTGGATTTGGTTAGTTTATTACATAATAAAACAACTCATTATAAAGAAGTTGATGAAGCCGATTATAAAAAAATATTTGAAGATATTTCTAATAATATAGAATATTTATATAGTGATTATAATGACCGTATGAATGTAATTGAATCGCATATTTATATGAGTCCGAGCGAGTATTTACTGGCAAGAAATATTTCTAAAATTTATGCTGCTTTAGGGTACGCAAAAAAAGAACTAGATAATTGGTATCGTCTAGTAAGTGAGCTAAGAAAAGAAAGATTGGTCGTTATTCATAATAATCTAGATTTGACGCATTTTATTCGTAATAAAAATTCTTATTTAACAAGTTGGAGAAAATCAAGAATTGATATGCCAATTTTTGATTTGTATAAATTATATTTGCGACATTCTTTAGATTTTGATTTTTATGAATTATTAAGGCGATATGAAAAGAATTATCCATTAAAAGAGGAAGAGCGAAAATTACTTTTTATTTTAATTGCTCTTCCAGATAAATTAGAACTTACAGATTCTGAATATCAGAATTGTAATGTTATTGGAAATATGATTGATAGACTTTATAAAACAGAAAATTTATTATCACCATATTATATGAAACAAGAAAAAGAGTGATAATGCCCAGAAGAAGAAAATGAGAAATAAATTGAAGCGAGTAACAATAAATATTGTTAAAAGTAATTGATAAAATAGAATAATACAACAAATGAAATGAGCAATAAACCATTTTCCTCTTCCACACCACCAATTATTGTTACGATTCATAGTATCACCTATTATAGTGTATGAAAGTAGGAAATAAAAGGAACTAAAACTTGTAAAGTTTTGGTTTTTTATCTGAAAAGTAATGGAAAAAGATTTATTTTGAAGACTTTTATATAGATTTTAAAAAGGTAATTATACCTTTTTTTTGTTTTTATTTGTAATGATTACTTTTTTCTATTATAATAAATAAAGAGGTGATATAAGATGCCAGAATTACCAGAAGTAGAAACTGTAAAAGAAACGTTAAAAACGCAGGTAATAGGAAAAATTATACAAGATGTTTACATTTATCATAATAATACAATCGAGTATCCAACAGTAGAAGAATTTAAAGAAAAAATTAAAAATGAAAAGATAATTAATTTACTTAGACGTGGAAAATGGCTTATGTTTGAATTAGAACATTATTATTTGCTTAGTCATTTAAGAATGGAAGGAAAATATTTTATTAGAGAAAATAGTGAACCTAAAATGTTACATGAACTTGTCAAGTTTCATTTTCAAGATGGAACGAGTTTACGTTATCATGACACTAGAAAATTTGGAAAAATGCATTTGATAGAAAAAGAAAAAGTATTTGATATGAAGCCATTAAATGAATTAGGGTTAGAACCTTGGGATGAGCAGTTAACAGATATTTATTTAAAAGAAAAATATAGTAATAAAAAAATTCCAATCAAAACGACTTTGTTAGACCAGAATATTATAACTGGAATTGGAAATATATATGCAGATGAAATTTTATTTTTATCAAAGATTCATCCTTTAAAACCTTGCTCTAATTTAACAAAAAAGGATAGACAAAATATTATTTTAAATACAAAAACTGTATTAGAGCATGCAATAAAATTAGGTGGTACAACGATTAGAACATTTGAATCAAGTGAAGGGGTTCATGGATTATTTCAAAATGAATTATATGTTCATGAACAAAAAATTTGTCCAACTTGTAAAAGTGAAATTTTAAAAATCAAAGTAGGGGGAAGAGGAACTTATTATTGTCCAAAATGTCAGAAAAAATAAATAACTAACAATTTTATTGAATGAAAATTTGTAATTTTAGATTGGAGATAAATATGAATGTTGAATTTATAAATGATGCCTATACTGTTGATGAATTAAGATTACCAATGGTTCACTTTAAAAGTGATGAGAAAGAAATTTGTGTTATTTTTGTTCATGGGATGTGTCAAACAATTATTGATAATTATTTTGCGATTGTTTGCGGAAATATTTTAGCGAAAAATAAGATTGGATTTCTTTATGCTCATAATAGAGGATATTCTATAGAAAACGATATTTTAAAGAAAGATGGTACTTATCAAAGAGGTGGATGTATGTATGAAATCTTTGAAGATTGTTTACTTGATATCGATTTAGCAATCCAACAAGCGAAAAAATTGGGATATAAAAAAATTATTTTAATGGGACATAGTTATGGTTGTAATAAAGTAATTTATTATTACTATAAGAAAAGACCAAATATTTTGGGTCTTATATTAGCAAGCGCTCCAGATATGCTTGGAAGTCATTTTAGTGTTCAAGACGATTATAAAGATTTGTTAGAAGAAGCAGAAGAAAATATAAAAAATAATGAACCAAAGAAACTTCTTTATAAAATGATAGAAGAATATATGTATATGAGTTCAGGAACTTATTATAACTGGTATCATGAACATTCGAGTTTAGATAATTTGCCAGTAATTAGAAATCCAGAAAAATGGGAGCAATTTGAAAGTATTGATGTACCAATATTAACCTTTTCTGGAGAAAATGAAACAGATAATTATTTACATTTAGATTTATTAAAAGCAAAAGCAATTAACTGTAGAAATTTTAAGTATGATTATATAAAAGGGACAAATCATTTTTATAAAGATAAGGAAAAAGAAGTTGGTAAATTGATTTTAAATTGGATAAAAGATTTTAAAATTAGTTAAGTTTCTCATAATGAAACGATAGATTTTTTTTCATAAATTTGATAAACTAATAATAGTATAGAAGGTAAAATATGAAAAAAAGAGGATTTACACTAATAGAATTATTGGCAGTAATTGTGATACTTGCGATTATAGCTTTAATTTCGGTACCAATTATTTTAAATATACTTGAAAAAAGTAGAAAAGAAGCATTTCGTGATACTGTTTATCATGTGATTGAGGCAATAGAACTAGATGCCATGTTAAATGAACGAACATTACCTTTTTCTTATGTAGTAGCTAACAATGAAATTATACCTAATGTATCTATGAGTGGGAAAATAAATGCCTATGGAGAAGTTTTAATTGATAGTGATGGAAAAGCAAAAGTAGAATTAGATAATGGAACATGGTGTGCCAGAAAAGGTGTTAATGATTCAAAAGTTATGTTATCCTCTTCTCCATGTACAGATAATCCAATTATTATTGGAAGTTTAATGGTAGAAATAAAGTGGGGAGAAGGACTACTTGTAACTTCAACAGCGACGTCTAAAACTTCTACCATTACAAATTATGAATTCAAAATAAAAAAAGATGATGCTATAGTAGAATCTTATAGTTCTAGTGAAAACGAACACTTATTTTCATTTGAACATTTATCAAATAATGAACAATATACAATTGAAGTTGAAGTAGAAGATAATATCGGACATATAGCAAATACTAGTGTTTCATATGATTTTTCTTATGAGCCGGTTGTTACTAGATATGTGATTGTAGAAGTATTTGAACATTTAGATGGAAATGGGGCTGTTATTAATGAATTAGAATTTTTAGATGTAAATAATCAAAAATTAAATTATACAGTAGAGAATGTATATGATAGTACCACTAGTGGAAATCCATTTTATTGGACAAGCACATCTTATTGGAGTAAAGCAAATCTAAATGATGGAAAATACTCTTATACTACGAATGGTGATGGAGGAAGTACTAGTACATTATTTCTTTATAATTCAAATATGACGAATAAATGGGCTAGATTTTTAGTTGATTTTGGAGAAGCCAAAGAAATAAAAACGATTCATTTATGGACAGGTGGAAATGATAAAAGACAACCAAAAAATATTAAAATGTATCAGTATCCATTAGAGATAAATGCTTCTTTTGATTCTACTTATATTGAAAATAGAGATGACTCATTATCTTGTATTTATGATAAAAATTTTACCACAGTTTATACTACTCCAACAAAAGATACCAATTATTTTGTTTATCCAAAGGACACAAAAAATCCAGTTATTAATGATATTAAAGTAACTAGAAATTTAAATATATTACAGGTTAGAGCGGATGTTACTGACCCATACTATTCTTCTGGAATGAAGCAATATCGTTTTGCTCTCGTAAAAGATAATGGGAATTTAGCGTTCAATCAAGTTCCATGGGGTGAAGTAATCAAATCAGAAACAATGGAATATGATTTATCTATGCTAGAGGAAAGTACTTATTATATTTATGTAGAAGCTATGGATAATGCATCCAATACTTCTTACAAAATATCTAAAGCATATCAATTTACAAAAAAAGATGTAACAAGTAGATATTTAATTATGGAAGTATATGACCACTTTAGTAGTAACGGAACAGTTGTAACAGAACTAGAATTTTATAATGCTTCTGACCAAAAGATTACTTATGATATTCCAAAGGTATATGATAAAGCAAGAAATGGAGTACCATTTTATTGGACTAGTTCAGCATGGCCTAAAATTCGTTTGTATGATGGAAATATTTCTTATACTTCTAACAGTTCTGGAGGAGCATCGAGTACAATTTTTAATTATTCATCGTCAGCTGGGCAAGGAATGTGGACAAGAGCTTTAGTTGATTTTAGTTCTATACAAAATTTAAAAGATATTAAAATATGGTTAGGAGGACCAGAAGGAAGAACTCCAAAAGAAGTGCATTTTTATGTAAGTGAAAGTACAGATGTTGATACAATATATGAGAAAAATATCAAAGTAAGAGAAAATGATTCTCTAATAGAAGTTACTAATTTTATTATGTCAAGCGATATAAAGCCTGTTACTATGTTTGAAAGAAAAAATGTTATGATTTATACATTCCAACCAAAATAATTGTGTGAGACTTTTATAAGTCTCTTTTTTGTAATTTAAAAGTGAACTTTTCATATGATATGATTGGAAATCTTGAACGAAAAAATGTAAAAAAACTATTGATTTATAACGAAAATCATAGTAAAATGTTATTCGTTCGCATAAAAAGGAAGTGTTGTTTTATATGAAAAAAATAGAAAAAAGACTTAAAAAAACAAAAATTATTTGTAGTATTGGTCCAGCTAGTGTGAAGCCAGATGTTATGGAACAAATGGTATTATCTGGAATGAATGTAGCACGAATTAATTTTTCTCATGCTACAATAGAAGAAAGAGAAGCAGTAGTAGCCTCTGTAAAAGAAGTACGTAAAAGAACAGGAGCAAATGTAGCGATTCTTTATGATACTAAAGGACCAGATTTTAGAACTGGTTTAGCTCCTGAAGAAGGAATTGAATTAGTTGAAGGAGAAACTATCCGTATTGTAAAAGAAGAAGTGATGGGAGATGCAACTAGAATTACAGTTAATTATAAAGAAGCTTTATCTTCTATCCATGTAGGTAATATTGTACTTTTGGAAGATGGTTTAATGAAACTAGAAGTAGTTTCAGAAGAAGCAGATGGAATTACTTGTAAAATTATTAATGGTGGACTTTTAAAATCAAGAAAAGGAGTCAATGTTCCTGGAGTAGAATTAGGCGTACCATTCTTGAGTGAACAAGATAGGGAAGATATTATTTATGCATGTCTTCATGAAGGCGATTTCTTAGCAATTTCTTTTGTAAGTTCAAAAGAAGATATATTAGAAGTTCGCGAAATATTGAAAGAGTACCATAGAGAGGATATGCAAATAATTTCTAAAGTAGAAAGTCATACTGCGATTTCTAATTTGGATGATATTGTTGAATATTCTGATGGTGTTATGGTGGCACGTGGAGATTTAGGAGTAGAAGTACCAATGGCAGAACTTCCAATTCTTCAAAAATTAATGGTAGAAAAATGTAGAGAATATGGAAAAATCTGTATTGTAGCAACTGAAATGTTGGCTTCTATGTATACAAATGCAAGACCAACAAGAGCAGAAGTATCTGATATTGCAAATGCAGTATTAGATGGAACAGATGCAGTTATGTTATCTGGAGAAACAACAATTGGTAAATATCCAGTAGAAGCAGTTAGTTATATGGCTGAAACTTGTTTAGAAGCAGAAAAAGCTTATGACTATGATTATTTATTTGATTCAAAAAGAAAGGTTGATGTAACAGAAGTTATTGCCAAAGGTGTTGTAGAAAGTGCGAATTTGTTAAATTCAAAAATTATTGTAGCAGCAACAATGACTGGTTATACTGCACGTAAAATTAGTAACTTAAGACCAGACTCTGTTATTTTAGCTGGATGTCCAAATGAAAAAGCGGCTTATTCAGTAGCGCTTAACTGGGGAGTATATCCAGTTTCTATTCCAGAACTTAATAAAACAGAAGAAGTAATTATGGCATGTAAAGAAAAGGCCATTGAATTTATGGAACTAGAAAAAGGTGAAGCAATTATCATTACAGGTGGATTTCCATCTAAACAAACTCAACATACAAATTTATTAAGAGTAGAAGTAGTTGACTAATTACTTCTTTTTTTTTATAATGTTAATAGTAGAAAAGTGAGTGAGCGTATGAAAAAGAATGGCTTTACATTAGTAGAATTATTAGGGGTTATTATTGTAATAGTAGCATTATCCTTAGTTGTCTTCCCATTGGTTATAAATGGTTTTAAGAGAAATAAGAAAGAAGTTAGTGCAATAACAAAGAGATTGATAGAAGATGCAGCCATAACTTATATGGATAAGAATCCTAATATGTATGAAAAGGTGGAAGGAAATGTTTATTGTGTTTCTTTATCACAAATTGTGAATTCTGGTAATTTGTCTAGTCCTATAACTGATCCATCAACGGGACACGATATTCCAATTTCTCATAAAATAAAAGTGATAATAGAAAATAGACAGTATGTACCATCTTATATAGCAGATAGTAGTTGTGTGGAATCAAGGTCATAATCTTGATTTTTTTCTTTTGTGAAAAAAATGTGTTATAATATTGGGCAGAAGGTGACGTATGAAAAGAAGTCAAGTTTTAATTATATTATTTTTATTTTTAGTGATGTTTCTATTTAATATTAATAAATATGTTTCTAGTAGTGTTATTTTTTATTTAATTGTAAATGGAATTTCTATTTTAACTGCATTTGGAATTATGTTTGGTAATAAGAAAATTGAATCAAAAATAGCTTGGGCAATATTGGTTTTATTTGTTCCAATTGTAGGAGTATTATTTTATATTATTTTAGGAATTGAATATAATCGTTTTACTAAATTTGATCCTAAAGTAGATGTGGATAAAGTAATTTCTAGAGTGTTACAAGAAGATATTGAAGATACAAAAAAGTTTGAAGAAAAATTAGGGGAATGGAAAAAATTAGTTCATTATATTGAAAATGTAGGGGACTTTCCACTTCATCTAAATACAAAATCGAGGATATTAACTAACGGTCCAGAGAAATTTAATTGTTTAAAAGAGGAACTTAAAAAAGCAAAACAATTTATTCATTTAGAATACTTTATATTAAAAGAAGGAGAATTATTAAATGAAATTACTGAAATATTGAAAGAAAAAGCAACAGAAGGAGTCAAAATAAAACTTTTATATGATGATTTTGGTTGTGTCGATTTATCAAATCATTATCTTCAAGAACTTCATGATTTTGGTATAGAAACAGCATGTTTTAATAAGATAGATTTTAGACTTTTTAGACCAAGTGTGAATTATAGAAATCATAGAAAAATTGTTGTTATTGATAATAAAGTAGCTTTTACAGGTGGAATTAATATAGGAGATGAGTACATACACAAGGATTCTTATTACGGTTTTTGGAGAGACACTCACATTATGATTGAAGGAAATGCAGCAAGGGAATTAAATGCGATTTTTATTAAGGATTGGTATCATACAACAAGTGAACTGTTATTAGAACCTGAATATACCGAATATCATCCTATTAAAAATAAACATAGTGCATATCAAATATTAGCTGATGGTCCAGATACAAAAATGGAGTTAATCAAAGATTGCTTTTTTAAGATGATTATGTTGGCTAAAAAAAGAATATGGTTAATGACTCCTTATTTAATTCCAAATTCAGAATTGATTATGGCGCTTAGAGTAGCTGCAATGTCTGGAATCGATGTTCGAATATTAGTTCCAGGAAAATATGATAAGGGTAAGAAAATGGTCTATCGTGCAACAGAAGCGTATTTTAGTGAACTGTTAGAGGCAGGGGTAAAGATATATACATATAGTGATTTGTTTATGCATAGCAAGGTTTTGATTATTGATGATGAGATTGCTAGCATTGGAACTGTCAACTTTGACTATCGTAGTTTTGGGCTACATTTTGAGGATACTGTCATTTTATATGGCGACCCAAGTATAAAAAAATTGATAAAAGATTTTGAGGATGATTTGTTAGTTAGCAAATGTGTCATATTAGAAGAATGGAAGAAAAGAAGACAAGGGCAAAAGATGATTGAATCATTGATGAGAATATTCTCTCCACTTTTGTAAAGATTTATGGAAGTTTATATGCTAAAAACAAAACAATTTATACAAAAGAATATTTTTATATTTATTTAAATAGTTCTAGTGCTTTTATAGTCAAAAAGGCAGAGATAGAAGAAAATGATGGAGAACAATTAAGTGGATTATTAAAAGAAAAAATAAAAAGAAAATAGCCTATAAAAACTATTTTTCTTTTTCTAGAATTTTATCAATAATACCATAATCTAATGCTTCATTAGCAGAGAGGAAGTAGTCTCTTTCTGTATCTGCTTCAACTGTTTTTAAATCTTTGCCAGTATTTCTTGATAGAATATGATTTAATTTTTCTCTTAGTTTTAAAATTCGTTCTGCTGCAATCTTAATTTCGGTTGCTTGTCCTTGAGCTCCACCAAGAGGTTGGTGAATCATTACTTCGCTATTTGGAAGACAATATCTTTTTCCTTTTGCACCACTAGAAAGTAAGAATGCTGCCATACTTGCACTCATTCCAAGGCAAATAGTAGAAACATCACTTTCAATAAAATTCATAGTATCATAAATCGCCATACCTGCAGTAACGCTTCCTCCTGGTGAATTAATATAAATACTGATATCATTATGATTTAAGGAATCTAGATATAATAATTCTGCAACTATTGCATTTGCGCTGTCATCATCAATTTCACCACTAAGAACAATAATGCGATCTTTTAATAATCTAGAATAAATATCATAAACTCTTTCACCATTGCTACTTCTTTCTACTACAGTAGGTATTAGTCCCATAAAATTCCTCCTCTTTAATATTGTAGACTTTAAAAACATAAAATATACAATAAAAGATGTGACAAAATATCTATTTTTTGGTAAAATGGAGATATAGAATAAGAGGGATAGGATGGAAAAAGTGATTAAGGTCAATTATCAAAATAAAGAAATTAAGGAATTTATTAATGAAACAACGCTATTGGAAATTAGTGAGAATTTTAAAAAATATTATAATTATCCAATATTGATTGCTAATGTAAATAATGATTTGGTTGAACTAAGTGAAAAAGTAACGGGAAAATGCAAAGTTGATTTTTATGATCGCAGTAGTATAGTAGGAAGGTCTGTCTATGAAAGAAGTGCTTGTTTTATGCTTATAGTAGCAACAAGAAAAGTGCTTGGCGAAGTAGCTGAAGTTTTTGTAGAGCATTCTATGGACAATGGTATTTTCTGTAGAGTAAAAGGTGTAGAGTTTGATAAACCTGTCATGAAGAAAATTGAAGAAACAATGAGAGAATTGACAAAACAGAATCTTCATTTTTCTAAAGTTTCTGTTGCTAGAATTGATGCTATTAATTATTTTAAGAAGAAACGTCAAACAGATAAAGTTAGAGTGTTAAAATATATTAGTAATACTTATGTAAATTTATATCGCTTAGACGACGTTTATGATTATTTTTTTGGTGAGATGGCATATAGTACAGGTCAAATTGATGAATTTAAATTGACATTCATTAAAGATAATGGATTTATTTTGAGTTTACCAACAATTGCTAATCCAGAATGTACATTAGATTACGTACACCATTCAAATGTATTTAATAGTTTTCTAAAGTATACAGAATGGGGAAATACAGTTGGAATTAGTGATGCAGCAGATTTAAATGAAATTGTTTCAAAAGGAAATTATAATGAAGTAATACGTCTTTCAGAAGCATATTATGAAAGTCAGCTCACTAGAATTGCTGATAAAATTTATGACAATAAGAAAGATATTAAAATGGTATTGCTAGCGGGTCCATCTTCAAGTGGAAAAACAACAACTGCTAAAAAACTATGTGTTTATCTACAGAGTAAAGGATTTAAAACCCATACAATTTCGATTGATGATTATTTTTTATCACGTGAAGACACTCCTAAAAATGAATTTGGAGAATATGACTTTGAATCTATTCGTGCAATTGATACCAATCTATTTAATAAGCATTTAACCAAATTATTGGTAGGAGAGAAAGTATTATTGCCAGAGTATAATTTTATTACAGGAAAAAAGGAATTTCATAAAAATTATTTGCAATTAGGAGAAAATGATATTTTAGTAATTGAAGGTCTACATGCACTTAATGATGAACTTACTATGGCAATTGATAGAAGAAATAAGTATAAAATATTTATTAGTCCACTTACTCAATTAAATGTAGATCATCATAATAGAATTCATACAAGTGATACTAGAAAGTTAAGAAGAATTATTCGTGATAACAAGTATCGGGGATATAGTGCTTCTGAAACTTTAAAAATGTGGAGAAATATTAGTGATGGAGAATTTAAATGGATATATCCATTTCAAGATGATACAGATTCTATTATAAATTCCGCTTTTGTTTATGAATTGGGAGTTTTAAAAACTTACGCAGAACCATTACTATTTTCTGTTGAAGAAACAGATGAAATGTATCCAGAAGCAATTCGTTTAATTAATTTCCTACGA
This sequence comes from uncultured Bacilli bacterium, assembly GCA_949505625.1. Lineage (GTDB taxonomy): Bacteria > Bacillota_I > Bacilli_A > RF39 > UBA660 > MGBC102946. Next base: position 52,763 of record CATBQD010000003.1, read on the forward strand.
AATTTTTTACCTATTCCTAGTGATGAAGTACCAAAGGATTCCGTTCTTCGTGAATTTATAGGAGGAAGTGGCTTTTAAAAGGCAATTATGGAAAAGGCAGTAAGAGAAGCTTTATCTTTATTGTTGGAAGATTGGCTAGAAGAACCAAAAGGAAAAACGTTTGAATTAGTAACAGAGGATATAAGTTCGACAAAAAATATTTTTTGTACTTGTTTAGAAGCGCATGCAATTAAGTATAAATTGTTAGAGGATAAATTAGTTATAGGAAATAAAAAGATTTGTTTTTACAAAAAAATAGTTGAATATTATTAATGAAAGGGAATGAGAAAATGATTAAAGTAGCAATTAATGGATTTGGAAGAATAGGAAGATTAGTATTTCGTTTGATGGAGGAAGATCCTGCGTTTGAAGTAGTAGCAATTAATGATTTAACAGATGCAGAACAATTAGCTTATCTTTTAAAGTATGATACAAATCATAGAAGATATAGAGATACAGAAATTAGTTTTGAAGGCAATGATATTATTGTAGCAGGAAGACATATTAAAGTTTATGCTGAAATGGATCCAAATAATTTACCATGGAAAGATCTAGGAATAGATGTTGTTTATGAATGTACTGGTAAATTTACAGATAAAGAAAAAGCGATGTCTCATATTAATGCAGGAGCAAAGAAAGTTATTATTTCAGCACCAGCCAAAGGAGATTTAAAAACGGTTGTTTATAATGTGAATGAAAATGTTTTAGATGGAAGTGAACAAGTGATTAGTGCAGCAAGTTGTACGACAAACTGTCTAGCTCCTGTATTAAATGTTTTAGATAAATATTTTGGAATTGAAAAAGGTTATATGACAACTGTTCATGCATATACAAATGATCAAGCAATTTTGGATGTTGCTCATAAAAAAGGAATTAAGGCAAGACGGGGAAGAGCAGCTGCAGCCAATATGGTTCCAACATCAACAGGAGCAGCTTCAGCTGTAGGTTTGGTATTGCCTCAGTTACAAGGCAGATTAGATGGCAGTGCGATAAGAGTTCCAACATCAACAGGTTCTATGATTGATTTAACGCTTGAATTAAAACAAAATACAACAGTAGAAGCAATTAATAAGGCATTTAAAGAAAATGTAAATGAAACTTTAGGATATACAGAAGATCCAATTGTATCAAGTGATATTATTGGAGATACTCATGGTGGAATGGTTGATGGACTTTTAACAGATATTTTAGAAGTAGATGGAAAGCAATTAGTAAAAGTAATTGCTTGGTATGATAATGAAATGAGCTATAGTGCTCAAATGGTTAGAACAGCAAAGATTTTAATGAAATAAACTGGAAGATTTTCTTTCAGTTTTTTAGTACATATATTTATTTAAATCATAAGATAAACTGATTGGAGTTTGATTTATGAATAAAATAGATAGAGAATTTTATCATTTAATTGATATTTTGAAAAATTCGTCAAGAGAACAAATATTATTTCAAATGAAAGAAAATTTTAAGTTGGTTCCTGAAGAAACTCAAAAATCAATAGAGGATTATTTTCAGATGTTTGATTATTGGGGTAAACTAGATGTAAGGAATAATCAATTTCAAGAACTGGAAAGGAAAGCGGATTCTTTTGTAGAACACTTAGACGATTATGTATGGTTTTATAAAAGATTAAAGGATTATCGTTCAAAAAAACTTTTGTTAGCAATTATGCGTAATTGGTATCAATACGATTTTTATACACTAGAAGAGACAATAGAGAAATTCTATCCAGACTATTTTGATTTAGATATCGTAAAATGTGATAAGAATGAAGTTATTGTAGATTTAGGAGCATATATAGGTGATACAGTATTATCTTATTTGAATATGTATGGGAAAGATTGCTATAAAAGAATTTATTGTTATGAGATTACAGATGATGTTTTTGAGTTCTTAAAATCAAATTTAAAAAAGTATCCAAATATAGTGTGTAATAAAAAAGCAGTGGGAGATAAAAGTGAAATATTATTTATTAATGAAAGTGGAGTGGATGCTTCGGCTAATACGGTGAGTGATAGTGGCAAATCTGAAGTTCAAATGGTTACAATCGATGAAGATATTAAAGAGAAAGTTACATTAATTAAAATGGATATTGAAGGATATGAACAAAAAGCATTATTAGGTTGTGAAAGGCATATTAAAGAAGAACATCCAAAGTTATTAATTTCAGTTTATCATAATCATGAAGATATTTGGAAAATTCCTAGGATGATAGATGAGATGAATTCTAATTATAATTTTTATTTAAGAAACCATGGTGGTCCTATTTTTCCAACTGAGATTACATTATTGGCTATTCCAAAAAAGTATTAAAATTTTGATTTATATAATAATCTAATAGTTTAAAAAAGAAAGTCTATAAAACAGAATTTCTTTTTTTGTTTGTTTTAAAATATAGATTTTAAGAATTAGTGATTTTACATTTATATTAAAATGATTTATATTTTGATAAGTGGAATTATTTGTTGTAGTATTTGCCTCCAAAAGGAGGCTGTAATTGGTGAAAAAAGATTCTTTGATAAGAATACTTTTATTAATTATTTTACTTTTAGAAAAGTAAGATAAGGGGAAGGTTGATAACTTTTCATGATAAAAAAGTACTACATTTTGACAATGTAGTACTTTACTCAAAAACAATTGAGGCAAGTACTTACATTTGAAAACAAGTACTTCCACTTTTTGATGATTATTTCATCTATGCCCATTGTACTAGAGTTCTATTCTTTTGTTAAACTTTTTCAAAAAACAATCTTGTGTTTAGAGCAGCTCTCAATATTTAAACTTCATTTCTATTCTAATATTGGGGATACTTATATATAATAAAAGAACAAGAGTATTTCTAATTCTTTTTATAATATTGAATACCAACTTCTGTATAAAAATCTGGGTCATCAAGTAATAATTTCCCTTCAAATTGAGAATTAATATTTTGCATAGCTCTTAGAGCTTCGCAATTACCTCTATAATGGTCCATAAAAGATCTTGTTTCAGTATAGGCTACATAAGTAGTTTTGTCTAGTCCATAAACAGATTCTAGAGTTAATAAATTTAATACATACCAATCTAGTTTTTCGTCTGCTTTACCATATTGGAATAAGAACTCATTTACATAATCACTTGTAATGTCAAATGGTAAATCCCCAATTTGCATGTTATCTAAATCACAGAGACAGCCTAACTTATAATTTGTAATGTGAGCTAAGACATTGTTGCTTTTTAAGTCTCCATAAATGATTCCTAATTCATGAAATCGTTTTAATTGATTTCTTAATTTTTTTAAAAATTCTAATTTTTGAAAAACTGTAAATGTATTAAAGCAAAAATCTTGATGGTTCATAGCTTCTCCTAATAAATATCCAATGAATTCATCATTTAAAAATATATTTCCTTCAATTTGAACTCTATTAGGTAATATCATATTACCTAGAATTTGAACTTTTTGTTCTTTATTTTTTATTGTTTGAAGTGGTAAAAAAATTTCATTAAATTGGGGGATATAAAATAATTTCATCAATATATTTCTTCGACCATTTGGAATTCTATAAATGATTCCTTCACTTCCAGAAGTCCAATAATAAAGTTCTTGTAATTCTATTAAATCATCCCGACTATTGAAATAAATATCCTTCATAAAATCACCTTGCGATATAGTATAACAAATAAAAAAAGAAATGCAAGTTCAACTTAACATTTCCATGATTTCTTTTGGAATCTTTTTATTAATCTCTAATATTATTGCATATATCAAATAATAATCTCTTGTATAGACTTCTTTCCAAGAACTATTCTCAAGATTGCTAAAATCTTTTATAAAAAATTTTAAACCAATCGCATCTTTTAATATCTTATTTCCTTTTTTTGTCCGAATCATATTTGTTTTAATATTTAATATACTAAACAATTTTACAAATGTATAAATGAAAGCAATGATAGGTAACATAATAGATATGATAATTATTAAAATATATATGACAGATATATTATTATCAATGTTACTTGCAAGTTTAAAGACAAAGAGATTCATGATAGCTGGTATTAGAAAACAACCAATTAAAAAAGTTCCTATAAATTTTTTTAGTGTCATATCTTTATTGGTTAGTAAACCTTGATTTCTTGCTTCCTTTTCTATCATTTGTCCATATTGCATTTTATCTTGGATATTTATTTTTTTCTTTTTTATAATATTTAGAATAAATAAATCAGATTCAGATAAATTATTTGTTTCTTTATTTGATAATTGCAATTGATTGTTTTCTACGATGATATATTTTTCATAAATTAATTTTAAAATGTGAGCACTAATATCTTTTTCATATTCCAATTCAAAATTATCTAAATAAGAAAGAATAGTAGGGGATAAATAGTTTAAATGTTCTCTACAATATTCGAGATTTTTTTGTTCAAATTTCGCATTTTTTCTAATTTTATTTTGGGTCACACTTCTATAGATTAAATAATAAGTAAGAAATCCAAAAGGTGGTACAGAAAAAAAGAAAATCAAAAATGTAATTGCAAAAAAGAATGATAAAATAATATTATCTATTGAGCTTATTAGAAAAGTTTTATCATTGATAATAAATTCATTTGCTTTCATTCCAACAACAAAGAAAATAATTATAAAAATAGAAAATAAAATCATTCCTAATTTTAAAATAAAATCAAACTTTTTTTGCATCACAAACTCCTACTTTCTAAAATTATTATAACAGATTATAACGAAAAAAACTACTTTCGTAGTTTTTAACGGTTGTAGAATTCAACGATTAATGATTCATTAATATCAGCGTTTAATTCGCTTCTTTCTGGATATCTTACATAAGTTCCAGCCATTTTAGCTTCATCATAAGTTACGAATTCAACACGTTTATTTAATGCTTCTAAAGAAGTTTTAACAATTACCATTTCTCTTGCATTTTCTTTTATTGCAATTACATCACCTGGTTTACATTGGTAAGATGGAATATCTACTTTCTTTCCATTTACTGTAACATGACCATGGTTAACTAATTGTCTAGCACCCTTTCTAGTAGTTGCGAAACCAATTCTGTATACTAAATTGTCTAAACGACTTTCTAATAATTTTAAGAAGTTTTCACCATGAACACCTTTTTGTTTACCAGCTTTTAGGAATAATGTATGGAATTGTTTTTCACTTAATCCATACATAAATCTAACTTTTTGTTTTTCTTGTAATTGAACTCCATAGTTAGATAATTTTTTAGCTCTTTTATTTCCATGTTGTCCTGGAGCAAAAGGACGTTTTGCGATATCTTTACCAGTTTCTAATGTAGAAAATCCTAAACGACGTGATTTTCTATAACTTGGTCCTGTGTATCTTGACACAATAATCTCTCCCTTCTTGTCTAGAAGGCTACTTTGCCAAATTATAGGGTGAATAAATTAATATCTTCGCTTTGCAGCAAAAGTTACCGATAACCCCTAAAGGGAATACTCACTTTATAATTTTCAAAATAGCGCTGCTAGATGCATACGCAGTTACAATTATATTATGTTTTCCCTTGATAGTCAATACCAAAACTAAATTTAATTATGAAAATAGTAAAAAAAATGTCAAAAATTTGCAAATATGTGATATTATTATAATAACGGGATGTTGAGAGGTGATACTATGGATAATGTGACTTTGCTTTTCGTGACATTTTTTCTTGTTGCAATGGTACTAGTTGTATCTGTTTTAAATATAATCCAAGCTCGTAAAAATAAAAAAATGAAAAAATTATTAGAAAAATTAGAGATAGAAAAGAATACACTTAGTAGTACACCAATTAGCCCAGAGTTAGAAAAAGTGGGAACTTTTATGAAGGGTGGAAAATTAGGTATTCTTTATGAAGATTGGAAAGATCGTTTGGAGAGTATTAAAGATGTACAAATTCCAAAAATTACTGATCTAATGTTAGAAGCAGATTATTCATTATCACAAATGGATTATAAAAGTACACTTTATAAAATCGCTAAATTAGAGATGGAATTATATAAGGTTAGAACAAACTCAGAAGGATTATTAAAAGAAATTAGAGAACTAACAAATAGTGAAGAAAAAAATCGAAATATAGTGACAAAATTAAAAGCAACTTATCGTGAATTATTTCAAAAATATCAGGAATCGGCAAATGAATATGGAACACTAAGTGAATATGTAAGGTTACAATTTGAAAATATTGCTAAACGTTTTGAGGCATTTGAAGCAGCGATGGATAATAATGATTATGGTGAAATTACTTCTATTATGAATTCTATTGATGAAATGTTGAAACATATGGCTGTAGTTATTGAAGAAGTTCCGGCTATTGTGTTACTTACAGATTCTATTTTACCAAAGAAAATAAAAGAAATTCAAAATACATATGATGAAATGATAAGAGATGGATATCCATTAGATTATTTAAATATTGAATATAATATTGAGGAAGCGGAAAAGAAAATTAATGATATTTTAGATCGAGGAAAAGTTTTAAACTTAGAAGATAGCTTATTTGAATTAAAAGTATTATTAGATTATTTTGAATCAGTATTTAATGATTTTGAAAAAGAGAAAATGGAGCGTCATAGTTATGAAGAAGCCAATCATTCTTTTAAGGGAAAATTAGAACATATGAATGAATTGGTTTTAGAAATTGTTTCTGGGATGGACCATGTTAAAAAAATATACAATTTATCAAAAGAGGATGTGGAAGAGTTAAACCATATTCATGATGATTTAAGTAGTTTAAATGAAGATTATGTTGTACTCATTGAGCATACAAGAAATAATACATTTCCATATTCTAAACTGATTAGAGAAATAGAAGCATTAGTTGTTCGTTTAGCAAATTTAGAGGAGCGTTTAGATAATACATTAGATACTCTTGGGAGTATGCATGATGATGAAGTTAGAGCAAGACAACAATTAGATGAAGTAAAACAAATTTTAAAGCAATCAAAAAATAGAATTAAAGATTATAATTTGCCAATTATTCCTAAAAATTATATTGTAGAATTGAATGAAGCACAAGCAGCTATTAAGGAAATTATGAGAGAATTAGATAAAAAGCCAATTACAATAGAAGTATTAAATACAAGAGTAGATACAGCTAGAGATTTGGTATTAAAATTATTTTCTCGAACAAAAGAAATGATGAAAACTGCAATGTTTGCCGAAATGGCTATTGTATATGGTAATCGGTATCGTTCTAGTGTGGAAGACTTGGATAAACAATTAAATTATGCTGAAATATTATTCTATAAAGGTGATTATCAAAAATCATTAGAACTTTCTATTAACAGTTTAAATAGAATAGAACCAGGAATTTATGATAAATTATTAGGATTATATGGAGAAGAAAAATAAGAGACTGAAGTTACATAAGGTTATATTTTTAACTCATGCATAAATATTTGTAATGGTAGTTGGATATAATTAATTTGTAGTAAGTAAATATACGTTATAGAGAAAACCACAATGAAAGTATTGTTTGAATGCAATGGTAATCTTTAGAAAAATGAATTGCATTAGGTAATGAGTGAAAAAAACGACATTGGCGTGGAGCTGATGTCGTTTTGTTTTTCATAAATTATAGAAATTATCATAGGAAGTTGGTATAATTATAAAAAGCATGAGGAGGTAAAATATGGTTCATAATGAATTTGTTCAGTGTAATGCTTGTAAAATGAAGATAAATCTTCGAATTCAGATTGGATACTTTGATATTCCCTTTTATGTTTGTTGTCCTGAGTGCCATTCTACAATACATGGAAAGGTTCTTGTGAAAGGTAATAAAATCAATGTAGAAAATGCTAATATGATACAATTTTCTAATGAAGAATTTTATTCAGTTGAATTATCAGCCGAATTTCCTACTAGAAAAGCAATTTATAAGAAAATGGCAGATATTGAGTATTCTCCATATATTAGAAATCATAGCTTTTATGGAGACCCAATAACGGCAACAATACGAACTCAAGAAGCAATGGTTTTTGCTAATTTTGCTCAATCTGGTTTGAATAAGATGAAGCAAAACTTTGAGTTGTTTTGGAATGACCAAGATAAGATTCTTTTTACAAGAATTGAGAATATGATTAAACAACAATCTCACATTCCTTTTTCAGAAATAAAGAACAAATTTGATGTGACAATAGCTTTGCATCAACTTTTACTTACTACAACAGGAATTTCAGTTATTATAGGTAAAGATAGTTTAAGGGAGTATACAGAAATAGGAAAATTAGTGTTGGGAAGCCCAAATCTCTTTATTAAAATTGATGACTTTATCATCAATGGTGAAGTTGACTTTAATCATATCGAAAAAAAGGGATTTAAACTAATCGAGTTATTTGCAAAAATATATGAGCAATTGATTCCTGTGATAGCTCTTAAAAATGGAGATTTTCTTAAAAATATTGATAAAGATCAATATGGTATTATGACAGCTAACTTTGATGAATTGACAGACTTTTATGCTAAAAGTTATGAATGGATATTAGATAATCTTAAAATAATTTTGGGGCTTAATAACATTTTTGTTCGAGGTGATTCAACAAAATGTGTTAATGAAAAAAAATATCAAAATTTTATTAAGGAATCTAATGGAAACAAAATGAAAAATGGTTATATAGATGAAACCGAACCATTTAGTAAGCCTATTAGTAGTTTGAACAATCGAGTTAGAAATGCCATTCAACATTTTGATAGCGAGATTGACTATGAGACACAATTAATTACTTTTAAAGATGGAAATAAGTCTGTTGATTTGTATTTGATAGAGTTTGCAGATTTATGTATAGAGAATTTCCGTATTATGTTTTATATATTGGAATTAATATATAACTTAAGAAAATTAGATTTTATTCAAAAAAAGATTGTTCCAAGCTTTGTTGTAAAGGAATAAAAAAACAGCATAGTCATGAACGACTATACTGCACATTCCTAGATGGTATTTGTCTATTGCCTTTTTGTCGAAAGAGATAAAGTCTCTTATTCTTTTATTTTTTGATATCCAAATTGTTGGTCACATAACGTTAGAATTTGTTTTCTTGTTATTTCTGAAATTGAAGTAGAATTTAAAAGCGCTAAATCAATAAATACAATATTATTTTTAGAAATACAAAGCCTTTCAAAAAGTATAATAGGATCATAATTTTGAATATCAGCATTAGAGAGATTATTTTTTAATAATTCTTTTATTTTATTTAAAAATTGTTCTTTTAAATAATAAGAATCAAAATTGATTTCTCTAAAACAAATACTTAATTCCTCACTAGAAAGAGTCATAAAGGTAGCAATATCAGTCCATTTTGTATCATATGTGTAAAAAGATAAAATAATGTAAAGTTGTGTTAAAGAGATAGAACGTTTTTTAGCGTATTCCTCTAAGGGTCGATTTTTTGAAAGATGTTCCAACAATGGAATGATTTCTTGAAATATCAATTTATTAATAGGATTATTTTCTTCATATTCAGCAAAACTACAATCTAATAATACTTGTTCTGCATGAGTATAAAAATAATCATGGAAAGCTTCTTTTAGTAATGGTTCATTTTTGAGCAATCTTGTACATTTTTTTCTATGAAATAAATAATACTTTTCTATTGGAGTAATATCTAAAGCCCGTTCTTTCATATTTTTAAAATCTGTTTTTATACCAGTTATTGGATCCATAAAAATAATATGTTCTTCAGCAGTACTTTTATAAATATTAATTTTTATTTTTGAATGCATTAGATCTGGATTGCTAGAAATTAATGTATCATAGTTTTTAGATGTTACTTCTTCTACAATAAATGGATGTATCATTCTTGCGTTAGAAGCCAAAAATTGTCTAGCACAAAACCTTAATTGTTCATTTTCAAACAATTCAGATATGTGAGCTACATTATGAATATCTTGATCAATATAATGAAAATAGTCTGGCAAAGGAATAGCGGCTTGTTTTTCTTTCATTTCTTTTAAGAATTGTTTAAACTGAATAACTGGTGTTAATAGATTGGCTAACTCATCTGGAATATGATCTTGTTTTAATAATTGAACTCCATATTCATGTAATAACATATCATCTAAGACTCTTCCTGGTTCATTATATAAATGAATATAATTATAAGCTCTTTTTTTTATAAAACGTTCCATCTCATGAAAACAGTTTGGATGATAGAAAACTTTTCCATCTATCAACATAATGTTTTCAAAAATGACATAGATATCTTGAATTAGCTTTTGAACATTTTCCCAAGAATTTTCTGGAAATAATTTTTCATTTGATAACCAAGAATCAACAATTAAGAAAGCAGCACGATCTAAATCAAAAATGCCTTCTACCAATTCATGTAATCCATATGGTTCTTGTTCTTTAAAATGAATAATGTAATCTGTTAAACCTGGATGTATTCTTTCTAAATATGCTTTTAATTCTTCATCTTCATTTAAGTTACGATTTCCAATATCTTCATGCATTCCTTTATAACCGTCAACCATTTCTTCAAAAGGATGGGAAAATGGTCCATGTCCATTATCGTGTAATAATAGTTTTAATAAAAATGCTGTTTTTGTTTTTGCGTCAATTTGATATCCATTTTTTTCTAATATTAATAATAAATCTACACCTAACATATATGCAAAACACATATGTTCATATCTTGAATCTTGCATTCTTTCATTTTGTTTATAAGAATGTGCTGTTTGTATTTTGTTATAAGAGGCATGCATAGATTTAGTTGTTAATAAATCAATAAAATTCCAAGGCATATAGATTGCCTTATTACAAACTGTTCCACAGTTATCTGGAAAACCTAACATTGTATAATGTGTTCCTAATTCATGAAATAAATGATCATAGAATTCTTTATAAATTGTATTTCTATAGGGATTTAAATTATAAAAAGTATAATTGTTCATAGCTATCACCTGTTTAGATATTATAATTGAATGTTTATTCTTTTACAAGTATTTTATGATAATTTATGTTATAATGAGAAATAGAAAAAGAGGAGTTGTCATGACAGCATATAATAGAACAATTTATGAATTTTTAAAGCAAAATGGAATTGATATCAATAACATTTCAAATAATGTTAATAGAAAATTGAATGCGCTTTCAAAAGAAACAATTTTGTCTAGTTATTTATATTCTGTTTATGAGCCAACCATAACAGAAACAGTTTCTATAAGAAATTTAGTTGGAACAAGTGCTATTGATTCAAAATATAGATGTGATACAGTTATACCTCTTTTCAATCTATTAGAAGACTTTTTTGATAGAGATGGAGATACTTATCATAATCGTTCTGTAGAACTATTAGATTACGAATCAAAAGAGCTAGTTCAGCGATTACAACCTTCTTTTTTAAATGATCCGATTTATTTTACTGCTATTGGTGAGAAACTTTATGTAACTATAAACGGAAATCATAGAGCTTTTTTGTTATTGTTTCATGAACTCAATAACAGAGAAAATGGAAAAGATAATGCAATTATGATACAAGCTCGTGTTAGCCATTTAAATTTAGAGTTATCAGGAATGATATTTTTATTAAAACAAAAATATGGTTCAAGATTTCAAAAAAAATCAGTTGATATAAAAAATGGGAAAATAGAATTTTTTGTAGATGGAAATTTGGAAAGTAAAAGTATAGAAAATTTTAAAACATTTGTTAAACAAGAATTTTCTATAGAAAAACTTGGATTTATTGATTTTCGAGAATTATATATGGTTGTTTTAAAAAATTCTATAGGAGATATTCATTTTAGAACAGCTATGAATTTTATATTTGATGGTTTTGAAAAACAAGATTTAAATGTGTTGATACGAACACTTCATTATACAATTGGTTTAGAACAAGAATTAAGACAAGTTTCCTTTCAAAATAAAACTTTTGAAGAATGCCTAGACTTGATAAAAAAGGTTTTATTAGAAAGTAAGTTGCAAGCATTAAAAAAAGGAATCGATGCTTTTAATAGATTGAATAGGGAAAATAGAGAATTAGAAATTGTAGAATCCAATATTAAACGTACTTTAGATGATCTGGAAAGAGAAAAAAGGCAAGAGCAGTTTTTTGAATTTATTTCTTCAATGCCTCTAACAAATATAGAATTAGAAGAGGAAGAAAGAAGGATAATACAATCTTTAAAACAAGAAAATAAAAAACGTTTTTCATTTGGAAAAAAGAAACGTCTTTTGAATGAAAGATTAAATGAATTAAGAAAAAGACTGAATTCTATATATTTTGAATATGATGGAATACCTTATACATTGCGAGAATTTTGTTCTTTTTATAGAGAAGCACAGCGACGACCAAAGCAGGATTTTTATGTACAACAGGTGGAATTGGAACAATCTTTATTTGAAATACAATTGCAAAAAAGAAGAAATATTCATCGAGAGGATTGTATAGTTAAACTTGGTTTTTTAAGAAAATTTTGTGATGATTGTGAAATTAATTTCTATGAAACTATTCAAAATGAAGGATTGGTACCTTCTATAGAAGTATTGACGCAGAAAAGGAGGTAAAAGATGCCAGAACAATTTTTAGAAGAGATGCAAAAGATTTTGTCAAAAGAAGAATATGAAATGTTATTACAAAGTTATAATGACCATCCAAATAAATCTATTCGCTTACAATTAGATAAAATAGATGTAGAAACATGGGAAAAAATTAAGCCATTCAAAACTAATAAAATGAAAGAATTGGAATCTAGTTATTATATAGGAGAAAAGTTAGGAAATCATCCTTTTCATCATGCTGGATTATTTTATGTTCAAGAGCCATCTGCAATGTTACCTCCATTACTAGTTTCCATGAAAAAAGATTTTAAAGTATTGGATTTATGTGCTGCACCTGGCGGAAAAACCTTATCTTTATCAAATCAGGTACCTGAAGGTTTTGTTTTAGCCAATGAAATTAATTATAATAGAGCTAAAAAATTACTGAGTAATGTAGAACGATTAGGACTTAAAAATGTAGTTGTTTCTTCTATGAATTCAAAATCGTTAAAAGATATTTATCATAATTATTTTGATGTGATATTAATTGATGCTCCCTGCTCTGGAGAAGGCATGTTTCGAAAAGATGAAGAATCTAGAAAAGAATGGTCTGAAGAAAAAGTATCTGAAATGTGTAAAATAGGACATAATTTATTAGAAGATAGTTCTTTTATGTTAAAAAAGAATGGATATTTAATTTATTCCACTTGTACTTTTAATTTGCAGGAGAATGAAATACAAATTGTAGAGTTTTTGAAACATCATGATTTTGAAATTGTGGATATTTCTCCAGACTTTGATGCAATAACAAAAAGAGGAATAAAAATAGATAAAAATTATCCAACAGAGAAGGCAAGACGTTGTTATCCATTTCTTTATGGTGAAGGACAATTTATGATTGTATTGCAGAAAAAGGAAGAAAGTACTTGTAAAAATATTTGCAATCATTTACAAGAATTAAATCAGAATGAACGAAAAATAGTAGATGATTTTTTAAAAATGCATTTGAAAAGACAAGATTTTGTGATAAGAAAATATCAGAATAATATCGTTGTTCTTCCAAATATGATAGAAATTCCAAAGATGACATTGCTCTCTTGTTTTGTAAAACTTGGAGAAATAGAAAAAGACCGTTTTATTCCACATCATCAATTTGTAAAAGCCTATGGGAATGAGTTTTTAAATCAGTGTAATTTGGAACTAAATGATAAAAGAATTATGTCATATTTAAAAGGTGAAGAAATAGAAGCTGAAGTGAAAGATGGATATGGAGTGATAATGGTAAGTGGATACCCATTAGGTCTATTTAAAGCCAAAAATCGAAAATTAAAAAATCATTATCCAAAAGGGTTACGTTATCAAGACTAGGAAGGAAAAGATAAAATGGATGCATATAAATTAGTGATTATCAATTCAGAAGGGACAATTGATAGACGTGGAGATAGAAGTGATGAAGATCTACTTCATATCAGTTGTTTAATAGAATTTATTAAAGAAAAATATCCAAATAATAAAACACTAAATCAATTAACTATGAGACATACAGCAAATACAGGTGGATTTTTCTTAACACTTTATGGAAATATCGTTGTTTTTAATACTACGAAACATGAAGAAAAATATGGAAAAAGTATATTTACAATGATGCCAAGCTCAATATCAGAAGAGCAGAAAAAAAGTTTAGAAGAGTTACTAGCAGGAATGCCAACATATTCTATGACGATTGCTTATGATTTACAAGTTGTAGAAGGAATTTTAGAAGGAAAGGAATTTTCCTCAACAGAGAAAGTTCCGCCAATGAATATTTTAGAAAAGTATTATCAAAAAGCTGGAATCCCAAAAGCGAAAGGAGAAAGTACTATATGAAGCACTTAATTTTAATCAAATATGGGGAATTAACAACCAAAAAGGCAAATCGAAAAGTATTTATTAATATGCTTGCTAGAAATATTGAAAATTTATTAAAAGAGATTCCATTTAAAATGAATAAAGATAGAGTCCGAATGTATATTGAAGTAGAAGAACAATATTTAGAGCAAGTTACAAATAAATTAACTAAAATATTTGGAATCCATAGTATAGTTATTTGTTATCCTACAGAAACTAATATAGATAGTATTAAAGCAAAAGCTTTAGAATTATTAAAAACAAAATCATTTAAAACATTTAAAGTAGCAACCAAAAGAGCGGATAAATCATTTCCGATTCCTTCTATGGAATTTAATAATGTCATCGGTGGACATATATTAAAAAATATAGATTGTAAAGTAGATGTTCATAGTCCAGATTTATTATTAACCATTGAAATTAGAAAAGAAGGGACATATTTATATACAGAAGAAATGAAAGGAATAGGTGGCTATCCTGTTGGAATTCAAGGAAAAGGTTTACTCATGCTAAGTGGTGGAATTGATAGTCCAGTAGCAGGTTATATGGCTTTAAAACGTGGAGTTGATATTGAATGCTTGTATTTTGAATCTCCTCCTCATACTAGTTTAGAAGCTAAAAATAAAGTAATTAAATTAGCTAGTATTATTAATGAATACTCTGGAAATATCAAAGTACATGTTGTTCCATTTACAAAAATCCAAGAAGAAATTTATAAAAATGTTCCTGATAGTTATATTATAACCATCATGAGAAGAATGATGTATAGGATAGCAGAAGGATATGCAAAAAAAAGAAAGTGCAAAATCATTATAAATGGAGAAAGTATAGGACAAGTTGCTAGTCAAACATTAACAAGTATGGTTGTTATTAATAATGTAACAAATATGCCAGTGATTCGACCAGTTGCTTGTTTGGATAAATTGGAAATTATTGAAATATCAAAAAAAATTGGAACTTATGAGACAAGTATTTTGCCGTTTGAAGATTGTTGTACTATCTTTTTACCAAAACATCCAGTGATTAATCCAGAATTAGAAAAAGCAATTCTTTATGAAAATAGTTTTGATTATGAAAGCTTAATCAATGAATGTATTCAAAATATTGATGTTATTACAGATTTGAAACAAGAAAAAAATAAAGATTTGTTATAACCAAAATTTACCACTTATTTTTTTGGATAAAAAAATCTTTTGTACACATTCTATTAGTGTACAGGAGGTGAAAGCCATGAAAAATAGTTCAAATACTCAAAAATTAGTAGTACCTGGAGCTAAACAAGCAATCGAACAAATGAAATACGAAATTGCTAACGAATTAGGTGTTACTATGGGTCCAGATGCCACTAGTAGAGCTAACGGTTCTGTAGGTGGAGAAATCACTAAAAGATTAGTTCAAATGGGTGAACAACATTTAGGTGGTTCTAACTATACAAAATAATGAAATTTAGTAAAAATGGACAGTAGATTTACTGTCTTTTTTCATACCAAATGTTGTTAACTATATTTTGATTGCTTTCTTCCATACTAATAATAAAGGAGGGGAGAAAGTATGAGTACAAACAAATTAGTTGTTCCAGGTGCAAAAGAAGCAATAGAAAATTTAAAATATGAAATTGCTCGTGAATTTGGAATTACGCTTGGTGCTGATACCACTTCTAGATTAAATGGTACAGTAGGTGGAGAAATGACAAAACGTTTGGTTGAATTGGGTAAAAAGCAATTGAAAGGATAATTGTTATGAAACGTGAAATGACATTAAAAGAATATATTGATGCGATTTACTATGGTAAAGAGTATTATAAAAATATTGAAAAAAATAAAAAATAGAAAACTGCTTTTTGCAGTTTTTTAAATAATTATTTTTGTTAAGAGGTATTTTGTCAAAAAGTTAATTCGTATATCGAAGATTAGAATTGGAAATGTTAAATATAATGCCGATCATAATCATATAGCTCAATAAACTAGATCCTCCATAACTAATAAGAGGAAGTGTAATACCTGTAATAGGCATTAATCCAAAAGTCATTCCAATATTTTGAAATTGCTGATATAAGAGCATTCCTAAAATTCCTGATATAACATATTTATCAATTTTTTCACGACTATGAATGGCTAAAAAAATAAGTTTGATATCAAAAAATAGAATAAGTCCAATCAAAATACTGGATCCAAGAAAACCAAAGTTGCTAGCATAAACTGCAAAAATGAAATCAGTTTGTGGTTCGGGAAAGTAAATTGGGGTATTATTAAATCCATTGCCGAAAAATCCCCCTGATCCAATAGCGCTCATCCCATGTTCTAATTGAAATCCAGATGTATTAGACCAGTCTAATAATCGATCAATACGTAAGAAAAAGGAAGTTCCAAAAATTTTAACAAATAAATCTTTGTTAAAAAAATAAAGAAATAGTAAAAATGTAACAAATAAAATAATAATTAATAATCCTAAAAGAAACCATCGATATCGAATTCCAGAAATAAAAAGCATAGTAATTGTAATAAGTAAATAAATGAGTACAACACCAGTATCAGGTTCTAGAAAAGTTAAAATGCTTGGTATTAAAACGATTGCTCCGACTTTTGTTAAAAAGAAAAATTCTTCTTTTGCAGATGGACTTTTAAATTTCAAATGAAATTCTTCAATCATTCTTCCTAATGCAATAATTAAAATGATTTTCATGAATTCACTTGGTTGTATTGTTCCTATGCCTGGAATAGAAAACCAACATCTAGCATTGTTAATTTCTTCTCCAAAAAATAATAATAGAGTAAGAGAAATGGTTCCTATTATATATAAATACCAAGCATATCTATAAATCCATTCTTTTCCTAAAAGCATCATAAAATAAACAAGGATAAAACCAACAAAATACCAAGCCATTTGTTTAAATGCTAGATCAGATAAATAGCTTGGTAATAATGAGGTTGCACTCCAAATTGTTAAGATACTGATAATGGCAAATAGAAAAATGGTAATAGGAAGCCAGACATCAGTTTTATATCTTGATATTCTTTTCATATTTATCACCTATTTTTAATATTACAACAAAGTTTTACCTTATTCAATGAACTTCTTATAATGTGACAATCTTTTCACTAAATTACGAAAATGTGTTCAAAAAATAAAATTTATAGTATAATGTTAACAGGGTGATTATATGGAATATCTTCAATATATTATTATTATATCTATATTACTAATTATTGCAATTGCAATTACAAAGTCAAAAAAGAAAGATTTTAAAATTGAAATAAATAGGTTAATTGAATGTTTAGGTGGTAAAAAAAATATTATTAAATATGAGGCAAATAAATCTAGGTTTATTGTAACATTGCACGATGTTACAAAAGTAGATAAAGGTGCTATTCAGAAACTGGGTGCTCAAGGTATTGTAGAAATTGATAATCAATTGAAAATTATTTTAGGACCTGAAGCTAAACAATTACAAAAATATATTGATGAGTTAAAGTGATAAAAAACATCACTTTTTTTCATATTTCGACAAAATTCGACAAAAGATTAGGATATAATATCATGGAGAGGTGAGAAAGATGAATTTGTTTGAATTCACATTAGTCAATATTGTGTTTACTTTGTTTCCATTATTGATTTATTTAATTTATGTAGCATATAGTTCTAGTATTTCTAAAAAAGAAACAAACCTATTTTTAGAATTTGCGCTTTTTTCATCTATTTATTTGGTTATTCGGTATGGAAAACCTATAGATGGAGAAAAACTTCCAATTTTGATTATTAATGTACCACTTATTATAGCATATTTAAAAAAAAGACCAGTTGGAATTATATTAATTAGTTGTTTTTTAGTGTTGTATTATCAAAGCTATTTTAATTCATCGTGGATCTTACTAATTATAGAATATACTCTTTATTTGGTTTTATTTTTGATAAAAGAAAAAAAGAAAATTTCAGATAAAATTATGATTATTTTGTTTCTAATTATTAAAGCTATCTTTTTTGGTTATTTTTCTTTTCAAAATTATTATGGTGAAATTCCATGGAATCAATTTATAATAGAAATTGTTACTATGATTTTATTATTAATGATTGTTACTTATGTAAGTGTTTTGTTATTTCAAAAGGGAGAAGAAATATTAAAGCTGCATATGACAATTAAGGAATTAGAAAAAGAAAAACAAATTCGTATGTCTCTTTTCCAAATTACTCATGAAATTAAAAATCCTATTGCAGTTTGTAAAGGATATTTAGATATGTTTGATGTAAATAATAAAGAACATAGTCAAAAATATATACCAATTTTAAAAGAAGAAATAGAAAGAACTTTAATTTTATTACAGGATTTTTTATCAATTCAAAAGATAAAAGTAAAAAAAGATATTCTTGATATGAATTTACTTTTAGAAGAAATTTTGACAAGTTTGGGACCAATATTTAAGGAAAGAAAAATAGAAGTTAGTTCAAATATTATTGATGATGAAATTTATATGAATGGTGATTACAATCGTTTAAAACAAGTATTTATGAATGTCTTGAAAAATAGTATTGAGGCTATGACAAATGATAGAAAACATAAGCTTCGAATAGAGGTAGGGTCATTAAAAGATGAAGTAGAAGTTAAAGTTATTGATAATGGAATTGGAATAGAAAAAGAAAATTTGAAAAAAATTAAAAATCCATTTTTTTCAACAAAACAAAATGGAACAGGATTAGGCGTATTTTTATCTAGTGAAATTGTAAAAGCTCACAATGGTAAAATTGAATATATCTCTGATAAGAATGGTACAACTGTAATTTTAGTTTTTCCTAAGGATATGAAATAGTATAAAAAGACCTCATTTATTAAAATGAGGTTTTGTGTAATTAATATTATGAATGAATAATCTAGCAGTATGTTTAAATGAATGTGTCAAGAAAAATATTTTCAAAATTATCCATTTTCTGTTTGAATATTTATTTATATTAGTTTTTATGGTCTAGGTATTCATGTCCTAAAATATCTTTTAGTACTAACATGGCATTTAATTCACTATATCCATATTCTTTTTCCAAATCATTAAATAAGCTTCTTATCTTTTTGGCATATTTTGGAATATTGACTTCTTTTTGATAGGTTACTAAAATAGGATACTTTTTTCCCCATGCTTTTGTCCAATCGATTTTAGCTTCTTGTTCCTCATTAGAGCTTTCTATCACTTGTTCTATTTCTTTTTGTTCTATATCAAAATTGATTAATTCATCTAAGGATAAATGATATAATTTTGAAAGTTTTTTAGATTGACAAATATCTGGTAATGTTTCATTTGTTTCCCATTTAGAGATTGTTTGTCTACTAACACCAAGTTTTTCGGCAACAACCTCTTGAGATAAACCCGCTTTTTTTCTTGCTTGAAATAAATTGTTTCCTAAATTCATTTTAATTCCTCCCAAATTAATTATAAAAGAATAATGGCTTAAATACTATCAATTAAATATTACATTTTCGCCCGTATAATTAACATATCAAACTGTTATTTATGGCTTGCTTATATGCCTAATTATATCATATTTGAAGTTACAAAGAGACTAGAATTGCATTCTTAGAATTTGAATTGTTTGTATTTGAGATCTTTAAAAGCTATATTTTAATTTTATAATTATAATATATTTTTAGATAAAATATAGTTTATGATCTATGATGTTTTTTATATAATAATATAAAACTATTAATATGAAAGATTCAATTTATAATTATGGTAGAATGAAAAAAAGATTATTACCTATACAATATAGATTATAATCTTTATATAATTAAATTTTTAATAAATATTATTTATTAATAATTTCCGCTTTGCATAGTGATACAAATGCAGGATTACTATTATTGTTTCCAACTACAACAATCATACCATATTCGCTTCTCAGAATTGTTCCTTGAGCAACTGTTTGACCACCAGCATTGATGTCTACGCTAGGTGTTCCTACTGGAAGGTAAGAACGGATTGCAGCTTCACAGTTAGCATCACAACCTGTCGGAGTAGGTGCTGGTGCTGGTAAATAAGTGATTGCGTTATTATAAACAGAACTAGTAATTGTAATAGAAGCAATTCTACAGATTGACAAAGCTTCTTCTGGAACACCTTGATTATTAACTAATTGAAATAGACCAGAATTTGGATTATTGTTGGGAGCTGGTAAGAGGCTTCCTGGTCTTCCGCTAGCATTGTTTCCACTTTCCATAGCAACTATAATATTATCATTTGGATAAAATGTAATAATTTGTTGTATAATATTTCTCATTTGTTCAACGCAAGAACATATTGCAGAATTAGCATTATTTCCAGCTGGTCCAGTAGGACCAGTAGCTCCGGTAGGTCCAGTAGGACCAGTAGGACCAGTAGGTCCAGTAGCACCAGTAGCTCCAGTAGGACCAGTAGCACCAGTAGGTCCAGTAGGACCAGTAGCTCCAGTAGCTCCAGTAGGTCCAGTAGCACCAGTAGGTCCAGTAGCACCAGTAGGACCAGTAGCTCCAGTAGGACCAGTAGATGGTCCAGTAGGGCCAGTAGGTCCTGTTGGTCCTATAATTCCAAAGCAACAATTAGGAATGCATCTTTTGTCATGTTCAATTTTTTCCATTGCTTTTTCCCAATTACTTTTATTTCTCACTTTTATTCTCCTTTCTGCTCTAATATATTCTGGAAAGGAATGAGTAGTAATTATATTTGTATTAAAAAATAAAAAAATAGTCAAATTGAACTGAACCCCAAAAGTTGGACAGTTTATAAATAGTTTCTAATTAGAGGATTGTAATCTGTAATTCACAGGAGACAGTCCTTTTAATTTTGCTTTTATTAAATCATCAATAGTTTTATAATTATCTTCTTGCTAATAAAACATCTCTGTTTTTAAAAGTCCAAAAAAGTTTTCCATTAATCCATTATCCATACTATTACCCTTTCTAGACATGCTTTGCTTAATACCTTTATTTTTTAACTGTTGTTGATATGTTTGGTGCTGGTATTGCCGCCATCCTTGGTCTGAATGAAATATTAACTTCTAAGTCTTTATTATCTGTTTTTTTAAATGCTTTCTCAAGCATATCATTTATTTGTTCTAAATTAGGTGATTTAGAAATATTATGTGAAATTACTTTTTGATTAAAGCCATCTATAATTGGTGATAAATAAATTTTCTCTCCTTTAAGATTAAATTCCGTTATATCTGTATACCGTTTCTCATTTGGTTTATCTGCTTCAAAATTTCTATTAATATGATTACCAGCTATTTTACCAACTGTTCCTTTATAAGAAGAATATTTTCTTTTATTTCTTTTTAGTGACTTCAAACCTAATTTAGCCATTATTCTATAAACTTTCTTATGATTTACCTTATATCTTTGATTTCTTAATTTTAAAGTAATTCTACAATAACCATATCTTTCTTTATGATACAAGAATATTTCTTTTATTTTATCTATAATTTCCTTATTTTTATCATCCGTATCTATTTTTGATAAAGTATAGTAATATACTGATTTTGCTATCCCTGATGCTTGTAGAAGAATCTTTAATGGATATATTAGCCGAAGTTTACTTACAACACTTACTTTTTCTTCTGTTGCCGATTCTTCCTTGCTTGAACAACGGCTCTCAATTTTCCCACATATTCTAACTCAGCTTTCAAATATAAATTTTCTTGTTTTAATCTTTCAACTTCTTCTTCAATTGTCTCTTTTTTATTTGATGTTTTTGGGATAATCTTTATTTTTATTAGTTCTTAATATATCTAATCCATGTTTATCTGTAAGATATAACATATATTGAACTCTCGTCCTATCTAAATTATACTTTTTGCCTAAAACATAATATCCTTTTCCCTGTTTATATTCTTCATATATTTTTATTTTTTTTCATAACTCAATTTTGACATACAAAAGCCTCGTTTCTATTTTGTCCAAGAAACGAGGTTCATATCAAAGTTTAACTATTTTGCTTCAACATAAATGGTTTTATCAAATTCATGCTGTGTTAAATCAATTTTTTGAAGTTCTTCTGTTGAAATGAGAAAAAAGTCATGAAGTAGAAGATTTTCTTTGGTAGAAACAACAGGATCGTCCCATGTAAGGTCTAGATGATACCAGGTTTCGTCAATATACACAAAGTTCCAAACATGATTCGCACTTGAAATTTTATAATTTTTAATTCCTAATTTATTTAGAAATAATGCCATAGCATCACTATAACCACTACAAAGTGCTTTCCCTTTTATAAGTGGACCAATAGCTTTATGTGATGGTTCCTGCAAATTTAATTGCTTATTGTTTTTTATTGCTTCAGCACGTTCTTCATCATAAACACTATTTTCAATAATATAATCATGAATTGTCTCTATTTTTTTTCTTAAAGTCATATCATCTGTTATAATTTCACTTATAATTTCATCTATAATATAATTTAATTCATTTTGTTCTTCTATTGTATACAATTGCACAGTTTCGATTGTTACTTTTCCTAAATTATTTAAAGTAATATATAATTTATCATAAGAATTATATGGATGAACAAAATTGTTAATACTAGATAAAGTAGCAGAATCATTTGCTAATTCTTTTACATCATTTATACAGTTAGGATAAATATCTGTTTCGCAGAAAAAGCTAAAATCATTCCAACCTCGATTTAAATAAGTATAAATAATATTTTTTAAATCCTGTTTTGATGTAGGTTTAAAATTGTCTGTTTCTTGTACAAAAGAAAAATTATTTAAACGTGCGTATTGATTACTTTCCTGTATAATAACTTCTTTTTTATAAATTACATTATTTAATAAAAACGTTACAATTGGTTTATGGAATATTCCAATTGTAGCAGCAAGACCTACTAAAATTAAGAATGAGAATGTTTTCTTCATTTTATCACCACTTTTATTATACAACAAAAACTAAGAAATTATAAAAAAAGAAGTAAAAATTTTACTCCATGGCATTAACTTTTTTTGTTAATCTTGATTTATTACGAGCACAAGTATTTGCTTTTACAACACCTTTAGAAGCAGCCTTGTCAATTCTCTTAATAGCAGTTTTTAAATTTTCAGTAGCTTTTTCTTTATTGTTTTCATTTACTGCTTTTTCTACATTTTTAATAGCAGTTCTCATACTTGCTTTGTATTCATTATTTCCTACTTTTTGTTTTGCAATTTGTTTTACTTTTTTCTTTGCATTTTTCATATTTGGCATAGTTTCACCACCTCTCAGCAAACTCAGTACTTATAATTTTATCGCATAATCTTAAAAAAAGCAATAAAATAATGCATTTTCGGGAAAAATATGTATGGGTGATAAGATGAAACATGAAGTCGATTTAAAAAATTATACCATTCGGACTGATTTAGCGCTCGAATCGATAGAGAATAATAGTCTTGAAAAAATAAAACAAGAATTTGAAACGATAGAAAATATAAAAGCAACAACAACTTATCTAGATGAAGAAAGTGGTAAAAAGATTGAAAAAAAAGCGGGTACTTATATTACTATTGAATTTGAAGATGTAACAGACCATGATAATTTATTAAATGTAAAAAAAGTTTTTTCTAATAAATTAAATTTTATTTTAGAAAAAGAACATATTAAAGAAGATGACTTGGGGTTAATTATTGGTCTTGGAAATGAACATTCTACACCAGATGCTTTAGGACCAATGTCAATTGATAAAATTATTGTAACGAATCCACTTTATTTATATGGCGAATTGGAGGAAGGTTATCGAAGAGTATGTGCGATAAGTCCTGGAGTGACTGGAGAAACAGGAATTGAAACGAGTGATTTTATTAAATATATTATTGATTGTGTAAAACCTCAATTTGTAATTGTAATAGATGCATTGGCGAGTGGTTCTATTGAGAGAGTTAATCGAACAATCCAAATGACGGATACTGGTATAGCTCCAGGTTCTGGTATAGGAAATAAAAGAAAAGAAATCAGTAAAGAATTATATGGAATTCCTGTTATAGCAATTGGAATACCAACAGTTGTAGATGCCATTACCATTGTGGCAGATACGATAAAATATATGCAGAAACAATATACTTATTCAAAACAAAATAGTGGTAAACCAAAAAATAAACTTATTCTTTCTCATCAAACAAATTATTTAAAAGCAAAGATAGAAGAAAATAAAGAAGATAATAAACAATTATTAGGACTAGTTGGAGGGTTAGAAGAATCAGAGATAAAACAATTGCTATTTGAAGTATTAACACCGATTGGATATAATTTTATGGTAACTCCAAAAGAAGTAGATTTTGTATTAGAAAAATTAAGTGAAGTAATTGGCGATGGAATTAACTATGCATTACATAAAGCGATAAGAGATTGACTTATCTTTATTTTGTGATAGAATAAATTTTTAATAAAAAGGGCGGATGAGGAAAGTGGAGAAATCTTTATTTGATATTATTGTGGAAACAGAAAAAAAGTCAATTAAACATACTGAATTTATTAGTGAAATTATTTTGACAGAATTAGAATTAAAAATGGGAGTTTCGTTTGGAATTGATAAAAAAAGTAGCCCAACTACTTTTATGATTTCATTATTGATAGACTCTAGCTTTTCCCATCGATTTTTATTGAGAGAGTTATTAGAAAAATATCATGTAAATGAAAGAGATTTATTATTATATTTAACAACAAGTTTATATTCTGTAATACCTGGAACGAATAATGAAAGAAAGCAAATTTCTGGCTTATTGTCACTCCCTTATATTGAAAGTATTTCTTCAGAGAAAAATCACTATGTAGTAAAGACTAAATATGGAACACTTGAAATGTTTGCTTTAGAAGATTGGTTAAATACTCATAAAATATGTTTTGCTCCTAAGAGATTTAATGGATTTTGTCATTATGCAGTAGAGGTTCTTGCTCCACAATTGCCAGATGAATATATTACAACCAGTGAATTTACAAATCTATTTGGTGGAGTTTATTATCATTCTTATTATACATTAAAAGATGGAGGAGTTGTTGACCCAGCAAGAAATCTTTTCTATCCAGGCACTTGCTTTGAGGACGTTTTTCAACCAAACATATTGTTACAATATCCAGCAAAAGAATTAATCACAAGATATCAAGAATTAGAGAAGAATGCAAGCAAAAAAGATTTAGATATTTTGGACCCTGTATGTGCTTTGGCAATAGAACAAAAAAGGAAGATGTTAAAATGAGGGGAAAAGTTTATGTAGTAACAGATGGCCAGGCTGGCTCTTGTGGAAAAGGAAAACTAGTAGGCTATCTTGCTAGAAAATTAGATGTTGATGTTACCATTAACCACAATATGCCAAATTCAGGGCATACTTTTGTTTATGATGATGGAAGAAAAGTTATAACCCATCATTTGCCAATTGGTGTAGTGAATCCAAGAACAACATTATTGATTGGTTGTGGAGCAGTAATTAATCCAGAAATTTTATATCAAGAACTAGAAGAAAATAAAGATTTAATTAATGGAAGAATCCTTTATATTCATGAAAGAGCCGCTATCGTGGCAGATAAACATATCGCTTTTGAAAGGAAAAACATTCGTTCTGGGAGTACATTTCAAGGTTCATCTGCAGCAAATGCAGAAAAATCGCTTCGAATTCCTGGCACTATTTTAGCGAAAGATTATCCGTGGAAAGGGAATATTTTTATTTATGATGATAATTTGTTTTTTCAGATGAGAAGAGCAGGTCTTTCTGTATTAATTGAAATGAGTCAAGGATTTGATTTGGATATTAATCACGGGCTTCCTTATCCTTACACAACAAGTAGAGGATGTACGATAACAGATGTTTTAGGATATTGTGGAATTCCTTATAATGATGATATTACATCTTATATGGTATTTCGCCCTTATCCAATTCGTATCAGTAATGATTCTGTGGAAGGAAAAATTTATACTGGAGATTATGCTGGAAGTAAAGAAATTTCATGGGAAGAAGTATGTAGACGGGCTGGATTAGAACAAACAGAAGAATATACGACCGTAACTAAAAGGAAAAGAAGAGTTTTTGAATTTAATTATAGTAGATTTTATAATGCGATTGAAGTGAATAATCCGGATTATTTGGTACTTAATTTTGCTCAGTATTTAGATGGGAAAGTTTTAGGAAGTACTGATATAGAACAAATTTTAAATTCTCCTGCTATTATGGGAATGTGTGCATGTATGAAAACACTTTATGATAAAGATATTGCAATGATAGGAACTGGAGCCAAAGAAAGTGAAATGGTAGAACTTCCAAAAGAAAAAATGAAAGTGTATGTGAGATAGTTTATGAGTCTTTTAAATCAAATATATGAAAAAAATGAAATAGCATTTGCAGAACATGATAGAATGATTTGTGAAACAATTTTAAGAGAATTAGAAGCAATTTACCAGATTCCATTTGTTGGCTTTAACGGACAACCTAATGTTATGATGGTTCTTTCCTTTTTTAGACTTCCTGGTAATGAAAAATTTAGAAATACTGTTTTTGATTTAATGGAAAAGCATTCATTAAATAGGCGTTCTTTTCTATTTCGATTAATTAGTGAAATTTATCCACCTGATTTTTTGGAACATTTAAGAATGCTGCCAAATTGTTTAACTCTAATTCAGGAAAAAGACCATTATAGAATTGAGACTTCCTTTGGAACATTAAGATTATATCGATTGACAGATATGATTTCTTTACAAAATGTTCGATATGTCTTGCAAAGAGAAGATATGCATCAAAAATGTCATGCTGTTATAGAGGGAGTAGCCCCATATTTTCCGAATGATTTCATTACTACAAGTAAACTACCTTTGTTATTTGGAGGGAAACATTATCATTCTTATATGGTTTGTGAAGATGGTAGTGGTGTTATGGATTTTTCTAGAAATACATTTTTTGAAGGAACCTGTTTTGAAGATGTTTTTAAGCCAGGAGTTATTACACAATATAAAGCAAGTGAACTGGATGAACGATTTAAAAAATTAGAGCAAGATTATCCAGAACTTCCAAATGGATTTTATAAAGTCTTACAATTAGCGCTCAAAGAAGAGGTAGATGTATATGGCAAAAGTATATCATAATAAAAAAGAAGAATCTGAATATTGGAAATTGTATAATGAGAGGAAGGCTAGAAAATTACTTTCTTTTGTTAAAGAAATTATGGAAGGATATATTTCTTATGGTGAAGCAAGAACTCCTTTGGAACGAGTTACATATTTATTAGAGCATTTAAGTAATGAAGCATTAATTAATACACTTTCCTTTTATTTTGAAGAATATCCAATAGAAGAAAAAGGACTAGTTTTAGAATTGCTTCAAATACTTTCAAAATATCCATATGGCTATGGGACAGTTTCAATAATGAATGCTTATAGAAAATTACCAATGATTGAGGAAATATTTCCAAAAGTGTATGGATTTGAAATAAAAAGTAAGAGTGGAGTTATTACAGTTTATCGTGCTATGGAAGTTTTAGGATCAAGAAAAAGTACACTTAGAAGTTATCGAGTAATAAAAAAAGATGACGTATCTTTAAGAATGGCTCTTTTAAATTCTGATTTTATAGATGATACTGTTATAAGTTGTCTTATGCCTAGAATGTTTGGGGGATTTTCTTATGAATATTATATAAAGTTAGTAAAAGAAAATGGATATTTAGATTTAAGACGTAATTGCTTTTATCCAAAAAGTACATTTGAATCCTATTTTGAACCAAAGATTTTAATGAGAAGAAAAGGAAAAAAACTAAGAACTGATATTCCTCCTTTATTTGAAAAAAAATTTTAGTAAGTTAAAAAATTGATAATTATTTATAAATACACTAATGTGTAAATAAAGTTAAATTTAATCTTTTTCATGACAACGATGGTCAGTGATAGTAAAATCTTGTATGAAATAAGATTTTTTCTTTTTATATTTCAATAGTTTAAAGAAAGCATGTTATAATAAGTATGGATATGGAGTTGAATGTAATGGAAGAATTATATATAGGTTCTCATGTGTCATTTAAAAGAGATGAGCAATTATTGGGTTCTGTAGTAGAAGCATTATCTTATGGAGCAAATACGTTTATGTTTTATACTGGTGCTCCACAAAATACTTCAAGAGCGAGTATTGATTTGGAACTTACTTCTCTTGCACATAAATTGATGATAGAAAATAATATTGATAAAAGTAAGGTGGTAGTTCATGCACCATATATTATTAATTTAGCCAATGATAATGAAAAATATGAATTTGCAATTCGTTTTTTAAAAGAAGAAATAGCACGTGTAGAATTGTTAGGGATTGAACTTCTAGTATTGCACCCAGGAAGTCATGTAGGACTTGGAAGTGAAAAAGGAATAGAGAATATTATCCGGGCTTTAAATACGGTTATTGATAGTAAAACAAGTGTAAAAATATGTCTAGAAACAATGGCAGGAAAGGGTAGTGAATGCGGAAGAACATTTGAAGAGATTTCCCTTATCTTAAAAGGTATGAAGTATCCAGATAAAGTAGGTGTCTGTCTAGATACTTGTCATATTCATGACGCAGGCTATACTTTACAGAATGTAGATGATATATTAACGCAGTTTGACGATATTATTGGACTTTCAAAATTATGGGTTCTTCATATGAATGATAGTAAAAATGAATTAGGAAGTCATAAGGATAGACATGAAAATTTCGGATTAGGAACGATTGGCTTTGAAAATTTAATGAACGTGATAGAGCATCCAAAATTAAAAGAAGTTCCTAAAATATTAGAAACTCCTTATGTTAGTGAATCCTTTAATTCAAATGAGAAAATTTATCCTCCTTATAAGTTTGAAATTGAAATGATTAAAAATAAAAAAATGAATCATAATTTAATAGAGGATATTAGAAACTATTATAAGAAAGATTGATATTTTTGTTTCATTGTATAAAAAAGTTCTATCCCTTTCTCGTAAGTGGTAGGAGAGAGCTTAGTTTTTAATTCATTAAAAATTGGAGTAGGATTTCCATATAGAAAAACTTTCCAATTTTTTTTTAATTCCTCATATAAAATGTTTATTTCATCATCGCATAATGAAATAGAGTTAGAATTCGCAAATTTTTTAATATCATCTTTTGTAATTTTTTCTACATATTTTTGTAGTATTTGTTCTTTCACAATTTCACCTCAGATTATTATATGTAAGATAAATAGAATAATGTAGTAAATATTTCATAAAGTAATAATAAGGAGGAATTTTATGAATATTCCAAGCATAAACTATGTCCCACTATTAAGTGAGGAAACAATGAATTTACACATTCAAAAATTATATAAAGGTTATCTTGACCGATTAAGAAAAATTACAAATGATGATCCATTAATTGCAGTCTTAAATATTTCAAATTATCCACTTAGTGAAAGAGGCACAATTTTATATAATGCAGGAGGAGTTTTAAATCATGAACTTTATTTTGAAGAATTGAATCAACGTGGGAATCATGTACCTAGGAACAAATTAAAATTAGCGATTGATAAAAAATATGGAAATTTTGAAAAATTTAAACAAGAATTTATTAAAACATCCAAACAATTAGTTGGTTCTGGATATACTTTTTTAGTACTTCAAAATAATGAATTAAATATTGTAAATATGAGTAATCAAGAAACTCCATATTCGTATGATATGATACCACTTATGAATATTGATTTATGGGAGCATGCTTATTATTTGGATTATAAAGCAAATAAAGATGCCTATATAGATGCTTTTTTTAAGCTATTAGATTTTGATGTGATAGAGAATCGATATGAACAAGCCACTCAAAACTAAAAAATCATGGAAAAAACCAAACTATAAATCATTTAATCGTAAAAAAGAAAGAAATATCACATTAATCATTTTAAAAAGATACTATATATTAATTGGTATTATTATATTTGCAATGTCTATTTTATTACTTAATTTAGTACATGTACAATTACTAAAAAATAAATATTATATGAAAAAAGTAGAAACGCTTAATACTAGAATAGTGGAAGGATCTTCGGCGCCAAGGGGAAGAATTTATGATAGAAATCATAAACTTTTAGTAGATAATGTTCCAGTCAAAACAATTTATTACAAAAAACAGACGGGAATTACGATCAAAGAAGAAATAGAACTTGCTTATACTTTAGCACAAGTTTTAGAAATAAATACATCTTCCTTGAAAGAGCAAGAATTAAAAAATTTCTTTATAAAATCTAACCCTGAAAAAGCTGAAGCAAAAATTACTAAAGAAGAGTGGGAAAAGCTAAAGTCAAGAGAACTTACTAAAGAAGATATAGAAAACTATCAACTAGAACGCATTACTGAAGAAGAATTAGCGAGATATCAAGAATTAGATATTAAAGCAGCTTATTTTTATACATTGATGAATAAAGGATATTCTTATTCTGAAAAAGTACTTAAAAATAAAGATGTTACTGATTTAGAATATGCGAAAATTGTGGAGCTTGATTTAAAAGGGGTAAATGTTAGATTAGATTGGGAGAGAAGTTATCCATATGAGAAAACATTTCGTTCTATTTTGGGAACTGTTTCATCTGCAGAAAGTGGAATTCCATATGAATTAAAAGATGATTATTTATCCAAAGGATATTCTTTAAATGATAGAGTAGGAACTAGTTATTTAGAATATCAATATGAAGAATATTTAAAAGGGAAAAAGAATATTTACCAAGTATTATCAAATGGAGAATATCAATTAATAGAAGAAGGCAATAGAGGAAATGATATTGTTTTAACAATTGATATTGAATTACAACAAATGGTAGAAAAAGTTTTAGAAGAACAATTATTGATTGCCAAAAAATCTCCAAATACGAAATATTATAATCGTTCTTTTGTTGTGATTACAGACCCTAATACTGGAGAAATTCTAGCTATGGCTGGAAAACAGATTATAGAAAAAAATGGAGAGTACTTATTTTATGATTATACACCTGGAATTGTAACGGCACCAGTAGTTGTTGGTTCTGTAATAAAAGGAGCATCTCATATAGTTGGTTATAATACAGGTGCTTTAAAAATTGGTGAAAAAAGAACTGATGAATGTATTAAAGTAGCAGGAACACCATTAAAATGTTCTTGGAAAAGTTTTGGATTAATTGATGACTTGTTGGCCTTAAAATATTCATCTAATACTTATCAATTTAGAACGGCTATGAAAGTAGGTGGTGGATATTATACTTACGATGGACCGCTTACATTGAATCCAGATGCATTTACAATTTATCGAAATACTTTTCGTGAATTTGGACTAGGTGTAAAAACAGAAATTGATTTACCAGTAGAAAGTGTTGGTTTAGTCGGTAATGATACTCAATCAGGTTTACTTCTAGATTTCGCAATCGGACAATATGATACTTATACACCAATTCAATTATCTCAATATATTTCTACAATTGCGAATGGTGGAAATAGAATAAAACCTCATTTATTAAAAGAAGTTTATGATTCAACAAAAGAAAATTTAACAGAAAAAATATTTGAGTTTGAACCTGTTGTTTTAAATAAAGTAAATACAGAAGACCAGTATTTAAATAGAGTAAAAGAAGGTCTAAAAATGGTAATGGAAAGAAATGGTACTGGATATACAAGTATGAATTTAAATTTAAAACCCGCTGGAAAAACAGGAACAAGCCAAAGTATTCTTGATACAGATGGGGATGGAATTGGAGATACAGAAACAATTACGACGACTTTTGCAGGCTATGCTCCGTATGATAATCCAGTTATGACAATTGTAGTAGTTTCGCCTGATAGTTATTATCAAAATAGTAATTCTGATTATGAATATCCTGTTACTCGTAAAATATCGAATGAAGTTTCAAAAAAATTCTTTGAAATTTATCAATAATTTGTTATAATAGGTGTGGATTTATCAAAAAGGAGGGAAATAGTATGGCAAAAAAAGGAGAAGCTAGAGAAAGAATCACTCTTCAATGTACTGTTTGTAAAGAAGAAAACTATCGTACAGAAAAAAATAAAAAAAATACGACAGACCGTTTAGAACTAAATAAATTCTGTCCAAAATGTAGAAAATCAACAACTCATAAAGAAAAGAAATAAGGAGATACAAAATGGGAAAAAAACAACCAATTGTAAATCATGGAATGCTACATGATTCAATTAATTATAGTGCTTTAATAGAAGCTCAGGCTACAATGCCAGCTTTTGGTGGCGCACATAAAGAGGAAAAACCAAAAGTAAAATCTCTTGGAAAAATGAAAACAAATTATAAAAGAACTACCAATAAGTAGAAAGGAGGACTTTTATGTTTAATATTAATGACATTAAAAATGGAATTACATTTATCTATGAAGATAATATTTATCAAGTACTAGAATTTCAACATGTAAAGCCTGGGAAAGGTGCTGCTTTTGTAAAAGCAAAATTACGTAATTTAAGAACTGGATCAACAGTAGAAAAAACATTCAATACTAGTATTAAATTAGAAAAAGCTATGATTGAAAAACAAAATATGCAATATTTATATAATAATGGTGATGTTCATAACTTTATGAATATGCAAAGTTATGAACAAATTGAACTTTCAAAAGCTCAATTAGGGGATAGTGAAAAGTTCTTAAAAGAAGGAATCAATGTTGATATTAGTTTTTATCAAGGAGAATTAATAGGAATTATTTTACCTGATAAAATTGAATATGAAGTAGAAAAAACAGAACCAGCTGTCAAAGGAAATACAACAAATAACGCAATGAAAGATGCTTATATGGAAAATGGTTTAATGGTTAGAGTTCCTTTATTTATTGAACAAGGAGAACATATTCTTGTTTCAACAAAAGATGGAAAATATGATTCAAGAGCATAATACGAGAAATCGTATTTTTCTTTTTAGAAAAAATATGTTTCTAAATTTCATATCTGTGGTATACTAATAATAAGGAGTAAGCTATATGGATGTAAAAAAAGCAAGAGAGTTTTGTTTGGCAGTAAAAAAGCTGAATGAACAATTTAATATGTCGTTTTTCTTTGTGACAGAAGGAGCAAGTATTACAGATAATAGAGGAAATGATGCAGTAAAACATGCAAGGTTGTGTCATGAAGAATGGGAAAAAGCACATGGTGAAGATCCGAAGAAGGAGTGGGATATTAATGGATTACGAAACACAGATGGCAAATGAAGCTAAGAAAAAGAAAAATGGTCAATTATTTGGACTTATTTTCGCACTTATTTTATTAGGTGGAGTAGCATATTTTTACTACAATTATCAACAGGGAAGTGGCGCAAAGAAGTTTGAGAAAATTGCGAAATCTTTATTAGATAGTGTCAATGAAGTTTATAAAAGTGATAAAATGTTTGAATTAGAGGATGTAACTTATACATTTCCTGATAAATCAATCGTTAATTTTGATGAAAGAACTTTAAAAGGTGGTACTATTAATCGTTATCAAAATGGTAATGTAGAATTCGCTATTTATGATTCTGATTGGTGTGCTACAAAAACAAGACTTAGTAATAAAATTGAAGTTACAGAATATAAGAGTGGAGAATGCGTTATAAAATAACAACATTGACAAAGAAAGCAAACTCTAGTATAATGGATATAGATGAGATTTCATCAAAAAAAGTGGAAGTACTTGTTTCTTGGTAAGTACTTACCTCTGGTTTTTTTGGTAAGTACTACATTCCAATATGTAGTACTTTTTATGTGAAAGTTATCAACCTTCCCCCTTATTTTACTTTTCTAAAAGTAGAATAAATAATAAAAATATAATTAAGAAAAGCATTCTTATTAGTGAATCTTTTTTCATTAATTATAGCCCCTTTCTAAGAGGCAAATACTACAACAAGTAAAACAACCACATATTAGAATATAGATTATTATAAAATAAAAGTAAAATCATAAATTTTTAAAATTTGTATTTAAGATTCTATAGAATTTTTATTTTGGTAAAAAGAATTTTAAAATTTATAAAGTATACTTTGTAAGAGAATAAAAGTTTGAAATATTGCAAATTTATTTATAAATGTTCTAAAAAAGGTTGACAAACATACTATTTTATTGTAATATCTAATAGAAATGAAAAGGAAAGAAGAAGTTTCCACTTCTCACCCGAACGTGAATAATGTTGGGTAAAAGGCCATGAATGAACAATAGAATAATGTTCAAGATTATTGTCTTTTTAAGTGGATACTTTTGTATTCACTTTTTTATTGAAATGTGCATCAAATGCATGAAATATAATATTTTGGAGGTGTCAGTTATCGCAAATAAAGAGAAAGATTTGTTTATCAATGAACAAATACGTGCAAAAGAAGTAATGGTTATTGGACCAAATGGAGAACAACTTGGAATAAAACCAATTAAGGATGCTCTTACACTTGCAAATTATGCTGGTTTTGACCTTGTACTTATGAGTCCTAATGCAAATCCACAAGTTTGTAAAATTATGGATTATAATAAGTTTAAGTATGAGAGTAAAAAGAAAAACAAAGAAAATTTAAAAAAGCAAAGAGAAAATAATCTAGAAATGAAAGAATATCGTCTTTCTGTATCTATTGATGTTCATGATTTTGATACAAGAGTTCGTAATTCTTCAAAATATTTAGAAAAAGGACATAAAATAAAAGTCAGCATTCGTTTTAAAGGAAGAGAAATGGCACATCCAGAATTAGGTCGTGAAGTGCTACTTCGATTTGCAGAATCTTTAAATGAAATATCAGTAATAGAACAAAAACCAACAATGGATGGTCGTTTTATGACTATGATACTTATGCCAAAGAAAGAAAAATAGGAGGAATTTATATGCCAAAAATGAAAACTCATAAGGGAACTGCTAAAGTTTGTAAAGTTAGACCTGGAGGAACTGTAAAAATTGGACATCCAGGAACAAGACATAATACAGGAAAGAAAAATGCTGCTTCTAATAGAGTAGGAAGAACAGCTTCACTTTTAAGTAAAAGTGACTATAAGAGAATTAAAGATATTATTTAGTATTAAAGGAGGAATTAGAAATGCCAAGAGTAAAGACTGGAACAGTAACACGTGCTCGTCATAAGAAAGTGATGAAGCAAGCAAAGGGATATTTTGGAAGTAAACATAGATTATATAAAACTGCCAAAGAACAAGTAATGCATTCTGGAAAATATGCATATAGAGATAGAAGACAAAATAAAAGAGAATTTAGAAAATTATGGATTATTAGAATTAATGCAGCTTGTCGTGAAAACGAAATTAGCTATTCTAAATTCATTAATGGATTAAATAAAGCTGGAGTAACAATCAATAGAAAAATGTTAGCTGAAATCGCAATTGATAATCCTGCATCATTTACAGATTTAGTAACAATTGCCAAAGATGCTTTAAATGGAAAAGTTTCTGCTAAAAATGAAACAAAAGCAGAAGTTAAAAAAGAGACTGTAAAAACAGAAACTAAGAAAGAAGCTCCAAAAAAAGAAGTAGCGAAAGAAACTACAGATTTATCAAAACTTACAGTAGCAGAACTTCGTGAAATTGCAAAAGCCAAAGGTGTAGAAGGATATTCTACAATGAAAAAAGCTGAATTAGTAGATGCTTTAAAATAGGTTTTTTAAAATCTATTTTTTTGTATACTTTAAAGAAACTAACCTTATAAAATTTTTGTAGACTTTGTGCATTTTGGTCTGATATAATATATTAAATAGTTTTCAGGAGGTTGTAAAGATGGAACAAGGAATTTGGAAAAAGTATGAAAAAACAGTTTGTAAACCAGAGGGAGAAAGAGCATCTTATCATGATTTATATGAAGACTTAAAAGATAGTAGAAGGAGTTGGGAAATTGCCCAAAGTCTTGATGAATGTAAAGCTCAACTTTGTGGTGTAGATTTAAGAACGACTGGTAGAGTGCTAGAGGCTGGAGATATTTATGTTTACTATGTTTTAGAAAAAGAAAAATTGATTCCGATTTTATATTTTAAAATAGTACAGGTTTATGATGATAATGAACTGATGCATTATATTGAATATAATGGAAATTCAGATTACTATAACTCGATTATAGAGATTGCAGTTCAATATCTTCCAGAAGTAATTAGAAAATTGAAAGAAATAGATTCAGAAAAAAATCAATTTTACATAGAGGAATTAGAAAGCAGATATTATAATCATCAACATATTTTAGAATTACAATCTAAAGTAGAATATACAGAAGAGGAATTGCTTTTCTTATATAAAATGTATAATTATAATTTTTCATTAGAAAGAATATATAAGACAATTGTTAGTTCAAAGATTGAAAGTAGAGATCTAGTAGTAGACTTTGAGAGTTTTTCAGAAGAAGGAAAAGCAAAGCTTTTCTTATCCATACATGGATTACTATTTGAATCTCCGATATCTATTTCTTCTAAAAAAGTAATGACTTTAATCGTAGAAAACGGAGACTTAAGTTGTCTTTGTTATGCTTCTTCAGAAATCCTAAAAGATAAAGATTTTATTATAGGATTATTACAAGTATTTGCTGAATGTGGTGAATTTAATCCAATGAATACTACAAAATTAAATGCTCTTCCAGAATGTTATAGAACTGATCCTGAAATTTTAAGTTTGATACTTTATTATGGGGGAGATCTTGTGGTTTCAGAGTGGTTAGCGAAATCTCCAGAAGAAAAACTAAAAAGTCCAGAGTTTGTTTATCCTTTATTAGAAGCTTTTATTAGAGGGAAAATCAGAGATGGTAAACCGTGTTGTGATGCAAGTAATCTATTAAGACTTTTACCAAACGAAATATTGAATGATATAGAAAATCATATTATGTTTGGACCAGAGCAAAATCCACAAAAAGGTTTATGGTCAGGAGAAGATTT
This sequence comes from uncultured Bacilli bacterium, assembly GCA_949505625.1. Lineage (GTDB taxonomy): Bacteria > Bacillota_I > Bacilli_A > RF39 > UBA660 > MGBC102946. The sequence continues at coordinate 89,935 of CATBQD010000003.1, forward strand.
AAAACAGATTAGTTATCAGAAATTATTAAACCATAGAGCTAAGGTTTTACAGTATAGAAAGGAACATTAATTTCATAAATTTGCGAGTCATGTTTTTTATATGATATAATGTAGAAGAAGAAGGTTTTTAACATGCATTATTTATTAGAATTATTTTTAGGTGGGAATTTAAATCAAACTTTGAATGAAGATTTTATGAAAAAGCAAAATAATGAACAATATATAGAAACGATTCATTCTAATCCAAAACAATCATCTTTAATAGAAATTTTGAAACAATTGATGAGAGAAGGAAATATTGATCGATTAAAACAAGAATTAGATACAATTGATGAAGAGGAACTTTATACTAGTTTTATTCATGGAATTAATCATAATGAAAGAGTTTTGTTTTGGGCTTATATTTTATCATTGCAATGTGGAATTGATGAAATCTGTGTAAGAATTGTTTTAGATGCTTCTAAGTATCATGATATTGGAAGGGTGAATGATTGTGTAGATCCTAGTCATGGGGAAAGAAGTGCCGAAGCAATCATAGAACTTGTAAATGATCCAATCTATGAAAATCAAAACTTTGTAAAATTGTTACAAAGTATTGTAGAAATTCATTCATTAGAAGATACTGATGCAGATCGTATCATGAGAAAATATGGAATTACAGACAAAAAAACTTTTTATACTTTATTTTCCATTTTAAAAGATGCAGATGCCTTGGATAGAATTAGAATTACTTATATGGAGGATACCATTTCTTGTTTAAATCCAATTTATTTAAGAATTCCTTATTCAAAAAAATTATTAATGGCAGCACATGAATTAAATGAATTTTATATGAAAAATGAAGAACACACAAAAGGAGGAAAACATGAAAAATATTTATATTGATTTTGATGGAGTAATCATGGATACTAATCGTGTTACATATGATATGTTAGATCGATTAGAAGTAGATAAAAGTGACAGTGAAAAAATGAGTGAGTTTTATTCTAATTTGAATTGGAAAAAGATACTTACTTTAACACCAATTATTAATGATGCATTTGGGTGTATGAAAAAACTTTATGCATCAGGAAAGTGTAACCTTGCCATTTTAACACATGTAAATTCTGTAGATGAAGCAATTGCGAAAATTAATTTCATTCGAAAATATATGAAAGATGTAACAATTATTCCTGTACCAAGAGAACTTTCTAAAACAAAAATGTGTTCTACTAAAGATTCTATTTTAATTGATGACTATTCAGGAAATTTAATAGAGTGGGAAAAAGAAGGCGGAATAGGAGTTCAATTTTCTACAGATTTAAGTAAAGACAAAGGATTCCCTGTCATAGACAAATTGGATTGTATTTTGGATATGAAATTTGCTGAAAAGGAGTAAATCTTCTTTTTTTTAAGGGTGATAGTATGAAAAAATGTGCGGTAATTTATAATCCAAAAAGTGGAAAGCGAAAAAATAAGAAAGATTTCTTAAAAATAATAGAAAAGACTTTAAATAGTTACTGCTATGAAGTTATCTTTTTTAAAACATCAAAGCAGGGAGATGCTACTACTATAGTATTTAACTTGGATGATGACTATTCTTTGGTTATTATTGCAGGAGGAGATGGGACCTTAAATGAAGGAATAACAGGAAATTTAATGCGCGAAAAAAAGCTTTTGTTAGCAAGTCTTCCTATAGGAACTACCAATGATGTTGGATCTATGTATGGGTATACGAAAAATTATAAAAAGGATTTAGAATTGCTTTTAAATGGAACAATAAAAAAAATTGATACTTGTTCTTTAAACTCGAAACCTTTTGTTTATGTTGCCTGTCTTGGAAATTATGTAGATGTTTCTTATGCAACTCCTAGAAAACTAAAAGAAAAATTTGGAAAATTTGCCTATATATTGTATGGAATGAAAAGAATATGTAGTAAATTAAAGCAATATTCTATTGAATATGAAATAGATGGTCAAAAAAAAGAAGGTGATTTTTCCTTTCTATTTATCACAAATAGTAATCGTATAGCAGGCTTAGAACATCTTTATAAAAATGTGAAATTGAATGATAATATGTTTGAAGTCGCATTTTGTAAAGCGAGAACAAAAAGAGAGTTAATTAAAATGATACCTGCATTATTAACTCCTGTAGTAAAAAAGGTTCCTAATATTATATATTATCGTACAAATAAGTTAACCATAAAATTGAAGCATAGGATAGACGAATCTTGGTGTCTAGATGGAGAAGAATATGCTACAACGGAAAAAGTTTTTCGTTTTCATGTTCAAAAAGAAATTGAAATGTTGGTTCCAAAAAAGAATGTTCAAAAATTGTTTAAAGAGGAGAGTGAAATATGAAAATTGGTGTATTTGATTCAGGAATAGGTGGATTAAATGTTTTAAAAGAATTGATCAATCAATATCCCAAATTAGAATATCTTTATTATGGGGATACCTTTTATTTACCATATGGAGAAAAAAGTAAAGAAGAATTGATAAAATTAGGTGTTAGAATTATACGCTTTTTTGAAGAAAATCATGTTGATAGAATTGTGATAGCATGTGGTACATGCAGTAGTTTGGTAGATGAATATCAAAAATATACAAAAATTCCAATTGATAATGTGATTGATCCTACCGTAGAATATGTAAAAAAGTATTATCAAAAAGTTGCTTTGCTTGCAACGCCAGCAACAATAAAAAATGGTATTTTTGAAAGAAAGTTAAAACAAGAAGGAATTGAAGTCTATCCTTTAAGCTGTCCAAGTTTTGTACCTTATTTAGAAGGTTTATCAGAACAACTAGACATAGAAAAAGAACTAAAATCACTTCAAAATAATGAATATGAAGCAGCTGTTTTAGGTTGTACTCATTATCCATTATTAAAAGAAGAAATAGAAAGAATTTTATTAGTTCCTACTATTGATATGGGAAAAGTGTTAAGTGAAACGATAGAGTTAAAGGAATCAAATGCTTCTTTAACTGTTTATATGAGTAAAGTGACTCCTCTTTTAGAACAAAATGTAAATAAAATTTTAGAAAAAGACATTCCATTAATAGAAAAGAATTTACCAGTATAAATCACTTTATAGTAGAGATACTAAATATGGTGATTTTTATGAAAAAATGGATAGCTCTTTTCTTTTTTTGTTGGTGTATGATTGGTTGTATGCATGTTCCAACAATGATAAATTTTGAAGGGAAAGATAGAAAAGAACTAGAAAATTTTGTTAGTGATTACCATCTAGAAATAGAAGTAGAAGAAGTATATAGTGAAAAACAGGTTGGAACGATTTTAGAACAATATCCTAAAAGTGGGAAAATAAGAAAAAATGAAAAAATTAAAATTGTAGTTTCAAAAGGAATTGATTATGAAGGTTTAAAAATAAATGAATTAGGAGATATACCTATTATGATGTATCATGGAATTTGGGATATGCAAAATAATGACACAGACGATAAGAACGGAAATGTTGATCATTATGGTTATCAAAGAACGAGTGAAGCCTTTAGAAAGGATTTAGAATTTTTTTATAAGGAAGGATATCGCATGATACGCTTATCTGATTTTGTTCATGGAAAAATTGATGTAGAATTAGGAAAAAGTCCTATTATTTTAACTTTTGATGATGGAAAACATAATATTTCTGTTTCAAAAAATGAACAGGGAGAACTTATAGTTGATTCTCATTCAGCTGTTGGAATATTAGAAGAATTTAAAAAGAAGTATCCTGATTTTAAAGTAACAGCAACATTTTTTTTAAATTCTAGTTTATTTGAAAGTGAATATAATGAAGAAATCATAAAGTGGTTAATAGAACATGGATACGATATTGGAAATCATAGTGCTGATCACGTTGATTTTACTAAAGTAAATTCTGAAGAAGCCTCTAAACAAATTGGAAAAATGTATTCTATTTTAGATGCAATAATTCCACAAAAATATGTTCCTATTGTAGCTTTACCATTTGGCTCTCCTTATAGCAAAGAACATATTAATTTTTCACATATTTTAAATAGCAGTTATAATGGGAAAAATTATCATACTGATGCAACTTTAAGAGTTGGATGGGAAGCAAATCCTTCGCCATTTTCTAAAGATTTTGATGCAACATTTTTAAAAAGAATTAGAGCGTATGATAATAGTGGCACTGATTTTGATATTGAAATGAATTTTAAAATACTTTCAAAAACGAAATTTATTTCAGATGGAAATCCTGATATGATTACAGTACCAGAAGATTTAAAATCAAATGTTGGAGAAACAACATTAAAATTAAATACATATTAAAAAAAATATGGTATACTGAAAATAGGTGGTAGACATGTTTAAGAAAATGAAGAATGTTCCAACAAAAGATTTGGTAACTGTTTTAATCGGTTCTGGGAGTAGTTCCATGTTTGTAAAAGTTCCAAAAGGAAAGAAGGTACTGATTGGTAGTGGCTCATCTTCTATGATTGTTCGGGCTGGAGAATCAGTTTCAATCGATGAAGAGCTTGAAAAGAGATTTCCAACTAGGCCAAAACAAAAGATAAAAAGCATATTTAGAAAGTAGGTATGATTTATGATTGATACAAGAAATGAAAATGTTGAAATAGAATTAAAAATATTGGTTCAAAATGAGGATGAATTTAAAAAGTATTTGGAAGAAAAAACAGATTTCGTAAAAGAACAAACGATAGAAGATACCTATTTTGAAAATCCAGATTATCCATTTTTATACATTGATGAAAAAGGACTTAAGAATGCGAAAAAACGACTTCGAGTTCGAAAAAGCAGTAGTGGAGATTCTATCAATTTTAAAGAAAAAATCTTTGAGGGAAATGAACATTTTTTATATTCTAATGAAATAGAAGAAAAATTAGCATCAGGAGAACAAATGATTAAGATATTAGAAGCATTAGGGTTTGTTGCTAGCTGTCATTATCATAAAATTAGAAAAATCTATCGTACTGAAAATTTTGAATTTGATGTTGATTTTATTGATGTTTTAGGTATGGTAGTAGAAATTGAATATCAGGGAAAAATAGATGATTTAAAAACGGGAATTGATATTATTAGAAACTTTTTAAAAGAAATTGGTATTACAGATTATATTGAAGTGAGAACTACATATCCTGAGATATTATGGAATGGGATGGATTGTTATTTATAAGAAAAGGCATTTAGTTGCCTTTTTTTGGAATACTTTTGATTTCTTCTTCTAATAGCTGTTTCTGTAAGTTGGGTGGAAATAGAAATGTATAGATTTGAAGTACTCGAAAATCTAAATTTAAAAGATGGTCATTATCATTCGAATAATTGGAAATACATGGAAGTGTAATTTCCTTTTTTATTTGATTTAAATATTGTTGTCCTTTTTTAGTAAACCCCAAAATTCGAATATAAGGATTATCTTTATAAAACCTTGCTTCTTCTTTGGTTAACCCACAAAGAATATAAAGACAGATTCTTTTTAATTTGCTATAGGTTTCATTTTTTGTTTTTATAGATGCTATCAATTCGTCTAATGAATTTGAATTAATGATTGCTTTTTTGATTCTTGGAATTAGTTTTTCATTTACTTCATGATAATGAATTAAATTTTCTTTTTCAGAAATAATTTTATATTTTAAAAGTGGAAAAAGATTTTCAATATCAATATTTTTGTGGATATATGTTTCTGATAATGGAGGAACTGAATTATGAATATTTCTTTCTTCTTTGATTGCTTTTCGGATACTGCTCGCACTTGCTATTGTCTCTAGATTTTCATTATGATAGTCATTGGTTCTTTGAATGGTAATTGGAATCATTAATGCATTTTGGTTTTTAATTTCTTTAATATAAGAAATTCCTAATAAATCATTTGGAGAGGTTGTAACTAATCCAGTTAAGTCTTTTAAAGATTTAGAAAGTGCAGTAGGGTAATTATATCCTTCTTTTAATAATTGTTTTATTTTTTCATTATGTTGTTTATTGGATTGTAGAAAAGCTAATGTTGTTAATTTTTCTATATCATTTTCTTCACTTCCAAAAATTAAGTATTCTACTTGTAAATCTTTCAATATAGAAATTGCGCCTTTTGCAAATAAATCAGCACTTCCACTAGCATAGATAAAAGGAAGTTCTATTACTAAATCAACGCTATAGAAAAGTGCGATTTCTGTTTTTTCCCATTTTGTTAAAATGCTAGCATCTCCACGTTGTGTAAATGGTCCACTCATAACTAAAATGACACTATGTTCTGGATACATCTCTTTTATTTTCTCTATATGATATAAATGTCCATTATGAAATGGATTATATTCACAAATGATACCAACTGCTTTCATAAAATCACCACTGTTATCTTATCATATTTTTTTATAATTTGTTTTATTTTAATTATATTTTGATGATTCTAATTTTAAAATTGAAATTTGTATAACAGAGTTTTCCTTTTGATTATTATTTTTATATAAATTTTAAAAATTTGTTATTTTACTTCTTGTGGATAATGTTTTATATTGTATTTGGATTTACTTGTATGTAGTGCTTGCTCCTAGAAAGGGGCAGTAATTTATGAAAAAAGATTCTTTGATAAGAACACTTTTTATAATTATTTTTTTATTACTTATTTTACTTTTACAAAAGTAAAGTAACAGGGGGAAGGTTGATAACTTTTCATAATAAAAAAAGGACTACATTCTAGAATGTAGTACTTAAACCAAATCGGAGCAAGTACTCGTCTACGAAAACAAGTACTTCCACTTTTTTTATGGATTTTCATCCATCTATATTTAGTATACTACATTGAACAAGATAGTGCAATTAAAATTTTTAATATTTATAAAAAAATGATTTTTGTATAAAAAAATAGAACTATTCCATAATAAAAGTAGAGGTGAAAACATGGAAAAAACAAAATATAAAGCTTTGGTAGAGAAACATACTCCAAAAGAAAATCGATTATATAATGGAATGGTTGCTTTTATAACAGGAGGATTAATGGGAGCATTTGGAGAATTATTAAGACAACTTTATGCTTACTTCTTTAATATTCCAACATCTGAAGCGACAATGTTTATGATTATTACACTCATTTTTATTGGTTGCTTGTTTACTTGTTTTGGTTTTTTTGATAAATGGGTAAATTTTGCGAAATGTGGTCTTATTATTCCAATTACAGGTTTTGCACATGCAATGATGAGTGCAGCTTTGGAATATCGTAAAGAAGGAATGGTAACTGGAATCGGAGCCAATATGTTTAAATTAGCTGGTTCTGTGATTATTTTTGGAGTGGTTAGTGCTTATACATTTGGTTTAATTCGTTTATTACTAGGAGGGATAGCATGACATTCAAATATAACAATGTATATATTGGTGCGACTAGTACAGTAGCTGGACCATATGAACAAAAAGGACCATTAAAGAATTATTATGATGCAACTTATGATGATTTTTATATCAATATGGATACTTTTGAACAAGCAGAAAGCAAAATGATAGAAGATAGTGTTGATATTTTGTTATCTAAAATAGGAAAAACCAAGTTTGATATTGAATTATTTTTATCTGGAGACTTATTAAATCAGATTGCAGCTTCTAGTTATGCAGCAAGTAAATTAGGAATTCCTTTTATGGGTGTTTATAATGCCTGTGCAACAAGTGTAGAAGGATTAATTATGGGCGCTAATATGGTAGAAAGTAAACAAATTAAAAATTGTATTTGTGCTGTAAGTTCTCACAATAATACTGCTGAAAAACAGTTCCGTTATCCAGTAGAATATGGTGGACCAAAACATAAAACGGCAACATTTACAACAACAGGGAGTGCCAGTGCTTATTTATCAAATACAGTTGGAGAAATTAAAGTTGATAGTTCTACTGTTGGAAATGTAGTAGATTTAGGAATTACAGATGTCTATCATATGGGAGCAGTAATGGCTCCAGCCGCAGCAGATACTATTTTTAAACATTTAAGAGATACCAAAAGAGAAATCGGTTATTATGATTTAATTTTAACAGGGGATTTAGGAGTATATGGTAGAGATATTCTAAAAGAGTATATGCAAAAAGAATATGGAATAGAATTAAAAAATTACAATGATACTGCTTGTATGATTTATGATAGAGAAAAGCAACCTGTTTATGCAGGAGGAAGTGGGCCAGCTTGTGCTCCATTAGTTACTTATAGTTATATTTTTAATAAGATGAAAAAGAAAGAGTACCATAGAATTTTATTGGTAGCAACAGGAGCATTACATTCTCCTACAATGGTAAATCAAAAATTATCCATTCCGGCAATTGCGCATGCAATTAGTTTGGAGGTGGTAGAATGATTTTTGTAAATGCATTTCTATTTTGTGGATTTGTTTGTTTGATTGGACAAATGATATTAGACAATACAAAATTAACACCAGGGCATGTTACAACTTTATTCGTTGTAGTAGGTGCATTTTTAGATACTTTTAGTATTTATGATAAAATTATTTTATGGGCTGGTGGAGGAGCATTAGTTCCAATTACTAGTTTTGGTCATTTGCTTTCTCATGGTGCTATGGATATGGCAATGGACCAAGGAGTTATGGCCTTATTTATGGGAATGTTTAATTTAACTGCTTCAGGAATTACTTCAGCAATTATATTTTCTTTCTTTTTATCTCTTATATTTAAACCAAAAGATTAGAATTTATTTTCTAATTTTTTTGTATTATTGAATTTGAAACATGATATAATGAATGTAAGGGTGAAAAGTATGAAAAAATTATTTGGTGTATTTGTATTTTTAATTACTTGTTTTATAGTACCTATGGGAGTAAAAGCAAGCGATTATGGAATTGAAAATTTTAATATGCATGTAACCGTTTTAGAAAATGGTGATTTGTATGTAAGAGAAGCCTTTTCTATGAATGGTACTTTTAATGGAATGGACCGTGATATTGATTTTAAGAATATTATGGCTTCAAGGTTTACAGGAGACAAAGAGTCATTTAATGGAAGCGATATTTATAATGGAAAAGGAATAGAGCTTATTCAAATAAGGGCCATTCCTTATACAGATTCTATTTCTTGGAAAGATATGGAGACAAGTGGAACAAAGTTTTCAGAAGTTTATAGTGCAAGTGCGGGAGACTTTGGTCTTTTTACAGAAAAACGAACTAGCTCTGGAGTGAGTTATCGAATTTATAATCCATCTTCAAAAAAACATTTTTTCTATTTGGAATATATCATTAAAGATATGGCAGTAGTTCATGATGATGTAGCTGAGATTGGTTGGAATATATTTAATAGCGATTTTAGAGAAAGCATTCATTATTTTAGAGCAGATATTTTTATTCCTAATAATCAAAATCTATTAAAAGGATATGCTCATGGACCACTAGTTGGAAATATAGAGTTGGATGAAAAGAATCATTTGATTATTACGATTGATGAATTACATGCGAATACAGCTATCGATACTCGTTTTGTTTTTGATAAAGAAGCAGTAAAATCTTCTACAAAATTTTCTCATATGGAAGCACTTGATACGATTGTAGAGGTGGAAACTGAAAAAGCAGAAATAGCAAATCAAATAAGAGAACAAGCAAGAAAGCAAGTTGAACGAGATAGAAGAATTACATTATTTATGACGATTCTTGTTAGTGTTCTAGGTGGTGCTTGGATGATTGGATTAGGATTCTTAATTTTTAATGTTTATAAAAAACATGATAAAGAATATGAGTCAACATTTAAAACAGAATATTTTAGAGATTTTCCAGCTGATTACAATCCTTCGACTGTTGGATATCTATTTCGTCAAAATGTAAGTAATAATGATTTATCTGCTTGCTTATTAAATTTAATTTATAAAAAGGTTGTCACTTTTGAACCATTAGATAAAAATGATTATAAGCTTGTTTATCATGAAAATGAAGCTTTAATGAGTGCCTCTGATAAGCAATTAATTAAATTGATTTTTAAAGATAATGAGATAACTTTAAAGGAACTTAAGAAAAAGGCAAAATCAGGTTATTCTTCTTTTATTAATAATTTTAATAAGTGGAAAAATATGGCTACTGTAGAAGCAAAAAATGAGAATTTCTACGAAAATAAAACTGGGATTAAATTAAAGTCTAGTCTTTATTCTGTACTTGGATTGTTTCTTGCTGTACTGTCTTTTCGATATATTTTAATATTTGGAATTATTATTTTTGTACTTGCTCTTGTTTCATTAATTTACTTTTTGTCATTTACCAAAAAAACGCAGAAGGGAAATGAACACTATTTAAAGTGGAAGGCGCTTAAGAAATTTATGGAAGACTTTGGAACAATGGATAAAAAAGATTTGCCAGAAATTGTTCTATGGGAAAAATATTTAGTTTATGCAGTAAGTCTTGGCTGTGCAGACAAACTTTCTAAAACAATGCAATTACGTATCAATGAATTTAATGATACTGATTTAATTGACATTCATTATAGTATGAGAACAATGAGGGATATGATGGTATTCAATAGAATTATGTCATCCACTGTAACAACAGCTGTTAACAATGCTTATTCTGCTCAGTCAATTGCGAATTCTTCTAACTCTTCTGGAGGAGGATTTGGTGGAGGATTTTCTGGAGGAGGAGGTTCCTTTGGTGGAGGCTCTGGCGGAGGACGTTTTTAAGGAATAACTATTTTGACAGTTATTCTTTTTTTCTTTATAATATAGCTTGTTTTGAGCGGAGGTACTTTTCATGGATAATTATTATCAAATATTAGAAATTTCTATTTATGCAACACAAGAAGATATAAAAAAAGCTTATCGAAGGTTAGCAAAGAGATATCATCCTGATTTAAATGATGAAATAGGAACTGAAGAAAAAATGAAAGCTATTAATGCGGCTTATGAAACATTATCAGATATAGATAAAAGAAAAGCTTATGATAAAACAATCATGTTAGATGAAAATAGAAAAGCTTACGATTCTTATACAAAGTCAAGGGAAAAATGCGAAGAAGATTTAGAAGATTGGTTAAAAAATTATCTAAAGAGAAAAAGAGCCCTAGATAAACTAATTGATGAATATGTTAAAATTGAAAGTAGGATTTTAAGAACACAAAAGCATTATTGTTCAAATTCAATATCAGATAGTACCTATTCACAGTTATTATTACTAGAAATTGCAAAAGAATTTCATAACTTGTATGTAACTGCGATAGAGCATCCCGAAAAAATATTAGAATATTTATTAACAGAAATAAAAATCTTGGCAGATAAAATTGAAGTTGCTAATACAGAATGTTTGAATGTTCCAGAAGAAACGACAGTCAAACTAAATCTTTTTATGAGTGAATTTGCTCTGTTTCAAAAAAATTATATACATGAAGGAGAAATTGGATATGATTCTATTTTACGATATGTATTAAAGAGATATTTAAAGCTTCAAGAAGATAAAAAGTTTTATATAAGTAGGTTTAGAAAAGTTCCATATTCAAATACTTTACAGTCAGATATGTTAGAACGAATTATGAAAGATAATTGTAAATATACAAAAGAGCTATTAGCTGATTTGGTAACTAAATGGTATAAATAAAAGGAAAAATTATTATAGATTTAAGATTTTATAATAATTTTTTTTTAATTGTAATTATTTTCTGTATGATATTTATTCGAAAGGAGAAATATTTGTGGAAAATAGTGATAATCAAGAAAAAGTCTATTTAAGAAAGGATGGGAGGTATTTTATCAAATATAAAAAAGGGATAAAACAAGATGGAAAAACAGCGTATGGATTTATTTATGCGAAAAGTGAGGAAGAAGCATTAGAAAAATATAAGCATACATTATCAGAGATTGTTACAGTGGATAAGTCTTTATTTAGTGGAGATATCTATGAATGGCTTAGAAGTGTGAAAATATCATGTAAAAAGTCTTCTTATTCTAATTATGAATATATGGCTTATGCACATCTTATTCCAGAGTTTGGAATTTATAAGAGAAAGCAAATTAATAAAAATATGATTAATGAATTTACAGAGAAAATGTTAAGCCAAGGGTTTGCTCCAAAAACCGTAAAAGATATACTTGTTATGCTACAACAGATTTTAAAATATCATAATATTAATATTTGTGTTACAATGCCTAAAATTCCTAAAAAGGAAATTCAGATTCTTACAAAAGAACATCAATTATTATTAGAACGAAGATTAAGTCATTGTATGACTGAGGTGGATATAGGTATATTTTTATGTTTATATACAGGGATGAGAATTGGAGAATTATGTGGTTTAAGATGGGAAAATATTGATTTAGAACATAATATTATTCGAATTGAGAAAACTTTAATACGAGTGAAGAATGATGATAAAGATATTAAGGCTAAGACAGTTGTAATACTTGATGACCCAAAATCTGTTTCTTCTATAAGAAATATTCCAATACCAAGTTTTCTAATTTCTAAGTTACAGTACTTAAAAAAGGAAAATGGATGTTTTTTTCTAACTGGAGCAGAACATTTTATTGAACCTAGAAGTTATACGAATCATTATAAAAGTATTATGAAATCAATTAATATTAGTGAATATAACTTTCATGCCTTAAGACATACATTTGCAACTCGATGTATAGAAAATGGTTGTGACCCAAAAACATTAAGTGAAATACTCGGTCATTCAAATGTTAAAATCACACTAGATAGATATGTTCATCCAAGTTTTGATAATAAAGTAAGACTGATGAATAATCTAAGTCCAATGTGTAGGGTTTGTTAAAACAAATTGATTTTTTGAATCAGAATTTATAAAAAAATAAAAATCCCAAAGTTTTTCACTTTGAGATTAAAAGACTCGTTGCGTTCACAACTTGGATGTTATTTTATATGAAAAAATAAGATTTGTCAAATTTTACCATTTATAATTTGGAGTCATAATTCTAAAATGTATTTTTTTTCAACTGGTAGCAAAGAATTTCATAAAGTGAAAAACTTTAAGAAAATTTTTAAGGGGGAATTATGAATGGAAAAGACGACAAAAAAATATGTGGAATACTTATATCCAGGTCTTATAGTGTCAGAAACTAGCAGTAAGGAAGTGGAGCACAATGACCCAATGAAAGTAAATATAGAAGGGCGTGCAATTGGTTTTCGATTTTATGAAAAAGATTTTATTAATGCTTCTGGAGAACAATTTGAAGGAAAAGTAAAAAATAGAACAAATTGGTTTTATATTGGTAAAAGACTTACTTTTAGTGAAGTTCAAAGTCGTTTTGGAAAAATGCCAAAATATGAAACTTTAATTAGCAATATGGAATGTAATGGGATATCATCTGTATGTATGACTGAATATGGAAATTTTATGCCAATGGAAGATGGAGATATGACATTAGAAGAATACATTATGGAGCATAGTAAAGAAGCAAAAGCACTTAAAATGTTTCAAGAGTTAAAAAAAACATATTGGGGAAAAAGTTTCTTATAGAGGTTGGTGGTATGGAGTAGCGCAAGAAGAAACAGACGAATTAAGAAATGTTAGTTTCTTTACTAATGTAGAAATTGGTTGTATGGGAATACCATTTATTGGATATGGTTCAGCTATTTCATCTATTACTTTAGTAGAAACTGGAGAAGAGTTATACTCTAATCCATATATTGAATATGGGTATGATAGAAGAAGTCTGGAAGAGATAGAGGAGTCTAAAAGAAAAATTTTTGGAGATACAATTGTGGATAAACAAAGAAATCGTAGAATAAAAGCAGAAGCAATTTTAAAGCAAAATCAAGAACAGGCAGATAATGAAGCTAGAAAAAAGAAATATAAAATTATGAGAGATGGATTAGCTTTTGTTAAAACGGAAGATGCAGAAGAATGGATGCAATGTGTAGATAAAAATACGAATGATGCATATTCTTGTTGTGTTGTGGAAACAACATTATTATGTTTGAAAAAATTGCAAGAAGGCGCTACTTGTGAAGAGGTAGAAAAAATATATGGAGAAATGGGATTAACTGGATATATGGCAGGTGCTGTTTCTAGTATGATTGTTCATTTCAGTACAAGAGGAAATGAATTTAAACAATATTGGAATAAAAAGTTTGGAATAACAGAGGAAGAAAAAGGTGTTGTAAATCCAGCTGTACTTGTATTATCCCAAAAAAATTAAATAGTATAAAAAAGCTCACAAAGACTTTTTCTTGTGAGTTTTTTCTTATAGTAAAATACTTTATGGTTTTCCCTGAGTGGCTCTTATAATACCACTTTTTTAATTTTTGTCAAATTTTACCTTAAATTAAGAATTTAAAAGTCAGAGTTTACAATTATCCATTATATTTTAATCTAAAAAAAATAATTCGTAAAGTATTTTACTTTGAGAAATTATTTAAAGGGGTTGAAATTATGAGCAGTGGAAGAAATTCTCATGAAAAAAAGAAAAGACAATTAGAACAAAAAAAATTATTACTTCAAATGAAAAAAGAAATCAAACAATTAGAAAATGAAATTAAATATTCTAAGTTGACAAATCTTAAAATAAAGACAGTTAGGAATTTAAAAATATCAGCAAGAGCAATGCAATTAGTGGCTCCATATGTACTAACTGCAGGAATATTAGCAGGTGGTTTTAAGTTATTAGGTGCTTGTCCGTTTTACCGTGATATACACCAGCAAAATTTAAATACAATGAAAGAAATTGATAGTTTAGGAAATATCCGATATGAAGAACAGTATGATGATTTTACAAGTTCTTCTAATATGTTACACTTTTATGGCAAATGGGAAAAATCAGAAAATGGATTTTATACTAGAACAGTAGAGAAATATGAATTAGAAAAATTGACAGAAGAAGAAATCATCGCTTTATTTGAAAAAGAAAGAATTACCTTAAGAGAATTATTGGGAGCACCAATTTCATCTATTCAAGAATCAGATAATAGCATTACAGAAGAAGAAATTGAAGAAGAAAATTACTTTCAAGCAATTATTTATAGTGAAAATAAAGAAGATTATATTTTGGTAAGGGAGTCATCATCTGATAATTTTGTTGAATCCTTATTGTATATTTTATTAACTGTGCTTTGTGAATTTCTACCACTCGCTTTTAGAAGTGAAGTTTCAAGTTTCGATTTTGGAAACTGTGTATCTGCAATCAAAGAAAAACATAGGCCAATTGACATTCCAGTTTTAATTAAAAAATTAGAAATTAAAAGAGAAAATTATAATAGGTTAATGAGGTAATTGCTATGGCTAGAAATAGAAGAAGACAGACTCAAAATGTGGAAAAAGTAATTATGAATGCAGATGCACCTATCTTTCGTTTTATAAAGCCAAAAGGAAATGATTCCTTTTCTAATATGAGTGGAATGGATTTACAAGATTTACTATATTATATTGAAATTTATTATTTAGAATTACGAAATCGTTTGGGATTTGATGAGAGTGTTACTTTTGGATTAGAACTTGAATTTGAAAATGCTATGAGAGAGCGAATTGAAAGTAAATTAGAAGAATATCGCCTAAATAGTATTTGGAGAATGCGAGGGGATAGCTCTCTACAGAATGGTGTGGAAATAAATTCTCCAATATTAAAGGATAAATTAGATTCTTGGAATCAGTTGAAGCAGGTTTGTCAAATTGTTAGTGACCATGCAGTAATAGGTAAAAGTTCTGGAGGGCATATTCATGTGGGAACACAAGTTTTAGGAAATAAAACAGAATCTTGGATGAACTTTATAAAATTGTGGTCAGTATATGAAAATATTATTTACAGGTTTGTATATGGGGATTATTTAAGCGCAAGACCTAGTATGAAACGATATGCAGAACCGATGACAAAGGATTTTTGGAAAGATTATCAAAGTATGTTGGAAAATGGTTCTTTAACTTTAAATGAAATTCTTAGAAAAATCTCTCATCAAAGATATCAAGCTGTAAACTTTAATAATGTAAGTAATTTTGAGCACTTTAAATCTGATAATACAATTGAATTTAGATGCCCTAATGGAACTTTAGAACCAGTTATTTGGCAAAATAATGTAAATTTGTTTGTTCATTTATTACAATATTCTAAAAGTTCAAGATATAATGGAGATACCATCCAAGAAAGAAGAAATAAAAATGGGGAAGATTATGCAAGTTTAGATTTTTATGGAGAAATATATTTAGAACAAGCATTAGAATTATGCGACATGATCTTTACAAATAACTTTGATAAAGTCTATTTTTTAAGGCAATATTTAAAATCATTTAAAATTGGAAATAGAGAATTAGAAAAACCAAAATCATTTATTAAAAAATAAAAGTAAAAAAACCATGAAGAAATTTTTAATGGTTTTTTTTGTATTTCATATTGAAGAATTATTATAAAAAAATAGCACATTCAAATTTGAACATACTATTAATAGTAAAATAATTTTTACATCATTTGGTAATTTGATGCATTATATTTTGTATTGTAAGAAGTCGAACTATTATTGACCATATTTTCTAATCTTGTAATTCGACGTTCTAAATTGTTAATTTGGTTATTTAGATTGTTGATTTGTCCTTCTACATTGCTATAATCGTTATTTGTTCCGCTTGTGGTATAATTGTAACTTGGCATTGTAGGCATTGGCATCATATTAGGAATTCCTGGCATAACCCCTGGCATAGCAGGTCCTCCCATCATTGGGTAAGTTGGATAAACTGGATTGTAAGCGACATTAGCTCCACAATTTCTATCTTTTTTCATTTTAAACACTCCTTTATTTGTTCTAATTCATTATATGAGTTTATTTTCATTTCGTGACATGATATAATAATAAAAGGTGATTGCATGAGATTAAAGCACGTGAAAGGAGCTCATGAAAGAATAGAAGCTTCTAGTTATATTATTCATAATCCAGAAATAGAAAAGGGAAATTATCAAAATTTGTTTGCAAATTCTAATCCAATTTATGTTGAAATTGGAACAGGAAAAGGAACTTTTATTATAGAGAATGCGAAAAGAAATCCAAATATTAATTTTATTGGAATCGAAAAATTTGATAGTGTTATGGTAAAGGTTGTAGAAAAGGCAGAAGCCGAAAATCTGCCAAACTTATTATTGATTCGAATGGATGCCACAGAAATAGAAAAGATATTTGACCATGAAATAGATTTGATTTATTTAAACTTCTCTGACCCGTGGCCTAAGAAAAGACATGCTCATAGAAGACTAACAAGTCCAATATTTTTAAAGCGTTATCAGATGATTTTTAAGAAAAATATGAATATCGAAATGAAAACAGATAATCGTCATTTATTCGAATATTCTATTATGTCATTTAATGAATTTGGATTTAAAATAGACGATATTTCTTTAAATTTGCATGAAGATGATATAGAAAATAATATAGAAACGGAATATGAACATAAATTTTCTTCCAAAGGATTTCCTATTTATAAGATTCGAGTTACAAAAGAGATTTAACACATTTTTACACATCTCTTTGCTTTTTTCTTTTGTATTTTTTAAATTTTTGATATAATCATAGTAAGCAGGTGGAAAGATGAAAAAAGTAATCTTATTATTAGCTTTATTAACTTGTGTATTTTTTGTAACAGGTTGTACAATGGTGCGAATAGATACCAATAGTATTGACAATACTATAAATGTAATCTTATCCAAAGAAAATAAGCTTTATAATAGAGTTGGAAAAGGATATAAATATTATATTCCTAGAGGTGTTATCTATATTGATACTGATGAATTCAATGATAAATTATATTCCAATGGAAATTATTACTATTTATATATTGATGCTATTAGTTATTATTATCAAAAGAAAGTAACTTATCAGAAAAATGAACAAGCTTACTATTCAAAAGTTATTCATACAAAAAATAAAGATGGTTATGTAGAAATTGTAAAACAAGATAATAAATATTTAGTTCGTTTTGCATATAACTATGCGCAAATAGAAACGCTTGTTGATAAAAAAGATATTAATAATGTCATTTTAAATGCTTCTTATATCTTGTCGACTGTAAAGTTTAATCATAATGTGATTAAATTGATGTTGGACGATGAGTATTTTACCAATAAAGAAGAAAGTTATGATTTATTTAATTCTACAGGAAGTGATTTTAATGATAAAAAAGTAGTAGAAGCAGAAAGTGATAATTAAGTAGAGGTGAATATAATGAAATTTCTAGAAAAAGTAAAAAATATGTTTACAGAGGAAGTAGAAGAAGAAATAACACCTGTCAAAACAGAAGTTCGAAAAATAGAACCACCAATTGCAACACCAGTACAAAAAGTGGAACCGATTTCTTCTAGCTCTAATACTGAAATGGTTAGTAAAATTGAAACTGTTAAGCCAGAGGAAAAGCCCAAAGCACCAGTATTTTTTGATGATAAAGATTTTGATAAGTTACCAGCAGCTTCTAATGTAGAAAAAAAAGAAGAAAAACAAGAGCCAGTAAAGGAGACTCCTTTAAAATCATCTGCAAAGCAAGATCGAAAAGAGGTTTATGGCGGAAAAAGTCCTGCTTATACAGCTTCGACTTTTAAAGAAGAAAAGAAAATGTTTAAGCCAACTCCAATTATTTCTCCTGTATATGGAGTATTAGATAAAAATTACCGGAAAGATGATATTGCTCCAAGAAAAAGAGTAACTCAAAACAATGGGCCTAAGGAGCTTACTGTAGATGATATTCGAAATAAAGCTTTTGGTACTTTAGAAGATGAATTAGAAACAACACTATTTGAAAAAATGCCCTCAATAACAGAAAATCTAGATACTGAAAATGATATGGAATTAGATTTGTTTGATGAATTGGAAGTTAAAGAGGAAATGCCAAGTGAATTAAAAGAAAATAATTCAATTCCTTCCAGGTTAGAACGTAATAAGGAGTTAGAGCTTTTAGATGAAGTAGATGATTTAGAACAAATGGTGATTAATGAAAGACCTGAACTAGATTCAACTGACCCAGAAGAAACTTTTACAAAAAATACAAATCAAAATATGATTGAGGATGAAATGGATAAGATTTGTAGTGAACCAAGCGAGGAACTCGAAAATGATACGAATTTAACAGAGAGTGACTTGTTTAATTTAATTGATTCTATGTATGAGAAGAAGGAAGGTGAAGAATAGTGGAAGCAATGGAATTATTACCAATCATATTATATATTCTTTTGATTATATTAGTAGTGGTTGCTATTGTGTTTCTAGTACGTCTTATTAAAGTTGTTGGCAAAGTCGATAGAGTTGTGGATGATGTTGATAGAAAAGTAAAAAAGTTAAATGGCCTATTTGAAATTGTTGATAGAACTGCTGATACATTAAATGTGATAAGTGATAGAGTAATAAGTGGAATTGTGGGAACAATAAATACTATATTTAGAAAGAGAAAAAAGAAAGGTGAGGATACTTATGAGTAAGAAAAAAAGTGGATTAGGAAAGTTTTTATTAGGTGCGGGAGTAGGAGCAGGACTTGGTATTTTATTTGCACCTAAAAGTGGAAGTGAAACAAGAAAAGAATTAAAGCAAAAATTTGATGATATGATTCGTAAATTAAAAGATGTAGATGCAGAAGATGTAAAGGAAACAATTGAAAATAAAATTTTTGAAATTAAAGAAGCAATGGCAGATTTAGATAAAGAAAAGGTTTTAAAAATGGCTAAAAAAAAGGCAAAACAAATTCAAGAAATGGCAGAGGAATTGGTTGATTATGCAGTAGAGAAAGGAACTCCAGTTTTAGAAAATGCTGCTAATGCAATTAGAGAAAAAGCCATTGACGTTACAAAAGAAGTTTTAGCAAAATTAGAAAAAAATGAAAAATAGAACTAAACAAGTTCTATTTTTTATGGATTTTTATATTCTAATATTTCATTTACTGAACAGTTTAAAACATAACAAAATCTGGAAATGACGTCTAAATCTACACGTGTAACTTTATTGTTATAATAGCGATTAACTAAATCATAGCTCATAGCCACCATAGTACTTAATTTGCTACGGCTAATACCTTTATCCGTTATTATTTCTTTTAATCTGATGTTAATCTTTCCATAATTTTTTAATGTATATACAGTTTCAATCATAATATCACCTCAAAAATATTATTATTGTTTTTTTATATATTTTATAGTCATTAAAAATAAGTATATATTTAATTCTTATGATTTCATTATAATTATTATTTACAAAGCGATATATTTTTTATATAATAGATATAGAAAGGAGTGTATTTATGGATAAACAAAATATTGATTCATATTTAAGTGCAAATGGAAAATATTTTGCCCCATCTGCTATTCCTGTTATCAGACAGAAATTAGAAAGAGCAAATAATGATGCATTGGTGAGTCTTCAATCTTGCAATTTAAAAGATCCAACAACAATTTTAATTGTTTCTATTTTTTTAGGAGGTCTTGGAATTGATAGATTTATGATTGGAGATACTGGAATGGGAGTTCTTAAACTATTAACTGCTGGAGGTTGTGGGATCTTAGCTATTATTGATTGGTTCACGATTTCTAAGAAAGTAAAAGAAAAAAATTTAGCAACCATTTCAATGTTCCTATAGGATATGAAACCAAAAAGAATAGTAATTGAAATAATCATTTTTTTAGGACTAGCTTTTATATTAAATGTTTTTGATATAAGATTTTGTCCTTTTTTTAATTTTTTTAAAATTCCATGTGTAGGTTGTGGATTAACTCGGTCTGCGATGTGTTTTTTTAACGGAAACTTGATAGAAAGCATTCGATATAATATATTAGGGATCCCAATTACTGTATGTATTATTATTTATATCATCTTTTTTATTATAAAAAAGACAGATGTCATAGACTATATTTTGTTAAAAAATCAGAATATAATTATAATAATATCGATTATTTTAATTATTGTCACTTGGATTATCAATATAAATAATCCAATACTATATTAAAGGATAGAACAACTTATTATTTGTTTTATTCTTTTTTTATTCTAAATTGATTATTGTATAAAGAAACTAATAGATTGAAATATAAAAAAGTATGATATAATAGATTAGAAAAATGTTAGGAGGAAACTTATGCAAGGATTAACGAGTGAAGAAGTTGAACATGTAGCAGATTTAGCGAATCTTGTTTTAACTGAAGAAGAAAAACAAAAATTCTCTCGCCAATTAAGTGATATATTAGCAGATATTGATAAAATTGGTGCTGCCAACATAGAAGAAGAAAGTAAAATTTTAATTGCTCCAACAGAGAATCATGATTTATATCATAATGATGAAACTGTAGAAAGCTTAAAAAAAGAAGAAATAGAAAAGAATGCAAACAAAACAAGTGGAGATTATATTTCAGTACCAAAGGCTTTAGATGACTAATTATTTATCATTGTCTTTGGATGAAATTCATTCAAAATTAGTAAAGAAAGAAATTAAACCACTTGATTTGGTATTAGAAGCATTCGATAAAATTGAAAAAAATGAAAAATTAAATGCATTTATAACACTTAATAAAGAAAGTGCTATAGAAGAAGCGAAGGCGTTAGAAAGGATCGAAGTAAATGGTCTTTTGTTTGGGATGCCTATCGCAATAAAAGATAATATTGTTACTAAAAATTTACGAACAACTTGCGCTTCCTGTATGTTAGAAAATTTTGATCCAATTTATAATGCTACAGTTGTAGAAAAGATAAAAGCGAACCATATGATTATAATCGGAAAAACGAATATGGATGAATTTGCTATGGGGTCAACTGGAGAAACAAGTTATTTTGGAGATATTTTAAATCCTTGGGATTTAACAAAGGTTCCAGGAGGAAGTAGTAGTGGAAGTGCAGTAGCAGTAAGTGCTAGAATTACGCCATTTGCACTTGGTTCTGATACTGGTGGGAGTATTAGACAACCATCTAGTTTTTGTGGTGTTGTAGGAATGAAACCTACATATGGTAGAGTTTCTAGATATGGATTAGTTGCATTTGCATCTTCTTTAGACCATATTGGACCAATTACAAGAACTGTATATGAAAATGCTTTGTTATTAGAAGCAATTAGTGGAGAAGATAGTAATGATTTAACATCTTCTAATAAAGTAGTACCACATTATGTGGATTATTTAAATAAAGAAATAAGTGGACTTAAAATTGGAGTTCCAAACTACTATATGAGTGATGTAATTAACGAAGAAGTGCGAAATAAAATGAAAGAAATAATTACATTATTAGAAAGTATGGGATGCAATATTGAGTTTATTGATATAGACTATTTAGAATACGCAATTCCATTATATCAAGTAATTGCTCTAGCAGAAGCAAGTAGTAACTTAGCTCGTTATGATGGCATCAAATTTGGACATGTGACAAGTTCATACCAAACTTTAGAAGAATTTTATAAAAAAACTCGTAGCGAAGGATTCGGAAATGAAGTTAAAAGAAGACTTATGATTGGTTCTTATGTACTCAGTGGAAAAAACGCAAACATTTATTATGAAAAAGCTTTAAAAATTAGAGGGAAAATGGTTGATAGCTTTAAAGATGCTTTTAAAAAGTATGATTTATTAATTGGTCCTACTAATACAGATGTAGCCTATTTATTGGGAACAAAACAAGATGATGCCTTAAAGAGTTTTTATGATGACTTATTAACGATTCCTTTAAATATGGCAGGTTTACCAGCTTTATCACTTCCAATTGGATTCAATCATGATCATATGCCAATTGGAATGCAGATTATCGGAGATTATTTTAAAGAAGAAACAATTTATACACTTGCATCCGTATTAGAAAAAACTTTAAATTTAGATTTGGAGAGTGGTAAAAAATGCTAATACCAACTATTGGAATAGAAATTCATGTAGAGTTAAAAAGTAAAGGAAAGGTATTCTCAAAGGGAAAAAATGAATTTAGCACATATCCAAATACGAATGTAACAGTTCTTGATTTAGGTTATCCTGGAATATTACCACAACTCAATAAAGAAGTTATTAATATGGGAATTGCAGCTTCTTTGGCTTTTCATGCAGAAATTGCTAAAGAAATGCATTTTGATAGAAAAAATTATTTTTATCCAGATCTTCCTAAAGGTTATCAAATTACGCAACAGAAAACTCCAATTGGTAGTAATGGTTATATAGAAATTGAAAGAAATGGAGTAAAAAAGAAAATTCGTATAGAACGGTTGCATATTGAAGAAGATACTTGTAAAAGTATTCATACAGAACATGCAACATTATTAAATTTTAATAGAGCTGGAGTACCTTTAATTGAAATAGTAAGTAAGCCAGATATAGAAAGTGCTGAAGAAGCAGTTTTATATGTTGAAAAATTAAGGGAAACATTACTTTATTTAGGTATTAGTGATGTTAAAATAGAAGAAGGAAGTATGCGTTGTGATGTTAATGTATCAGTACATGAAGATGGAACTCCTTTTGGAACTAAGGTAGAAATTAAAAATATTGGTTCTATTAGTAATGTTGGAGTTGCCATTAATTATGAAATAAAAAGACAAACTGAAATGTTAAAAAACAATGTGAAAATAGTAGAAGAAACGAGACGTTTTGATGACAAAACAATGACAACAATTGCAATGAGAACAAAAGAGACTGGAAATGATTATCGCTATTTTCCAGAACCAGATTTACCATATATTCATGTGAATGAAGCTTGGATTAAAAAAATTGAAGAAAAAATGCCAATTATGCCAGAGGTTTTAAGGGAAATATATCAGAAATTAGGAATTAATGAAAAGAACATTAACGCTATTTTGAGCAATAAAAAAATGTGTGATTTTTATGAAGAAATGAGAAAAAATATGAATCCTATTATTTTATCTAATTTATTAACTGGTGATATTATTAGTTTTATGAATAAGAATTCTTTAGAATTTGAAGATATCAAATTAGAGAAAAATAATTTAGGAGGACTTGTAGAAGCATTAGAAAGAAATGATATTTCATCGAAACAGGGAAAAGAGATTTTACCAATATTGATCACAGAAGGTGGAGATTATAATACTCTTATCAATAAACTTGGTATGAAACAGATTAGTGATGCTGATTCTTTATTAGAGCTTGTCTCTAAAGTTATAGATGAAAATCCAGAATCGGTGATTGATTTTAAGGCCGGAAAAGATAGAGCTACTAAGTATTTAATGGGGCAAATTATGAAAGCTTCTAGAGGTCAAGCAAATCCTGCTTTAGTTAATAAATTATTGATAGAAGTTTTAGAAAATTTATAATTTGCTAGAAAAAAAGAAATATAGTATAATAAGAATACAAATGGGGTGATGAAATGGCATCGGTTTTGAAGTTTTTAAAACGTCATATTGTAGCAATTATTGTGATTATAATTTTGTTAATTATAGGAATTGCACTTTTCATTTTTGCACGTCAAATATTAGGCTCTGGAAATGAAGGAACAATCTATGGAAATCGATTAGATGGAATAGAAAAAGTAGGACTTAAAAATGAAACATTGGAAAAGATAAGTGCTGAGATTAAAAAAAATGATTTTATTAAGAAAGTGACTTATCGTATTGAAGGAAGAACTATCAATTTTACAGTTGATGTAGTACAAAATACAACTATAGAGAATTCTAAAAAAGTGGCAGAACCAATTTTAGCTACTTTAAGTAATGAAGAAAAAGCTTTTTATGATATTCAGATTTTCATAACATGTAGTGATGCAGAAAGTGAAGGATATCCAATAAATGGATATAAGCATAGAACAAATTCTGAATTTGTATGGTAAGGGCTAAATGGAGGTTTTTATGAAGAAAAAGAATATTGTCATTATAGGAGTTCTTGCTATTTTGGCGCTTTCTATTTTTGGGATAGGATATTATGCTTTAAATAGGCCTGATAAAGATACAACTTTAACAATACTGGAAAATCGTTGGATAGAAAGTAATAAAAATAAATTGATTGATTTATCAATTGTAAATCAAGTTCCAGTATTAAACTATAATGGAAATGGGTTAATATTTGATTTTTTAAATGCCTTAGAGAAGGATACTGGACTTTCTTTTAATAAAGTTTCAATTACAGCAACAGACACACCAAAAACAGAATATTCTATCATGGCAACAAATCAACTTATGAAAAATGATTTACTATTTTATGAAGATTGTTATGCTATTATAACAAAGGAAAATGTAAAATATAATAAATTATCAGATATTAAAGGAATCACTTTAGGTGTTTTGAATTCTGATTTAGATAATGTTAATAAATATTTACAAGGAAGTGTTATTACATTAAAGACATATGATAAAGTAGAAGAAATGATTGCTAGTATTGGAACTGACACAGAAGCTATTGCACTACCTAAAACAACATACTTAGAATCAATTATTAAAAATGATTTAACGATTTCTTATAATATTACAGAATACCCAATTTATTATGTATTGAGGCTTGGAAAGACTGATCGACTAAATACCATTTTAAAAAAATACTATCAAAAGTGGTATAATGAAAGTTATGAGTCTTCTTATAATAATTATGTAGCTTCAACATATTTTAATTTTAAAGATATTGATGATAAAGAAAAGGCAAAATTTAAAGGGAAACGATATGTATATGGTTTTGTAAATGATGCTCCATATGATATTATGATCGGTTCAAAATTGAGGGGTTATAATAGTAGTCTTTTAAAGGAGTTATCACTTTTAGCGGATATCGAAATATCATTTCAAGAATATAGTAGTATTTCCAGTATGATAAAAGATTTTAATGCAAATAAGATTGATTTAATGTTTGACAACTATGAACCAATCAAATATAACTTAGATGTTATAAATACAGTATCTACTTATGATGAAAAAATAGTTATATTATCTCATAATAGTATACCGTTAACAGTAAATTCATTAACTTCTTTGGAAGGAAAAAAAGTAATGACTGTAAAAAATACAGTTATATCTTATTACTTAAAAGCAGGTAATGTAAAAGTTGAAGAATACGATTCTTTGGATCAATTAATGAAAAAAGTTAAAAAGGATAGTATAATAGCAATTGATTATGAGAATTATAAATATTATAAGGATAATAAATTAAAAAAATACAAAATCGATTATGTGGAATCTTTAATAGATGATTATGGATTTGTCATTCGAGATATCAAAGACAATAAAGTATTCGGAGAATTATTTAATTTTTATTTATCTTTTGTAAATGAAAAGGATGTTTTGACTAATAGTTTATATAGTTTATCAAAAGAAGATAAAACATCTATTAATGGAAGCCGTTTATTAATATTCTTTTCTACTTTAGGTATTTTTATAATTGCAATTGTAGGATATTTGAAACTGGGAAAAAGGAAAACAAAAAATAAAAAGATTTCAAAAGAGGATAAATTGCGTTATATTGATTCTTTGACATCTTTAAAAAATCGTGTTTATTTGAATGATAATATTGAAAAATGGGATAGCTCAGAAGTTTATCCACAAGCTATCATTATTGTTGATTTAAATAATGTCGCTTATATTAATGATAATTATGGTCACCAAGAAGGTGATAATGTTATTAAAGAGGCCGCAAATATCTTAATTCGTGGTCAAATTGAAAATAGTGATATTATTAGAACAAATGGAAATGAATTCTTAATTTATTTGGTAGGTTATGATGAAAAACAAGTTGTTGCATATAATCGAAAACTAAATAAAGAATTGAAAGAACTTTCTCATGGATTTGGTGCAGCAAGTGGTTATAGTATGATTAATGATGCGATTAAAACAATTGATGATGCTGTAAATGAAGCAACATTAGATATGAGAAATAATAAAGAAGAACTTAATAATTAGGAGGTTATAATGAAGCAGATAAAATCTCTCTTAAAAAATTTATATCAGGTAACGATGAAACCAGAGATGAGAGTTTTACCAGGCAATTTAGCCTTCTTTTTTGTTCTATCAATAGTACCAATTATTACATTAATTGGTTTTATTGCTTCTTATTTTTCGATTTCTATCGATTCTTTGGTAGACTTTCTATTATCAACTCTTCCAAGGGAAGTTACAAAAGTATTGCTTCCATTTATTGAGGGAAAAGGAATTGATGGAAATATTGTCTTTTATATGATAACTGGCTTTATTGTTGCTTCAAATGGAGCTCATTCTCTTATTTTAACTTCTAATATTTTATATGATATTCCACATTCTGAATTTTTAAAAAGAAGAATAAAAGCTTTATTTTTAACAGTTCTTATGGTTAGTTTATTCTTCTTTGTCGTTGTATTTTTAGCTTTTGGAAATATTATTGTTAAATTTATTTTAGATTTAGAGTTTATGAGGCAAGTTAGTAAGTCTGTTTATTATTTGTTTGTCTTTTTAAAGTGGCCAATTGCATTCTTTTGTATTTTCTTTTTAGTAAAACTAATTTATACAATGGCTCCAGATGAACATATACCAAGTCGTTATGTCAATAAAGGTGCGATTTTTACAACACTAGCTTGGTCATTAGTGACTGCTATTTATTCTTATTATGTTGCTCACTTTTCAAATTATGATATTTTTTATGGAAGTTTATCTAGTATTATTGTATTAATGATGTGGATTTATATTCTTTCTTATATTTTGGTTGTAGGAATTGCAATTAACACAGAAGGATATAAAAGAGATGTGAATAAAACAGCATAATTGGGATAAAATAGAAATGGATACATATTTTTGCTAATATGTACCATTACAGACTACATAGTAATAGTTATCGAAAAGTAAAATACTATGGAAAGGGTGATAGTTTCACTCTTTTTTGTTAAGTTTCTCTTTCAAATTTGTCATAATATGGAAATGAAATTGCAGATAGTAAAAATTTGGTCTATAATGAGTAAAGAGGTGACTTGATATGAAGAAGAAAGATTTTTTGAATCTGTTTTTCTTAACCGTTTTAGTATTAGGAGTAATTTTTTGTTCTATTTATCCAGATAAATTATTCGGTTCTGTAACCGATTGGGGAAGTCAACATACAATGCTCCCAGAATATTTTAGAACACTTTTTTATAAAACTGGAGATTTATTTCCAGATTTTATGATGAACTTAGGGGCAGGACAAAATATTTATAACATTTCTTATTATGGATTGTTAAATCCAATTATATTACTTTCTTATTTTTTCCCATTTATAAAAATGGTAGATTTTATGACAATTGCTTCTATTATTGAAATATTATGTAGTGTTTATTTATGTTATTATTGGTTAAATAAAAAAGGATTTTCACGTTCTATCACGTTTATTGGTACACTTGTTTTTACTTGTGCTTCTCCTCTAATTTTTCATGCGCATAGACACATTATGTTTATGAATTATATGCCATTTTTAATGCTCGGATTAATTGGAGTAGATAGATATTTTGAGAAAAATAAAAGAAGTCTTATGACTCTTGGTGTACTTGGTATGATTTTAACTAGTTACTATTATAGTATTGGTGGAATTTTAGTACTTGTTATTTATGGAGTATATTGTTATTTAAAAAAAGAAGAACATATTACTGTTAAGAAATTTCTGTTTGATGGCATAAAATTTTTATATCCAATATTACTCGGAATTGGTTTATCCGCTATTTTATTGATTCCAACTGCTTATGTTATTTTAAACGGAAGAAGTGGTGGAAAAGAACCAATTGCTTTAGCAAAATTACTAATTCCCCATTTTGATATTAATGCACTTGTATATAGCTCTTATTCTATTGGATTATCAGCGATTGCTATATTTGCTTTATTCCATACTTTTTTTACCAAGAAAAAAGAAAATCTATTTATAGGGATTTCCTTATTTACAGTTTTGTCAATTCCATTTATTATGTATGCTTTAAATGGAATGTTATATGTAAGAGCAAAAGTACTGATTCCATTTTTACCTCTTTTCGTTCTATTAATTGGATTTTTGTTACATGATTTAGAAAAGAAAAAATTAAATATCAAGTTAGAAATTGTAGTTCTTACTTTGTTTGCCTTTTTTTGGGCTTGGAGAGGATATCATCAAAATTGGTTCTTTATTGATTTAGGTTTTTCTTTTATATTTTTATATGCTTACTTTAAATGGCAAAAGAAGTTTTTATATATGATTCCTATTGGAATCTTATCTATCGCTATGGTATTCACTTCTAATCATAATGAAAGTTATGAATTAAGAGATAATTATAATAGAGTGTTTAGTAATCAAAAAATAGAGTTGATTCAAGATACAATTGAAAAAGATAAAACGTTTTATCGGTTCAATGATTTCACAGATACATTACTTACCTCTAATAAAGTATATCAGTCTAATTATTATTCTACTTCTTTATATTCTTCTACATTTCATCAACCATATAAGGATTTCTTTTATGACGAAATGGGAAATGCTGATACTTACCGAAATCGATTGGTAACATCATCTTCTAATAATATTTTCTTTCAAACGTTAATGAATGTAAAATATGTATTAGCAAAACTAGGAGAACAACCTGTTGGTTATGAACTAGTAAAACAAAATAAAGAATATGGTATTTATAAAAATGATAATGTTTATCCATTAGGATATGTTACTACAAATATCTATCAGAAATCACTATATGATACATTAAAATACCCTTATAATATGGAATTATTAATGCATGGGGTAGTGGTAGAAAATGAAGGAGAAAAGAATTTCACAAGTCAGATTCAAAAATATGAGATAGAATATCCTTCTATTGTAGATGGACTAGAAGTTGTTAAAACAGATAAAGGTTATACGGTAACTGCTAAGGAAAATATAACTTTTGATATTCCATTGAAAGAGAAAATAAAAGATAATCAAATTTTAATGATTAAATTTAGAGTAGATAAATCACAAAATTGTAAACAGGGAGATTTATCAATTAGTATTAATAACATTTCAAATAAACTAACCTGTAAACAGTGGATGTATCATAATGGAAACTATGATTTTGAATATGCAATTTCAGGAAATGAATTAGACCATCTTTCTATTTATATGAGTAAAGGAACTTTTGAAATTGTTGATATAGAGACGTATATATTGGATTATCAAACTTTTAAGAATCATTCAAAATCAGTAGACCCAATGATGATAGATATGAAGAATACTAAGGGAGATAGAATAAATGGGACTATTGATGTATCAGAGAATGGATACTTTGTTTTATCGATTCCATATGATGAAGCTTTCCAAATTAAAGTAGATGGAAAGGAAAAAGAATTCTATAAAGTCAATGATGTATTTATTGGTTTTCCACTAGAAAAGGGAAATTACAAAATAGAAATTACCTATCAAGCACCTTGGAAAAATATTGGAGTTACAGTTAGTATTGTTTCATTGATACTATTTGGAATAATGATTTATATTGATAAGAAGCAAAAATAAAGCTTCTTTTTTTTGCACGAAAAAATGTTCGCAATCCGATTTACAAATAAAGTATAGATTGTTATAATAAATATGGTGATATCATGGAGAGGATTATTTTTCATATTGATGTAAACAATGCTTTTTTATCTTGGACAGCAATTGATTTATTAAACAAAGGATATAAATATGATATCAGAAATAGTTATGCTGTGATTGGAGGGGATGAAGAGGCGAGACATGGAATTGTACTCGCTAAATCAAATGCCGCTAAGAAAATGGGAATTAAAACAGCAGACACATTATATAGTGCAAGAAAAAAGTGTCCTGCTCTTCGAGTATATCCTTCTAATTATTCTTTTTATGCAAAGATGTCAAAGAAACTATTTGAACTATTAAGTAAATATTCTCCAGATATTGAAGTTGCTTCCATTGATGAATGTTATTTAGATTATGGAAAAGTAAAAAGTTTATATGGGGATGAATATGAATTTGCTAAAAAAATTCAAAAAGAGATATATGATACTTTAGGATTTACAGTGAATGTTGGAATAGCCAATAATAAACTTTGTGCGAAAATGGCTTCTGATTTTTCAAAACCTTATAAAATTCATACACTTTATAATGACGAAATAAAAACAAAAATGTGGCCTTTACCAGTAGATGAATTATTTGGAATTGGAAAAAAGACAGCTCCTAAATTACATCAAATGGGAATTCATACCATTTATGATTTGGCTCATTTTGATTCTAAAAAGTTGGAATATTACTTTAAAAATCAAGCAATTCATATGATAAATATAGCAAATGGAATTGATAATAGTCCTGTTGTTAGTGAAATATTAGCTCCAGAAAGTATTGGAAACGAGATTACTTTAGATAGAGATATATCGAATAAAGCAGAGCTTTGTAATTGTTTATTAGGCCTTTCAGAAAATGTAGCACTGCGTCTTAGAAGACAAAAAAAATACGCTTCTGTAGTAGCAGTTATTTTAAAAGATAAATATTTTCGTAGAAGTTCTCATCAAAGAAAACTTAAAAATGCCACAAATATTACTTCTGAAATATATGAGATAGCGTGTAACATTTTAAATGAAATGGAATTTGAATCTGTTCGTTTAATTGGTATACGATTAGACCAATTAGGTGATACTTCTAATCACCAAGTTTCGTTATTTGAAGATATTAAGGAAAGAGAAGAAAGTAGCGAGTTAGAACAAACTGTAGATGAGTTGAAAAGTAAATTTGGAATTTCTGTGATTAAGAAAGCTTCTTTATTAGAACAAAAGATTGACAAAAAATATTTAAAATAAATAGTAGATAAGAGTTAGTATAAAGTTGACAAGTTTTATATTTTTAGTATAAAATGAAAATATAATTGGGCTTTAGTATTTTAAAAAAAATGAATACTTTTTTTTGTAAAGCAAAATCAACAGAAACTATTTAGTTACAGCAAACTTTAATTTTATGCTTATATAGAAAATAAAATTTTCGTGAAGAAATGTTGAAATATAAGTGAAAGAATGCTATATTGAAAATAGAATTGCCTGTAAGAATAAAGTGGGGAGTGATATTATTAAGACTATAAAAGTCGTAGTAACTATTTTTGTTGTAAGTTTAGTATTTCAATGTGTTGGTGCTTCAGCTTGGACTTATTTTGCTTACAGTTATGCCTTAAAAGCATTGAAAGGAGAAACTGTACAAGGTGAATTAGAAAAAACAAAAGAAGGATATCAAGTTTTGCATATTGCTCATGTAGCTGAAAATAGGGATATTGATTTTAGAATATCAGATCTTTCATATACAGATTCAAATGGGAAAAAGCATTGGATTGATTCGACTTGGCAAGCTGTTTCAATAAATGGAAATCCAAAATATTTGCAAATTCATGGTGGAATGTTTTCTGGAAATGCATACATTGCTACATTTGTAGGAACGAAAAAATTGACTATGAGAACTCAAGGTTATCATATTGGAGTAACAGGAATTCATGGTAGCTGGTGGGTTCATGAAGATGAATTTAACGAATATACATCAATGTTAAAATAAATTATAAATAAAATTTTCTTATAGGTAATTCTAATTATTATTTTGGAGGAGTTATGAAAAAAGGATTAATACTTGTAACCTTATTATTTATAGTCCTACTTGGAATAGATAGCTATAATTATTTAGATAATTATCAAAAAAGTAAAGATTATGCCAAAAAATTAGAAATACAATATGGGTATCAAGTTGGAGAAGTTCGTCATTTAAATATATTTGAAAAAACAGATGATTATTTACGTCATGGAATTAGCAGTAGTGTAAGCTTTTTTATGCCTATATTTGCAATATTGATAGGTTGCTTTTTATTTCATAAAAAAACACATTCAGGTTTTTTTAAACATGAGATTATTAGAAAACCATATAAAAATTATATTTGGAATGAAATTATTTATTCTTGGAAAGCTGTTATTTTAATACCTATATTTTTAATTTTGTGTTTTCTCGCATCTGGAATAGTTACAAATTTTAATTTTGATTATACTTATTTCAACAATATTTTTCCTGCAATAGATTTAATGAAAAGTGGAGTTGATTCCACAGTTGCGAATATATTATATCTTTTGTTATTGTTTGTAAATTTATCTATTGGGACAATAACTTGTATCAATGTTGGTCTAGTATTTATGAAAAAAAATCACAACTTTTTAGTTGCAACAGTATTTGCTTATTTGTTTATTATAGTATATCAAATAGTAGCAGAAATAATTGCAGGTCCTATTTTATCAGAAATTTTTAATAATACTTTTTTTGCAAATAATGTTACTTATTTTGCTCTCTGGTTATTTAGTTCGTTTCCTATAGGTTTTGGGATTCTTAGTTATAATTTATTACTTTTTGGAGTAACAATATTGTGGCTATGGAAATCATATAAAAATAAGGAAGATGTGATAATTTATGCAGAAAAATAGTTATATTATTGCTAATGTAGAAGCAGTATTAAAAAATAAGTTTTTGAAGATTTTTTTAATAGTAGCTTTATTAGTTTTTGGGTATTTTTGTACGACTTTAAATGTTAATGAAAATTATTTTGATACATTATCAGTAGCACTTACGTATCCACAATTTTTAACATTCTGTTTTTTGCCAGCAGTTATATTAATAGATTTATATATCTTTCAGTTGTTTGAAAAAAATATGATGGCAATATCTCGCTTTAAAACAAAAGACGCATATTTAAAAGAAATGGTAAAAAATGTATTTTTTGCAAATTCTATATTTTTCATTATAATGATTATAATCGTATTGACGATATTTAATTTTATTTTGCCAGCCAATTTTAATATTTATTATATAAAAGAATTAGGTATGAACAATCTTCTATATTTAATATATATTCTAATTAAGTTGTACTTGATGATGATTATATTTTCAACTATATTAACTTTGTTATTAAAATTAATAAATAAAAATTTGGTAATTATATTAGGGGTTTTATTTACTGTGTCTTTATGTTTTATACATGAAGTTGATAGAGTAGTAGAACATATATGGCAAATGCCTAAATATTTTGGAACTTATTTTTTAGGGATTGTACAATATAAGAATTTATTTCTTAGTATGGTTAGTACAATTATAATGTTCATAATTATGATTGTAATAATATTTATTTTATATAAAATTATAATAAGATTAAAAAAGGATGTTGAATGTTAGTGAAATATGTATTTTTAACTCATTTACAAATAATAACTAGGAAAAAAAATATTTTAGTTATATATTTTTTATGTATAATGGCATTTTGTATATTTTCTTTGTCTATACAAAGTGATGAAATTCCGTTAAAAGCTTTAGGATTGCTATATGGAAAGGAATTAATAGAAAAATTAATATATATGTTAAACTATGCTTTTTATATTTATATGATACTTGTATTATTCTTTAATGATTTAAAAATGGGAATACAAAATTTATTAACTAGAATGAATAAAAAAAAGTATTTATTTTTTAAGTTTTTAAATATTTTTCTATTTATATTATTGTGCAAAATTATAACTCATATTTTAGTAATTTTAATTTGTCAATGTTCTTTTTCTCTTCAATTAATATTTACGGATTTAAATGTTTGGCTTTTTTTAGAACTGTGTTTGCTTATCTTATTGTTATTATTGAATAGTAAAATGGCATTGATAGTAGAAATAATATTTATTATAATTATGATGTTATTAAAAATACCAAGTAATTATGTGATGCTGTTAAGTATAATACTCTTTATTGCTTATGAAAATTTAGCTAGGTTTATCACTAAACTATATGAAAGGAATGAATAATTTGAAAATAGTTTTAGAAAATATTGTAAAAAAATTTGATGGAAATAATATTTTAACTGATATTAATATAGATTTTACTTCTGGGAAAATATATGGTTTAATTGGTAGAAATGGAAGTGGAAAGTCAGTATTATTAAAAATTGTATGTGGTTTTTATGCTCCAACTACAGGCAAAGTATTGGTAGATGATATTGATATAGTACAAGAAAAAAGATTTTTACCTAATGTACGGGTTTTAATCGAAAAACCGACTTTTCTACCAGATATTAGTGGAATAGAAAATTTAAGATTACTTGCAAAAATTCAAAATAAGATTAGTGAAGATAAGATTAATGAAACCTTAGATAGAGTTAATTTGTCAATAGAAGATCGAAATAAAAAATATCATAAATATTCTCTTGGAATGAAACAAAAACTAGGAATAGCGCAAGTCCTTATGGAAGATCCAGATATTATGATATTAGACGAGCCATTTAATGGAGTAGAAAAAGAAACTACTGAAAAAATAAGAAAAGTTTTAAAAGAGGAAAAAAAGAAGGGGAAAATTATTATTTTAGCTTCTCATATAAAAGAGGATATAGAGGAATTAGCAGATGTAGTATATGAAATAGATGCTGGGAAAATAGAAAAAATAAGGTAAATTTCTTTCAGTAAAAATTATCAATTATGGTAATTTTTTTTATGAAAATTAATACTTAATATAATTTAAAATAATCATTATTGCAGATTTCTAGCTATATTGTTATAATAATAATAGGTGGTAAGATGAAAAAAGCATTATTGATATTAGATTTGGAAAAAGCATTTATGAATGGATATACAGATGATTTGCCAAATAAGATAGAAGATTATGTAGCTAGTACTTATTATGATAATATTGTAGTGGGAAAGTTTGTGAATTATTTAGATAGCATTTTTGTAAAACGTTTAGGAAATAATCAATGTCTTGAAAAAGAGGATTGTGTTTTAAATATTCATTTATCAAAACCTTATGTTGTGATGGAAAGAACTGCATATACAATGTATACAGAAGAATTAGATTCTTATTTAAGAGAAAATAAAATTAAATATGTCTACTTATGTGGATTAGATACGGATAGAAGTGTTTATAAGACTGCTTTAGATTTATTAGAGCGTGGATATTATGTTTATGTGATTAAAAGCTTATGTAGAAGCAGTGCTGGAACAAGATATCATGATATGGGAATTGGTTTATTAGAACGTCAAATTGGAAAAGATTATGTTATATAGTTAGGAGAATCTTGATGAACGAAACAATTATTAAAGAAATTAGTGAAGAATTAAAAGTAAAAATAGGACAAGTTGAGGCAACTTTAAAATTATTAGAGGATGGGAATACCATTCCTTTTATTGCGCGTTACCGAAAAGAAGCAACGGGAAATTTGGATGAAGAACAAATTAGAAAAATATCAGAAGTTTATACTTATCAAGTAAATTTATTAAAACGAAAAGAAGATGTCATTCGTCTAATTGATGAAAAAGGTTTGTTAACAGAAGAGTTAAAAAATCAAATTTTAAGTGCGAATAAATTAGTTGAAGTAGAAGATTTATATAGACCATATAAAGAAAAAAAGAAAACAAAAGCAACAGAAGCAATTAAAAATGGATTAGAGCCACTTGCGAAAAAGATTATGAGTTTTCCAGTAGAGGGTTCTTTAGAACTTTTGGCAAAACCTTATATAAATGATGCAGTAAAAGATGTGGGAAATGCTTTAGAAGGAGCAGGGTTTATTATTGCTGAATGGATTAGTGATAATGCATCTTATCGTAAATATATTAGAACTAATAGTTATTTATATGGTATGATAGTAACTGCTAAGAAAAAAAATGCAGAAGATTCAGAACTTATTTATTCGATGTATTATGATTTTAAAGAGGCAGTAAAACAATTGAAAGCACATCGTGTTTTAGCAATCAACCGTGCAGAAAATGAAAAAGTAATAACAGTAAGTTTGGAAGTCGATGAAGATAAATTTATTGACTATTTAAAAAAGAAACTCATTAAAAATGAAAAATCATTTGTTGTTCCTGTTGTAGAAAGTGCTATCAAAGATAGTTATAAACGATTAATTTCTCCTTCTATTGAACGTGAAATTAGAAGTGAACTAACGGAAAAAGCAAATGAGATTGCAATCGATAACTTTGGAAAAAATTTGGAAAACTTATTATTGCAACCACCAATGAAAGATAAAATGGTATTGGGATTTGACCCAGCTTATCGTACAGGTTGTAAATTGGCAGTCATTGAACCAACTGGTAAAAAAGTAGCAATTAAAGTCATTTATCCACATGAACCTAAAAATTTATATGAAGAAAGTAAAAAGATTGTATTAGAATTAATTGATAAATATAAAATTGATATTATTGCAATTGGAAATGGAACTGCTAGTAGAGAAAGTGAAGCCTTTATTGCAGATGTAATAAAATCTTCTACTAGAAAAGTAGAATATATTATCGTGAGCGAAGCAGGTGCTAGTGTTTATTCTGCATCAAAACTTGCGATTGAAGAATTCCCGGATTTGCACGTAGAAGAAAGAAGCGCTATTAGTATTGGTAGAAGACTTCAAGACCCACTTGCAGAGCTTGTAAAAATTGACCCAGAAAGTATAGGAGTAGGACTTTATCAACATGATGTACCAGATAAGCGTTTAAAAGAAGTACTAGATTTTGTTGTAGAAAAAGCAGTTAACTTAGTCGGAGTTAATATCAATACAGCAAGTGCCTTTTTATTAAAATATGTATCAGGAATTACAAAGAAAAATATTGAAAAGATTATTGCTTATAGAGAAGAAAAAGGTAGAATTAATTCAAGAGAAGAATTAAAAAAATCTAAAATTTTAAGTGATAAAACGTATGAACAAGCCATAGGATTTTTAAGGGTAGTAGATGGAGAAAATCCATTAGATGTAACAGGAATCCATCCAGAAAGTTATCATGTTACTTTAGAACTATTAAATCTTGTTAATTCTAAAGTAGAGGATATTGGAACAGAAAAGTTAGTTTCATCATTAGAAAATTTAAATAAAGAGGAAACTGCTAAAAAATTAAATACAGATATCTATACGTTAGAAGATATTATAAATTCTTTAAAGAAACCGAACCGAGACCCTAGAGATGAAATGCCGAAACCAATTTTAAAAAGTGATATTTTACACTTAGAAGATTTAAAGGTTGGAATGAAATTACAAGGAACAGTTAGAAATGTCGCACCTTTTGGAGTATTTATTGATATTGGTCTAAAAAATGATGGACTTGCTCATATTTCGAAACTTTCAAATCATTATGTAAAAGACCCTATGGATGTAGTGAGTGTAGGAGATATTGTTGACTGCTATGTAGATGAAATTTTATTAGAAAAAAAGAAAGTATCACTTTCATTGATAGAACCATAAAGGAGGAATAATATGGCAGAAAGTTTAGTCCAATCGTTTTTAGAATTGTTTCAGGGTTTTGTTGATATGCCCTTTGGAAAAGAACTTATTATTTTTATAATTTCTTTAATGCCAATATTAGAGCTTCGTGGAGGATTACTTGCAGCATCTCTTTTAAATATGAATCCAATTACAAGTTTTATTATTTGTTTTATTGGAAATATTCTTCCAATTCCATTTATTTTATGGTTTATTACTCCAATTTTTGATAAACTTAAAAAAACAAAACATTTATCAAAATTAGTGAATAAAATAGAATCGAAGGCAAATTCTAAGCGGGAACAAATTGAAAAAAGAGAATTTTGGGGACTTTTATTATTTGTAGGAATCCCTTTACCAGGAACAGGCGCTTGGACGGGTTCTTTAATTGCTTCTATGGTAGGAATGAATAAGAAAAAGTCTTTGGTAGCAGCTATATTAGGTGTTGTTATGGCAGGAATTATTATGATGCTTTTATCATTTGGTGTATTAAAAGGAATAATAGGATAAAAACTAGTATTTCTTTTTTTGTTTTGATATAATAATAAAGGTGATAGTATGAAACAGGCGTTAAAAAATAAGTATTATAGTTTTATTAAAGTATCAGATTATAATACACTATCTCTTATCAATTCTATTTTTACAAAAATAGATACTATTTTATTAACAGAAAGAGGGAAAAATCATAATCAAGAATTTCTAGATTTGATTTCTGTTTTAGAGTTTACTGAAGATATATTATATGAACAAATGAAACAAGATATATTAAATGGAGTTTTGTCATGATAGAAAGTAAAGAAGTTTTAGTAAAACGTCTTTCAGAAATACTATCCAAAAAATCATTTACACCAAAAGCAAAAGATTGTTTATTACGTTCTATTTTGTTTGCTTATACGTTTTATAATCCACCAAAATATATAAGACAAACAAGGGATGAATATATTAGTGAATATTTGAAAGTATTAGAAAATATGAATGGCTATGCGGTTATAGAATTATCAGATATCAATGCTCAAAATGAGTCGGCTGAATATTTTAGAGAGAATATCAAAAAATCGCAATTCAATAGAGGAAACTTAGAATTGGTGGATGGAAGGTATATTCCTGTTCAAAATGGAAGTTATTATTGTACTTGTAAAGGATATACTTGGAATAAAGAAAAAATGATGTTTACGTTAGATGAAAATAATCCATTTGAAGAAGTAAGTACTATCCATCATGAAATGACACATTTATCTGAAGGTGCCTGTCCATTCCCGTTGGATTCTGCAGTTCCGTTTTCTTTTGAAGTTCGGAAAATGCTTTATGAAGGAAGGGCAACAACAAGAGAAAGTTACGTTTATGCTTCTTCTAGTAATACTATACAAGAAGAAATGTTAGAAGATGGAGTAGCAACTTATCAAGTAGTATCAGAATGTTCTTATCCTTTATATGGAAAGTTATATCAGTTGTTACAAATTATTTTTGGAGATGAAATCTTAGAAAAATTTAGTAAAAATGATGATATTAAAAATAATTTTATCAATGAATTAAAAGAGCTTTATCCAAATATAGCAGTAGAAGAATTGTTTTCTCATATTATTTATATTTTGAGTTGTTCTTCTAAAAAAAATAGGGAAGCTTTAGCTTCTTCTGTTCATCATTTTGCTCGTTCCCATGCGAAAAAAATAGAATGGGTTTCAAATGAAATAAAAGAAGTACAGACTTACATTGATAGAGAACAACAAACAATCGAACAATTAAAAAAGGAAGAGCAAGAATTGAGACAAGTATTAATAACCCCAGAACTATTACAAGCAGAGTATGAAAAAGATGTAACTCAGGCGAAAGAAGATATCGAGGCCTTGTATAAAGATGGTTCCTATACAGAAGAAGAATACAAAGAAGAATTGAATGTACTTGAGGCTCAGGGGACTTTGGAATATTATAAGGAATCAAAACAATATGAACTAGAAATTATAAAATCTAGGCAAGAATCTCTCCAACAACAAATCAAAGAAGATATAGAAAAAATTGCTCCATTAAAAGAAGAATTACAACAGTTAGAACAAAATCAATTTCCAATGATTTTAGAACGAGTTTGTCTAAAAAATCCATCATTGGATTCTGCTTTTTCTTATATTGAAGAATTGGCTTTACGACTTATTCAGGAAGAAAGAAAAGGTATCCAAGAAACAGATTCACAATATGAAGCAATATTAGATAAAGTTAGAATATTATTACAGTTAAAAGAAAGGACTGTTTTAACTAAAACACAAAAAAATGCCAGCCTAGTTTCCTAGACTGGTATTTTCGTGTACTGCTTTTTTTAAAATGTTAATAGAATTTTGTAATTGTTCTAATTCTTTTTCATTTAAGTCAACAAGAACTCTCTCTTTAATTCCATCCTTATTTAAAATACAAGGACTTCCAATATAAATATCATTTGCATCATCGTAAGCAGATACTGTAATGATACTATTTTCATCTCCTAAAATAGCATTTGTAATTCTGACTAAACACATTCCAATACCATAATAGGTTGCACCTTTTCGAT
This sequence comes from uncultured Bacilli bacterium, assembly GCA_949505625.1. GTDB lineage: Bacteria > Bacillota_I > Bacilli_A > RF39 > UBA660 > MGBC102946. The sequence continues at coordinate 130,412 of CATBQD010000003.1, forward strand.
TGATAATTTCATAAGCAGCATCCCTAACATTGTGATAAATCTCATCACATTCTTGTTCTGTTAAGAAATTTTTAATATTTTGTAGTCCAACATTAGCATTGCTCCAAGGAACAAATTCACTATCTCCATGTTCTCCAATCACGTAAGCATGGATATTTTTTGGACTAACCCCTAGCTTTTCTCCAACCATATAGCGAAGTCTAGCTGTGTCTAAACTCGTTCCAGAACCAATGACTTTATTTGTCGGAAGATTAGAATACTTCCAAGTAATGTAAGTCATGACATCCAACGGATTGGTTGCAACTAAAAAGATTCCATTAAATCCATTATTCATAACTTCTGTTACAATTGATTTAAAAATCTTACTATTTTTATGAATTAAATCCATTCTTGTTTCTCCAGGATTTTGATTTGCCCCTGCACAAATACAGACAATCGATGCATCTTTACAGTCTTCATAACTTCCAACTTTAATACTAATTTTAGAAGGAGCGAAAGCAAGACAATGGTTTAAATCCATGACTTCTCCTTCAATTCTTTTTGTGTCTAAATCAATTAAGACAAGTTCATTTACAAAAGTCTTTTGATTTAATAACGCATAAGCATAACTCATACCAACGTTTCCACATCCAATTAATACGACTTTATTGTTCATAAATATTTTCCTCTCTATTCTTTTTCATTATAACAAACTTATATTTTTCCTTCAATATATTTTACTATTTCTTGACAATATAAAGTGGTCATTATAAAATGAATTTAGAAAGTAGGATGATGTATGAAAAAAAATTATAAGACTTTAATCATTGCTGTTATTATTTGTGTTATTAGTGGATTTATAGGATTAGGAATAAAATATTTGTATCATTCTTGGAAGTTCCAAAAATTATATGATAGTGTTTTAACTGAAGAAAAAGAAATTTTATTTTTAGGTAGACCTACTTGTGGTTTTTGCAATCTATTAAAACCTATTTTAGATGATACTAGCAAACGATATGATTTTGAATATCGTTATATTAATACTGATGAGCTTTCAAAAAAACAATTAGAAAAATTGTTAAAAAAATTAGAAATTAGAAGCTCTACTTTTTCAACTCCTAGATTACTCATTACAGAAAAAGATAAAATTATAGACTCTTATGTTGGTTATATGGATGATATTAGTGTATTTCATTTTTTTAAGAAAAATGGTTTTATTAAAGAAGATGAGGTATTTATAAATCCTTATCCGAATATTGAACGACTTAGTAGTAGTGATTATTTTAAATTGTTAGAAGAAAAAGAGACAACAACAATTGTGGTGGGACGAATTGGAGATTCGGTAACAAATTCTATATTAAAAAAGGCAAATGAAGAAAATCTAAATGTAAAGTTTTTAAGTCCGAGTGTATTTTTAACAGAAGAAGAATATAACAAATTTGTAGCAACAATCAAAGATATGAAAGAGGAAACACGACTTCCTTTACTTTTAGAAATAGAGAATGGTGAAGTTGTGAGCATGAGGGAAGATGCAGATGAAAGTATGTTAAAGTAAGGAGAAAAAATGGAAATATTAAGAGTTGAAGATTTGTGTAAAACATATGGAAAAGGAGAAACATTAGTAAAAGCTTTAGACCATGTTAGTTTTACTGTGGAAAAAGGAGAATTTGTAGCGATTGTAGGTTCAAGTGGAAGTGGGAAAAGTACATTACTACATATTTTAGGTGGTGTGGATAGACCAACAAGTGGAAAAGTATATGTAGATGAAGAGGATGTCTACAAGTTAAATGAAACCAATTTAGCAATCTTTAGAAGAAGACAAGTAGGTTTAATTTATCAGTTTTATAATTTGATTCCAATTTTAAATGTAACAGAAAATATGACTTTACCAATATTATTAGATAGTAAAAAAGTAGATGAGAACTATTTAAAAGAGTTGATAGAGACATTAGGATTACAAAATAGAGTGAATCACTTACCAAATGAGTTAT
>CATBQD010000004.1 GCA_949505625.1 uncultured Bacilli bacterium
TTTTATTTGGTCTAACGTTTCTTGATATGGGAATTCTTTTTCAAACGCTAATTGTTCTTCTGAATCTTTTTCAAATGCATATCCCTCTATCGATTCTCTTGAGGCATAAAGTTCTAATAATTCTCCTGCTATGCTTTCAGCTCTTTCTCTTGCTTTTAACTTTTTCTTTTGCCATTCTGTTCCACCTAATTTATTTAATTTTGGAATGGCTGTATCTTTGGAAGAATATTTATGGATAAATTCTATTTTTTCTACGGGTACATATAAATGGTCTCCATCTTTATATTCAATATTTAGATAATCTTTTTTAAATCCGTTTTTCATAAGTGTTTTTAATCCACAATATTTTCCAATTCCATGAGCTACATGAACAACATAATCCCCTTCTTCTAAACTAGATAAATTCTTTATTTTTGTTCCAATTTTAAAGTTACTTTTATATTTACTAGAATAATCTTGTTTCGCAAATAATTCTCGTTCACTAATAATAACATAATTCTGAAATATAAATCCTTGAGTGATTGGATAAATGACGATATTGATTGCATTTTCAGTGATTTCTTCTATAGATGTAAAAATTAAAGGTATATCATTCCATTCCTCTAATAGTTTATTTACTTGATAGCGATTTGATACACAAATAATAACAGTTTTCTTTTTATATTTTAAAATTTCTGCCTTTATTTTTTCACTAGTTCCATGGAACATTTCTAATTCTTGAGATTGAAACTTTTCTATTTTATTTTCCTTATTTATTTGATTATCAAAATTATTTAAATATAACATATCATTTGCTTTTATATTTTCTAAGGAATGCATATAAGGATATTTTTCATGGTTGTTACATTGATATTCAAAGATTTCTTCACAGAGCGTTTGATATCCTCTACTAATATCTTCATAATTTTCAAAAGCTAATATAGGATTATCTAAAAACTCTAATAACATTGATGGTTTGATATAATTTCCTAATTCTCTCTGTTTTGGTTCTATTTCTAAAACTTCATTTACTAAAAATTCTGTATTCGGAGTAATCGCTATTTCTTCTATCTCTCTGATTGTTAACTGACTATCGATATTAAATTCCCTGATTGAATCTATTTCATCTCCCCATAATTCGATACGAATTGGGTGATTTTCTCCAAGCGGGAAAATATCTAACACAAATCCTCTGATTGCAATTTCTCCTGTTTTATTTACGATAGTTTCTTTTGTATAACCGAGTTTTAATAATTGTTCTATTAAAGTATGCATGTCAATTTGTTCATGAATGCGCAATGTGATTCTTGAATTTTGATAAATTTCTTTTGATGGCAGAAAGCGTAGAAATCCCATTAAATTAGTTACAACAATACCAGAACCTTTTGAAGTTAATTGATTTAAAGTTTCTAATCTTGTTACTTTTAATTCAGGACTAATTGCCAAAGCTTCACTAGTAAGAAAATCATCCATTGGAAAAAAATATACTTGTTCTGTATATTTACTTAGTCTTTGATAACATCGATTTGCTTCATATAAACTATTCGTTACAAGTAATATATTTCTTTTTTGCTGTTTCCATAATTGAAACAAATATATCATTTTTAATTCTTGGGTTAATCCTATTATTTCTCCAGATGTTTGAACAATTGGAAATAAGGAATGAAAAAGTTTCATAAAATGCCTCCTATACGCCAAAAAAGTGACACTTTTGTATCACAACTATTTTTTATTATATTTATTCATGACATTTTCAAAGGAATTGATACAAAAATCATCAAAAATGTCAGTTACTGTATTTAGTACACTATCTATTTTTTCCCTTTCTTCTAACGAAAAACGGCCTAATACATAATCTTTTGTATCATAGTTTTTATTATTTGAAATTCCTATTTTTAGCCTCTTATATTCTTGAGTTTTTAAATGAAGTTCTATATTTTTTAACCCATTATGGCCACCTGAACTGCCTTTATATTTTAACTTAATTTTTCCAGTTGGCATATCTAAATCATCACTAATTACCAAAATATCAGAAATTTCTATTTTATAATATTGCATCAAAGCTTTTACTGCTTCTCCTGATTGGTTCATATAAGTTTGAGGTTTCAATAATAATATTTTTTCATGATTCTTTTCAAAAATTGTATAAATCCCATTTCCCTTTTTTGAATCCAAAGAAACATGATTTTTCAGAGCTATTTTATCAATTGCCATAAAGCCAATATTATGTCTTGTATTTTCATATTCTTTTCCAGGATTTCCTAATCCAACTATCATTTTCATAAATCCACCTGCTTTATTTGATGATAAATATTATAAACTTCACTTGTTTTTACATTTCTATCTTTCGCTACTTTTTTAATTGCTTCTTTTACTGTATAACCTTGAGTTAAATAAATATTAACATGGTCTATCACAGATAAGGAATCATAATTTTTTTCATCATGATTTCCTGATACAACCAACACCATCTCTCCTTTGGCTTCCGCTATCTCTACTAATACATTGCTAATTTTTCCCCGATAGACTTCTTCAAACTTTTTTGTAATTTCTCTAGAAATACTAATATCTCTTTCTCCAAAAATATCTATCATATTTTTTAATGTATCTTTTATTCGATGAGGCGCTTCATAAAAAATAATTGTATAAGGAATTTCTTTTAAATTTTCTAGTTCCTTTTTTCTTTTACTTTCTTTACTATTTAGAAATCCATAAAATAGAAAAGGATTCGGTTCTAATCCTGATGAGGTAAGTGCTGGAATAAGCGCTGTTGCTCCTGGAAGTGATACAACATTATATCCAGCTTCTATCGCTACTTTTGATAATGCATATCCTGGGTCACTAATAATTGGTGTTCCTCTATCACTCGCTAGTCCCACATTTTTTCCATCTTTTAAAAACTGAATTAATTTTTCACTATTTTGTTTTTCATTATGTTCATGATTCGCGATTAAAGGCTTTTTAATATTTAAACTTTTTAATAGCTGTCCTGTTACTCTTGTATCTTCAGAAAATATAACATCTACAAAATCTAATATTTTAATCGTTCTAAGTGTTATATCATCCATATTTCCAATCGGAGTTGGAATCAAGTATAAAGTTGGACTATTGTCATAACTCTTCTGTGACATTTTCTCACCTCACTTATGAAAAATATTTCATTACCTCTTCTGTATAACTTCCATCTTTTTGATGCACATACAATGGTGGAAGTATTTTTAATCCTGGATTTCCATTCTTTTTTCCTTCTATTAACAATATATGACTATTTTCATTTTGATTTGGATATACATATTGAATTCGTTTCGGTTCTATATTATTCTTTCTCATTTCTACCAAAATATCAACTAATCGCTCTGGTCTATGAACTAAGGCTATCACGCCTTGATTCTTTAGTAGTTTTCGCGCTAATTTTAGTACATCTTCTAAAGTTAGTGTTACTTCATGGCGTGCTATTGTTTTCTCATCCTTTTCATTAAAATGAGAATTTTCTGATACCTTGAAAAATGGTGGATTACAAGTAATTACATCATATTGGTCTGTTTCAAATGGATAACTCCTTATATCATCATGTATAATTTGAATCTGGTTTTCTAAATGATTTAATACTATAGATTTCTGCGCTAATTCAGCACTTTTCTTTTGAATTTCGATACCTGTTATTTGAGCATCCGTTTTTGTTGATAAAATAAGAGGAATTGGAGCATTACCAGTACCTATATCTAATATCTTTTTTATATTTTTATTGATTGTAACAAAGTTAGGTAATAGGACTGAATCAATTGAAAATCGAAAACTATCACTATCTTGAATAATTTTTAAATTTTCATATCCTAATAAATAATTAATGGTTTCCACAAATTTCTTCTTCTCTGATTCCAATTCCTGGAATTTCCACAGAATATTTTTTATTCAAAATATCAACAGATACTACTTTTCCACTACCTTCTTTTGTTTCTACAGTTTCCCCAATTTTAGGTAAGCATTTTCTACATTCTGAATAGGTTTCATCTTCATATTTTAGACAACATAATAGTCTTCCACAGGCTCCGTTTATTTTGGTTTGATTGAGAGATATATTTTGGTTTTTGGCCATATTAATAGAAACAGATTCAAAGTCTTTTAAAAAACAAGAGCAACATAATGGTCTTCCACATGGTCCTATTCCACCAATTTCTTTTGCTTTATCACGAACTCCTACTTGTCGTAATTCAATTCTCGTTTTATATATAGACGCTAATTCTTTGGCTAAATTTCTAAAGTCAATTCTAGAATCAGCTAAAAATCGAAATACAAGTTGTGTTCTATCAAATGTATAACTAGCATCTATTATCTGCATATTTAAATGTTCTTTTTGCGCTAATTCTTTGCATTTTTTTAAAGCTTCTATTGCATCTTTTACATTTTTCTTATTGGCATAATAATCTTGTTTTGTTGCAATTCTTATTACGTTTTTTAACGGAGATATCAATTTTTTTTCTTCTATAGAAAAAGCTTCTTTTATTACTTTACCAAATTGTTGTCCTTTATCGGTTTCTACAATAACTGTAATATTATTTTTTAATTTCAAATTATTTGGAGAAAAATAATACATTCTTCCTTTTTCCTCAAATGAAATTCCTACTACTTCAATCATTACCTCACCACCTTTGTTAATTCCAATATTAATTTATCAATTAAGAGATTGTTATTCATGTTTATTTTTATTTTCTTTTTTAATTCCATTATGATATTAATTTTTTTAGATATTTGTTCCATTTCATTTTTGAAAGCTAGTTCATTTATAAGGTTTTGCTCATCAAAGAATATATGTAAATTTCTTTCGCATTTCACATTCAATATATCGTTATAGAAAAACGTCATGATATCAAAAGCTAATAAAAATTCTTCCTTTTCTTTTATGGTTGTATGCCAAAGTTTATTAGTATAAAGCAGAGTATCTATTCCTTTTTTTTCTACATATTCTACAAAGTGTATTACCTGATGAATAAAATTATAATATTTTTCTTTTTCTTCCTCTATTTTTAAATCAAAAATATTATTTTTTATATATATCTGTGCTCTTGATATTGTTGTTTCTTCTATACTTTCTTTTTTCTCTTTTGTTAAAGATAAAATCTGACAACGACTTCGTATTGTTTCTAAAACTTGAAATATATTTCCAGTTGTTAAAATTGCTATAATACCTTCCTCTGGTTCCTCTAAAAATTTAAGTAATGAATTTGCGGCCGCTTTATTTAGACGTTCTACTTGATGAATAATATATATTTTATATAATCCTTCTAAAGATTTTTTACTGAATTCTTCTTGAAGCTCGTCCATCTGTTCCTTTTTAATCCAAAGACCATCTGGTTCAATAATTTTTAACTCAATATAGTTAAAATCAGCAATTTTTTGACATTGTGTACATTGTCCACAATCTAAATTATTAGTTTTATGAGAAGGACATAATAGATATTTTACAAAGGAAAGTACCATTTGCTCACCAAAAACACAATTTTTGGTGTCTATTAAATATGCATGAGATAATTTATTATTTACCACCGCATTTTTCATCATCTGATATACAATTGGCTGTTTTTCTTTGTAATCATCTAACATATATATCACCTACTTTTAAAAAACTGCTAATAAAATAACTAAAAATCCAAATAAGGCAGGAAGCCCCAATATAGAAATTGTCAAAACTGTTATAAAATTTAATGGAATACTAATATTGAGTGGAGCTACTATTAAGTTAAATCCATATAGTAAAAAACCACTCACTACAATTTTCTTAAAAAAAGAAAATATTTTTTTTATCATATTATCACCACTATAATTTATGATAATATTTTAAGAATTATTTTCCTCTTTATTCGATATTTTTTTTCTATCCTCTAAAGCCATTTCTAACGTTAATGTATCTATATAATCCATATCTGCTCCGAGTGGAACACCATGCGCTATTTTAGAAACAACTACATCTTTTTTCTCTAATAATTTTAGTATATAAAGAGAGGTCGTCTCTCCTTCAATACTCGGTTTCACCGCAATTATTACTTCTTTGATTTTATCTTTTTCAATTCTATCAATTAATGATTCTATTTTTATATCTTCTGGGTTAATTCCATCTAATGGCGATATCAACCCATCTAGTACATGATATAGTCCATGATAAGAACCCAACTTTTCAAAAAGTGCTACATTTTTAGGGTCTTCTACGACACAGACGATATCGCGTTCTCTTGTACTATCTTTACAAATACTACATACTTCTTCTTCTGATAAATTATTACAAACTTCACATCTTCTAATTTTCGTTTTGGTATTCTCTAATGATTCAGAAAATAAATGAATTATTTCTTCATCCAAATTTAACGTAGAAAGCGCTAAACGTTCTGCTGTTTTTTCACCAATTCCTGGAAGTTTCTTAAAACATTCAATCAGATGTTTAATTGTTGCTGGATAATTCATTTTAGAAAAGTCCTGGAAGTCCTTGTGTATATTTTCCCATTTTTTGTTCTGTAGTATCATCTACTTTTTTTAGTGCTTCATTTGTTGCAACTAAAATCATATCTTCTAACATTTCAATATCATCTTTATCTAAAGAGTCTTGTTCAATTTTTACATTCAATACTTCTTTTTTTCCATTTACTTTTACTGTTACAAATGAGGAACTTCCTTCAAATTCCATTTTATCTATTTTTTCTTTTTCTTCCATCATATCTTTTTGTAATTTTTGTGCTTGTTTCATCATTGCTTGTATATTCATTTTATCCTCTCCTATTCGCTATATTCTATAATATCTCCAAACATACTTTCTATTTTATTTTTTTCTTCTTTTGCTTCTTTCAAAGTTGATTGATTTTTATATTCTGGTTCTTCTTGCCATTCATAAGTTTTTAGCTTTGAATTAAATTCTTGTTTTATTTCATTCCAATTATTTATATTGGTTGCAACTACTTTTATTTCTTCTGCATATGATTTTTTTATAATAGTTTCTATTGTTTGCCAATTATGGTTGAATAAATATTCCATTGGCTCATCTTTATATACAAAAATCATATATCCTTTTCCTGCCGCTTTCAACTCGCCATCTAAAATCAATGAAGCCCATTGACTACAATTTTCATCTGCTAAACAGGTAGAAATCATATTTATTTTTTCTTTATATTCTAGAAGTTGCTTCCTATTAAAAATACATAGAGTATTATTAATTCTTATTTTTTTTATTTTTTCTAATCTAATTTCATCTTCTTTTGCGTCATTTTCTTCTATTTCAACAGTTTTTCTTTTATTTTCAACGGTTTTTTCAATTTGCGTTTTTTCTACACTAAACACCTTTTTTGGCTCTTTTTCTTCGTTTTCTACTATTTTTGGTTCTTTTTCCTCTATTTTTTCTCTTTTTTCTACTTTTTTTTCTTCGCTCTGAGATAAATTTAACATTTTTATCAAATGTAATTCCAAAGTTATTTTTTCATTATCAGAATTTTTCATTTCATAAATTGCCTCTGAAAATTGATGAATATAATTTAATAATAAATCTTGATTCATATTTTGACCTAATTCTGAATAATTTTGTTGTTCTGATTCATCAAAATAATTAGGCGCTATTTGAAATACTAATATATTTCTTAAATAATAAATCAATTCTTCTACCAGTTTTATTAAATTCTTACCTTTATCGTCCAATTCATCAAACTTTTTCAACAAATTCGTAATATCATTATTTAATATTAATTTTATAATATCGTTCATTTCTTGATTTCCAATAGTTCCATTAATATCATGTACATCCTGACATGTTATATTATTTGGGCAATAAGAAATAACTTGGTCTAATAAACTAATAGAATCTCTCATTCCACCTTGGGATAAGATTGCTATTTCTTTTAAGGCTGCGTCCTCAATATTGATATTTTCTTGTTCTACTATTTTTTTCAAATTTTCTATTATTTTATTTACGCTGATTTTTTTGAAATCAAATCGTTGGCATCTTGATAGTATCGTCGCGGGAATCTTATGAGCTTCTGTTGTCGCTAAGATAAACAAAATATGTGACGGTGGTTCTTCCAATGTTTTTAATAAAGCATTAAAGGCTCCAGTACTTAACATATGTACCTCATCGATAATATAAACTTTGTATTTGCTATTAGAAGGTACTAAATTAACTTTACTTTTTAATTCTCTAATTTCATCTACCCCATTATTAGAAGCTGCATCTATTTCAATGATATCTGTACTTTGTTTATTATTTATTTGAATACAACTATCACATTCATTACAAGGCTCTAACCCCTTTAGATTTTGGCAATTAATTGTTTTAGCCAATATTTTTGCAGTACTGGTTTTTCCCGTTCCTCTCGGTCCAGAGAATAGATAAGCATGTGTTAATTTATTATTGGTTATTGCATTTTTCAAAGTTTGAACAATTGTATCTTGCCCAACAACATCATCAAATCTAGATGGCCTATATTTTCTATATAATGCTTGATACATATTCCACCTCCAAACAGTTTTATTATAACACAAATTTAAGCCATAATAAAAGGTCAAACTTCTATTTAACCTCTTTTCTCTTTGAAAAACTTTTTTAGCAAACTAGCTGCTTCTTTCTCACAAACTCCAGTCTCGATTATTGGCACATGATTATTTTTTTCATTGTTCAGTTTATTTAAACTTTCTATATATCCAAATTTAGGACTTGATGTAGCATATACAATTCTTTTAATTCTAGATTGTATGATTGCCCCTGCACACATTAGGCACGGTTCTAACGTAATATATAGTGTACATTCCTCTAAGTGCCAATTTTTAAAATACTCACACGCTTCTTTTATTACTAATATTTCTGCATGGTCTATCGCATTTTTATTTACTTCTTTTCTATTGTGATTTTTTGCGATAATTTTATTATCATATACTAGCACTGCACCTACTGGAACATCTCCATTTTTATATGCGAGTTCTGCTTCTTTTAATGCTTCTCCCATATAATATTTATCTTGCAAGCTATCACATCCTTATACAAAAAAATGACACACACACTTAGAGGTTCTTAAGGCTGCTATCTTCCAATTCTGACCTGGTTCAAACATAAATGTTGTGTCATATATAGAATATATCATTTGAAGATTATTTGCAAACAAATTTAATGTTCCACGTGAAACATTGTCTTTTTTCTGCCTTCGATGTTTCACGTGGAACATTGTCTTAAATTTTTTAATTTTATATGTTTCACGTGGAACATACAAAAAACAGAAGCATTTTATGCTTCTGTTTTATCATCAACTACTTCTCCCGCTTCTGTATCTTCAATTTCATTATTTTCTTCTTTGTCGATAACAGCCGCTGTAGCCACTTTCTGTTCCTCCTTTAAATTGATTAAACGAACTCCCTGAGCTACTCTTCCTGTCTTTGATACCTGCTCTAACGAAATTCTTATAATAATTCCATTATCAGTTACTATCATCAAGTCTTCTTCTCCATGAACAGAATGGAATGCTACTATATTACCATTCTTTTCAGTAATATTTAAGGCTTTTACTCCTTTACTTCCTCTATGAGTAATTCTATATTCTTCTAAGTCTGTCTGCTTTCCATAGCCTTTTTCAGTTACTATCAATACTTGTTGATTGGCTTCTGCTATTTCTAATCCAACTGCAATTCCTTCATCCATTTCAATTCCTTTTACTCCTGAAGCACTTCGTCCCATAATTCTAATTTCATTTTCATCAAATCGTATCATACGACCATTTGATGATGCAATTAAAATTTCATTTTCTCCTGTTGTCTTCTTTACAGAAATAAGTTCGTCATCTTCTCTTAGAGAAATTGCTAGTTTACCATTTGTTCTAATATTGTCAAATTCAGAAAGAGCTGTTCTTTTAACAAGACCTTTTCTTGTACAGAATACCAAATATTTTGATGATTCTTCATTGCTAACTTTCAACATAACATTAATAGTATCATCTTTATCTATTGGTAATAAATTTACAATTGGTAATCCTTTAGATTGTCTACTATATAAAGGAATTTCATAACCTTTCATCCGATATACTTTTCCCTTATTAGTAAAGAACAATAAGTAATCATGAGTTGTCATAGAAACTAAGTTTTCTACAAAATCTTCTTCATTTGTAGCCATTCCTTTTACTCCGACACCTCCACGATTTTGAGTCTTATAAGTCTCACTTGTCATTCTTTTTATATAACCTTTGTTTGTTAATGTTATAACAACATCTTCTACTGGAATCAAAGACTCATCTTCTATGAAGTCGATTGCTGTCATATCAATATTGGTACGTCTTTCATCTCCATATTTATTTTTGATTTCTGTTAATTCTTCTTTTATAATTGCCAATACTCTTTCAGCTTTTTCTAAAATGTCTTTCAAGTCTGCAATTGTCAATTCTAATTCAGCTAACTCAGATTCTATTTTATCTCTTTCTAATCCAGTTAATCGTCTTAATTTCATTTCTAGAATTGCTTTTCCTTGAATTTCACTTAGATTAAATCTTTCCATTAATTCTTTTAAAGCTTCATCATCATTTTTAGATTTCTTTAATAACTGAACAATCTCGTCTATGTGGTCCAAAGCTATTTTTAAACCTTCTAAAATATGTTCTCTTGCTAATGCTTTGTCCAAATCAAATTGAGTTCTTCTAATAATAACAATTCTTTGATGCTCAATATATGTTTCTAATATTTCTTTTAAGCTTAATATTCTTGGTTCTTTATTAACAATCGCTAAATTGTTAATTCCATACGTTGTTTGAAGTGATGTATGTTTATATAAATTATTTAATACTACATTAGGATTTGCATCTCTTCTTATTTCTATTACAATTCTAATTCCATCTCTATTAGATTCATCTCTTAAGTCTGTAATTCCATCTATTACTTTTTCTCTAACTAAGTCTGCTATTTTACTAATTAATACAGCTTTATTTATCATATATGGTATTTCATTTACAATAATTTGAGCTTTCCCACTTTTGGTTTCATGAATCTCTGCCTTAGAGCGTACTGTAATGATTCCTTTACCAGTTTCATACGCTTTTCTAATTCCTGCATTTCCTAATATTGTAGCACCTGTTGGAAAGTCTGGCCCTTTAATATATTCCATTAATTCTACTACTGATAATTCTGGATTATCAATTAACGCAATAATTCCATTGATAACTTCGGTTAAGTTATGTGGCGGTATATTGGTAGCCATTCCTACAGCTATTCCTGTTGCTCCATTTACTAGAAGATTCGGAAAACGAGCTGGTAATACACTAGGTTCATTTTCTTCTGCTGTATAAGTAGGCTCAAAGTCAACCGTATTTTTATTAATGTCTCGAACTAATTCCATACTTAATTTTGACATTCTAGCTTCTGTATAACGTTGAGCTGCTGCTCCATCTCCATCTATTGAACCAAAATTTCCATGACCATCTACTAACATATAGCGATAAGAGAAATCCTGAGCCATACGTACTAGAGCCTCATAAATACTAGAGTCACCATGTGGATGAAAACGTCCCATAACATCTCCAGTAATACGCGCTGATTTCTTATGTGCTACACTTGCAGTTGCCCCTAAATCATTCATTCCATAAATAATTCTTCGCTGTACTGGCTTAAGACCATCTCTTACATCTGGCAAAGCACGAGCTACAATAACGCTCATCGCATAATCTAGGAATGATTTTCTAATTTCTTTTTCAAAATGTAAATCTTTTAATATTTCTGCCATTTTTATTCACCCCCTAAATATCTAGATTTTCCACGTCTTTGGCGTGTTCTTCTATATATCGCTTTCTTGGCTCTACTTCTTCACCCATTAGTTCTGATAGTACTTGGTCTGCTTGCATTGCATCATCTATTGTAATTCTTAATAAAGTTCTATTTTCTGGATTCATTGTTGTCTCCCACAATTGGTCATAATCCATTTCTCCCAAACCTTTGTAACGTTGTAATGAGGTCTTAGTTCCTTCTGGTATTGTTTTTAAATAATCTGATAGTTCATCATCTGAATATAAATATTTACGAGTTTTACCATAATCAATTTTATATAATGGAGGTTGAGCTGCGTAAATATACCCACCTTCTACTAATGGCTTAAAATAACGATAGAAGAAAGTTAATAATAATATTCTGATATGGGCTCCATCTACATCGGCATCCGACATAATTATAATTTTATGATATCTTAATTTTGAAATATCAAACTCGTCCCCTATTCCTGTTCCAAATGCAGTAATCATAGAACGTATTTCATTATTTGAGAAGATTCTATCTAATCTTGCTTTTTCCACATTTAAAATTTTTCCTCTTAACGGTAAAATTGCCTGAGTTTTACTATCTCTACCTTGTTTTGCACTTCCTCCTGCTGAATCTCCCTCGACAATATATATTTCGCATTCACTTGCATCTTTGCTTGAACAGTCAGCCAATTTTCCTGGTAAACTTGATACTTCAAGAACATTCTTTCGTCTTGTCATTTCTCTTGCCTTTTTGGCAGCTACTCTAGCACGGGCTGCTGTCATTGACTTTTCCACAACTATTTTTGCTTCTTCTGGATTTTCTAATAAGAATCTTTCGAATCCTTCACTAAATACAGAATCTGCGATTTTTCTAACTTCACTATTTCCTAATTTTGTTTTTGTCTGTCCTTCAAATTGAGGGTCTGGATGTTTACAAGAAATAATCATTGTTAATCCTTCTTTTACATCATCTGCAGTTAAAGAATCTTCATTATCTTTTAAAAATTTATGATTTCTTGCATAACTATTAATAATTCTTGTTAAGGCTCTACGTACTCCTTCTTCATGAGTTCCACCTTCATAGGTATTGATGTTATTGGTAAACGAATATATGTTTGATGAATAACCAGAATTATATTGAAGCGCTACTTCTACAGTAATACCTTTTTCTTCTCCTGATAAATGAATAATTTGTTCATGAATCGCTGTTTTATTTTTATTTAAATATGCAACATATTCACTAATACCACCTTCATATACAAATTCTTCTTTCTTTTTATCTGCTTCTCTATCATCACAAAGAATAATCCTAAGCCCACGATTTAAAAAAGCTAACTCTCGAACTCTTGTTTTTAACGTCTCATAATCATAAACTGTTGTTTCTGTAAAGATTTCTGGGTCTGCTTTAAATGTTACTGTTGTTCCTGTTCTATCTGGAGAACATTCCCCAATTACTGTTAATGGCTGTACAATGTGTCCTCCATTTTCAAAACGTACTTGGTATATTTTGCTATTTTGATAAACCTTTACTTCTACCCATGTACTAAGGGCATTTACAACACTGGCACCTACTCCATGTAAGCCTCCAGATACTTTATACCCTCCTCCACCGAATTTTCCACCTGCATGTAATACAGTGTAAACTGTTTCAACTGTTGAAATTCCTGTTTTTGGATGAAGTCCTGTTGGTATTCCTCTTCCGTCATCTTTTACTGTAATAGAGTTGTCATCATTAATAATAATTTCAATATCATCACAATATCCAGCTAAAGCTTCATCTATTGCATTATCGACTATTTCCCATACTAAATGATGAAGTCCTTTTTCGCTTGTTGAACCAATATACATTCCAGGACGTTTTCTTACTGCTTCTAATCCTTCTAATACTTGTATATCGGAAGCATCATAATGTTCAATCTTGTTTTCTTCCATGTTCACTCACCTCTGTTATCTTATTTATCGCACCATTCGCAATTTCAATTAATTTTGATTTTTCTAAAATTGAATTCTCAATATTGTTTATTTCTGTCGTTGTTATGATTGTTTGTATATCGCTACTAATATAGGATAAGAGATTATTCTTTTTCCCATCATCTAACTCACTAAATACATCATCTAATAATAATATTGGCTTATCATGACAATAATTTTCAAAAACAGTAATTTCTGATAATTTAATTGCTAATACTGCCATTCTTTGCTGGCCCTGAGAGCCAAAATTACGTAAGTTAGTATTATTAATCCAAAAACCAATATCATCCTTATGTGGCCCTATTAACGTTATTTTTGACCTATATTCTGATGATGAGATTTCAGATATCTTATTTCTTAATTGCTCTTTGATTTCTTCTAATGATAACTTATCTAATTTGAAACTACTTTCATATTCGACATGAAATCCTGTCTTTCCAGAAATATCCAAGAATATTCTTTCACAATACTCATTTATTTTCTGAATAAATTTTATCCTCATTTTATATAGTAATGCTGCTTTTTCTATAAAGTAATCAGTTACTGCTTTAAAATAAGGATGTTCTAATCCAGAATAAGAAGTCATATTTTTTAAAGATTCGTTTCTCATTTTTAATAATCTCATATAATCATTTAATACTTTAAAATAATTTCTATCTAATTGACTAATCTCTGTATTTAAAAACCTTCTTCTTATCTGCGGAGATCCTTTTACTATTTCTAAATCCTCTGGATAAAATATGATGATATTTAAATTGGATATATAATCAGATAATTTTTTGATTTCATCATTATCTATAAAGCATTTCTTTTTTTTTGACTCTAATAATACTTCATAAGTAGATGCTATCTTTTCTTTTTCTACAACGCCAGTTATTTTAGAATTTACTTCACCTTCTTTGATTAAATTATGGTCTATAAACGACCGATGCGATTTTGTAAGGGCTAATACATAAATACTTTCTAGTAAATTAGTCTTTCCTTGAGCATTTTCTCCATAAACAATATTAATGCCTTCCTTAAAAGGCAATTCCAGAGTTTCATAATTACGAAAATTTTTCAGTTTTATACTTCTTAAAATCATGAATTCTCCTCTTTTCCTATTTTTAAGCTCATTTACACAATTTATAGAAAGATATGTACTCCTATACACATCTACTATTATACCATAGATTTGATTAAAATAATAAAAAATAAGCCTTAAAAGGCCTATTTTATGCAAGTTTTCTTTTTCTGAGAATCGATTCTAATCTTGTAGCCCTTAAAATCTGATTTTCTAATGAACCATATGAAATTTCTAACTCTAAATAATTTCCATTTTTAAACTGTACAAAAGTTGCACTTTCTTTTTTTGTATAGTCTACAATGTGATTTAATGAAATCCAAATACACTCTTTTATTCTTGGTGATGTTGTTGGAAAAAAGATTAACTCCATTGTTTCCTCAACAATAATTGGCGATTTATAATTTACTCCAATTAGATTCTTTGTTCCCTCATGCCTTCCCATATAAGAACTTCCAAAAAACTTACAACTTTCATCAATGATTTCTGTAGCTGATTGATTGACTAAAAAACTATCTTCAAGTTCAATTACTTTTGATGTTGTTTGGTCTATTGGAACAATTGCTACAGTAGCAGAATTAATTTCATAATTCTTTTTCATAAAATCCCCTCCTAAAGATATTCTTCTACAAAAGAACCTCTTTGTCCTATCTTATAGCACTCTTTTTTGTCAAATATTGTAGAAAAAGGTCGATTTTGTTCAAAAAATGACAAAAAAAAGGAAAATTTGCTCTTTTCCTCTTAATAAGTTCTAATTGGCAATATTAATTGAATTAAATCATCTACTTCTGGATTCTTAATTATAATTGGTTTAATTTCTCCATTAAATAATAATTGCACGTCTTCTGCATCAAAAGATTTTAATGCTTCCATCATATATTTTGAACTAAATGCAATATTAATTTCTTCATCTTTATTTTTGATAATTTCTACCCTATCTTCTACATTTCCTATCTCTGGAATATTAGAAGATATTGTTGCAATATCACTTTTTGTAGAAAGTTTAATTGTATTTTTATCCGCTTCATTTGTCAATAAAGATGCTCTATCAATTGAATTATAAAGATTTGAAAGATTTACTTTAAAATCCATTGAAAACTCTGTTGGAATTAATTTTGAAGTATCTGGATATTGTCCATTAATTAATCTTGACATTAAAATAATTGTATCAAATTTAAATATTATTTTATTATTAAAGATATGTAATTCAACATCATCGTCTTCTTCATCAAATAGACGTGTTAATTCGTTTAAATTTTTAGTTGGTACTATAATATTAATATTTTCTGTTAAACTTGTGGATAACTCTATTTTCTTTTTTGCTAATCGATAAGAATCTGTTGCTGTACATTCTAATATATTACCCTCTATTTTAAAATTGATTCCAGTTAAGACTGGTCTTGATTCTTGAGTTGATGTAGCAAATGATGTTTGATTAATAATTGTTTTAAATAGTTTTTTTGCTATCGTAATTGGTGTTTTATTATCTTCTAATTCTAAATCTGGAAATTCAGATGCATTATTACAATTTAATGTAAAAGATGAATTTGTTGTTGTAATGTATATTTTAGAATCCATTACTTCTTCTATACTAATAAGGTCATTTGGAAGTTTTCTAACAATTTCATAAATATATTTTCCTGATACAACAATATCTCCTGTTATTTCTATATTTTCGATATCTTTTTTATCAATAAATGTTTTAATTGCAATTTCATTATCTGTACTCATTAAATATAGTCCTTCAGAAGTTAATTCAAATTTAATACAGTTTAATATTGGAATTAAGTTTTTACTCGAAATTCCTTTTATTACATAATTTAAGTGTTTTAATAATATATTTTGTTTAATTAATAGTTTCATAAAAATCCTTCTTTCTTTATTCTTATTTTTATACTTATTATTCTTATTATTGGTGTGGATTCTGTGGAAAAGTGTCAAACACTTTACAAAATCAAATAAAATGTAAATTTTAAGGCTGTGGATAATGAAAAATGTAAATTGTCAGTTTCCACAAGAGAGCTTTATCTTATTTGATTTATAATCTTATTTATCTCTTTTTCGAGGTTCACATCATTTTTTATTTCTTTTTTTATTTTGTCAACAGAATGCATAACAGTTGTATGGTCTTTTCCACCAAATTCGATTCCAATTTTAGGTAATGATTCTTCTAATACTGTTCTGCAGATATACATAGCAATTTGTCTTGGAACTGCAATTTTAGCGACTCGCTTTTTGCTTTTCATTTCTTCTACTGTAATATTATAGTTGCTCGCTACAAGTTGCAAAACCTGCTCTACTTTACTTTTTGATATAATGCTTTTTACAAAATAGTCTTTTAGAGCATCCACTGCTAAATCCAAAGTAATATCAGAACCATTCATAATTGTTGCATAAGCGAATATTCTAGTAATAGCTCCTTCAAGCTTTCGAATATCAGAAGTACAATTACTTGCAATATATTCTTTTACTTCTTGTGGAAAAGGTTTTGCCATATCGTGACCTTCTATTTTTTTATCAATAATATCCATACGAAGTTTAAAATCTGGTGGTAAGATATCAATAGTAAGTCCCCAGTTAAACCTTGTACGAAGACGTTCCTCTAATTTTTTTAAGTCGTCTGGAGAGCGGTCAGATGAAATAATAATTTGTTTGTTATTGCAATGTAGCTCATTAAATGTATTAAAGAATTCTTGTTGTGTTTTGCTTGCAATTTCTAAATATTGAATATCATCTATCATAAGAACATCAATTTCGCGATATTTCTTTTTAAACTTTTCCACTGTTTCAAAGTTTGTTTCTTCATTATTTTTTCTATAAATATTTAAAAAGTCATCTACAAACTTTTCACTTGTTACATAAAGAACTTTTTTGTGGGTAGTTTTATAGATATAATTTCCTATAGCATGCATGAGATGTGTTTTTCCAAGTCCACTACTTCCATATATGAAAAGAGGGTTATACATGAATCCTGGCTGTTCAGCTACAGCAATGGAAGTCGCTTTTGCGAATTTGTTACTCTCCCCTACTATAAAATTTTCAAATGTATATCTTGGGTCTAAATTAGATTCAAAAGTTGGGTCTTCATTAGAATTTGTATTACCAGAAGCAATATTAACATTATTTTCCAAATCTTCTTCAATGAAAAATTCGAATTTAAAATTAGAACCTGCTACTTCTGTGAATATTTCTTCAATGATATCATTATAATTTTCTTTTAAATGTTTTTTATGCACTGGCATTGGTACCAATACTTTTGCGCTATTCCCTTTTAATTCTAACAATTTCGTCTCTGAAAACCATGTTTCGTATAACATTGGAGAAAGATTCTCTTTTATTTTTTCTAGAAACATGTTCCAGATGGTGTCCAAATTCATGAATAGCACCCCCACTTCCATAAATACACCCCTATTTTACAATATTTTTGTGGGAAATAAAAGCAAAAAGCCAAAAAAGTGTGGAAAAAAAGCAAAAAAATATGCAAATTTGCTTTCCACAAAATTATCCCCTTATTTTTCATTTAAAAAACAATTATTTCCCAACTTTTACACACAGCCTGTGGAAAACTCTTACACATATTATTTCCCAGGTGGATTAATTATGCACAATAATGTGGAAAACAAAGGATAAAATAGGAATATAAAAAGAAATATATGTTGAAAAGTATGTTGATTATAAAAAATATTTGGGAAATAATTTAAAAATATCCACTTTTTGATTGACAACAATAAAGGTTTCTAGTAAGATATGCCCTGGTGATTGGAGTGAAAAGAGAATTAGATGATATAGAATTGAAAGAATTTGAATGTTTCTATATAGACCAAACAACGTTAATCATAAAAACAAAAACAGAAGAGATTTCATATTCATATCCAAACTCGCTGGAGTTATTACGAAGAATTGGATATTTATTACATAGATATGAAGTAGAATATAATAGGAAAAAGGACCAAGCAAAAGATAAGTCTGATTCATCCTTAACACCAACTCAAAAGGAGTGTAAAAATCGTTTGATGAAAAGTCGTAATATTGTTTTTAGTGTATATGGATTATATATGATTTTGTCTCTAATATTTCCAAATTACTCTTCAGTATTATTGAATTTATTTGTTGCAGCGGATGGAATTGTATTGATAGGTATTATGAGAGATATTCAAATATTGAAGAGTGAAGCTTTAAAGCAGCAAAAAGAAAATCAAAATTATGAATCACAATTGAATAAAGGATTTGAATCATTGAAAGAAGCAGCACTTTCTTATTTGAATAGAATCACAAAAACAACAACAAGTTTTAATATGGAAGAAAAGCATTATATAGAAGAAATTGAAAAAGGTTTTCAAAAAAGAATTGGAACTTATCCACAACAATAGTTTGACAAAAAGGACATTTATCTATATAATGGAAAAAGCAACCAAAATTTTTAAAGTTCAGGAGGTGTGAAAATGAAAAGAACATATCAACCAAATAGTAGAAGAAGAAGTAAAAAAATGGGTTTTTTAGCACGTATGAAGACAAAAATGATTAATAGCCGTAGAAGAAAAGGACGTAAAGTATTAGCTCATTAATAACCAGCACCACTGATAAGTTCAGTGGTGTTTCATTATATTAAAGTAGGAGTAGGGAAGCTTATGAAAAAAATAAATGTCTTAAAAAAGAATGAAGATTTTAGTAGAATAATTGCTTCACAGAAGCCATATAAATATAAAGATTATATAATATATAAGGAAGAACAAGATAGTGGAGTATCTCATTTTGGATTATCTGTTGGTAAAAAAGTAGGGAATGCAGTTACTAGAAATCATATAAAAAGACAGCTAAAAAGCATAATTGACCAAATTCCCTATAAAAATAACTTTAATTGTATTATAATAGTGAGGAAAGGAATTACAGAAAAATCATTTTTAGAAATGAAAGATGATTTAATTGAAGTAATGAAAAGAGTACACATATTGGAGGAAAATGAATGAAGAAAAAGAAAATATTATTAATTATGATGTTATGTGCTATAACATTATCAGCAACGGGATGTACAACATTTTTAAAAGATGAAAAAGGGAAGGCCGTACAAAATCCTGTAACTGGACAAAATCTTCCTAAGAATATCTTATGTAGACCAGAATCTAAGAAAACAATTGAAGTTTATGAAAATAACAAAATTGAATTAAACAAACTACCAAAATGTTCTGAATTTGTTCCAGCATCTGGTGGATATGAGGGAATATGGACAACAATATTTGTAAAACCATTAGCATGGATTATTATTCAAATTGGAAAAGTTGTTAAAAATTATGGATTGGCAGTTATTTTAATTACATTATTGATTCGTTTGATAATGTTCCCATTAACACAAAAATCGGCAGTTCAATCAGAAAATTTAAAATTGGCAAAACCAGAACTAGATAAATTAGAGAAAAAATATAAAAATCGTCAAGATCAAGAAGCAATGATGCAGAAAAGTCAAGAAATGTTGGTTATTTATAAAAAATATAAAATTAATCCTATGGCAGGTTGTTTATATGCCTTTATTCAATTACCATTATTTTTAGCTTTCTATGAAGCACTTAATAGATTACCACTTATTTTTGAAGGAAGTTTCTTAGGACTTCATTTAGGAATGACTCCGTTAACAGGAATTACATCTGGTAAGATTTATTATATTCTTATTGTTATATTAGTTGGGTTGGTTACATATTTCTCATTTAAACTGAATAGCGGGGCAAGTATGAGTAGTGACCAAGCAAAGCAGATGAAAATGATGACAAATATTATGACTGGCGTAATTACATTAAGTTCATTAACAATATCAAGTGCAATTGGTTTATATTGGATTACCAATAGTGGATTTACAATTGTACAAAACTTAATTGTAAAAAGGAGAAAAAATAATGGAAAAGATAGTAATAGAAGATAAAGAAAAAGAAAATGCTTATCAAAAGTTAGAAGAAATCACATCTTTAGATAATTTATATTATAAAGAAACAATAGAGGCTGGAAAATTATTTAAAAGTGGTAAATGTAAAATAGAAGCAATCAAAAAAGATGATGTGAAGCAATATATCAAAGAATTTTTAAGTAAAATAGGAGATTTGATGGAAATAGAGCTTCGTTCTGAAATTAGAATGGATGAAGATGTTATAAATGTTAGTATCATTTCTGATAATAGTCCTATTTTAATTGGAAGAGAAGGAAAAAATTTGGATGCATTACAAACATTGTTAAGACAATCATTGAGTAATCAGACAAATATGTTAATTAAGGTAAATTTAGATGCTTCAGACTATAAATTAAAAAAGCAAAAACGATTAGAACGAGAAATTAAAAATATAGCACGTGAAGTTTTAAAAACTCATATTGATGCAAAACTAGACCCAATGAATGCTTTTGATAGAAGGATTGTTCACTCAGTCATTAGTACTTATGAAAATTTAGAAACAGAGAGCATAGGAGAAGCACCAAATCGATATGTAACAATTAAATATAAGGAAAACTAGAAGCCACAAAGGTTTCTTTTTTGTTCGTTGACTAATTATAACACTTATAGTAGAATACAAAAGAAGGAGAAGAAATATGTCAAAGAAAAGCTTAGAAAAATATTTGGTTCCAGGAAATGAATATTATGAAATTATAAAACCTATATTAGAACATCCAGAGTTTTTAAAAAGAAAAACATATGTACATCATGAAAGTTGTAGTGTATATGAGCATTGTTTGGCAGTATCTATTTTGTCATATCGATGGGCAAAGAAGTGGCATTTAGATTATAAAAGTGCTGCAATAGGAGGATTATTACATGACTTTTATGATAAACCATGGCAAACTGCAAATCATAAAATAGAAAAGAAAGAGAAAACAAAATTTTTTAAGCAACATGGATTTGTTCATGCAGGGCAAGCAGTGGAAAATTCATATAAATATTTTCCAGAATTAATGAATAAGAAAATAGAAAATATTATAAAAAGACATATGTTTCCATTAAATATTTGTCCTCCGAAATATAAAGAAGCTTGGATTGTAACTTCTGTCGATAAATATGTATCAGCAGATGTTTTGAAAACACCAAAAGCATGGCCAAAATATTTAGGATTAGGAAAGAAAGAAAAGAAGTGAGAATATGGAAGATACAATTGCAGCAATATCAACAGCACTAGGTGTAGGGGCTATTTCGATTATTAGAGTAAGTGGGAAAGAAGCAATTTCAATTGTAAATAAAATATTTAAAGGAAAAGATTTAAATTTAGTATCAACTCATACCATACACTATGGACATATTATTGATAACGCTGAAATAATTGATGAAGTGTTAGTATCCATTATGAAAGCTCCAAAAACGTTTACAGTAGAGGATATCGTTGAAATTAATGCCCATGGTGGAATCGCAACAACTCATCGTATTCTAGAATTATTATTAAAAAATGGATGTCGATTGGCAACTCCAGGAGAATTTACCAAAAGGGCTTTTTTAAATGGTCGTATTGATTTATTAGAAGCTGAATCAGTAATGGATTTAATTTCATCTAAAACAGAAGCAACAAGAAAAATGGCAATATCAGGAGTAGATGGAAAATTATCTTTATTAATTCATTCTTTACGAAGCAAGATTATTGAATTGTTAGCGAATATAGAAGTAAATATTGATTATCCAGAATATGAAGATATAGAAGAAATGACAATTGAAGAACTAAATAAAAGTATGACTTCCATAGAACATGAATTAAAAGATATTTTAACAAATAGTAAAGAAGGAAAGATGATAAAAGAAGGAATTAATACTTCTATTATTGGAAGACCAAATGTCGGAAAGAGTAGCATTTTAAATCGATTATTAAATGAGAATAAAGCAATCGTAACGGATATAGAAGGAACAACACGGGATGTAGTAGAGGGAAATATAATTATTGATGGCATTATGCTTAATATTTTAGATACCGCAGGAATTAGAGAAACAGAAAATGTTGTAGAACAAATAGGTGTTAGAAAAAGTCTAGAATTGTTAGAACAGTCAGACTTGGTTCTTGTTGTACTCAATAATAATGAGGCATTAACAGAACAAGATATTGATATTTTAAAACAAGTGAAACATAAAAATCATATTGTAATTGTCAATAAAAAAGATTTAGAGAGACATTTGGATGTAACAACATTAGAACCTGATTATATAGAAATAAGTGCCCTAAATGATGAAGGAATAGAAAAAATAAAAAACCGAATTAGAGAATTATTCCATTTAGAAAAATTTGAAAACCAAGATATGACATATTTAACAAATGCTAGAAGTATTGCTCTTGTAGAACAAGCTTTAGAAAGTTTAAAAGAAGTCAAACGAGGAATTGAACAAAATATGCCAATTGATATGGTAGAAATTGATTTGAAAAAAGTTTGGAATTTATTAGGTGAAATCACAGGAGAGACATATCAAGATGAACTAATTGAACAATTATTTAGTCAATTCTGTTTAGGGAAATAATATATAAGAGAAATCTTATATATTTTGTTGTGTGATAAAAAAAATGATAGTATAATAAAACGCGAGAAGGAGGAAAAAACATGGATTATGAAATTATTGTAGTAGGAGGAGGACATGCTGGTTGCGAGGCCTCATTAGCAGCAGCTAGAAAAGGGCATAAAACCTTACTTGTAACAGGAAATATTAAAAATATTGCGGATATGCCATGTAATCCTTCAATTGGTGGAAGTGCAAAAGGAATTGTTGTTAGAGAAATAGATGCTTTAGGCGGAGAAATGGGAAAAAATGCAGATAAAGGTCAACTGCAAATGAAAATGTTAAATCATAAAAAAGGTCCAGCCGTTCAAGCTCTTAGGGCTCAAGCAGATAAAGTGACATATCCAAAAGAAATGTACAAAACGTTAAGTGAAGAAAAGAATTTAACAATTAGAGAAGCTATGGTAGAAGATTTAATTGTAGAAAATGGAAAAGTAAAGGGAATTATATTAGAAGATGGGACTGAAATAGTGTCTAAAGCGGTTATTTTAACAACAGGAACATACTTAAAAGCAGATATTATGGTAGGGGATACAAGACATAGAGAAGGGCCTCATGGGGAAAAACCAAGTCAACATTTAAGTGATAATTTAAAAAGTCTTGGTTTTAAAATCATACGATTAAAAACTGGAACTCCGCAGAGAATTGATAAAAATACAATCGATTTTTCAAAAACAAAAGAAGAATATGGAAGTGATAGAAAATATACATTTAGTTTTGACCATGAACCTTCTTATAATTTAGAAGACCAAATTCCATGTCATTTGATTTATACAACACCAGAAACACATCAAATTATAAAAGATAATTTAACAAAATCGAGTATGTATGGAGGACTAAATGATATTACAGGAGTAGGTCCGAGATATTGTCCGTCTATAGAAGATAAGATTGTTAGATTTAGTGATAAAGAAAGACATCAATTATTTTTAGAACCAGAAAGTTTATATTATGATGATATTTATATTCAGGGATTTTCAACCTCTATGCCACATGATGTTCAAGAAAAGATGGTGCATAGTCTTCCTGGATTGGAAAATGCGAAAATCCTAAAATATGCATATGCTATTGAATATGATGCGATATATCCAACACAATTAAAACAATCGTTAGAAACAAAATTAATTGAAAACTTGTTTACAGCAGGTCAGATTAACGGTACTAGTGGCTATGAAGAAGCTGCTTGTCAAGGTTTGATTGCTGGGATTAACGCAAGTTTAAAATTAGAAGGAAAAGAACCATTAATTTTAAAACGAAATGAAGCTTATATTGGTGTATTAATTGATGATTTAGTAACAAAAGGAGTTATAGACCCATATCGTCTATTAACTTCGAGAGCTGAATATCGTTTGTTATTAAGACATGATAATGCTGATTTGCGTTTAAGAGAATATGGGTATCAAGTAGGATTAATTAGTGATGTTCAATATAATAAATTAAAGCAAAAAAAACAAGATATTAAAAGTGCTATTGCATACTTAAAAGAACATAAAATTACTCCAACAGAAGAAGTAAATCAATATTTAGAGCAACAAGAATCGGCGACATTAAAAGATGGTATTTCATTATATGATTTATTAAAAAGACCAGAAATTAAAATGGAACACATTAATCATTTCTATGAATTACCGTTTGAAAATTCCGTATTAGAACAAGTAGAAATTGAAATAAAATATGAAGGATATATAAAGAAAGCACTTCATGAAGCAGATAAAATGGTAGATTTGGATAATAAAAAGATACCAGAAGATATTGATTATTCAAAAATTCATAATTTGGCAAGTGAAGCAAAACAAAAATTAAATGAGATAAGACCGACTTCAATTGGTCAAGCTTTAAGAATTAGTGGAGTAAATCCAGCCGATATATCACTTTTAATGGTATATATAAAAAAGGAGTATTTTCATGACAGAGGATAGATTTTATAAAGAACTTGAATTATTAGGTATTTCGCTTTCTGATATTCAAAAAAAGCAGTTTGAAGATTATTATAAATTATTAGTAGAGTGGAATCAGAAAATGAACTTAACAGGAATTACAGAAAAAGAACAAGTCTATTTAAAACATTTTTATGATAGTGCAACTTTAGTAAAAGTAATAGATTTAAATAAAGAAGATACACTTTGTGATATTGGAACAGGGGCTGGTTTTCCAGGAGTTGTATTAAAAATATTATTTCCAAATTTAAAAGTTACTTTAGTGGATGCATTAAATAAAAGAATTTTATTTTTGAATCACGTAATAGAAATATTAAAATTAAAAAATATTGAAACTGTTCATGCAAGGGCAGAAGAATATGCAAAGGAACATAGAGAGAAATTTGATGTTGTTACATCTAGAGCAGTTTCATCACTTTCAACACTCATAGAATACTCCGTTCCAATCGTTAAAGTTGGTAAATATTTTATTCCTATGAAAGGCGATATTGCCCAGGAAATAAAGGCTTCCGAGCGTTCTATCGGTCTTCTCAGTGTCAAACTTGAATGTCAAGAAAAATTTGTTCTTCCTGTCGAAAATAGCACTAGAACAATATTAAAATTTCGAAAAGAAAAAAGTTCACATGTAAAGTATCCAAGAAAATTTAGTGAGATGAAAAAGAATCCATTGTAAATGAAATATCAAAAAAATATCATAAAAAGATATTTTTTTATTTTTGGGAAATGATATTGAAATATTTCCCAAAGTATAGTATGATAGTAACAGAATAAAAAGGAGGATGCCTATGGACAATAGAAAAATTGTTGAGCTAGACTTAAATGATATCTTGCCAAATAGATTTCAGCCAAGAATAAAATTTAATGAAGATTCTATTATGGAACTAGCTGAATCAATTAAAGAGCATGGTGTCATTCAACCTATTGTTGTAAGACCTTTAGGAGACCGATATGAAATTATAGCAGGAGAAAGACGTTATAAGGCGAGTGTCTTAGCAGGAAAAGAAACGATTCAAGCAATTGTGACTGAATTAAATGATAAAGATAGTGCTGAAGTAGCGCTAATAGAAAATGTTCAGAGACAAGATTTAACGCCAATAGAAGAAGCGATTTCATATAATAAAATTCTTGATATGGGATATTTAACACAGGAAGAATTGGCACTTAAATTAGGAAAAACGCAATCAACAATTGCAAATAAATTACGGTTATTAAAACTTGATGATGAAGTACAGGAAGCATTATTAGAATCGAAAATATCAGAACGACATGCAAGGTCATTATTAAAATTAACTGATAAAAATAAACAAAAACAGATGTTAGCTAGAATTATTGATGAAAGATTAACTGTACGAAAAACAGATGAGGAGATAAGTAAAATGATGAATGAAAATGATAATAAAAATATAGAAATAATTGATTTTGGAAATGCGAATACAGCAGCTCCATTAAATCAAGGAATGAATTACAATATACCTACAACTCCAATTATAGAGGATGTAATACCTGAGGTAGCACA
The DNA here is from genome assembly GCA_949505625.1 of uncultured Bacilli bacterium. GTDB lineage: Bacteria > Bacillota_I > Bacilli_A > RF39 > UBA660 > MGBC102946. The sequence continues at coordinate 26,702 of CATBQD010000004.1, forward strand.
AGCGCCAGTTCAAAATCAGGCAGCAGTGAACCCAGGGTTTATGAATGTAGAAAAGATAGAACAAACAGCCCAGGATATTAATGTGCCTCCAACATTAGCCAATATGGATGCGCTATTAACTCCAACAGCACCAGTAGCGCCAACAACTCCAGCAGATATGTTAAACTCAGTATCTGCAACGCCATTAGTTAATCCATTTGGTGTGCCAATGGATACAACAGAAACTGATGATGGTTCAGCAGAGGCAATGTTAAAACCAGGAAAGTTTTTTAACTTATCTGATTTGGAAAATGATGTACCTGCAACACAAGAAACAGTTACTACTCCAATCCCAACAGTGGAACAGAATACAATTTTAACAGAACCAATAGTAAACTCTGTTACGCCAACTCCAGTAGTTGAAACAACTCCAACAGTACAACCAGTACCAGAAGTAGCAAACAATTTTGTAACGAATTTTGATAATAATATGGGGCAAAAACCAACTCCAATTATTCCAGTAAATCCAGAACCATTAATTCAGACTCCAATTACAGAACCAATGAGTAATCAAACAATTTCTGTTCCTAATTATAGTGAGTTAGAATCTACAATGTATGGTTCAGCAAGTCCAATAGCACCTTCTATACCTGAAATGCCAGTAGCTCAAAATAATATGAAGCAAGCAATAGATTTGATTAGAGAATGTGCATCAAAAATAGAAGCATTGGGATTTGAAATTGAAACAGAAGAATATGATTTTGAAGATATGTATCAAGCAATCTTTAAAATTAATAAAAAATAGTGCTACAAATAGTGCTATTTTTTCTATCTTTTTTTATATAATTACGATATAATAACCATAGTTAGGGGGATATATATGTTAACGTATGAACAGTTTATGAATCTTGTTCCAGAAGAAACAGCCGCATTTGTATCAAAAGTGTTACCTTATTTAGAAGGGTATTTAAGAGATGATGTAAAACTTCGATTTAAAGGAGATCATCAATCAGAAAATAGATATAGTAAAACTAATTTTCTATTATTATATTGTCTTTCAGAGCAGAAGGAATATGCTGCTTTCTTAAAAAAATATGGATTCGATTTAGATAAGTATAAAATCAATCGTGATTGGGTAGATCCAAATGCCGATCTTGGAGTACTCTTTGAAAAGTTTAATAGAATCTTTAATATTTATGAAGATGAAACATTATATGCTAGTTTGACACCATTAGATCTTATAAAGAAAGCCTTTAAAGAATATGTTTCTAATTCTGGGTTAGCCGTTTTTGAATATTTATTTCCGAATATTAGTTCTAATTCTTTTCTGGATGAATTAGAAAAAATAAGACAAGTAGAAAAGATGAAAATGGAACATCAGAACGAACAAGAAACCTATGGTAATCTTTCTATTTCTGTTATTTCATATTTAGAAACAGCATCAAAAATAAGAACATTATTATATTCTAATTTGAGACAGAATAATGAATTAGTAAAATTGAATGATGAGGATATTGTTCCAGTATCATTATTATTAGCTTTATATTATTATAAAGATACGCCTTTACTGGAAGAAGAAGTAGCTGAGCAAAGTATTATTCAAAGTATGTTACAAGAAAAAGGGATCAATTTAGATAAAATTTCAAATGCAATCGGACAAAGTTTTTATGTAAATACAGTAAAAGATACCAAGAAAAATGTAGATGCACTTAGATTACTATATTCAAAATATTATCATAGTGGTGCAAATGAAAAAATAGAAGAGAAAGAAATAACAGTGTCTAAGATATTGGAGAATGTGTTAGATCGTAGTTTTACAAATAGTTATGCAATAGAAAAAATATTTGCAAAGTTAAATTGCTATGTAGGCTCTTTTTTGCCAGTAGAAGAAAAAGTAGAAGCAGTAAGGGTCTCACAAGAACGTATAAATTCTTTATCTTATGTAAAAAGCTTTTATGCAGAGCTTTCTAAGGAATCTAGAGATTTTATTGAGTTTACAACAAAAACTTATTTACTATTATTAGAAAAAATGAAAGAAAAAAAACATAATGAAGAAATATTAGTTGGAGAAGATGATGCAGATACATTGGCTTTATTTATAGCTTCTTATTATTATAAATTAGATATTAGCGAATTTTTTGCGGATCATGGAATATCTTTAGAAAAAGTTTTAAGGCTTTTAAATTTAAATATTACAAAAGAAGAGATAGAAGCTGTAAAATTAAATCAGAGAGTTTTAGTTGATCGTTATAAAAGGTTTGTCTATGAAGGAGTAAACCGAAATAAGTCTGCGAAAACAATACGTGTTACAGATATAGCGCATAACCTTTGTAATAGAGATTTTAATCGTAGTATGATTATGGAAAATATTTTCTTTGAACTAACAGAGTCTACAGACTTACAAAGTGACTTTTTAGAACAATTAAGAGTACATTTAGAAAATAAAGAGCAAAAAAGAAAGATGCAATTAACACAACGTTTATTTAAAGATATGCCTGTGGTTACTATGGAATATTTAGAAAATACATCTATTATACATCAATACCTTCTTGATCATCTGAAACAATATAGTGAAATGGATATTCAGGTTCTTTCTCTTTTACTTTCATTATTTGTTTCTCAAAAATCAGATATAGCTGAATTTTTAAGTTCTAAAAATTTGACGTTAAATGGTGTTTGTAAATTTTTAAATATATCTTCAAGTAGTTTAACAAAAGGAACGATTAATATAGATATTTTATCAGAGCAATATGGAGTATTTATTTTTAGTGGACATAACAAAGGAATAGAAAGAAAAGATTTAACTGTTTTTAATATCGTAAGAAATATTTTTTCAAAAGAAGTTTATAACAGTGTTTTAATAAGTAAGTTTTTAGGAAGCTTTGGATTATCTTATGAAGATTTTGAAGAATTAGAGGAAAAATTAAAAACATATTTAGAAGAAAACGAAGAATTAAAAAAAGAAAAAGAAGCAAAAACAATTTTGAATAGTTTTAAAGAAATGCCAAAACAATATATTATAAATGTGATGCGTATTCATCAGAGATTAGTAAAAATTGCTTATCAAGATGAATCAGTAGCACGTTTAATTCCAAATATAGCAGATGTAAGAGAATTATCGCTTCTATTAGGAATGTTTACGATAGAAAATGATGTTCAACATTTTTTTGAAAAGAATAAGGTAACTTTTGAAAATATATGTGCCTTAATTGGATTGGATACAGATATTATAAAAGGATTAGAAGCAGAAGAAATTAATTATAAATTAATTCTGGAAACGTATGGAGCATGGATCCAATATGGAAGTACAAATTACAATAGAACAGTATCAGATTTAATTTCTAGAGTTTTTGATAAAACGATTGGAAAAGAAAGTTTAATTTTAGAAGAGATTGTATCTTTTGTTGGATCTAATTATGATATTTTAAAAGAAGAAGTAGAATCAAAAAAAGACCATGAATTATCATTATCAATTGATGAAAGAATTAAGGTATTGTCAGAGGAAAGTGTGGATTCATTAGATTTGACAGATATAAAGAGCATTCTTCATTTTGGGAATTCATTATCGATTCATTCAAAGTATATTCATGATGAATTACCAAAATTAATGATGAGTGATGTTCATGATAAATCAGTAGAAACAATTAGTCATATTGTAGATAAAATATATGCAGAAGTTCCAGTCCCAAAAAAGAAAAGATCCTTATTTGATCGTTTGTTTGGAGTAACGATGGAGGATAATGAGCCAAAATTAGTATTGAATCCAAATGCGCTTCAAGAACTTAAAGATGCAATTGATTCGAATATAGAAACTTTATCCAAAGAATTATTAGGTTATGATGCAATCCGTAAGTATATTGAAATGTACCGAAGAAAAAATCGATCACATCTTCTTGTGGCATTAACTGAAACAGAGAAAGTAGAACAAGAAGTAAATAATTTAAGTCCAGATAAAGAAGAAGAATATGCAGCCTTTTTATTAGCAACTTCTAGATTACAGATTATGAGGGATAAGACAAATCGTTTTAGTACTTCAAATCATTTGATGAAACAAGAATTATTGAAAGTAAATCAGGCAATTGTAAATCATTTTATTACAATTAATGCTTTAGAAATGGCAAGAGATGATTTGCTTCCGTTAATCGGATCTGAATTAGCGCTTACGCAAGGTAGAAATACCGAAAATAAAAGTTTGGATTTATCTGAAAATGTAATAGGATTATTTCAATCATTATTATCTAGAAATGTAGCAGGTGCTGTAGAAAATATGGAAAAATTAAAGTCATCTAGTATATCTGCAGATACCTTTGCTTTATTGAATAAAGATATTGAAGTTTATTTACAAGGTTTAAATCAAGCTGCTAAGTTAGAAGGAAGAGTAGAGTCATTAGATATTGATCAAGTTACTATGACTTCTGGTTATACTCCAAAATTGGTATTAACAGGACAAGAAGATTCTATAAATTCAAAAAATAAACAGATGATTTTAGAATACCCACAAGAGTAATTTATTACTCTTGTTTTATTTATGTTATAATATAAATTATAGGAGATAAAAATGAAAAAGAAATATCAAATAATTATTATAGGAGCAGGTCCAGCGGGTCTGTCTACAGCTCTTCATTTAAAACAGTTTGGAATTAATGATGTATTAGTAATAGAAAAAGATGTATTTCCAAGGTATAAGTGTTGTGCTGGTTATATAACAGCAAAAACCAAAAAAGTATACGAAAAGTTAGGGTTAAATTTAAAAGAGTGTCATTATTGTTTAATTAAAGATTTTGGAATCTTTTATAAGTTAGAAAAAAGGCAAACTATTGAAAATAAGTTTCTATATACGAATAAACAAATTGATAGAGTGGAATTGGATTATGAGTTTTATAAGTTAGCTAAACAAGAAGGCATTTGTATAAAAGAAGGAACTCAGATAAAAAAGCATGATATGGAAAGGTCTGAGATTTATTTTTCGAATAATGAAAGAATCTCTTATGAAAAGTTGGTGTTTGCCGATGGCACTTTAGGGTATGGAAGCAAATATCAAAAATATAATAAGAGAAATATAGCTCTTCAACTTACTTTTCCGAGCTCAAAGTCAGATGAGATTCAAATTCATTTTGGTATTACGAAACATGGTTATGGTTGGGTTAGTAGTTATCATGGAATTACAAATATTGGTTTAACTGATGTGTATAACAGAAAAAACAATTATAAAGCGTTATTTGAAAAGTTTATAAAGCAATTAAATATAGAAGTTGGAATGAAAGACTTAAAGGGTGCTTTTACTCCTATTGGAGTTAGGAAACCAATTTTGAATTCTAATATTTTCTATGTTGGAGATGCTGTTGGTGCATGTGACCCGCTTACATTATCGGGCCTTCGTTATGGACTCGCTACGGGAGAAAAGTGTGCTTTATCCATTTCTAAAAATAATAATAAAATTTATGAACATTATATACAAACGTTAAAGTGCAAATTTATAATAATGCAATTTGTATTGAAGTTATTTTATGTAAAGAGTACTCTATTTTTAATATTTAATGTTGGATGCCGTTATTTTTGGAAAATCATTAGCTTTGTATTTAATCACTTTTTTGTTAATAAAAAGTAATATTTTAGTAAAATAAAATGCAAAAATGAAAAAATGAAAATAGCTAGTAATTATGTAAAGTAAGATATTATGAATGAAATAATATTATAATAAAAGTGAAACTTGAAGATAGTAAGGTAACGTATATGAGACATAGATGATATAAAATAAATGAAAAAAATTAAGCAATATAACAATCAAGAATAGAGCTAAAAGATATGAGAATGTTAAAAATATTTCAGAATTATATGAAATTTTTCAAGAATCATGAATAGGAGTTAGAGGAACCAAGATTTTTTTTCATTAGAAAGGAGTATTTATATGAAATATTATAAAGGACAATTGACAGAAAGAGAAATAATAGAGATAGCGGATGATATAAGAATTGGAAAAATTGTTGTATTTCCAACTGAGACTGTATATGGGATAGGTACCAATGCTTGTCATGAACAAGGATGTAAGAGAATTTATCAAATAAAAAAACGGCCGAATGAAAAAGCTTTAATTGTATTAATATCAAATTATGAGCAGTTACAAAAATTAGTGAAGACACCAAATCAAATTGAAAAGCAATTGATGAAAGCTTTTTGGCCAGGTCCTTTGACTATCGTATTTCAGAAAGGTGAGGATAATAATCTTTCAAAAGTAATAAGTGCAGATTTAGATACAATAGGAATCCGTATGACGGATGGCGAATTTATCAGAAAATTGTTACAGATAAGTAATGTACCTATTGTAGCTCCTAGTGCGAATTTATCTGGAAAATCAGATGGTTCAAGGATAGATATTATTATAGATGAATTAGGCAATGAAGTTGATGATATTGTGGATGTAGGAGATATTGTTAGTCCAGTACCATCTACTATAGTACAAGTTGTGAATGAGAAAATAGAGATACTTAGAGAAGGAAAGATAAAAAAAGAAAGTTTGTTAAAAATAGCCGAAATTAAATAATGATTTAGTTATGGAATCAACATTTTAATTATGTTATAATAAAAAAGGTGATGAGAATGGGGAAATTTTGTACAAATTGTGGTGCAGAGTTAAAAGATAATGCAGATATTTGCATAGAATGTGGATCTAAAACACATCAAAATGAATTTCAAAATAATTCTTGGAGTAATCAGTCAAGAGAGTATGTTGTGAATTATAATATAGAAGAGGCTACAGAAATTGTGTTAAAAGCAATTAAGGATATTAAATCGTTTACTGTTAAGAATATAGATATAGAGGAGCATATTATATATGTTAATGTTCGCATGTCTATGTTTTCTTATGGGGAAAAAATAACGGTTTGTTTCAGTAAAATGGATGAAAATAAAACTATTTTAAGATTTAATAGTAGGAGTAAACTAGGTACAGAAATAGCTGCTCAATCAAAGAATAGAAAAAATATTGAAAATTTGATTGATGCAATTAATAAATATATTTAGCAAGTTTTTGCTTGCTTTTTTTGATATATTGTTGCTTTAAAAAAGATAAAATAAGATTTCTTGTGTTTCTCTATTTATAATGATAGAATTTTATTGAAGGTGTATTTATGGAAAAGCTTATTTTAAGAAAAGGAAATTTATTTCATCCATTAGAAAATACAATTGATTTAAAGCTAATCGATTCTAGTCAATATGACTTAGAAGTTACATTGGATGGAAAGTCAAATTATTATCGGATTCGCTATAATAGTTCTTATTATGATGCAAAGCAGATATTTCCGAATGTATTTTCGCTTCCAAAGTTTAGTTCATCTGGAGTAGGAGCAACAGAAATAGATGAATTTTGTAAAACGGATTTATATAGAAGTAATCCTAACTACCGAAAAGTTATTGGCAGTATTAGAAAAGATAATATGCTTCCAGGTTATTTTAAAGCTATGCAACGAATATCTGGAAAGAAAAATTTAAACAATGCAAAATCACTTTATTGTTTTTCTATTCCAGCTCTTGGTAATCGAAAAAAAATAGGAGTACTTTCTTACGATATTGAAATAGAATTAATTAGAAATCGATATTATATTGTATTTATTACGGAGAATGTAGTTCGAGGATATTTACAAAGAACAGAACCTCAGTATATCATTTATGATAGAAGAGAATTTGAGGCGACAAGAGACACGATGAATAATTCTATTTTAGATTTGGCAATTCATGGAGATTATCCTTTAAATTTATTAGAATATGTTTATATTATGACTGGTGGAGATGAAACTTTAATTGCTCAGTTTTTTAGAATTTTAAAAGAAACACGTAATATTCAAGAATTATGTTGTTCTGAATTTTTCAGAATAATTTCTCCTAAATCTGAAATAGAAGAAGAAATAAAAAGAGAATTTAATAGATACTTAGCAGGAGAACAAGAAGATATACATTATTCATATTATAAAAAATGCTATACATTAGAAAAAAGAGGATAGAAAGTATCAGGATATAAAATAATTTTTCATCAAATTTATTAGAGAAGAATTTTAATTGTTATAAAAAGGAGGAAATAAGATGTTTAAGATAAATAGTCCATATAAACCAAGTGGAGATCAACCAGAGGCTATAAAAAGGTTAGTAGAAGGAGTTAAAGAAGGAAAAAAACATCAAGTTTTACTTGGGGCAACAGGTACTGGAAAGACTTTTACAATTGCTAATGTGATAGAGCAAACTGGTAAAAGAACTCTAGTACTTGCTCACAATAAAACTTTAGCTGGACAGCTTTACTCAGAGCTAAAAGAATTGTTTCCAAACAATCATGTGGAATATTTTGTATCTTATTATGATTATTATCAACCAGAAGCGTATGTTGCTAAAACAGATACATATATTGAAAAAGATGCCTCTATTAATGATGAAATTGATGAATTGAGACACGCTGCAACCTCTTCATTACTTAATTTTGATGATGTAATTGTAGTAGCCTCTGTTTCCTGTATTTATGGAATTGGAGAAATAGAAGAATATAAAAATAAGATGTTAACTATTTTTTCTGGACAGCAAGTTGATAGAAATTTTATTGTTGAAAAATTAGTAGATATGTTATATGAGAGAAGTAATCTTGACTTGAAGAGAGGAAGTTTTAGAGTACGTGGAGATATTTTGGAAATCATACCAGTTAGTCAGCATGGAAAAGGAATCAGAATAGATTTTTTTGGAGATGAAGTAGATCAAATCTGTGAATTTGACACTCTTACTGGAGTAGTTATATCAAAAAAGAAAAGTGTTAGTATTTTTCCAGCTAGTCATTTTGTAACAAGCGAAGAAAAATTAAAGTTAGCAGTTGTAAATATAAAAAAAGAGTTAGAAGAGCGATTAGAAGAATTTAAAAAGCAAAATAAATTATTAGAACATCAACGTTTAATGGAAAGAACAAATTATGATATAGAAATGTTATCAGAGACAGGAGTTTGTAGAGGGGTAGAAAATTATTCTAGACACTTAGCGCTTAAAGGACCAGGGGAGACCCCAACTACATTAATTGATTTTTTTGGAGATGACTATTTACTCGTAATTGATGAATCACATGTAACCGTGCCTCAAGTACGCGGAATGTTTAATGGAGACCAGGCGAGAAAACAAGTTTTAGTTGATTACGGTTTTAGGTTGCCTTCTGCAATGGATAATAGACCACTTCGTTTTTCTGAGTTCGAAAATAAAGTATCGCAGGTTGTATATGTTTCCGCAACGCCAGGAGATTATGAGCTAGAAAAAAGTGGCGGACAAGTGGTAGAACAGATAATTCGTCCGACTGGTTTATTAGATCCGACGATTGAATTAAGAAAAACAACGGGACAAATTGATAATTTGGTTGAAGAGATTCATAAGCAAATTAGTAAGAACGAGAGAACTTTGATAACGACATTAACTATTCGAATGGCCGAAGAATTGACAGATTATTTGAAAAAGCTAGATATTAAAGTTGCATATTTGCATAGTGAAATAAAAACATTAGAACGTCTTAGAATCATTAGAGATTTAAGATTAGGAAAATATGATGTAGTTGTTGGAATTAATTTACTTAGAGAGGGAATTGATATTCCAGAAGTAAGCTTAATTGCAATTATGGATGCAGATAAGCAAGGTTTCTTAAGAAGTGAAAGAAGTTTAATTCAAACAATAGGAAGAGCAGCAAGAAATGCGAATGGTAGAGTAATTATGTATGCAGATCATGTAAGTGAAGCAATGGATTTTGCAATCAAAGAGACAGAAAGAAGAAGAACTATTCAAGAAAAATATAATGAAGAACATCAGATTGTTCCAAAAACAATCATAAAAGAGATTAGAGAATTAATTTCAAATAATCAAAATATTGAAGAGAAGAAAACAGAAAAGCTAAGTAAAAAAGAATTACATTCTTTAATTCAGAATGTGGAAATGGAAATGAAGGAGGCGGCTAAGAATTTGGATTTTGAAAGAGCTACTGAATTAAGGGACATTTTATTTGAATTAAGAGGAGAGGCAAAATAGTCTTTCTTTTTCATTTCATAAAAATGATTTTGATATTTTTCTCGTTTTAAACTTGTTATTTTTATTTAGAATTTTAATAATATTATGCTATAATAGAAATGGAGATGGTAAAAGATGTCAAGAAAACAGTCGAAGGCACTTCTTTTATTAGAATGGGCTTTGCATATGGTGGCATATGGCCTAATATTGATTAGTGTTTCGGTCCTTTTTAGCAAAACGATTTCTATAGACAATTCTTATTTTGGTTTTTGGGGGTTATTAGCTGCTATTATTATTTATGGACTTAATAGGACAGTAAAACCATTTTTAGTGTGGTTAACGATTCCTATAACGGGTTTAACTTTAGGTTTATTTTACCCTTTTATTAATGTATTAATTTTAAATATGGTAGATTGGATCTTAGGAGAACATTTTGAAATTCACGGTTTGTGGATGTCGTTTATAGTTGCAATATTAATTTCTATAATGAATGAAGTTGTAACAGATTGTGTTATAAAGCCATTGATGAAGAAAGAGGGATAATATGAATGCAGTTTTATTAGATTTTGGAGTTATTAAGATATATTGGTACTCAGTAATTATGTTTTTCGCGATTTTAATAGGAGGGTCATTGGCATTAAAAGAATCAAAAAAATGGAAAATACCAGAAGATTTTATGGTAAATCTATTTTTCTTTATTATTCCAATTGCACTAATTGGAGCAAGATTATATTTTGTTGCATTCCATTGGGATCATTATGGAAATCATTTAATTGATATTTTTAAAGTATGGGAAGGTGGATTAGCAATCCATGGAGGAATAATAGCTGGTCTGATTTTTGTAATATTCTATGCTAAAAAATATAAAATTAATACTAGACGACTTATAGATATTATAGTTGTCAGCTTGTTATTAGGCCAGGCGATTGGGAGATGGGGGAACTTTTTTAATGGTGAAGCTCATGGAGCTATAACTTCATTAGAAGCGTTAAGATGGTTACCAGAGTTCATTAGAGAGGGAATGCATATTAACGGAGCATATTATCAGCCAACTTTCCTTTATGAATCAATCTGGTGCTTAGTAGGGTTTATTATAATCATTGTAATTAGAAATTGGCCATATTTAAAAATTGGAAATTTGACTAGCTTTTATTTGATATGGTATGGAGTGGGAAGATTTTTTATAGAGGGATTTAGGACAGATAGTTTAATGTTAGGTGGATTAAAAATGGCTCAGATTGTATCTATTGCTATGATTGTAATAGGAATCTTCTATATTTTTATATGTAACCGAGGTTCTAAATTTGATAATCGCTATAATGATAAGGAGAATGTGGAGCATGTCTTATTTTGATTGCGTTGTAATAGGAGCAGGAGTAGCAGGAATGACTTCTGCTATTTATTTAAAAAGATATAATTTAAATGTTTTAGTATTAGAAAAGGGAGCCCCAGGAGGTCAAATTACTCAGACTCCAAATGTAGAAAACTATCCTGGCTATTCTACTATTGATGGAGCGACCTTAGCTCTTAATATATTTTCCCAAATGACAAATCTGGGAGTTTCCTATAAATATGGAGATGTAATTAGAATAGAAGATACAGGAGAAATAAAGGTAATTTATACAGAAACAGAGAAAATAGAGACCAAATCCATTATTATTGCGACAGGGAGGAAGCCAAGAAAATTAGGACTTCTAAAAGAAAATGAATTAGTAGGAAGTGGAATTAGTTGGTGTGCTACTTGTGATGGAATGTTTTATAAAAATAAATGTGTTGCCGTAGTAGGTGGTGGGAACAGTGCCTTAGAAGAAGCTCTATTTCTTTCTGATATTTGTAAAAAAGTAGATATTTTGTATCGCGGTGGGAACTTAAGAGCAGATACAATAATACAAAATCGAGTTCAAGAAAAAAATAATATAGAAATTCATTATAATACGGAAGTAAAAGAATTACTTGAAGTTGGAAATAAGTTAGTTGGTATCAAAATATTAAAGCAAAAAGAAAAACAAGAATTAAATATCCAGGGATTGTTTATATATATAGGTTATGAACCAGATACAGGTTATTTAGAAAATTTAAAATTAAACTTAGAAGATCAATATATTGTAGTGGATTCAAAAATGCAAACGAATATTTCGGGCGTTTATGCATGTGGCGATGTTATAAAAAAAGAGTTATATCAGTTAACTACAGCGGTTGGTGAGGCTTCTTTAGCAGCATATCAAGTAAAAAAATATTTGGAGAATGTAAAATAGCTGTAAAAAAAGAACATTTTATGATAAAAAATCAATAATGTTCTTTTTTTTGCCAAAAAAGCAGATATTTTTTAGAAGTGGGGGGAAAGATATTAATACGAAAAAAAGTCTTTTAGCCCTTAAAAGACTAAAAGAAAATTATTTACCACTTTTATGTTTTATAAAAAGTTTATCATTATCTGTTCCACCCTCAACTAAATAATCTACAGAAACGTTGTAAAGCTTCGATAAATTGATAAGACAAGAAACTGGAATTTCACGAACCCCATTTTCATATCTACTATAAACAACTCTGTGGATATTTAAATAGGTAGCGACGTATTGTTGCGTGAAATCATGGTCTTCACGTAAGTTCTCAATTCTCTTAAAATGCATAAGTACCACCTATTGACATTGTATCCGTTTGGTAATATAATATACTAAATTGTAACCATATGGTTTCCAAAAACCGTTTTTTTGCTCTTTTGTGTAACTGAGTGGTGACAATAATAGAAAGGATAAGGAGTTTTAGTATGATGTGTAGTAGAAAAAAAGGGTTCACTTTGATTGAACTACTAGCAGTAATCATAATCATTGGAGTAATCGCTTTGATTGTTACACCAATTGTAATTGACGTAATAAAAAAACAAGAGAAGAAAACATTCGAAGAGAGTGTCCATGGCATTATGGAATCAATTAGAATTGATACAGCAGATGATAATTTTACAATTCCAAGAGAATATCTTTATAAAGATGGGACATTAACATTGTTGACAGCAGGTGGAAAAGAAAGAAATGATATTGTAAAAGTAAATGGTAAATATGATGGAGTTGGAGTTTTCATTGTAGATGGGGATGGGGACATTATTGTAGAAAAAGCCTGTGGACCAACATATTGTGTTAATAATTCAAAAGATGATAGTGATCTTGTATTTAAACCAAGTGATGGAAATGGAAATCCAATAATTGATCCTTTGGATCCAGTAATTACATTAAATGGTAGTAAAGAATTATTAGTAGGGTTGGGTTCAACTTTTACAGATCCTGGAGTAAATTCTAAAACAGAATCAGGGGATGCTATTGCCTATACAACAGTAATTAAACATGGTTCTGAAATAGTAGAAAGCATAGATACAAGTGCAATAGGAACATATGAAATTACATATACAAATGAAAGCAATGGTAAACGTGCCAGTGTAAAAAGAATTGTAAAAGTAGTAGAGATGAAGCCACAAATTACTATTACCAAAGCAGATAGTAATTATGTAAGAAGTAAAACGGTAGTAATAAAAGTAACAGCAGTTTCTCCAAATAGAATAACAGGATTTACATATCAAATTGAAGGAGAAAATCCAGTTCAAGTAAATGGTGCAGAAAAGACAATTACATTAAATTCGACAGGAATCGTAAGTATTGTAGTAAGGGCGACAGATGATAATGGACACAGTGATAGTATAACTGGAGGTCCATATAGAATAGATGCAACAGGACCAGAGATAACAATAAATCCAGAAACAGTAACTTTAGATTCAGCGGCAGCAGGAAACTATAACATATTTGAGGGAGTAAGTGTAGTAGATAATATAGATGGAACAATAGATAATAGTAAAATTATTACAAGTGGAGATACTTTATTATCAATACCAGGAACATATAGAGTAAATTATACAGTAAGTGATAGATTAGGAAACACAAGTACAGCAACAAGAACATTTGTAGTAAGCGATTCGACAAAACCACAAATTACAATAGCGCCAGAAGAAACAACAAGATTTGTAAAATCACAAAATGTAAAAATAACAGCAACAGATAATAACAGAGTAGATAGTATAACATATGTGATAATAAAAGATGGAGTAAGAGGAGCAAGTAATCCAATAAATAATGGAGGAAGTGTAACATTAAATAGTACAGGAAGTTACCAAATAGAAGTAACAGCGACAGATGATAGCGGAAATACGGAAGTTAAAACAAGTAAAACGTATATGATAGATACAACAGAGCCAGAATTAGTATTTGAGAATGTGACATTAGCGGTAGATGAAGTAGCAGGATTTAATCTAATGACAGGAGTAACAGCAACAGATAATAGTGGATTAACGCCAACAATAACATATACAGGAGGATTAAGCGCAACAGTAGGAACGCAAACAATAACATATAAAGCAATAGATGAAGCTGGAAATGTGGGAACAAGAACAAGAACATTTACAATAACAGCAGCAACGGCTCCAATAATAAGTTTCTCACCAATTCAAACAAGTGGATGGGTAAAATCAGTAAATGTGACGATAAGTGCAACAGTAAAAGTGGGAGAAAACTTATCAGCATTTACATATAGTATTAATAATGGAACAACACAGAATGGAACAAGAGATGGATATCAAGGGACAGCAAGTGTAACACTAAATGCAACAGGAACATATACAATAAGTGCAAGCGCTACTGGAGGATATGGAAATAGTAAGACTGAAGGAAGTGGAACATACTATATTGATGCAACAGTACCAACAGTAGGAGATATAGCAGGGAATCCAACGGGATGGGTAAAAAATGCGACATTAACAGCAACATTATCAGATTCACATAGTGGAATAGTGGCATATGCATGGACAACAAGTAGTGCGACCCCAACAAGTTGGACAAATGTAACAAATACAGCAAATTATTCATTTAGTCAAAATGTAACAGCAAACGGAACATATTATTTATGGGCAAAAGATGCAGCAGGAAATATATCAGCAGCGAAGAGTGTAACAGTAAGTAAGATAGATACAACAACACCAAGTATTACAAGTAGTTATACAAGTACAGCATATTCAACAAATGAGAAAACAAGTGTAGCAGTAAGTACACTATATACAGCAACATTCGGAGGAATGGGAGGAAGCACAACTTGTAAGAATGGAACAACAACAATAACAAACTTAAATCAATTAGCAGTGGGAAGTTATACATTAACATGTACAGCAACAGGAGCAAATGGAAAGACAGCAAGTGTAAAACCAAAAGTAACAATTAAATCTGCAGGAACAAGTGGAAGTGACTTGGTAAATAAAGATAATTTGCCTTCCGTAGGTGGAGGAAATAGATATACTGGCGCAAGTCCAAATAACTTTGTAACATTTAATGGAGGAGCGTATAGAATAATAGGAGTATTTAATGGTCAAATGAAAATCATATATTGGGGAAGCTATTCAGCAGCAGGAAGCCAATATTTAACAGGAACAGCATGGGATACAAGTAATAGTAATAACTGGGCAAGACCAGCGACATTAAATACAACATTAAATAGCACATATTGGAATTCATTAAATTCAACAGCACAAGGAATGGTAGATCAAAGTCACAGTTGGGGAATAGGAGGAATCAGTTCAGGATATACAAGAAGTCAATTCCAGGCAGCAGAGAATAATACGAAATGGACAGGAAAAGTTGGATTGATGACAGCAGCAGATTATGGATATGCAAGTACAAGCAGTAGTTGTACCGATAGTTTAAATATGAACAGTTCAGCGGCTTGTAAAGATAATAACTGGCTATTTACCAGCTCATACTACCAATGGACGATCACTCCTCGTAGCGGCAACTCGGGTAGCGTGTGGTATGTGGATACGGGCGGTATTGTCAGCTGGCTTAGCGCGAACTGGGACTATAGCAGTCTTGGGGTGCGCCCAGTCCTATATCTGAAATCCAATGTAAAAATAACAGGAGGAAGTGGAACAATAAGTTCTCCATATACACTTGGAACGTAGAAACAATAATGTCGTCCAAGAAGCTCATCGCTTCTAGACGACTAGCAAATAGGATAAAAAGTAAAAAAATGATAGAGAAGTACAATATATTTTGTACTTCTTTTTCAAAAAGAAAGATATGAAATTAATTATTTTGAGATTAAATCGAAGTTTTAGAAGTCGCCCAAGAAGCTCATCGCTTCTAGGCGACTAGCTAATTATCGAATATTTTTACGCAAGAATCTTATAGAAACTAAGTAGTAACAAAACAATGTCTTTTTTAATAAATAGCTTATAATCAAAATAAGATGGTAGGAAGAATAGAACTTTAGTAGTGTGTTGTATATCTAGGAGGTAGAAAAAAGTGAAAGATTGTATAACACTAAAAAAACTAGGGGGGTTTTATAATGTTTACAACGATGATGCCTATATTCTATTTTATTTATTTCATTATAATATAAAAAATAATAAATCAGGATTCCCTTTGACAGCTTATAATAAAGTAATTAATTGTTTAGAAGAAAATGATATTAATTATATAGTAGAAGGAAAAGAAGAAGTGAAAAGAGACTTTAAAAAGAAAAATAAATATTGTTTTATTGTAGATAAAGGAAAGAAATTATATGAAAGAGAACAAAGGTCTAATTTTATTTATGAGCGGATTTCTGATTTAAAAGAGTCTGAGATAGATGAACTATTGACTTTGATTGAAGATTATGTTTTCCAGTGATAAATTTTTAATTGTTAAATATATGAAACAATTTATTCTTTCCTTAGATGAAATAGTAATTAATTATCCTAATAAAGAGATGGTTGTAAAAAATAGATTGCATTCAGATTCTTTAGATATACTAGAATTTATATATCAGGCAAATATTGAGGATAATCCAGAAAATAGAAAATATTATCAAAATAAGATATTAAGTAAAATAAGTATGTTAGATTTTTATTTAGAAAAAAGTTATAAGAAGAAATATATAAGTGAAAAAATGTGTCAGAAGAAGAGTAATGAACTAATAAAAATTTCAAAAATGGTATATCAATGGAAAAGTGCAAAACAACAAGACATATCGTAGAATATTAGATATATATGAGAATGAAGTATCAAAAAATACAAAAAATAAAAGGAAAGTTTACCAATTTGAAAAAAATAAGATGCAAAATTTAGAATTTATATATCAATCTTTGCAGACGACAAACTATAGTGGTGGAAGATATAATATTTTTTTAGTCAAGTATCCTAAGTATAGAGTTGTTATGTCCTTGAATATGCGCGATAAGGTAATTAATCATTATTTTACACGTTATATTTTAATGCCTAAATTGACTAGATTTCTTGACGATCGAAATGTTGCTACAAGAAAAGATATGGGTACACAAGCAGGTCTTAATTATGTAAAAAAGTATTTAGAGAAAAATAAAAAATATGATAAATTTTATATTTTAAAAATTGATATTAGTAAGTATTTTTATAGTATTGATCATGAAATCTTAAAGAATATGTTAAAAAAACATTTAAATGATTTTGAATATAAATTCGCAGAAGCAATTATAAATAGTACCAATCATTCTTATATTAATGATAGTATTAAATTCTTGAAAGATAGAGAATATGAAAAAACAAATAGAAAGAGTGAAATTGAGAAAATACCTTAC
This sequence comes from uncultured Bacilli bacterium, assembly GCA_949505625.1. Classification (GTDB taxonomy): domain Bacteria; phylum Bacillota_I; class Bacilli_A; order RF39; family UBA660; genus MGBC102946. The sequence continues at coordinate 44,316 of CATBQD010000004.1, forward strand.
TATTCAAATGGAAAAGGATTACCAATTGGAAATATGAGTAGTCAATTTTTATCAATCTTTTATTTAAATGCATTAGATCATAAAATAATTCATGATTTTCATATAAAACATTATGTTAGATATATGGATGATTTCTTATTAATTCATCCAGATAAAAAGCATTTAGAATTTTGTTTAAAAGAGATAGAAAAAATATTAGTAAATGATTATAAATTAGATTTTAATAAAAATAAAACTAAGATTTATAGTAGTTCAGAAGGATTTGAGTTCTTAGGTTATCGCTTTAGAATTTATAATAAAAAAACTATTATGACACTTCGTAAAGATACTATTGTACGGATGAAAAAAAGAGTGAAAGAAGTGAATTATTTATATAAACATAATCGAATGACGTTTGAAAGTGCTTTTAGCAGTATTAATAATTTTTTGAATACTTATCAAGGCAGTAAAGAGAAAACAAGAAGAATTATCGATAGATATTGGTTTAATGGGTAAATGAATGCAAATAAATTCGCACTCCTCATAGCGGCAACTCGAATAACGTGTGGTATGTGCATACGGACGGTAATGTCAACTGGAATAACGCGAACTGGAACAATAGCAATCTTGGGGTGCGCCCAGCCCTTTAAAAGTAAATGATAAAATTAATATACATAATTTATACAATTTATGGATAAATGTGAGTAAAAAAGTGCCAGCACTCCTTATAGCGGCAACTCGAATAATGTGTGGCGTGTGAATACGAACGGTAATGTCAACAATCCGAACGCGAACAATACCAACAGTAACAATGGGGTGCGCCCAGCCCTTTAAAAAGTAAAAAATGAATTTATATAAATCATTTATTTTTATAGTTATATGCAAGAAAGTGATATTAAAGTTTTGGGTAAATGATATGCAAAATAGCTCCTTGGAGCAGCAACTCGAATAACGTGTGGTGGGTGCAAACGAACGGTAATGTCAACACACCGAACGCGAACAATACCAACAGTAACAATGGGGTGCGCCCAGCCCTTTAAGCATGTAATGAGATATTATGATTAAGGTTATAATAGAGAATTTTAAAGGACATCATTTATCCTTGGATCAAAGATCCAGAAGAAAGTATATATATGAAATAAGATACGTCTTATTTCTTCATAGTGTATAGAAAATTAATAAATAATAATAAATTAGGGTAAGTAATAGTAAAAAAGTGCCAGCACTCCTTATAGCGGCAACTCGAATAATGTGTGGTATGTGCATACGAACGGTAATGTCAACAATACGAACGCGAACAATACTAACAGCAGCTTTGGGGTGCGCCCAGCCCTTTAAAATAAAAGTTAATATTAATAAAATGAGTATAGGATAAATGTTGGTAAAAAGGTGTTAGCACTCCTCATAGCGGCAACTCGAATAACGTGTGGCTTGTGAATACGAACGGTAATGTCGGCACTAACAACGCGAACAATACCAACAGTAACAATGGGGTGCGCCCAGCCCTTAAAACATGCGGAGAAAAATATTAAATATAATAAAATAGGTGGGTAAATGTTAGTATAAAAAAGTGTGAAAACACTCCTTATAGCAGCACTAACGTGTGGAATGTGAATACGAACGGTAATGTCAACACTAACAACGCGAACTGGGACAATAGTAGCCTTGGGGTGCGCCCAGCCCTTTAAGCATGTAATGAGATATTATGATTAAGGTTATAATAGAGAATTTTAAAGGACATCATTTATCCTTGGATCAAAGATCCAGAAGAAAGTATATACATGAAATAAGATACGTCTTATTTCTTCATAGTATATAAAATAATTAATAATTAAAATGAGTTTTAGTTTGTATAACGAAAAGTTGTTATTATATAGTTTATAGTAGAATTTTGAATAGTATATATAATTAAATAATAATATTGGTACTAGTAGTATGTCTTTGACTTACATATACTTTTATATTTTATAAATAATAAAAGCATTGAAGAAATATAGGGTAAATGACATAAAAGGAAACTATGCGTTAGCACTCCTTGGAGCAGCGACTCGAATAACGTGTGGAATGTGAATACGGGCGGTAATGTCAACACTAACAACGTGAACAATACCAATGGGGTGCGCCCAGCCCTTTAAGCGTGTAATGAGATATTATGATTAAGGTTATAATAGAGAATTTTAAAGGACATCATTTATCCTTGGAGATATTCCAGAAAAAGGTATATATATGAAATAGGATAAGTCCTATTTCTGTAAAATATATAATATAGTGTTAAAAATATGAATTATTAAAATGGTTGAAAATCTTAGATTAATAAATAATTTTGTGGATAAATGTTTCAAAGAAATGTTTGATTCCTCATAGCGGCAACTCGAATGCTGTGTGGAATGTGAATACGGACGGTAATGTCAACACATGGAACGCGAACAATAACAACAGTAACCTTGGGGTGCGCCCAGCCCTTTAAGCATGTAATGAGATATTATGATTAAGGTTATAATAGAGAATTTTAAAGGACATCATTTATCCTTGGATTATATCCAGAAGAAAGTATATATAGAAAGTAAAATACGTTTTACTTTCAGGAGGTATATAAATGAGTTTAAAAACAAGATATGATTTTATAAAAAGAAAACACAAGGATTATTTAGTATTGTTTAATGAAAATAATCGTTATTTTTCTTGTGATGAAGATAAAGAATTGTTGAAAGATATAAGGTTTTGGAATAATTTAAAAGATTTGGAAAAAAGGCATATTAGTTATATGGTATTTACAAATGTAGTAAGAGTGAGAAAATTCGATTCCAAAGAAAATAATTATACAAGATATTGTAAGATGTTAAAAGCCAAAAAGATTATTGCAAAGCTAATAGAACGTTGACAGTATGATAAAAAGACTATATACTAAGTGTAGTAATAAATAGCAAGCAGTACTTTTTGAATTAGTACTGTTTTTTTAATAGTAGGTGATATTTTGAGTAAATTATATACAAGATATTTAGAATTAAAAAGAGAAAATCCAAATAAGATGTATTTGATAAAGGCTGGACTTTTTTACATATTTATCGGAGAAGATGCAATTACGATGAGTAATATGACAAAATTAAAATGTGTTCCTCTTAATGATAGAGTTATGAAATGTGGCTTTCCAGAAAGCGCAAAAACAAAATATTTAAGAAGACTAAAAGAAAATGGAAAAGAAGTTGAAGTCATAGATTTAAAAGAAGATAAAAAAATAGATCCAGCATTTACATCACAATTAGATTGTCTATTAGCTTTAGAATCTTTAGACCTTAATACGATTACTCCTATACAAGCAATTGAATATTTATCTAGTATTCAACGTGAATTATTAAGAATAAAAGCTGAGGAAGAGGAAAAGAAAGAAAAAGTTTTTTAACAAATTTTACCAAATCTATTTACAAATGAAAATTCTTTCTATATAATAACTCATCAATAGTAGGAGGCCTCTGCAGGAGGCGGACTATAATAAGGAGAGAGGTCTACATAAGACTTCTTTTTGTGTTATCAGTTTTATTATTGTATAAATTATAGTATAATATAATGGGGATGGTAAAATGAATAAAAAAATTGTCGTATTGGGTGGAGGAACAGGGATGTCTACTCTATTACGTGGATTAAAACAATATCCAATTGATATAACAGCAATTGTATCTGTTTGTGATGATGGAAGAAGTACTGGAAGACTCAGAGAAGAATTTAATACTCCAGCAGTAGGAGATATTAGACAAGTCTTAGTTGCACTTTCAGAAACCGAACCTTTATTTCAACAGCTATTAAATTATCGTTTTGATACAACTAGTGATTTAAACGGGCATGCATTAGGGAATCTCCTTTTAACAGCAATGCAGGAAGTAGCTGGTAATATGTCGGATGGAATTGAGTCTATTGGAAAAGTTTTAAATTTAAAAGGAAAAGTATTACCGTTAACGGAAGAAAATGTTACTTTAGTTGGCAAAATGTCAGATGGAAGCATTATAGAAGGGGAACATTATATTACGGAATCTGACCAAGTTATAAAGGAAGTTTATTATTTGAAAGAACCTAAAGTATGTCCAAAAGCGTTAAAAGCTGTAAAGGAAGCTGATTTGGTTATACTTAGTATGGGGAGTTTGTTTACTAGTATTATTCCGAATTTGATATGTGCTGAAATGGTAGATGCATTGGCAAAAAGTAAGGCTAAGATCATGTATGTATGTAATATGATGACTCAACCAGGAGAAACGGATGACTTTAAAGCAAGCGATCATGTGAAATTATTAAATCAATATTTAAAAAAGAGACAAGTAGATGTTTTAATTGCTAACAATGGAGAAATAGAAGAAAAGTTATGTAGAAAATATGAAACGATGGAGCAAAAGGATCCAGTCTTATTTGATGAAGATGAATTAGAAAAATTGGGTCTTGAAATAATAGCTCAAGACTTTGCTAGTATTGATGGTGAATATTTAAGGCATAATGTGAATCGATTAGCATTTCATATTTTCGCATATTTGATGAACGTTTAATGTCATTTACAAGTATAGTTAAAAATGAAGTAAGCAAATTAGACGCAATTGAAACAGAAAATATAGCAGAATTATCTGCAATTATAAGAAATATTGGAAACTATAAAAATGAATTTATTAGAATTAGTACTGAGAATTCCAGTGTTGCTAGATGTGTTTTCGGACTTTTAAAAGATACTTATGCAGTAACTCCAAAAATCACTGTTCGGAAAGGTTACAATTATAATAAAAATCTTATTTATATGTTAGAATCAACATATAAAAAAGAATTTATTTTAAATGATTTAAGCTTATTAGAAAAAGAAGCGTATTTGGATATTCCAAAAGATTATATTATTGCGGATGATGATTTAAAACGGGCCTATTTGCGTGGCATTTTTCTTGCAGTTGGAAGTATTAATGATCCTAAAAAATCTAGATATCATTTAGAATTCTTAGTAGATAGTGAAAAATATGCTATGTTTGTTTGTGATATTTTAAATAAGTTTTACTTAAATGCAAAATATATTAAGAGAGACAGTAAATATATGGTGTATTTGAAAGAAGCTGAAAAAATAGGAGATTTTTTAAGAATTATTAGAGCTTCAAATGCAGTTTTATATTACGAAGACATTCGAATTTATAGGGATCATAAAAATATGACAAATAGACTTAATAATTGTGAGCAAGCAAATGTAGACAAAATGATTTTGGCGGCTTCTATTCAAGTAAAAGAAATAGAAGAAATAGAGAAAGCTGGAGTTTTAGACCTATTAGATGAAAAAGTAAAAGAAGTTAGTAGGTATCGTAAGAAATATCCAGAGGCTTCATTACAAGAATTAAGCGAAATTATTAGTATTGAAACTGGAAATCCAATTACAAAATCTGGGTTACATCATCGTTTAAAAAAAATACATGAACTAGCGAATAAAATATCAAAAGAAAATCAAGGCTAAAACCTTGATTTTAATTATTTTCTTTCAATAAGGGATTGCCACAATTAGTGCAAAAATTCATAGAATTATTTGGAGCCTTTTTTCCGCATTTTAAACAATGCTTAATGGTAGGAACCTTATTTTTCTGGTTAGAAACAAAGTCATTAATTGGATTTGGCCCTTTGTATGTATCTTCACCAAATGCCAATATCATCAGAAAGATATAGGGCATAAATACAAGTCCTATTAAAAAAGCGTCATCTTTGCTAAAACATCGACATAAATTAATGCACATACAAATCATAATGTACCAAACAATAATTAAAATTAGAAGTGAAGAAGAGAATAATAAAATTGGTATTAAATTTAAAGTGTAAAAGAAAGTAAATAAGAAAGGTCTAAAAAAGTAAATACTAAATAAAATTAATAACCACCATGGGCTCATTCCTATAATTTCAAATAGAGTAAAAATATTATAAAAAGGGATTATGGAAAACCATCCTGGCTTATTTGCCTTTTTAAATATTTTCCATAATGCAAGAATATTCATCATTGCAATAATAATCATAATAGCAGCCATTACAAAAGAATACACTAATTGCATTAAAGTCATAAAATCAACTCCTTTATATTTATATTGTACCACATTTTTCAATAACGAAAAGTTTTCTTTGGATTTTTAAAGACATAAAAAATATTTTATAGTATAATAAATGTTATAGATGAAGAGGTGAGTTATGATAGATGTTTTTCATACATTAACTGAAATAATAAAAAAATATAATAAAGTTTATATTATGACACATAAAAATCCAGATTTAGATGGATTAGGGGCCTCTATCTGTTTGTATAAAATTATAACATCTTTTAAAAAAGAATGTTATATTATTGATACAGATGAATCAAAAGACAGATCTGTTTTAAAAATGTATGAATTATTACAAGAAAATAAAGTTGAGGTTAAATTAAAAAAAGAGAAAGAAGCATCACAAGATATCACAGATAATACTTTATTAATTATATTAGATGTCCATAAAGTCGAAATGATCGAGAATAAAGAAATATTAGAAAAGAGTAAACATGTAATTGTGTTAGATCATCACATTAAAGGTACAAGTTATATTAAAGAGACTGAGCTTTCTTATATCAACTCTAGTATTTCTAGTGTTACAGAGTTTATGGTTTATTATCTAAAATATTTAAATAAAAGTGTAGAACCAGTAATTGCAACAATTATGATAACAGGAATGGAAATAGATACAAGCAATTATAAGTTGAAAACCACAGAGAAAACTTATGAAGCAGCCGCTATTTTGACTTCTATGGGAGCAAATTCTATTTTAAAACAAGAATTATTAAAAGAGACAAAAGAAGCATATTTAAAAAGGAGCTATTTTGTTAATAAAAGTGATATGATTAACGAAAATATGGCTCTTTGTATGATGGATGATTCTATTTATACACCGAAAGATTTAGCGGAAATAGCAGAACAATTATTGCAATTTGATAAAGTAGAAGCGTCGTTTACAATTGGAAAAATAGAAGAAAATACTGTGGGAGTAAGTGCCAGGTCATTAGGGAACGTAAATGTAGAAGAAATTATGAGTGTTTTAGGTGGCGGAGGACATTTAACAGATGCAGCAGCTCAACTAGTAAATTTGAAAATGGAGGAAGTAAAGAACAAAATTATAGAAATCGTAAATCAGAGGTGATAAAATGAAAGTAATATTTTTGAAAGATGTTAAAAATCAAGGAAAAAAAGGAGAAATAAAAGAAGTAAAAGACGGATATGGGATGAATTTTTTAATAAAAAACGGTTATGCAGTACAAGCAACAAGTACAGGCGTTAATCGTTTAAAAAAAGAGCAAGCAGAAGCGGAATTACAAGAAAATTTAAGAATTAAAGATTGTGAGATGCTAAAGGAAAAATTAGAAAAAATAATGGTAGAGATTCCTGTTAAAACCGGAGATCAGGATCGTGTATTCGGAAGTGTTAGTTCAAAACAGATTGTTTCTGAATTAAAGCATCTTGGATATGATATTGATAAAAAAGGAATCGAAATCGATAGTGGTTTAACAAGTTTAGGAGTACATCAAGTAAAGATTGCATTACATAAAAAAGTAATAGCGATAGTAAAAATAAAGTTGGTAAAACAGAAATAAGGTGAAAAAATGGCAGAAAGAATTATGCCTCATAATCTAGATGCTGAGCAATCTGTGTTAGGTTCTATGTTTTTATCTAAGTATGCTTTGCAAAAAGGAGTAGAATCTTTAAACAAAGAATTGTTTTATTTGGATGCTCATGCGAAGATTTTTACTGTATTAAGTGATTTATTAGAAAAAAATGTTCCAGTTGATTTAACAATTGTGACAGATGAATTATCTAAGCGTGGATGGCTAAAGCCAATCGGTGATGTTGAGTACTTGATGGAAGTTATTAATAGTGTTCCAACAGCAGCTAATGTCGATGAGTATATTAAAATAGTAAATGAAAAGGCAATTTTAAGAAAGCTCATAGAGGAAGCGACCAATATCATATCAGAAGGATACAATGGTAGTGAAGAATTAAGTGAAATATTAGATAATGCTGAAAAAAAGATTCTAAGTGTTGTAAAAACAAGAAAAGGATCAGAATTTAGAACTCTCCAAGAAGTATTATTAAAAACACAAGCAGATTTGGATAAATTGTCGCAAAGGAAGGGAGAAGTTACTGGATTAGCTACAGGATTTTATGATTTAGATAAAGTAACAAGCGGCTTTCATCCGAATGAACTTATTATTATAGCAGCGCGTCCAGCAATGGGGAAGACTGCGCTTGCTGTAAATTTGGCAGTTAATATAGCACAAAATAATAATAAAAGTGTTGCCTTATTTAATATGGAAATGGGTGCAGAACAACTTGCGACTAGAATGATTTCTTCAGCTGGTCAAATCGATGGTTATAAACTTCGAAATGGAAGTTTTGAACATAATGATTGGAAAAGAATTAATGAAGCGATTAGCCGTTTATCAGAAACTAAAATATTTATAGATGATACTCCAGGAATGACAATTGGAGAAATTCGAGCAAAATGTAGACGATTAGCAAGTTCCGAAGAAGGATTGGGAATTGTAATTATTGACTATTTACAATTAATTAGTGGTTCGGCCAAATATGCTGGTAATCGTCAACAAGAAGTATCAGAAATTTCTCGTTCTTTAAAAACATTAGCAATGGAATTAGAAATTCCTGTAATTGCGTTAGCACAGCTTTCTCGTAGTGTAGAGGGAAGAGATGACAAGAGACCTTTATTAAGTGATTTAAGGGAATCTGGTTCAATTGAACAAGATGCAGATATTGTAGCGTTTTTATATCGTGATGATTATTATACTAAACAGGTTTCTATCGATGAGAATACTAGTAAAAGTGAATTTATTATAGCAAAACATCGTAATGGACCAACAACAACAATTGATTTAATTTTTAGAAGGAATACCAGTACATTTGTTAACATGACAAATAGAGAAGAAGAGTAGGTGAAAAACTTGAAAAGATTTGGAATTATAATAACTTGTATTTTGATAGGTGGATCGATTTTCTTACTTGGTTTTAATTATAAGAGTTTAAGTGAACCAAATGCTTATTATCAGGTTTATCTTGATGATGAAGTAATAGGTGTCGTAAAGTCAAAAAAAGCTTTAGAGCGTTATATTGACCAAGAGGGAAGTCAAATAAAAAGAAAATATAATTCAGATATAGTTTATGCTCCAGAAGGATTGGAAATAAAGAAAATCACAACATATGATAAAAAGCTAGATTCTGTAAAAAGTATTTATAATAAGATAAAAGAGCAGAGACCATTTAGAATTAAAGGGTATCAAGTTACGATCAGACAAACTGTTGCATCAGCTGAAAAAGAAGATGAAACAGAGGAAAAGATTAGTAGATATTATGTACTAGATGAGGAGATATTTAATAAAGCCGCAGAAGAAATTGTAAAAATATTTGTAGGTGAAGAACAATATGAAGCATATAAAAATAAAACTCAAGACCCAATAGAGACTACAGGAAATATTATTACTGATGTTTATATAGATGGGGATAAAACAATTAAGGAGGTAAAAATTCCAATAACAGAAAATATTTATACATCTGCGGAAGAATTAACTCATGATTTGGTATTTGGAAAAGATAGTTCAACAAAGAAATATGTTGTTCAATTGGGTGATACGATTGAAAAAATTGCGTTTAATAATCAAATTAGTGTTGGGGAGTTTTTAATATCAAATCCAGAATTTACGAGTGAAAATAGTTTATTATATCCAAATCAAGAAGTTGTAATAGGTATTACCAATCCACAGCTTAGTGTTGTGAAAATAGTTTATTCTGTAGAAGATCTTGAAAGCAATTATAGTCAGGAAATTATCAAAGATGAACAAATGATGCTTGGTGAAGAAGTGGTAGAAACAAAAGGCGAAAAAGGTTTAGATCGTGTTTCTCAAAATATGAAATATGTAAATGGAGAAATTAGTTATATTAAGCCCGAAGGAAAAGAAGTCTTAAAAGTCCCTGTAAATGAGGTTATTAGAAGAGGGACTCACTATGTTCCACATATTGGTTCATTAACTTCCTGGCATTGGCCAACAACAAGTGGATGGACAATTACATCTTATTATGCTTGGAGAATTAATCCAATTAATGGAAAGCGTGAATTACATGATGCAATTGACATTGCTGGAACAGGATATGGATCTCCAATTTATGCCGCAAATAATGGAACAGTAGAAGTGGCTAGCTATACCAATATTAATGGTAATTATGTGGTTATTAATCATAATAATGGTTACTATACTTATTATGGGCATATGTCAAGATTTGGTCAAATTAAAGTAGGACAAACTGTTGCTCGAGGTAGCATTATCGGATATGTTGGAGATACAGGATGGGCTACTGGACCACATGTTCATTTTGGTATTTGGTCTGGCTTCCCATATCGAAGTGGTAGTAGATCTCAAAATCCACTCAATTTCTATTAATGAAAGTTTGTGTTTTAGCAAGTGGCTCAAAAGGAAATTGTACTTATGTTGAAACAGGGCATGTAAAACTTTTAATTGATATAGGTACAACTTCTTTATATGCCGAAAGAAAATTAAAGGAAATAGGAGTGGATCCAAAAGAAATCGACGGGATTTTAGTTACTCATACTCATACAGACCATATTAGTGGAATTCGTGTTTTTATAAAAAAATATCATACAAAGTTATATTTAACTTCAAAAATTTATGAAGAATTAAATTTATTATTCCCAGTTTTCCAATATGAGATTGTCAAAGAAAATTTGATTTTAAGAGATTTAACTGTAGAAATATTTAAAACGTCACATGATGCTCCCGATTCAAATGGATATATATTATCTAGTCATGGAGAATCTGCAGTTTATATAACAGATACTGGATATATTAATATTAAGAATCACAGTAGACTTAAGAATAAAAACTTATATATAATTGAGAGTAATCATGATGTAGAAATGCTTATGAATGGAAATTATCCTTATAATGTGAAACAAAGAATATTAGGAGATGTTGGTCATTTGTCTAATAAAGATTGCTCTAATTACATTATAAAATTTATGGGAGAAAAAACGAAAAACATTATTCTCATTCACTTAAGCGAGGAAAATAATACTCCAGAAAAGGCATTAGAAACTTTGAATGATACATTGATAAAAAAGCAAAAGAAAATAGACCATATTTATGTAGCAAGTCAGACAGAAAGAACGGAATTGATCGAGGTATGATTAAAATATTATGTGTAGGGAAAATAAAAGAACAATATTGGAAAGATGCGCTAATGGAATATCAAAAACGTTTATCAAAATATGTTAAACTTTCCATTATTGAGGTAAATGATTGTGATGATAATCATATTCCTACAACATTGGCGAGAGAAAGTGAATTGTTGATGCGGCACATAGAAGTAAAAGATTATGTGGTAGCATTGGCAATTGAAGGAAATATGCTTTCTTCTTTAGAATTCAGCGAAAAAATAGATGCTACATTTTTATCTTATTCTAATTTAGTTTTTGTGATTGGTGGATCTTATGGCTTGCACCAAGATATCAAAAACAGAGCAAATTATCTACTATCATTTTCAAGGTTGACTTTTCCACATCAATTGTTTAGAGTTGTGCTACTAGAACAATTATATAGAGCATATAAAATAAAAAATAATGAAAGTTATCATAAATAATGAATAAAATAAAAGAAAATCGTCCACAAAGAAATAGAGGGGACGATTTTTTATGAAAAATACAATAGCTTTGATTATAGTAATTTTATTTTTTTATATTATTGTAGGGCATGTAAGTGCAGAAAAGTTGATTCCAGATGATGCAATTAGACTAAGAGTATTAGCGAATAGTAATAGTGAATATGATCAGAAAATAAAAGGAAAAGTAAGGGATTTAGTGCAAAGAGAAATGTATGTTCTTTTAAAAGATACAAAGGGAAGCAAAGAGGCCAGAGAAAAAATATTATTAGAACTTCCCAATATAGAAAAGGAAGTGAAACAATTACTGACAATAGAAAAATATCCTCTTAATTATCAAATTCATTTTGGACAAAACTATTTTCCTGAAAAGCAATATAAAGGAGTTACTTATGATGCGGGGATGTATGAATCTTTATTAATTACTTTAGGCAGCGGAGAAGGAGATAATTGGTGGTGTGTATTGTTTCCACCACTTTGTTTAATAGAAGCAGAAGAAAGTACAGAAGTAGAATATAAGTCTTTTGTGGCGGAAATGATAGAAAAGTTTATGTAAATATAAAAAAATGAAACTATTTATTGAAGTTTCATTTTTTTATAATGTGATAAATTTTTTTTAGAAAAGGGAGAAAGAATTCAATTGGATAATAAAGATATTTTTTTATAGGTAAATCATACTCACCAGCGAATTCCATCACGATAGGATTGAATTTTGACTTAAAAGTAGATAGATGGTCATTTAAGTTTCCATCGACTCCTCCTAAATTACAATAAGAACAATTTTGCTCTATAGAGTATTTACAAATATCAAATACTAGTCCTAATGAAACCTGAAGTTTGCTAGCTAATAAATGATTACCAGCATATAAATATTCTGAGATTCTAGTACCAGATTGATTGCATGGCATAATTACTAATGCAGTAGATAATGTAATGATATCTTTTCCGGCTGCAATTAAGTTTCTTATTTGTTCAATATCTTCTTTTTTGGCATCATTGTTTTCTAGAAACTCCAAATAAGTTTGTAATTTAATTTTACCAAAAAATAAAACAGCTTTTTCTTTAAATTTATCCATAATTTCTTCAAAATATTCTTTATTTCTAAGATGAATATCCTGTCTTTTTTCGGTTTCTTTAATGATATTCATAAAATCGTTTAGATATTTTTTGTCAGTAGTATGTTCAAAAAATACTCCACGTTTGGCATGGTAATTTCCAATTTGATCTCGAATTTTTCTTTTGAATGATTTTATGAATTCTTCTTCATTAATGTGTTTAAATTCTTTATCAATGAAAGGAACCATCATATGAAATCTTGGCTGAAAGGTTTTGGATAACTCTTTAGGATAACCTTTATGTTTATAATGAAAAGCCAATAAAGTTTTGTGGTATTGTTTATTATTTTTGGAAAGAATAATAGGAATGTCAATTTTTTCATTTTTTTTAATTTCAGAAACACTTGTTTCGTGAAAACAGAAATTCGGATCCATTTTAATCATATAGCAATGATTTTCCTTAGCTACTTTTTTTATTCCATTTGTAAATTCGCCAACTATTTTTTCGTTTGATAAGTCGCCTACAAAACCTCTAGGTAAGTATCCAATGTAAATTCCTTTTATAATTTTCTTTATTAATAATAATCCAACTGCAACTAGTTGTTTATTATGATATAATCCTAAGCGAAATGATTTCCAATCTTTTTTTATAAAAGCCCAATTAGGATCTTGCATGAAGGATACGATTTCAGAATTTGATATAAATGATTGATATTCTTTTATTTCAATATTTTCTTTAAATGTGTATTGGTCCATTAATGATTACCCTTTCTAATATTTTTGATTGAGGATAAAAGCTTATGTAATTGATAGTGTTTTGTAATTGGAAGTTCAAAGCCGCCGATTAATTCAACAACTTTTCCATTGAAGCCCCTTTTAAAATCATAAACTCCATAATCTTTATGGGATTTATTTGTAAATTCAGTAATGCCATAAAAATTGTATCTTTTATAGTTATTTTTTATAGAATAATTTATCATTTCATATTGAATTTTATACTGTGCATTAAATTCCATATATTTTTTGTAATTTCCACTACATAAATATACGACTTCATCTCCATATAAGATAAACATTCCACCTGATAAAATTAAGTTGTTACCAACTTCATTTTTTATTTTTTCAGCGTTATTTAATTTTTTAATTGTACTATCAATAATAATTTGTAATTCTTTTCTTTTTCCATCATTAGCTTTAGCGTCGCTTAATTTATTCAATTTTGCTTCTGTACTATTGACTTCATTTTTTAGACTATCTATATATTCTAAAATATCAATTTCTGCAATTAAAAATTTTATTTGATGAAGTGGATGAAACAATTGATACATAGTTTGATAATACGCTAAAGATTTATCTTCGAAATGTTTGCGTTCGCTTGTTTCTTCTGTGATTTTTTTAAATAAATGTAATTCTTCATATGTTAATTCTCGAACTTTGATATTGGATTTTAAAACTTTATTTAGTATATTTCTAGTGCTTTGTCTGAAATCTTTTTTTAATTCCTCGTAAGTTTTTCCATTAATATCTAGAACAAACATCCATTTAGCTTGTTCAGAAGAAGTTTGTTTAAATCCAATTTTCTGTAAAAAAGAAACTGTATTTTTATGATGAAATCCATTTGGAACAGCTTTTCCATCAAGATCTCTTTCCATTAGTTCATAATAAGGGTCCATCTTAAATATATAACCTTGTTTCAGTTTTATAAATTTTTTTAGTTCTGTAAAAAAACAATTTAATAAGGTTTCATCCTCATAGTCAATTAAAACTCCTCTAGGAGCATAAAATATTTTTTTACCAAGAAAGTTTCCACCAGATAACATCATAGTAGCAGCAACAATTTTTTCATCTTCTTTTAATCCAACATAATAACATTTCCATCCAAATTGAACTCTCAATTTAGCGATTTCTGGAGTTTGCAAAAATGTTTTTAATGGATGGCAATTTAAGAAATCTCTAAATTCTTGTTCTGTTAGTTCATATAGTTTCATAATCTCACGTTCTTTCTATTATTAGTATAAACAGAAATGTATAGATAGTCAATTGATAAACATATAGTTTTTTTGACAAAATACTGTTATAATAAAGTCATGGGGGAGATAATTTGGAAACAAAACAAAGAGAAATTATGGATCAAAGTAGACATTTATGGATTTATGGAAGAAATGGTGATCAAAGAAAAAAGATATTGTCTGAGCTAGAATCATTATATCCTATAAAATTAGATCAAAATACTCCAATAGCAATTTATATGAACTCTTTTATATTACCTTCTGTTACAGACAAAAGAGAAAATTGTGACAAGACATTAGTTAATATTGCTGCTAGGAATCATTTGGATTTTGCCATAGCAGAAAACATAATAAGAAAAATAGAAAAAGATAACATTGTTCTTTCAGAAGAGTTTCTTTCACATGTCAATAGATTATTTTTAAATAAAAAACATTCTAGGATTGAGTCAATTGATGAATTGCTACAAGTGCTAAAAACTAGTAGGCAGTTTTTTGAACAATATTATATTTCAGAGTTGACAGGGATAACAGAAAAAGGAAATATAGAAGATTTAAAAATAGCTTTTTTAATGATAGATGGATTTATTCGTTACTTAAAAAAAGCAATTAATAATCAGTCTTATTTTGGAATTATATTAGATCATCAAGCACCATTTCCAATTGAAACTACGATAGCTATTAATGGCTTTGTTTCAAGAAGGTGTAACGATGATATTTCTATTAAAGTTGCATTATATCCAGACGAGTGGGAATCTTATTATGATGCTAATGGTTTACCAATAGAGGCTATTCATGATTATGGAACTGTAGAGTTAGATGATTCTTTAAAACAATATGTCATAAAAAAGAGTAATTATTAGAAGAGAACAAAGGAGAAAGAGATGATAGAGTGAAAGTTATTTATATACCAGGAATGTCAATTACAAAAGAAGAATTAAAAAAAATAAGAATGGTATTCAGTGAAGGTGGTATTCAGATAGAGCCACTTATCAGTGACTATTTATCAATTGCTAAAATGAGCAAACACAATATAGAAAGAACAATTATGGATCGAATAGATTCTATTTCAGAAGAAGATGATACTCATTTATTGTGTCATTCAATGGGGTGCAATTTTGGAGTGCTTGCATCTAATCATCCAATGGTTCAAAGTATTACTTTGATATCTCCAGAATTTAGGCGTGCAACAAAAAAAGAGAGAGAGGAGATTATTGCCATCTCTGCTACAAAATATCAAAATGAAGTATTAGAAAAAGTAACCAAAGGAACAATTAGTGAACAATTATTATTAGTAGGCCTTTTCTTACGTTCCAGAAAATGGGCGTTAAAAGAGCTTGTTAAGGTTGAGGTTCCAATGATGGTTGTTTATTCAGAGGGAGACCCGTTTGTATCTAGAAAAGGAATTGATGAAATAGGGGATGAAATTACCCGTAAAATAGTGATGGAAACATCTAATCATAATCCTTTATTAAGTGAAGTTGGTCCTACACTTGTAAAAAGATATCGTCATTATATAGGAGGTTAATATGAAAATAGGAATTGCAACAGATCATCATGGAATAGAAATAAAAGAAGAATTAATAAATTATTTGAAAGAAAAAGATGATGAAGCCATTGATTATGGAACAAAAGGAACCGAAATGGTAGATTATCCAGAGTTTGCCTTCAAAGTAGGAGAAGCGGTGGCACATAATGAAATTGATTATGGAATTTTACTTTGTGGAACTGGAATTGGAATGAGTATTGCTTGTAATAAAGTAAAAGGAGTACGATGTGCTAAAGTCAGTTCAGAGGAAGAAGCAAGGCTATCAAGAGAACATAATAATGCTAATGTAATAGCTCTCAGTTCTAAAATGCCTATTCATGAAATAACAGAAATTATAAGTATATTTTTGAATACAGAATTTTTAGGAGAAAGACATCTTAGAAGGATCAATAAAATAAGTGCTTATGAGGTGGAGCATGACAACTAAAACAATTTTGTATATTGTAATTGTACCATTATCTATTTGGGCATTTGATAGTTTGAACATAAATGGACTATTTAAAAAAAATAAGTATTATCAAGCAAGATTGTTATATTTTATGCTTAGTATGGGGTTATCTTACTTAGTAGTTAATTTTTTATATGATTTTGTGGCATATTCAAAATTTATTTAGGCGGGATATTATGGATAAAAGAATAGAGACAATTATAGATAGATTGCAAAGGAATGGTTCTATCTTTGATAGTAAAGATTTAAAAACAATAAGAGAAGAATTAGAACGAGAATTAAAAAAAGATTTGGGAATCAAAGAAAGTCTAAAAAAACTTACAGCAGAATTAGAAGAGTATAGTTCACATTTTATTTATACTGCCAATCAAGTAATTAGTGGTTTATCTAGTTGTATTTATTTGCCGAATTTAAATGGCAGTTATTCTATTACCATATTTGGAGGTACAACAGATTATAATAAAGCGACGAAAATTAATGAGAAGACAGTTTTTGATTTAGCGTCTATTACCAAACTTTATACCTATATTTTGACTTTGTTTTTAATGGAAAAAAGATATTTTAAAAAAGAAGATAAAATAAAAGATTTAGATTCTAGATTTGAAGGCCTTGGAGATTATACAGTAGAAGACATTTTAAAAATGTCAGGAAAAATCTTAACAAATGAAAAGATAACAGCGAGTGAAGATAAAGAAGAGGCCTTAAAAATATTAGAAACAATTTATGTTGCTGATTCTGATTTTTCTTATAACAATTATACCGATTTAGGTTTTATTGTATTATCAAAAGTAATTGAGAAAATTGTAAGTAAACAAAGTGGAAAAGTACTTTCATTTGATGAAATTATGAATGAATATTTGTTAGTACCATGGGGACTGGAAGAAACGATGTTTCATCCAGATAAAGCTAAATATAATATTGCAGGAAATGGAAATAACGAAGGGTTTGTACATGATCCAAAAGCTCGTTTATTAGGAGGAGCAGTGGGATCAGCTGGTTTATTTGCAAGTTCTGAAGCAATCAGAAAGTTAGCCGACAATTTATTTAAAGTAGAAAATGTAAATTATACGAAATTAGCTGGAACTATTATATATCCAAATGCTAAACAGAACCAAAAAGGGTACGCAGGAATTTATCAAAAACATCCGCAAGGATTAGACAAAACGTTTGTACCTAGTGAATATGCAACAGGAAGCTTCGCTCATCAAGGATTTACAGGTTCCGTTGCAGTATTTGATCCAACGAATAGAATTCATAATCATATACTAGTAAATTCAATTAAGAATGGGGAGCCAAAAAAGCCAGATGGATTTATTGGTGCATTAACCATATATCAAACAATGCTAACAAAAATAACACTAAAAGCATATTTGTTAAATCGTTATTATGAAATGATTCAGAAAAATGAAAGTGTGGAAATCAAAAGGAGCATAAAATAGCTCTCTTTTTTCGACAGAAGATTTAAAAAATTTGTATATACTAAAAGAAATGGACCGATAATAAAATAAGTACAAAGGTGATACGATGGAACTAAAAAAATTGATAGTCATAACTCTTTTGTTACTTTTTCTACCATATTTTATTTTAAAAATATGCTTAAAAGAATCAGAAAACAATTTATTTTTTCAGTATGGAGAGAATACTTGTGTGAAAGTAAAACGAGAACAAAAAAATATAATTGAAGAAGTTCCATTAGAAGAATATGTAGTTGGAGTATTATCTGGAGAAATGCCACTTAGTTTTGAAGAAGAAGCATTAAAAGCGCAGGCTGTGGCGGCAAGGACTTATGTATTAAAGAAAATGCAGGAGAAAAAAGAATATGATGTTGTAGATACAGTGAGTAATCAAGTTTATTTTAATGAAGAGGAAAGAAAGGAGAAATGGAAAGATCAATTTGAAGAAAGAAATGATAAAATAAAAAAAATAGTAAATGAAACAAAAGGAGAATATGTGGTTTATCAAAATGAAATAATAGAAGCTTTCTTTTTTTCAACATCAGTAGGCGTTACTGAAAATAGTGGTGAAGTTTTTTCAAAACAGCTTCCTTATTTAGTCAGTGTTGAATCGAAATGGGATGAAAAAGTGTCTCCCGTTTATCAAGTTGAATATGATTTTAAATTAACAGATTTTTATCAAAAATTAGGTTTGCCATATCAAGATCAGTTGACGATAAAAATTTTAAAATCTACTTCTAGTGGTAGAGTGAAGAAACTCTCAATTAACGGAATAGAATTAGAAGCGGGAATGGTATTTTCAAAATTAAATTTAAAATCTACTTTTTTTACAATAGAACAAATAGGATCAGTAGTACATATTGTAACAAAAGGATATGGTCATGGAGTTGGAATGAGTCAATATGGAGCAAATGGTATGGCAAAAGAAGGGTATCATTATGACCAGATCTTAAAACATTATTATCAAGGAACGGAAATTAAAAAATTAAAAAAATAGTATAAAAAAATTCATTTTTGTTCACACTTAAAATAGAGGTGAGAAAAATGACAAATAGAAAATTAAAGAAACCAGTTTTATATGGAATTTATGTTTCGTCTGTATTTCTTATATTAGGAACTATTTTCTTAATAGAAGGGATGCTATCAAAAGATTCATTTAAAGATAATAAAGAAGGAAGACCTACTTATGTATCAGATACTATTTTTAGTGAAGATATTCCAGTTGTAGGAAATGAAACAAAGATTATAAGACCTTATACAGATGCAGAAATTAAGATTGTGAAAAATTATTATGATTATCAGGGAGGTGCGGATTCCCAAGTTGATTCTATTCTTTACCATGAAAACACTTATTTGCAAAATAGCGGAGTTAGCTATGGTGGGAAAGAGAGTTTTGATGTTGTTGCAATTTTGGATGGCACAATAATTGATGTCAAAGAAGATTCTTTGCTTGGAAATATTGTACAAATAGAGCATAGTAATGAAATGATCAGTATTTATAGTAGTTTAAGCGAAGTAAATGTAAAAAAAGGTGATACGATTAAACAAGGTACTGTACTCGGAAAGAGCGGAACAAATAATATCGCGAAAGATTTAGGAAGTCATTTGGATTTAGAATTTATTATTAAAGGCCAAACAGTAAACCCTGAAAGTTACTATGATAAATCTGTTAGTGAAATATAAGGGCAAAATGCTCTTTTTTTCGGTATAAATACTTACTTGCTTTATATACTTAAAGTAAGAGGTGTTAGATTGTGTATAAAGAAGAGCGTATTAAAAGAGAAGCTTCTTATATATTAGAAACAAAGGAGACTGTTAGAGAAATCGCTAAAAAATTTAAAGTATCAAAGAGTACAGTTCATAAAGATTTACATGAAAGATTAAAATTGATCGATTTTAATTTATATCAAGAAGTGAATACAATATTAAAATATCATAAAGAAATCCGTCATATACGAGGTGGAGAATCAACTAGACAGAAGTATTTAAAAGAAATAAATAATGAATAGAAAAGAGGGTAACAATGTTTGCAAAAGATATTGGAATTGATTTAGGGACAGCAAATGTTTTAATTTATATAAAAGGACAAGGAATTGTATTAAATGAACCAAGTGTAGTAGCTATAGATTCAGAAACAAAAAAACCACTTGCTGTTGGGAAAGAAGCAAGAGAAATGCTTGGCAGAACTCCTGGTAGAGTAAAAGCGATTCGACCAATGAAGGACGGAGTTATAGCGGATTTTGAGATAACTGAAATTATGCTGGATCATTTTATAAAAAAAATAAATGGCAGGAGTTTGTTATCTAGGCCTAGAATTTTGATATGTTGTCCTTCAAATATTACACAAGTAGAAAAAAATGCAATTAGAGAAGCAGCAGAGAAAACAGGAGCTAAAAAGGTATTTTTGGAAGAAGAACCAAAAGTAGCAGCAGTCGGAGCTGGTATGGACATTTCAAAACCAAGTGGAAATATGGTAATTGATATTGGTGGAGGGACCACAGATATTGCCGTTTTATCTTTAGGTGGAATTGTAAATAGTTCTTCTATTAAAGTAGCTGGAAATGTATTTGATAATGATATAATGAAATATATCAAAGATAAATATAAACTATTAATAGGGGATTGTACAGCAGAAGAAATCAAAATGACAGTGGGAACTGTATTTCCAGAGCACAAAAAAGAAAAAATGGAAGTACGTGGTAGAGATTTAGTGACAGGGCTTCCACATACTGTTACAATTACTTCAGAAGAGGTAGAAGAAGCATTAAAAGAAAGTGTTTATATTATTGTGCATACAGCTAAAAATGTTTTGGAGCAGACTCCTCCCGAATTAGCAGCTGATATTATAGATAAGGGAATTATTATTACAGGTGGAGGAGCTTTGATTGACGGATTTGATGCCTTATTATCGCATGAATTAAAAGTCCCTGTTTTCATAGCTGAAAGTCCACTTACTTGTGTAGTAGAAGGGACAGGAGTTTTATTAGATAATATTCATTTGATAGATCATTAATAATTGAATAATAGTTTTATTTATGTTATCATAAAATTAGGGGATTGATTATGTTATGAAAGAGAATCTTAGAAAATATGCTTATTTATTATTAGAGGGATGCTTAAAACTGAAAGCTGGGCAACCCTTACTTGTTTTAGCGCCATTAGAAGCTTATTCGTTTGCAAGAATTCTAGCAGAAGAGGCTTATATGATGGGAGTTAAAGATATTTATTTTGACTTTGAAGATGAAGTATTAAAAAGGCAACAATTGGAAAATTTAAGTTTTGAGGAAATTGATAAAAGTAGCTTTTGGAATAAAGCTATATTTGATGAATATGCAAAAAAGGATGCAGCATTTTTAACTTTGTGTAATTTTGAGAATGAAGATTTAAGTAGGGTATCTCCTGAATTATTAGGCTATGTTGGGAAACGTTATGTTACTACAAGAAAATATTATAAAGAACGTCAAAAAGAATATCAAGTATCATGGTGCTTTGCAGCAGTAGCTACATCAAGTTGGGCAAAGAAGATGTTTCCAAATAGTGAGAATCCAGAAGAAGAATTGTGGAACGCTATTTTTAAAATCTGTCTTGTTGATAGAGAAAATCCAATTACAGAATGGGAGTTTAAGAAACAAAGAAGTCAAGAATATACAACCTGGTTAAATAGTCTAGGTATTAAAAGTCTTCATTATAAAAATAAACTTGGGACTGATTTTCAAATTGAGCTTCCTGAGGAACATATTTGGGTTGGATTAGGAAATAAAATGCCAGATGGAAGGAATATAATTGTTAATATGCCTGGTGAGGAAATTTTTACTTCTCCATTAGTTGGAACAGCCGAAGGAATTTTATATAGTTCGAAGCCTCTTGTTTATAATGGAGCATTAATTGAAGATTTTGCTTTAATTTTTAAAAATGGAAAAGTAGTAGATTTAAAGGCAAAAAAGGGATTAGAAATATTAAAACAAATTATAAAGACAGATGAAGGTGCATGTGAATTAGGTGAGGTTGCTCTTGTGAACTATGATTCGCCAATCTCAAAATCTGGATTGATTTTTTATGAAACTTTATATGATGAGAATGCAGCTTGCCATTTTGCTTTAGGA
This sequence comes from uncultured Bacilli bacterium, assembly GCA_949505625.1. Lineage (GTDB taxonomy): Bacteria > Bacillota_I > Bacilli_A > RF39 > UBA660 > MGBC102946. Next base: position 66,603 of record CATBQD010000004.1, read on the forward strand.
GCTTCATTTCCAAAGTGTATGCGTGGAGCTTCAGGAAAAGCTCCCGAAGAATTGCAAAAATTAGGACTCAATCAATCAGCTACTCATGTTGATTTTATGGTAGGGACAGAAGATCTAAATATTACTGGAGTTAAAAAAGATGGTAAAAAAGTATTAATTATGAAAAATGGTAATATTGTATTTTAGAAAGCATTAGACATTCTAATGTTTTTTTGATAAAATGAATATGGTGAGAAGCATGAATCAAGAATTATTGACAAGAATACTTTTAATGGTATTTATAACTTTTTTATTTGTAACGTTTATTACACCATTTGTTAAAAAAATAGCGCTTCATATTGGGGCTGTAGATATTCCAAATGCGAGAAAAGTGCATAAAGAACCGATGCCACGTTTGGGAGGTTTAGGAATATATTTTGGCTTTTTATTAGGATATATGTTATTTGGGACACATAGTGAGACAATGAATTCTATATTAATTGGTAGTTTTATTATTGTTTTAACAGGAGTTATAGATGATGTAAAACCTTTAAAGGCATCACATAAGTTCATTGGACAATTAGTAGCAGCTTGCATAGTTGTTTTTTACGGAAATATTTTATTAAAAGATATTAGCGCTTTTGGTTTATATTTTGACTTTGGGATTCTTGCTTATCCAATTTCGATTTTCTTTATTTTAGGATGCGTCAACTGTATGAACTTGATTGATGGATTGGATGGTTTAGCTTCAGGAATTAGTTCCATTTATTTCTTAACAATTGGAATTATTGCGGCAATGCAAGGAAAAGCTGGATTGGATTTTGTTTTAACGTTTATTATGTTAGGATCAACATTAGGATTTTTAGTTCATAATTTTAATCCCGCAAGTATTTTTATGGGAGATAGTGGTTCTATGTTTTTAGGATTTATCATTGCAGTAATTGCTTTGTTAGGATTTAAGAACGTTACAATGACATCATTAATTATTCCTCTTCTTATTTTGGCGATTCCAATTTTAGATACAATATTTGCTATTATCAGAAGAACATTAAAGGGTGAAAGTATTTCTACACCAGATAAATTTCATATTCATCATCAATTATTAAATCGTAATTTTTCACAACGAGCTACTGTATTAGCAATTTATGGAATTAATTTATTGTTTGCTGCAGCTTCAATTGTATATGTATTAAAAGATCAGATGTTAGGATATATTATTTATGGTATTTTACTTGTGATTGTAGTATTGTTCGTAGTAAAAACAAATATTGTGTTTGATGGAGAAGAAATTAAAAAGAAATTATTTAGAAAAAATAAAAAATCTTAAATCTAGAATATTTTTATGAAGAAAATTTCAAATATAAATTTTCTTTTTTATTGAATCTAAAATATATACTTCTTGAATAAAACCTTTAGAAAATAACATACTATAAATGGTGATATCATGAACTTTAATATGGATTTTAAAGCAATAGAAGTATTAGATGTAGTTGTAAGAAGTTTATTGTCGTTAGTGACTTTATTTTTAGTTACGAAAATGTTAGGAAAAAAACAAGTATCTCAACTTAGTTTGTTTGATTATGTAATAGGGATTTCGATTGGTAATTTTGCTGCTGAAATGTCAATTAATTTGGAAACAAATTATATAAATGGAACTGTTGCTGTTATCATTTTTGGGCTTGTGGCTTATATTGTTTCTGTTTTGTCAATGAAAAGCATACATTTAAGACGCTTTTTTATGGGAGTTCCTACCATTCTAATTGAACATGGTGAATTATTGATAGATGGCTTAAAAAAAGTAAAATTTGATATCAATGAACTTTTGGAAGAATGTAGAATTAATGGCTATTTTGATATTAGCGAAATTGAATATGCAATTATGGAAACAAATGGAACAGTTAGTATTCTCCCTAAAGGAGAATATAAGCCAGTAACGATGAAAGATATGAATTTAAAAGCAAGTAAGCAGGGATTATGTGCGAATGTTATTATAGATGGAAAGATCATGAAAAACAATTTAGAAAATATTCATAAAGATGAGAAATGGTTGGAAAAAGAGTTAAAAATTAAAGGATATAAGACATTAGACAAAGTTATGTTAGCAACTGTCGATATGAATGAAAAATTAGTAATCTATGAAAAAAATAAGGGATTAAATCCTACAGATGTATTAGAATAGTTGACACAATTGGACTTTGAAGTATCAATAAAAAATAGACTTCGGTCTTTTTTTTTGTTATCATAAAATTGGGTGATAATATGAATAGACATTTTTGTGCTTCTGTATTTGTAGTAGATCCTAAAACGAAAAAGTTATTGTTAGTATTTCATAAAAAATTCCATAAATGGGTACAGCCAGGTGGTCATATAGAAGAAAATGAAACCCCAGAAGAAACCGCAATGAGGGAGGTATATGAAGAGACTGGGTTAAAGATCAAATTATTAGGAAGACGATTTCCTAGAGAAGATGATTTTATTAGACCCTTGGGAATTCAGTGTAATCGAAATTTAAAGGGAGATATGCATATTGATATTATATATGCAGCTGTGCCAATAAGCGATCAAGAAGTTATCTTAAATAGGGAAGAAAGTCTAGGGATTGGTTGGTTTACAAGAGAACAGTTAGAAGCTTTAGATGTGTTTCCTGATATCAAAATAACAATGGATTACATTTTGGAACATTATATAAAATAGGTGATTGTATGAATTTATTAGATTTTTGGTTAAATGTTTTATTTCCACTTTTATCATTATTGATTACTGTTTTTGCGACTATTTACACAGTAAGCAATCGTATTAAATATGAGAATATGGAAAAACATAGACCATATTTGGTATTAAGTAAGATAGAACCATTAGAAAAAATTGATTTATATGCTTATTATTTAATTGCATTAGGCAGAAATTATAGAAATCTAAATGAGTATATTGATATAGAGCAGATAGATCGTTTGGAAAATGGAAATACACTCGATTTGAATTTGGTTATTCACAATATAGGATATGGAGTAGCTACAAATATTAAATTTTATAATTTATTGGTTGGAAATCAAATACATGGTTCTCAACAAAGTAATAAAGAAAGAAATCAAAAATTATTTACAACTTTTGATATTGCTTCGAATGAAGAAAAGAAAATGCAAACAAAACTGATTCATCATATTATAGAAGAGGAAGGAATTGTAACAGAAGATCATTTGAGAATTCTTTGTGTTTATCAAGATTTAAATAAAAATGTATATGATTTTATAATCAGTATTAATGTAAAACAAAATGGGTATTACGACTTTTTTGCTTATCAGCCATCTTCCAATAGTTATAAGAGATGGATTAGACAAAATAAAAAGCAACTCAAAAAAATATATAAAGATTATAACTCATAAAATCCAGAGTTTTATATACGACTCTGGATTTCTTTTTTTAAAGTTTTCTTAATTTTGTTTTTAATTTTTTTCTTTGTTTTTTTAGAACCAATAAAGTAAATGGCTATGATTACAAGAATTCCTAATCCAATATACCAATAATTGATTGTCTCTTTTGGTTTATCTCCCCATATTCCTAAATTCTCTTTTTTTGCAATAGCTTCATGATCTTGCAAAAGAGAAGTGTATTTATAGTTCCCGTATAGATAAGCTACTTCAGCATATCCGTTTTTTATTATGTTATCTTGTAGTAATTCTCCATCTACAAAAACCCATACTAAGTGTCTATCATATTTATCTTTTTTATCGCTACCACTATCATACTCTAATTCAATTTTTTTGGCGTTTTTTAAGCTATTACAAGTAAATTTACTTGCTTCCTTTCCCCATGGTTCTTCTCCTTTTGTTGGATGCTTGGTTTCTGGAGTGTCGATTGCTAAAAAACGCGCAGTAATTGTTTCTTTATTTATTTCAAATTTTGCTGTATCTCCATCTACGCATTTAGAAAATTTTACTTCAATTTTTTCATTTGCTTTAACACTAGGAATAAATAAAAATAAACTGATAATGAAAATAAAAAATTTATTTTTTTTCATGAAAAATCACCTTTGCATTTACTAATTTTTTGAATTTCTTGATTTTAATTCTGTTATGCATATTATCAAATAGAAATATGTAGCATGCTTCCCATACCCCTACCCATCCAATAATTAATAAAACTTCAGCAATTAATTCGTGAATAGATGAAAAGTGTGAAAATAAAATAAAAAGGATCCCAATTAAAAATAAAATAATTGCTCTAATATAAGTTAGCTTTAATTCCAAATAGCTTTCTTTTATATCTTCTCCTAAATTAGAACGTAAGATATTAACAAAGTTATTTTTTTCATTTTTAGAAAAACTATGAGGACTATTTATATTTATTTCTATTGTATGATTTAAAGGGATCCCTTTATTTTCATCCAGTATATAAAATAATAGTTCAGAATTTAGTTTTTGACTATTATAAGGACTTGTATAATCTTCTTTATCTTCAATATATATAGTAATGATATGTTTCATAATTGTGCTCCATTCTAATATTATTTTATCATTTTTCTTTCAATTTTTACATAGTAACTTTAATAATTTACTAATATGTATTTAAAGTTATGAATTTTTTATATTAAATTATTTGTATATATAAAAATATTTACAAATCTATAAAAAGTATGGTATAATACGGCAGTTATAAAAAAGGGAAGTGTATTTATGAATATTAGAAATATTGCTATTATTGCACACGTAGACCATGGTAAAACAACACTTGTGGATCAATTATTAAAAATGTCAGGAACATTTCGTGATAATGAAGAAGTAACATCAATGGACTCAAATGCGATTGAACAAGAAAGAGGAATTACCATTTTAGCCAAAACAACAGCGCTTAATTATAAAGGATGTCGTATTAACATTTTGGACACTCCAGGACATGCTGACTTTGGTGGAGAAGTAGAACGTATTATGAATATGGTGGATGGAGTATTATTAGTAGTAGATGCTTATGAAGGTACTATGCCACAAACACGTTTTGTATTAAAAAAAGCTTTAGAAGCAGGAGTAACTCCAGTAGTAGTTGTTAACAAAATCGATAAAGAATCAGCAAGACCAAAAGAAGTAGTAGATGAAGTATTAGATTTATTTATCGAGTTAGGAGCGGATTTAGAACAATTAGAATTCCCAGTTGTTTATGCAAGTGGATTAGCGGGTACTTCAAGTTTAGATCCAGATCCAGCAACTCAAGAGCATACTATGGATCCAATTTTAGATATGATAATTAATTATATTCCTGCACCAGATGTAAATGAAGATGGAGGATTACAATTCCAACCAGCACTACTCGATTATAATGATTTCGTAGGAAGAATTGGAATTGGACGAGTAAAACGTGGAAAAATGAAAGTAAATGAAATGGTCAGCTGCGTTAGAATTGATGGAAGCATCAAACAATTTAGAATTCAAAAAATGTTTGGTTATATGGGGCTTAAAAGAATAGAAGTAACAGAAGCAAAAGCTGGAGATATTGTCGCGATTGCAGGTCTTCCAGATATTGAAGTTGGAGAAACTGTTTGTACAGTAGGAAGTGAAGAAGCTTTACCATTACTTAGAATTGATGAACCAACATTACAAATGACATTTGGAGTAAATACTTCTCCTTTCTGTGGCAGAGAAGGGAAAATACTAACTGCTCGTAAAATTGAAGAACGTTTGATGAAAGAAACGGAGAGAGATGTTAGTTTAAGAGTAGAACCTAATGATAGTGAATCATTCATTGTATCAGGAAGAGGAGAACTTCATTTATCTATTTTAATTGAAAATATGAGACGTGAAGGGTTTGAATTACAAGTTTCAAAACCAGAAGTAATTGTAAAAGAAATTGATGGAGTAAAATGTGAACCATATGAAGATGTTCAAGTAGATGTTCCAGAAGAATATGTTGGAAGTGTTATTGAAGCTTTAGGAAACCGTGAAGGTGTTATGGAAAATATGCATAGCGCAGATGGTCAAGTAAGACTTACTTATACTGTACCTTCTCGTGGTCTAATTGGATTTATGACTGAGTTTATGACTATGACAAAAGGTTATGGAATGCTTAATCATACATTTAAAGAATATCGTAAAATGGCAGGAGCAACAGTTGGAGAAAGAAAACTAGGTGTACTAGTTTCTATGGAAAATGGAAAAGCAACAGCTTATGCATTAGGTCAATTAGAAGATCGCGGAGTTATGTTTATTGAACCGGGTGCTGATGTTTACGAAGGAATGGTAGTTGGAGAGCATTCTCATGATAATGATTTAGCCGTTAATGTAGTAAAGGGTAAAAAATTAACCAATACACGTGCTTCTGGAAGTGATCACACTGTTGTGTTAAAACGTCCTAGGTTAATGTCACTAGAAACATGCTTAGACTATATTAATAGCGATGAATTAGTAGAAGTAACACCAGCTTCATTTAGAATTCGTAAAAAAATATTAAATACAAATGAACGTAAAAAATTTGATGCAAAGAAGTAGAAAATACTTCTTTTTTTATGTCGATTTTTGATATAATGATAATAGGGGGAAAATGAAATATGAGAATACTGCATTGTTTTAATTGGAAATTAATGGATATTATATCTATTTTACCAAAAGTAAAAGAACAAGGTTTTGAAGCAATTCAGATTAATCCTATTCAACCTTTAAAAGAAGAAGGATTAAAAGAATGGTGGATGTCTTATCAACCGATTGATTTTTCCATTGGTAATTATTATGGGACCAAAGAAGAATTATGCAAATTATGTTTGGAAGCATCAAAATATGGAATTTCTATTTTTGCGGATGTTATATGTAATCATACAGCTGGTAAAGTAGATGATGATTTAGAACCTCATGAAAAGGTAAATCCCAATTTAAGAAACCATCCAGAATATTGGAAACCAAAACAGACTGTAATGAATTGGAAGGATCGGCAAGATGTTATTCATAATTGTATGAATTTGCCAGGCTTAAATGTTTATCATCCAGATGTAGAAAATATGATCGTAAGGTTTTTAAATGAATTAATTGATTGTGGGGTAAGTGGTTTTCGATTTGACGCAGCAAAATCGATTGGTTTGCCGAGTGAAGGGTATCGTTTCTGGCCTAATATTATTTATCGATTAAAAAAATATGGACTATTTTTATATGGCGAAGTAATATTTGAAGAGAATATAGAGATTTTAAATGAATATGCACATTATATGCATATTCTTGGAAATTACGATAGTAGTGATAGAAACGCAATGGTAAAATATGTTGAAAGTCATGATACGTTTTTAAGCCATGATGATTTAGGATATACAAGATATATTGCAGCAGAAGACATTTTAAGATATTATCTTTCTTTGATTAAAGAATATAAAAATACGATATTTTATGCTCGTCCTTGGGATGAAACTTGGAAGTCTCCAATTGTGAAAGAGGAACATCAAAAAGTATTTGTAAAAAAGTAATTGTAAAGAAATGATATGAAAACTTTTGAGATTTTATAAATAATTAAAGTAGATATATTATTAATCAAAAAAGAACAGAATTTATAGATAGATTGAAGTCTATCTTTTTATTGTAAAAAAAAAGACTTTATATTATAATAGTGGAAGTTTGGCGGTGAATTTTATGATCGAAATACAAGATTTAATTTATCAATATGAAAAGAATGATTTAAATTATATTTTTAATAAGCTTTCCTTGACGTTGGAAAAAGGAAGTTTTACAACATTAATTGGTCCAATTGGGTCTGGTAAAAGTACGTTAGTAAAAATTTTACTAGGTCTTATAAAAGTAGATAATTATATTAAAATAGATGATTTGGTATTGTGTACTAGTAATATGAAAAAAATTAGGAATAAAATTGGAGTTATATTTGAAAATCCAGATGAAATATTTGTATCAGAAACAGTTATGGATGAAATTGCTTTTTCTCTTGAAAATCAGAATAAAAGTAAAAAAGAGATTTGGAAGAAAGTGGAAGAAATTGCAAATTATGTTGGAATAAAACCATTATTAGAATGCGATCCACATACATTAAGTGAAGGAGAGAAAAGGCTGGTATCGTTAGCAAGTGCTCTTGTGATAGATCCTCAAATACTGATTTTAGATGAAGCATTATCAATGTTAGATGAAATATCAAAAAGAAAGATTTTTAAGATATTAAAAGAATGTAATGAAAAAGGAGTAACTATTTTAAATATTACCCATGACTTAAATGAAAGTTTATATGGAAATGACATTGTACTCTTACAAGGTGGAAAGGTATTATTGCATGGATCAAAAGAAGATGTTTTAAAACAAGAAACTAAATTAAAAAGAGCAGGATTAGAACTTCCTTTTTTGGCAGATTTAAGTATCCGGTTAATGTATTATGGGATATTAGATCATATGATTTTGGATATGGATGAGATGGTGAATGCAATATGGAAATAAAATACGATAGCGTTTATTATAGTAAGAATGAAAATACTTCTTTAGAAAAATTAATTTTAGAAGATATTAATTTAGAATTAAAAGAGGGAAAAATAAATGGCATTATTGGAAAATGTGGAAGCGGAAAAACAACTTTTGTAGAACTTTTAAATGCTCTTTTATTACCAACTTTAGGAAGTATTCAAATTGGAGATTATCAAATTGAGAAAGATTGTAAAATAAAAGATATAAATAACCTTAGAGTAGAACTTGGATATGTATTTGGAAATCCAAAACGTCAATTTTTTCTTCCAACTGTAAAAGAAGAAATTGCATTTGGAATGAAACAATTTTCATATAAATTAGACAAAATTGATTCTAGAATCAGTGATGCTTTAAAGATGGTAGGATTGGATGATTCCTATTTAGAAAGAGATCCTATGAAACTTAGTAATGGTGAAATGAGAAAAGTAGCAATTGCGTCAATTTTAGCATTTAATCCTAAAGTTTTAATTTTTGATGAACCAACATTAGGCTTAGATAGTATTAGTGAAAAAAGCTTTTTAAAAATGCTTAAAATGCTTAAAAATAAATATCATAAAACAATTGTTATTGTAACTCATGATATAAATATGATACATAAAATTGCAGATTATTTATTTGTATTTCATGAGGGAAAAATGGTTTTAGAAGGAACTAAATACGAAGTATTTGAAAGTGAATTATTAGAGCAATATGAAGTGGTAAGACCTTCTATTATGGAGTTTTCTTACCAAGTATTACAAAAAAAAGGAATCAAGCTTGGATATCGTGATGATGTTAATGACTTGATAAAGGATATTTATCGCCATGCTTCATAATATAGTGTTAGGAAGGTATTATCCAGTACGTTCTAAAATTCACACAATGAATCCTATTTCAAAACTTTTATGCATTTTTATATTTATTTTAATGACCTTTTTATCTACAACTTGGCAATTGAATCTTTTTCTGATTATGCTTACTTTGTTATTCTTATTATTAACAAATATACCAATTATACATTATTTTAGAACTATAAAAATACTTATACCTATTTTTGTGATTCTATTCATAATTGGAATTATTTTTCATATTCCATTATTAGATAGTTTCTTTTTTATGATAAAGATTACTTTGATATTATTTTATTTTACGATGTTAACGTTGACAACTCCAATGACAGAGATTATTTATGGGCTTGAAAAATCTTTATGTTTTTTGAACCTATTTGGTCTTAATGTACCAGCTATTGCTCTTTCTATTACTGAAGCAATTAGATTTATTCCCAATATGGTGGATGAAGGAAATCGTATTTTAACATCAGCAGCTAGTAGAGGTATTGATTATCATCATTCTAATGTGATGACAAAACTTACAATTCTGAAGTCAATGAGTGGAGTAATTTTATCTTTATCAATCAAGAAATCTGAAGATTTAAGACGTGCTATGGTTTTAAGACTTTATCAACGAGGAAAGAGAACAAATTTTAGAATGAATCGTTGGAAAGCTTTTGATAGTTATATGGTGATGATATATTTGTTGGCTTTATTGGTAATTATTAAAAAGGAGATTCTAGGATGAGATATTTAATGACTTTTTCGTATGATGGTTCAAAATATCAGGGTTATCAAAAACAACTGAAAGGAAAAACAGTGCAAGAAGAAATAGAAAAAGCATTATTCAAAATAGCGGGGAATAAAATTGTATCTATTCATGCTTCTGGAAGAACTGATGCAGGTGTACATGCAATCAATCAAAAAGCTCATTTTGATTTTAATCATGAAATAGAGATAGAACGATTAAAGTATTCCCTTAATTCAATGCTTCCAAATGATATTTTTATCAAGAAAATAGAAATAGTAGAAGATGATTTTCATGCTAGATTTGATGTGGCAAGCAAAGAATATATTTATAAATTGAATATGGGAGAATATAATCCTATAGAAAAAGATTATGTATTTCAATGCTGTAAAAAGCTCGATACAAATGAAATGATGAGAGCTTTAAAATATTTAGAAGGAACTCATGATTTTAGATCTTTTACAAAGGTAGATGAAGAAAAAGATTTTGTAAGGACGATTATTCGAACAAATTTATTAATAGATTCTAAAAATAAGAATTTCATTACTTTTGTGTTTATTGGAACTGGGTTTATGAGGTATCAAATCAGAAATATGGTTGGAACGATCATTGAAATTGGTGAAGGCAAAAGAAAAAGCACGGATATATTAGATATTTTAAGCGCGAAAGATAGAACAAAAGCGGGAATAACAGCTCCTTCTTCTGGTCTTTATTTAAAGAATGTTGATTATAATGATAAAAAGCGTATGAAAAAGTAAGAAAAACATATATTTTAATTGACAAAAATAAGATTTTTTAGTACAATGTTAACTGGTACATTTTAAATCTTTTCCAGATGGATCTTGGGACAATCCATTTAGGTATTGAAAAATATAAGGAAGGGAAAAATAATTATGATGAAGAATTCATACATGCAAAAAAAAGAAGATATCGTTCGTAATTGGTATGTAATTGATGCTGAGGGACAAAACCTTGGTAGAGTTGCTACAAAAGTTGCGCATGTTCTTCGTGGAAAACACAAAGCTACTTACACTCCACATGTTGACTGTGGTGACTTCGTAATTGTAGTAAATGCATCAAAAGTAAATTTAACTGGAAATAAGTTAGATGCTAAGATGTATTATAATCACAGTGGTTATACTGGTGGATTAAGAGAAAGAACAGCTCGTGAAATGAAAGAAAAATATCCAGTAGAAATGGTAGAAAGAGCTGTTAAAGGAATGCTTCCAAAAGGAAGATTAGGTCGTCAAATGTATAAAAAATTATTTGTTTATGAAGGAGAAAATCATCCACATATGGCACAAAAGCCAGCTGAGATGAAATTAAACTAAGGAGGATTTTAAATGGCAAAGGTTTATACAGGAACTGGAAGAAGAAAATCATCTATCGCTCAAGTTAAGATGGTTCCAGGAAAAGGAAAAATTACTGTAAATGGAAGAGATGTAAGAGAATTCTTTCCATATGAAACTAATGTTATGGATTTAAAACAACCATTAGTTGCAACAAATAATGAAAATACATTTGATATTGAAGTAAAAGTAAACGGTGGAGGTTTCACTGGAGCTACAGGTGCGATTCGTTTAGGAATTGCTAGAGCATTATTAGAATATGATGCACCAAATGAAGCGAATGAAGATAGCTATAGAAAAATCTTAAAAAGAGCTGGATTTATTACTAGAGATTCAAGAGCAAAAGAAAGAAAGAAACCAGGTTTAAAAGCTGCACGTCGTGCACCACAATTCTCAAAACGTTAATTTATTTCAGATTTTACATTGTTTTGGAAAGCTATTTTACTCAAAGTCTTTGTATATGAGGCTTTAGGTAATAGCTTTTTTTATTTTATTGGCTTGTGAGTTAATTAATAATAAGCTAGCGGGTAACACAGTTTAGAAATTGATTCTTTAAAATACAAATGATACCTGAATACTTAAATTTGATATAATGTACTTAATTATAGAAAGAAGGATATTTATGACTTTTGATATTAGAACTATAGAAAATGCTAGAAAAACTTTAACAAGTTTAACTGGAGTATCTTTAGATATTTGGAATGAAAATTTATATAGAACAAAAGATTATAAATATGATGATTATTTTGTTAAAGATATCATAAATACATATGGTAAAATGCCAAGCTCATATAAAGATTTTGAATTTGTCTATTTGCATGTTACTACAAGTGCTAATGAGTGTGAAACGTTTAAAAAATATGGAATATTAGATTTAAAAAATTCATATAACTGTAAAGATACTGAACTACGTGTTTTTCTTGATGAAAATGGGGTTTATATTGATATAGAAAATTGCACGCTCACATATAAAGGACAAATTTACAATATAAGTTATAGCTCGTCTGTGCCTAAACAATGGACAAAGGAATATTCTTGCTGGCGAATAGGGAGAAAATTTTATTATGATTATACTACTTGTGGTTTTTTATCTATATGGCCAGAATCTCCTTATGGTGGTAATGTTCACTGGCGTCCAGAAATATTAAATGATATTGATAATTTATTAAATATAGATTTATCAAATGAATGGCGTCATTCACACAGTCCTTATGAAGTAACAGCAAAAATTAAGGGAACGAATATAGTATATTTTTGTGAAGATGATCAAAGTGAAGAGGAAAAAGTATTAGCATATTTAACATTAGCATATAATATAGCTTTTGGTTCATTAAGCGAAAATGTAGTGTTGGTTGAAAATAATATTCAAATTCCTCCTACAGATATTGTTGAAATTAAGCAGCTTGATTATTGGAATTAAAGAATTAGAGACAGATTGGTAAATGTATATGGAATGGTTATGAAGTTATTTGTAATTGTGCATACGACTCTTTTATTGGTATTTAAAAGTATACATGATATAATCTGATTAGGTGATTTCTATGTTTATCAAAAGAATTGAATATGAAAAAGAAAAAATCATAAATCTAGATGAATATCCATATAATATTCCTTGTTTAAAATCACTTGATGTATTAGAGTTCCATAAACCTGTTACATTTTTGATAGGTGAAAACGGAAGTGGAAAAAGCACATTAATAGAAGCATTAGCGCTTTCTATGGGGATGAATGGAGAAGGAGGAACTAATAATTTTAATTTTGCTACAAAAAATACAGTTTCACCATTACATCAATATATTAAAGTTATTAAAACACCTAATTTACCTCAAACAAAATTCTTTTTAAGAGCAGAGAGCTTTTATAATTTTGCGACTCGTTTGGATGAAATTGAAAAAGATAGTGGTGGGATATTTGGATATTATGGTGGAAAATCATTACATGAACAGTCTCATGGAGAAAGCTTCATGGCAGTTATGAAAAATCGATTTGGAAGAAATGGGTTATATATTTTAGATGAGCCAGAAGCGGCTTTATCACCAACCAGACAAATGAGTTTACTTATTTTAATGAAAAAATTAATTGATGAAGGTTCACAATTTATTATAGCTACACATTCACCTATATTATTAGCTTATCCAGAAGCCGATATTTATAATTTAGAGCAAGAATTTAAAAAATGTGTATATGAAGAAACAGAATACTATCAACTTTATAAACTTTTTATTAATGACAAAGAACGTATTTTAAAAGAATTATTACAAGATTATAATTAGGGAGACAAAATATGAAAGAGCAAATTATACATCCATTTGAACCAATTTTTAATAAAGATTCAAAAGTTTTAATTTTAGGTAGTATTCCTTCTCCTAAATCAAGAGAACTGGAATTTTATTATGGACATCCACAGAACCGTTTTTGGAAAGTTTTAGCTCAAGTATTTGAAGAAGATATTCCAATTACAAATACTGAAAAAATAAAGTTCGTAAAAAAATATCATATTGCTCTTTGGGATGTTATTAAAAGCTGTGAAATAAAGGGAGCAAGTGATAGTTCTATATCAAATGTGAAAGTGAATGATATAGAGAATTTATTAAAACAAACGAACATAAAATATATTGTTACAACAGGTAAGAAGGCAGATTGGCTATATCAGAAATATTGTTATAAAGATACGAAAATAAAGTCTATTTGTCTTCCTTCTACAAGTCCTGCAAATTGTGCCATGAAAGAAGAAATATTAATAAAAAAATATCAAATTTTAAAAGAACTCATAAAATAATGGAAAATTATAGAAATTTTCTTTTTTTTCGTTACAAAAACAAAATAATACGCTATAATGAAATAAAGAATGGAGATGATAAATATGTTAGCATTAATTACAGGTGCAAGTTCTGGATTGGGCGCAGATATGGCAAGAGTACTAGCTAGAAGAGGATATAATCTAATTTTAGTAGCAAGAAGAAAAGAAAAACTAGAAAAACTAAAAAAAGAATTAGAACATCCAAAAAAGGGTTTTGGAATCGAAGCAGAAATCATTTCCATGGATTTAGCCAGTACTTTTAATTGCATGAAATTATATAACAAAGTGAAGAAACAAGATATTGATGTTGTTATTAATAATGCAGGATTTGGTCTTTTTGGAGAATTTACAAATACAAAATTAGAAAAAGAGCTTGACATGATTGATTTAAATATTAAATCTGTACAAGCTTTAACAAAACAATTTCTAAAAGACTTTAAAGAAAAAGATAAAGGATACATTTTGAATGTGGCAAGTTCAGCGGGGTTTATGGCTGGTCCATATATGGCAACTTACTATGCAACAAAAGCATATGTACTTCATTTAACAGAAGCAATTCATGAAGAGCTTAGAAAAGCAGGAAGTAATGTATATATAGGGGCATTATGTCCTGGTCCTGTTGATACAAACTTTAATAAAGTTGCTGGAGTGAAATTTGCGCTCCCAGGGTTAGAGAGCTATGATGTTGCGGAATATGCAATTGATAAAATGTTTAAACGAAAACTCATTATTGTTCCTGGGTTAAAAATGAAATGTGCAATTGTGGGAACTCGTTTTCTGTCAAGAAAAAGAGTAACTCGTATAGCGGGTAAGTTTCAAACGAAAAAAGAGGGAAGAAATGGTTAATTATATTGATCAGAAAAATACTTATATTGATGATTCTGTTATTATCGGAGATGGTACAACAATTTATCCCAATGTGATATTAGAAGGAAACACGGAAATTGGAAAAAGCTGTTTCATCCATATGGGTTGTTATTTGAAAGATACAAAAGTTGGAGATAATACAGTTATTTATCAGTCTCATATTGAAGACAGTAAAATAGGAAATAATTGTAAGATAGGCCCTTATACTCATATTCGTCCAAATTGTGTAATTGAAGATAATATTAAAGTTGGTTCGTTTGTAGAATTAAAAAATAGTAGAATTGATAATGGTTCTAAGATACCACATCTATCTTATGTTGGAGATGCAATCGTAGGAAAAAATGTAAATATTGGATGTGGAGTAATTACTGCCAATTTTGATGGAAAAGAAAAACATCAAACTGTCATTGAAGATGGAGCTTTTATTGGATGTAACACAAATTTGATTGCTCCAATTAAATTAGAAAAAAATGCGTTTATAGGAGCAGGATCTACAATTACAAGAGATGTTCCGAGTGATACATTAGCAATCGCAAGAGCGAAAACCGTGATGAAAAAATATAAAGAAGATTGTTAGATAGAAAAAATTTCTATCTTTTTTTTGATAAAATTATAGTATAATAGGAAAAAGCAACTGAAAGTTACTACGAAAACAACCGAAACTTGGTAGAACGCAACCAACGTTCCATAGTAAAATGAAGCCAGAGGTGAGAAGAATGAGTTTTAATGAAAAACTTCAGAAATTGAGAAAAGCAAATGGGTTATCCCAAGAAGGATTAGCTGATTTATTAGATGTTACAAGACAGTCTGTATCAAAGTGGGAATCGGGGACAACCTATCCAGAAATGGATAAATTGTTGTCTATGTGTAAAATATTTAAATGTAGTTTGGATGATTTAACCAATGATGATATTACGGAAATAAAAATAGAAGATAAAAAGAAGAGCAGTATTTATACATTTGTTGATAGTGTACTAGACTTTATTAATGAAACATATCATTTTTTTCAATCATTAACAAAAAAAGAATTAATGAGTTGTATTATTGTAATGGGAATTACTGCAGTTGTACTATTGCTGTTTCGAATTTTATTTCTTGATGTGGAAAATTTCTTTTGTAGTTTGTTGGATACTACTCATAATGATTTATTTAATTTAGGAAGTCATGTAATTAGTTTCATTATTAATTGTTGTTATTGGGGTTTATTTTTAATAATATTCTTTTATACATTTAGAGTAGTTTATTTGGAGAATGACAAATATAAAAATAGTGTTGTTCATAAAAAAGAGACAGTAGAAAAAGAACGGATTACAGAAAAAATAATTGTAGGCGAAGTTTCACCAAGAAAACTTTCAAAATCTATGACGAAAAGTTTAGATACCCTATTTCGCTTTTTAGAAAAAATTGTAATGTTTTTTGTAAAATTATGTGTCTGTTTTATTATTTTGCCAATTTTATTTATTTTATTTTTTCTTTGTGCGGCATTTTTTATTAGTTTATTTTTACTTTTTAAAGGAGTATTTTATATTAGTGTTTTGATGGGAATTCCTTTTGCAATTTTATTTTTACTAACAATATTAGAAATATTGGTTTATATTATGACTGGAAGAAAGTCTAATGAAAAAAGATTGATGATTGCATTTATTGTATCTATTTTAGGATTAGGATCTTCTTTTGGAATCTTAATATTAGATATTAGTTCTATTTCTTATATAGATGAAATTCCAAAACAAGAAAAGATGGATACCTTAGTAAAAAATTATGATATGAAGGACAATCTATACTTTCTATTCTCACATTCAGCGGAATATATCGTTGATAATACATTAGGAGATTCAGTTAAAGTAGAAGTTGATTATTATAAAAATTATACAAATATTGTACTACCACCTGAAGTGAATAGTTCAATTCCATATTATGAACGCTCATATGTATTTATAAATCAACATTTACTTTCTATCTTGATTGATGATTTGTCTCATAGGAAGATTCATAATTATGAAAGATTAAATGATGTAAAAATTAGAATTTATGCAACCGAAGAGAATGTTCAAATTTTAAAAGATAATTATCAAAAGGAAGAGGCAGAATTTCAGAAAAGACAAGAAGAATCAGAAAGTGATAGAAACTATTATATGGGTGAGATTGAACGCTATCAAAATCGAATAACAGAATTAGAAGAGGAAAAATCAACATTGGATTTTAACAATCAAGAATTAGAACAAAAAGTATCAGAACTTCAAACTGAACTAGATGAATATAAAAGAAAAGTTGATAAATTACAAGAGATCATTACAGAGTAGTAATACTCTTTTTCTTTGTACTTTTCATACTTTATGATAAAATACAATATGGTGATATCTATGAGAGGGACGAATTTATGCTTATCATTTAATATGGAAAAGATATATGAAAATGCGAATTTCCAGATTGGAGAAAATGATAAAGTTGGTGTAGTTGGTGTTAATGGAGCAGGAAAAACAACATTATTTAAAGTTATCTTAAAAGAACAAGAGTTAGATAGTGGAAATATTATTATTTCTAAAAAAAAGCGAATTGGATATTTACCACAAGAAATTGTATTAGAAGATAAAACAACTACTGTATTTGATTATTTAATGAGTGCTCGTCCTATTGCAAAACTAAATCAAGAGTTAGAACAACTTTATATAGAAGTTGCAAATGCTAACGAAAAAGAGCAAAAAAAAATCCTCCGAAGAATAGGAGATGTACAAGAATTATTAGAATATTATGATTGTTATCAATGTGAAAATATTTTATTTGAGTTAATTGATCATATGAACATTCATAGTGATTTATTAGATATGAAATTGGTAGATTTATCAGGAGGACAAAAGTCTAAAATAGCGTTTGCTCATCTTCTTTATTCGAATCCAGAAATTATGCTTTTAGATGAACCTACAAATCATCTGGATGTTGATACAAGAGAGTTTGTCATAGAGTTTTTAAAGAGTTATCATGGTATGGTGTTAACGATTTCGCATGATGTTGATTTTTTAGATGCTGTTACAAATAAAATTATGTATATTGATAAAATGCAGCATAATATGATTACTTATGATGGAAATTATACAACTTTTATGAAAAAGCTAGAAAAAGAAAAAGAGGCAAAAGAAAGATTAATTGAAAAACAAGAAAAGGAAGAAGCGGAACTTCGAGAGTTTATTTTGCAGTATTCTAATTCTTCTGGGAAAAGAAAACGAATTGCGCAAAGTAGAGAAAAATTGTTAGCGAAAAAACAAAGTCAAAAAATAGAACGTGATGAAGTTAGAAAAAAGGTTCGAATCAGAATCAAACCTCTTAGAGAAGGATCTAAAATCCCTGTAAAAGTAAATAATATTACATTTCATTATCCAGATAATTCTAATTTATATCATAATCTTTCCTTTTTAATTAATAATAAAGAACGGTTTTTAATTGTTGGAGAAAATGGTGTAGGAAAATCGACGTTATTGAAATTATTAGTAGGTGAGTTAAAACCAGAGGAAGGAAACATTTGGTTTGGAAGTAAAACTGATTTGGCCTATTATGCTCAAGAACAAGAATTATTAGATATGAATAAAACGGTTTTGGAGAATATTGATAGAAGCGGTTATAGTGAAAAAGAGTTACGAACTTTTTTAGGTAGTTTCCTTTTTTATGGTGATGAAGTTTTTAAAAAAGTAAATGTATTATCTCCTGGAGAAAGGGCACGAATCGCACTTTGTAAAGTAATGTTACAGAAAGGAAATTTACTATTGTTAGATGAACCTACAAATCATTTGGATCCAGAAACACAGAAAATTATTGGAGAAAATTTTAGAGATTATGAGGGATCTATTATTTTAGTAAGTCATAATCCTTCTTTTGTAGAAAGTATTGGAATTGATCGAATGCTTATTTTGCCAAGTGGGAAAATTATGAATTATAGCAAAGAAACTTTGGAATATTATTATCATTTGAATCAGAAAAATTAATAATGGGCATTTTCTAGTAATGTTGTAATTAAATCTTTGTAGCTGAATTTTTCATTGGTAAGAAGTTTTGGATACATACTAATGGTTGTGAATCCTGGGATGGTATTGATTTCATTAATATATATTTGATTCGTATCTGGAAGATAGAAGAAATCAATTCTGGATAGCCCTTTTATTTCAAGGTGCTGACATACTGAAGTAGCGATTTCTTTTATTTTTTTCGTAATGTTGTCAGGAATGTCTGTAGCAAGTTCAGCTTTACTTGAGGAGTCAACATATTTTGCTTCATAATCATAGAAAGTGTGTGTGGCTTTAATTTCTCCGAGTGGTGATATGATAAAGTGTCCTTTATTTTCTAAAACAGCGCATTCTAATTCTCTCATTTCTAAGAATGGTTCTAGTAATATTTTGGTATCATATTGTTGAGCAAATTTGATACCTTTTTTTAATTCTCTTTTATTATTTGCTACAGTAATTCCAATTGATGAACCACCATTACATGGTTTTATAATGATTGGATAAGGAATATCATTTTCGATTTCTTTTAGAGATTTTTCTTTATTATATAATAGGAACGGAACTACAGGAATATGAAAATGAGATAGTAGTATTTTAGTAAAATGTTTATCCATACCAATGCCACTGGCTTTCGAGTTACATCCAACATATGGAATGTGGAAAAGTTCTAATAATGCTTGAATTCTTCCGTCTTCTCCATTTGTTCCATGAAGAATTGGAAATACAATATCAAATTGTTTTAAGAATGGAATAATAGAATCTATTTTTTTTGTTTTTTTATTTTCCCATTCTGTTATATTTTCTATAGAATCTTCATATAAAAACCATTCGTTTTCTTTTGAAATCCCTACAGCACTCACTTTATATTTCGATTTGTCAATATGTTCTAAAATGGATTTGGCAGAGTTACACGATACTAGATGTTCACTAGAGTTTCCACCGAATAATAATAATACTTTTTTCATTTTACACCTCTAAATTATTATATGTGCCTATTTTGTTTTGGTTCTAATTGTCAAATGAAGTGCATAGATTATAGTGAATTACTTGTTTATTTAAGGAATTTGTGTTATATTATGATTGGTTAATAATTATTTCTGTCACTTTCCAAAAAGATTTTGAGAGGTCCTAAATAAGTATTAAATCAAATCGAAAAGGAGGGTGCACTGTGGAAAAACAAGATAAGATTATTGTTTGTCAAGATTGTGGTGAAGAATTTACTTTTACTGTAAGAGACCAAGAGTTTTATGAAGAAAAAGGTTTTACAAATGAACCTAAAAGATGTAAAAACTGTCGTGATAAAAGAAAAGAATCAAAAAGAAATTTTAATTCTAACGATAATAGAGCATAACTTACCAATTGGTGAGTTTTTTTCTACCTTTCCACAGATTTACAAGAAGGAGAAACTGTATTTATCTACTTTTCCACGGGATTATATTTTCGATGTTATATTTTTTCCACATTAAAATATTTTTTTAAAAGAATTTGTTAAAAAAGATTTTAATTTTTTAAACAATTTTGTGGATTTCTTTTGATAATAAAAATAAAAAGTTTATAGTGTGTTTCTATAAACTTTATTTTATTATTTTCCAGCTTTCTCTTTTTGTTCTAAGTAATAGTTTCTTAGTTCTTTAAAACGTTGATAATGGACAATTTCTCTTTCTCTCAAGAATGCTAAAGGAGCTAAGACATCTGGATCATTGGTTAAATCCATTAAATGTTCATATGTTGCTCTAGCGCGTTGTTCTGCTCCCATATTGCTTTCGATATCTGCAATATAATCTCCAGCTACTTTGATATAGGCCATATTAAATGGATTGCCAAAACAATCAGAAGGGAATAAATCATTTCCAAATTGGGCATAATTTCCGCCTAATCCAGCTGCTTTTAATTCTTCTGGGGTGAGTCCTTCTGTTAATTGATAAATCATTGCCGAGATGATTTCAACATGGGCAAGTTCCTCTGTACCGATATCTGTTAGCAGTGCTTTTCCTCTATCATCAGGCATATGATAGCGTTGATCTAAATATTGCCAAGCAGCAGCGAGTTCTCCAGCTGGTCCACCATATTGTGTTACAATGTATCCAGCAAGTTTGGGATCACGTTTTTTAATATTTACTGGATATTGTAATTTTTTTGTATATTTCCACATAGTTTTTCCTCCTTATTGATTTTCCCATGGCCAAGGTGAGTTATTCCATGCCCAAGGGGATGTAAGAATGGCATCACTATCTACAGTGATAGGTCCAAATTGTTTTTCGTATTGATCTAATGCATTTTTATATTCTAAACGATATTGATTATATAATTCTATCATTGCTCTATCATTTGGATGAGTATCTAGATATAGGTTAATATCATGTGCTCCAAAAGCGTAAGCATCAACATAAGTAAGTAGTTGTGCTTGTTCATTCATTGGTTCTACTTCAAATGGTCTAGAGATTTTATACTGGTTATATAAATCTGGAAACATATTACCTCTGATAAATCCAGCATATGCTCCATATAAGTCATTTGGTGTTACTTGTTGTACATAGTTGCATTTATTAAAGTTGTTGTTATTTACTCCTGATGTGGTATTTTTCATAGCAGTTAAGTTTTGTCTATCTTGATATCCAATTTCATTATAAGAATTCATTTTTTCACCTCTCGCTTTCATTTTATGTAATTTGGGCTAAGTGTCTTGGGTATTTGTCTATATATTTTTAAATATTTTCATTTTTATTAGTGGAAAAGTATTGTCAAAATGGAAAATACTTGATAAAATAGTAACCGTAAGTCAGATGACTTATAGATGGCAAGTATGGTGAAGGGGTTAACACGGTGGATTGTGGTTCCATTATGCTAGGGTTCGAATCCCTATACTTGCCCCATATTAGAATGTAAAGTTTATCATGGTTTAAGTGGTAAGCTTTTTTATTATTTTCAAGCGTTTTTTTGTAATACTGTTTTGGTTGATTTATCTACCATTATATGATAATGTTAAAATAGAAAAGGAATTGATGATTTATGTATAATGCACTTATAAATTTGGATAGTGATGAGGTAATACAATTTGAGTCTTCTAGTACTTTAGTGGAATATAATGAAAAGTGCACTAGTGTAGCTGTGATTATAACAAATAAGAGAATTATGTTTTTACAAGATGTCAATAAAAACACTGTTGTTGATGCTTTAAATATAACTGGGAAATTCTATACACTACCAAAATATGAACCAATAGAAGAGATTTTGAAAGTAGAAATAAAAGATTGTAAGTATATTGAAAATGGAACAGAAATAGTAGCAAATGATAAAAATATATTTATTTTTGATCATGACCTAACAGATGTTTTGTGTGATTAAATTGAATAGTTCAGATTATAAAAGAATCAGTTCAAATAAAAAAGATAATGAAATTGGGTATTCATTATCTTAGCTTTGACATTGTTCAAGATGAGTTCTGCTTTTATAAGCTGTTTTGTTAGCTATCACGATTGAATAATTATCAGAATCACTTTTGAAGTTGTATGTATAGATAGAAGATTCATTTTCAATGTATGATTGTTTTCTGATATGGTATGGATTATAAATATAATTCATTTTTTTTATATCAAATTTAGTTTTCATGAGCATCGGTTTATTATCCTTGGCTTCAATCGTGATATAAATAAAGTTGTTTTTTTCGCAAAGCCTTATATTAAGTTCTTCTGCTTTTAAATAAGATTTTTGATAGGCATATTTGTTATATACTGCTTCTAATAAGCTGAGCGAGATAAAGATAATAAGTAAGGAACCAATTATTTTAAAGATTAAAGAAAATGTTTTTTTGGTTCTTTTTTTTAGTTCAGCCATGTTTAGAATTAAATTTTCTTCTAGTTTTTTTTGATAGTTTTCCTCTGTTAGCTTTTCTCCACTTAATAATTCATTGATTGTAATATGAAGTGTTTCACATAAAGTTGGTAATATGGAATAATCTGGCATACAGTTACCGTTTTCCCATTTTGAAATAGTTCTGTTGCTTACTTCTAGGGTGCTCGCTAATTGTTCTTGTGTTAGGTTGTTTTCTTTACGTAGCTCTGCTATAAATTTTCCAATTTTTTCTTGATTCATATTTTTTCTCCTTTCAGTTAAAGTATATACTATTTTGGTAAGTGATAACAGGAACTAGAAAGGGAATTATAATAAATCTGATATAAGTTAGATAATGATATGAGTGATATTTTAGACATTATATTAAATAGGGATCAATAATTGATTCTAAGTTTTCTAATTTTTGTATTTCTTTTGAACTTAATCTAAGAATTGGAATTTTTAAATGTTCCATAATTGCATCTTTTTTTTGATCTCTTATTTGTTGCTCAGGCGTATTATGGTATTTTCCATCTAATTCAATTACCAATACAGTTTTATGAATTCGTTCATCTATGATAGTAAAGTCAGCGTGACTATTTGATAAAATAAATTTTTTCATATCAGGATTTTGATTTAGGTAATTTTCATCTAGAACAAATTCTGTTAAAGGTAATTTTAAATAACATTCAAAATTTGGATGATGTTCTAAAATAGAAAGAATTTTATGGTGTAATTTTTCTTCATATTCATTGTCATAATTTTTTGTTTTTGTATAGTATGGAATGTTTTTATATAGATTATCAAACATGCATACTGTTGTATCTTTAATTTCTGCTCCATAAATTTCTATATAATCAATCAGGTGCTTGATTTCTTTGCAGTCGACGGAATATTTTTGAAAGAAGTCAATGTCTCCAACTAGTGTAAATTGTTTTTTTGCTCTAGAAACGGCTACATTTATTAATTCATTTGTAAACATATTAAATTTACTTTTCACATGTCGTTGACATTCTTCTAAGTTATTAAAAACAGTATCAAAAAAGACAGAGTCATTTCCTTTTCCTTGAAAAGTATGAATGGTACCACAATTTTTGTCTAAGAACGTATCTTTTAATAATTGTCCTTGAGCAGTAAAAGGCGTAATAAAAAATGTTTTAGAAAGATCATGTGTATGCGCTAAATTTTGAAGGGTAATAATCTCTCTTTCATTATAGTAAGATTTTGTTCCCTTCACACATGCTTTTTGTTCATTTACATTAACTATTTTCATAGCGTTATAATTGCTATCAGTATATATTTGTAAATCATTATCATAATAAAATTTATTACAGAAATTAATGATATTAAAATCACAGCGATAATGTTCTTTTAATAGTTTTGATGGAGGATTAAATACTTCTTGAATGGATTTTAAAAAGTTATTATCTTTTTGTTGGTGTTTAGAATCAATAAATTTTGTAAAAGGATTTTTCGTATTTGCAGTAATTGCAGATAGCTGTTTGATATCTCCTACTACAACTAACTGTTTTGCTAAAAAAAGAAGGGGAAGCCCAGTAATGATATCACATTGAGTTGCTTCATCAATAATAATACAGTCTACTTTGGTGTTGCTTTCAATTAAAGTTTTGAAATTAAACAAGAATGAATCTGCAGTAGTAAGTATTACTGGGAATGCATTATATAGTTTTGTTTGCCAGTACATGTTTGGAGTATTATTAATTTTTTCTAAATTAGAACTGATTGTTTTAATAAGACTTTGATGAAATGCTTTTCTACACATGGCGTTATATTTTGTATAAAGAGATGCGATCTCTTTGTTTAAGCTTTTGATATTTTCTTCTATATTATTTTTTTCTATTTTCGCAATTTCTTTATTTAGGTAAATCTCTTCTAATATGTTTGTTAGGTTAATAAGTTTTTGTTCTATGTTATTAGTGTCTAAGTGATATTTTAGTTTGATAAAAATTTTATTCCAAAAATAAAGCTTTTCTTTTTTTGAAAGATAGATTGCTTGGTTTATGTTTTTGAAAGTTCCAAGATTAGGAGTGAGATGTTTTAATTCTTTTTCTGTAAAAGTTTTATCAAATTCATAACATTTCATTTTTTTATTCATATATCTATTTTGGTTTTTTAGTTCTTTTAAACTGTTATTTAGTACTATATATTCGTGTAATTGTTTTTCTTTTAAAGCAAGTTCTTCTTTTAGAGCTTGTAGTTCTGATAAGTCAAGATTATAGTAAGTTGGATTGTAAAAGTTATTTTTTAAATTATTTAAAATGGAGTCTGTATTTTCTTGTAATGCTGGCATAATTTTTTTACTTTCTCCAAAACGGATATAGAAAGGTGGAATATCTAATTTTTCATATTCTTCTATGATGTTATCTACTGCGCTATTATTTTTAGATACTACAATTACTTTTTTATCTTGCATGAAAAAGTTTGCAATTAAGCTTAATATAGTTGTCGTTTTTCCTGTTCCAGGAGGACCTTCAATAATAGAAATTTCGTTTGCAATTGCATTTTGAATTGCTCTTTTTTGTGATTGATTTGATTTATCTAGCAATATAGGAATGTGATTATTTGATTCTTTTTCTTGTATTTTTTCGCTCTTTAAATATTTATAAAGTAGGTTAGTAGGATCATTAAGGGAGTCAAATGTTTTTTCAAATAGTTCAATTCTTAGTTCGTTTTCAGTTTCATCAGTCTCTTTGATTTCGTTTATATAATAAGATTTGTAGGTATTGATATTGTTTGAAGAGTGATTAGAAAATATTGCGTTAAAGTTGGCTTCTTTATGAGGATTTTCAAATTTAATGCTTTCTATGTTTGAAAGGTAGATTGAGCCTCTTTTGCTTGAAGTTTTATAAGTATAGAAAGCTTTTTCACTGTTATAACTAGTGATTTTTACGGTTAATTTCTTGTTAGTATTTTTATTTGTTATGATTAGATATTCTGATGTTTTGATAGCCTCTTTTAAATATTCTGTTAACATAAAACGAACTCCTTTTGTGGTATTATACTGCAATGTTGTGATTTTGGAAAGTGTGAATATGGATAAATTTGGAATTTTAATAGAGATTTATTATGAGGAATGTAAGAGGCAACGAGATATATTTTATGACTAAAAATTATTGTGTTCATAAGTCGCTTGCAATTATTCAATTATAGTTAAATGTTTACCAAAATAGTATTTGATAACAAAAAGAACTCAGCATGTTACTGATTCCTTTTCAAATTCTTTAATAATATTATCAATTTCAGATGGCGGTATTCGTGTATTGTTATTTTCTTTTAGTGCTTTACAAACATTGATAGCTTCTTTATTTGTAATTATGTGTTTATCTCTCATTAATCTAATTATTTTTAAAGTTCTAATTACTTCTACTCCATTTGCTTCACTATAATTTTTAAGTTTTTTATCACCTGTAGCTAAAATGGCATTATTATCTCTAGCAATTATAAAATTAATAATATCATATGGCGATAATCCATGAACTTCTCCTGATATTTTAAAAATCTCGTCAATTTCTTCTGAAGTAGCATTAATAGTTTTGAATTTTTTGATTATATTAACATTTCCAGTATTAGAATTTATTTCATCTCGTTTAACCATATCACTTATATAAACATTATCTAGTTTAACAAACTTATCTAAAACATTGGCATTGCTAAGATCTGTTATTATATTAGTATCGGTAATTATTATCTTCGTTGTTATATTCATTTATAGTTATTCCTAATAACTCGCATGCTCTATTTAAGGATATGATGTTATCAACTTCTAGTTTATGAACAAGTCGTTTAAATTGATATGATTTTTCTGGAACAATAGGATAAGGTTCATGCCTTTTATATCCTTTTGAACTAAATGAGATGTTAATTTTTTTAAATAAATATTCTGATATAATATGTAATTCTTTTAATCTATATACAGTTGCAGCCATACTAACTTTATATTCACTTTTAAATGCTCTTAATTCATAGAAACTTATATTATTTCTTGATATGCCAAATTCATTCATAACGGCTTCTTTTGGCATCAATAAACTGCTAGCGAACTTATTGCACATTTTTTCTTCATTTAAATTTTCATCTTTAATATTTAAAACTAAATGTCCTAATTCATGAGCAATAGTAAATCTTTGTCTTTCACCATCAATATCACTTAATAAAACTATTAATGGAATATTATTTACAACTTCACTAAGTCCATCAAAATCAGAAAATCTTTCATCTGGATTATCTATTTCAATAATTACTATTCCTATATTTTCTAATATATTTATTAAATCCGGAATAGGCTGATTAATTGACAATTTATAATTTTTTCTAAATTCTTCAGCTGCAAGTTCTGCGTCTGTTTCATTATTGCATGTATATTTTTTAATTTTACTATTACTTGATTTTATCTGATTTAATTCTATTACTTCAAGATAATCAGCTACTTTATGTTGTATAATCTCTTTTAATAATTCTAGATTTTCTCCTTGAAGTCGCTGCCTTTTTCTAAAAGCGTTAAACCTCATTTCTGGTACATTATAAGATTTTAATAAATCAAGAACTTTAACATTGTACGCATTCGCAAACTCAATTAATTTTTGAGAGTTAGGATGTATTTCACCTTTTTCATATTTTGATATAGCTGGGGCAGACATATTTAATAATAGTCCTGCCTCTTTTAATGATAATTTTTTTAATAATCTAATCCTTTTTAAATTTTTTCCAACTTCCTTCATTTTCAGCTCCCCTTTCCTAGTTAATATTTTATCACAAAAAAGAAGAAACATAAACCAAAAATATTGATTTTTATTAAATTATATGATAGCATTTGATTATGAAGGTACAAAAAAACAGTTTGCTGCAACAAACTGTACCTTCTCAAAAACATTGAGATACGAAGTTTCTAATTACTTCTATAATATGTTATCACATTTTTATAATGTTTAACAATAAATTTTTAAAAGTTGTTAGTGCTTTACGTATTTCTCTAAATAAAATTTTATAGGAAGGAGGATATTTCGATGGTAAATCATATTAGAACTTTTCAAAAAGTTGCTAAAAAAGATAGTAGCCAATTAAGAAGTAAAAAAACAACTAAAGCAATAAAAAGCGTTGCTGGTAGTGCCTTGAGAAATAGAAGTAAGTAATGAGTAAAAGAAAAGCAAATGATTTAGTTAGCTTAATTGTAATATCGGCTCTATTAATACACACTTGTGGGTTAAAATATACATTAGATTTATATTTTCAAATGTTAAAAATGTTTAATACTATTTTACTGCAATTGACCAATACTTCTGTTTTAACAGTTATATTTAAATATTGTATTACTTTTCCAATAGTTGGTATTATTTTAAGTGCAATTGAATTCCCTAGAGGGAAAAAAGGACGTTATATTGGAAAAGGATTTTATTTTGTTGTTGGTTACTTTGTAGGATTTGTTCTTGATAGTATTGCAAAAATTATATTTTAAAAAAGAGAGGAGAAGATAAATATGTCAGTAATATCTGAAGTTAAGGACACTGTTATAGATGCTAAGAAGAAATATGATAAAGAAAAATATATTCAAGTTTTAGAGGAACAAATAGAGAAATTAGAAAAGGAGATAGAACGTTTAAACACAAAAGTTTCTAAATATGAGAATAATGATTTCCTTTTAAATTCAGATCACTTGGAACTATTTGAAATTTTTAGAAAAAATGATTATAGATGTTATGAAGATGAAATAAGATTATATTCTAAAAAAAGTATTGATTTAGAAATTGCTTTAAGCGAACTATTGGAAAACGACTATTTTGAATACCCTGGAGCATATGCTCTAGGAGCAAGAATCTGTTTAAGTATACCTGAAGATAAAAAAATTAAATTTTTGCAAGCATTAAAAAAACAAAACTAATAAAAATATTTATTATATAAATTATAGCATTAGTGTAGTTTTTTTGGGAGTTGATAATTTTGTGATTTATATAACAGGAGATACTCATAGAGATTTTAGTAGGTTATATGGCAAGAATTTTAATAAAGATGATATGGTAATTATATTAGGAGATGTTGGTATTAATTATTGCTTAAATGCGGAAGATAAAATATTTAAAGAACATCTAAGTAAGTTAAATATAAAATTGTTTTGCATTCAAGGAAATCATGAAGAACGACCTGAAAACATATCTACATATAATGAAGTGGATATGTTTGGTGGTAAAGTATTTATAGAAGATGATTTTCCTAATTTAATATTTGCTAAAAATGGGGAAACATATACAATTGATAAAAAAAGTGTATTAGTTATTGGTGGAGCTTATTCTGTTGATAAAGATTATAGATTAATGTATGGTTATCCATGGTTTAAAGAGGAACAATTAAGTGAAGAAGAAAAAGAATCAATTTTAAATAAGTGTAAAGGTCAACATGTAGATATTATTTTATCTCATACTTGTCCTAAGAAATATGAGCCAACCGAAGTATTTATGGCTGGAATAGATCAATCAAAAGTTGATAAAAGTATGGAAAAATTCTTCGATAAGATAGAAGAAAACATCGATTATGATAAATGGTATTGTGGTCATTATCATACTGAAAAACAAATTGATAAACTCCCTTCGCCACTATATATTCCACCAACTCCAGATTTTCCTTCAGCAGCGGCTCA
>CATBQD010000005.1 GCA_949505625.1 uncultured Bacilli bacterium
GTTCTGACGTGTGCTCTTCCGATCTTATAATTCGGTTGACAAAAGCTATGAGATTGCAAAAAAAATTTTCAATCTTTGTGGAGAACAAAATACTTCTATTATCTATAAAGGGGCAAATGAATATTTTACAGAAAATCCAAACCAAATAAATGAAGCTGTCAACAAAATTATTGAGACTGCACTCAAAAATGAAAAAACTTATATACTAAGTATTGGGTGTATTACAAATATTGCTTTGGCAATCAAAAAAGAACCTAAAATTATAAAAAAAATAGAGGTTATTTGGTTAGGTTCTAATTTTCTTTTTATGAAAAATAACGATTTTAACTTTAGACAGGACCCAGAAGCAATAAAATACATTATGAGTAAAAATGTAAACTTAACAATTATTCCGACTTATCCAGTCAGCTATGGCATGATAATTTCAAAATATGAAATTGATGCTAGAATAAAGGGAAAAAATAAACTATGTGATTATTTTTGCAGCATTTTTTCAGATGATTTTGGAAAAATAAAATCCAGAAGACCTATTTGGGACATTAGTGTTGTTGCCTATATTCTTCATCCAGATTGGTTTATTACAATGGCAATTAGCTGTCCTATTATAAAAAAAGATAGTTCATTTAAACTCACCAAATTCAGAAAGAAAATCAAATTTGTTCAAAAACTAGATAGTAACAAAATTTATGATGATTTATTTGAAAAAATCATAAAATAGATTTTATAATACTTGCATAATTTAAAATTCTATATTTATTTAATAATTAAAACTCGAACTTATTGAAATACCTATTAAAGGTAATATCTTTTAAAAGCTCGAGTTTTATCATTTATTTAAAATCTTAGTATTTTATTTTCCTATGTATTGTGAAATCAATTCAGCATATTTTTTTCTTTTCAAAATAGATAATTTATACTTATCTCCATTTTTCATTGTAATAAGAATTCCAAATGGGAAAAAAGGTGGCGTCATACAAGTTTTTATGTTTTCAATTTCTTTCATCTCAATTTCCCAGCTTACACTTTCTGTTCCTATTAAACCTGAAGCTAAAAACACAATACGTTGATCTGTAAAATAATACTTTCCTGAAACTTGTCTATTAATTGAAAATTTTGGCATTTTCCAACAATCTCCTGAAACTTTACTTGCAAGTAATTGTTCTCCCTCTTTTAGTTCAAATTTTTTTATACTCATATTCATTTCCTCCAAATCTAATTTAAATTTATAATAATATCTATTGTCAATATAATTATTCTATTCATTTTTATGTAAAGATTTCTATTTTTCTCTACAATGATATTCTAGATTTATACAAAACTCAATTTTAAAATCCCAATAAGATTATAGCACTATTAAAAATATATATCAAAATAAATTTTGGTATTTTTATAAAAAAAATCTCAAAGCGTAAAACTTTAAGATTCTATACACATTCTGGTGTCCCCGAAAGGATTTGAACCTTCGGCCTACCCCTTAGGAGGGGGTCGCTCTATCCAACTGAGCTACGGAGACATAGTTACATTATAACACATTTTAAGATTAAAAAAAAGATAGATTCCTATCTTATATGATTTAATAACAATAAAAAATAAACATTAAAGAGATATGCTAATCGTCCTTGAAATTTATGTTCAAATTCCATAATTGCAACACCTTTATCAACAAAACTTACAATCCAACTTTCAGCATATTTTGGAACCGCAATGTTTATTGGAAACATATGAGTTCTAATCATATCAATTTCTTTTTCACTTAATTCGAAATTTTCTAAAGACTTTTCTACTGCTTTTTTTGGATGTACAAAAGTAGATAAAAAACGTTCCTTAGAAGTTCTATCTTCGTTACTTAAAAAGAAATCATGTAATAAACCACCACGAGCTACATCTTTGTAATCTAAATGTAAGAATTTTGCTATTTTATAAGAATAATAAGATACTTTTAACGAATGCTCATATCTTGTTACTCCATGATGCTCTATTGATTTAATTTTATTGAATTCACTATTTATTAAAATATGATATACAAGCTGACTATATTCTCTATCAAGTTCTTCTATCATGAATTTCACCTCGAACTATTATAGTATATCATAGATTCGAAAAAAATAGTATGCTCTTTTCATAAATTTTACAAGAAAGTGTAAAAAAGAATAGTTAATCACTATTCTAAAAAAGTTGGAGTTTGACTCGTTGGTTCAATCTGAATAAATGTATTTCCATCATTTACTTCTATTTCAGTTCCATCTAAATAAGTATATTTTGTTTGACTACTTCTACTTTCTTTTGACCAAGATATTGGGACTGCATAACCGTTTGTTATAAAATACCCACTTCCTGTTCCTATATTTTTTAAATCTTGTCTTCCATAAGAATCCATAGAATAATTTTCTATTTGTTGAATAATAATGTTTTTTGTTGAATATTGTTCTTGGGTTATACCATCAGTATGTGCCCAATCATTCATATACCTCATATAGCATTTTGTCTCTGAATTATATTGATAGCTAGTGGTATGGGCTCTTGAATAAGGAATCACTACCGTATTCGCAATCATTGCCCCTTCCCTAGAATTAATATTTACTTCTTCTACATTATAATTTAAAAGCAACTCTTTGTTGGTATCTCTTATATAATTTCTTTTTTCTGCTAAAGCTTTTACCAACTCTATACTTGTAAAAGCAGTATGCTCGTAAGCAACTCCCAAAGTTCTATCTCGCCAAAAACTATTATCATAAATCCCATTAATATTATTAATTCCTAGACTAGGAATATCAGATTGTGCTTTAGGACTCCATCCAAAATGAACATAAATTGCATCATTTTCTAATGCATAGTCTAAAAAGTAATGCCTAGAACTACGAACAGACCCAATTCGTTCTGTATTTTTGTCTTTAAATAAAGCCATCATCCTGGTTATTCCACCTTCAGTAATAATTTCATAAACCAAATATGCATCTTGTAATCCTGCATGATTTTTCCATGCAGCTTGGTTGTTATTAATCATAACTGCATAAGGTCTTGACTTTGAATCCTCATCCACAATTTGTAATTTTGGAACTGGTTTTTCCTCTACAACTGGTTCTTTTAAAGATTCTTCTTGTTTTGGTTCTTTTTTCTTAAACGTCTGATACAAAAGTGGTACACTAACTCCTAACACTAGTAAACTCAAGATGAATAAAATTATTTTTTTCTTCACTCTCTCACCTTCTATTTTAAGTATAGCAGTTAATGCTTAAAAAAGAAATAAAAAATTTCTCAATTTTTGTCAAAAAAAGAACATGTCTTTTTAATTGGAGAAAAGAACATGTTCTGATTTATATTGTTTGATAATAATTCCAAGAACAACAATAATAATTGCAATTGTTGATAAAAGCATTAAGAAAATTTGTAAATAATTAATTGTTCCAGCTGTAATATCTGTAAATAAAAGTGTGAAATTTAAAAATGGAACAAGTGATAATACAGTTGATGACTCAATATTAATCATAAATGCTATCATTCCTGGAAAGAATGAAACAAAAGTAAGAGGTGTCAAAGCACTTTGGGCTTCTTTAAAAGTTTTAGAACGACTTGCTATTGCAATACATAATCCACTAATTAAGAAAGAATATGCAATAATTACAATACAAGCAAATAAAGTACTTTCTAATGATAACATTAAGTTAATGCCTTCATATATTTGAAACATATTATTTGCCACCATTAAAGAAATAATTGTTAGTATCAAACTTATTGCCCCTGTAATAATAGAAGATAAACTAACACTTAAAAATTTTCCAATAATAATATCTTTACTTCTAATTGGAAAAGTAAGTAGAGTTTCCAAAGTTCCTCTTTCTTTTTCCCCAGCTGTTGCATCTGTTGCTGGATAAGTAGCCGAAACTGTAATCGCCATAATGATAAATAAGAAAGCATAATTAATAATATAGCTTGCATAGAAATTTTCTACTTCTTTAATACTTTTTTCTACAGTAATGATAGAAATCACATCTTCTGGTTTCATATTGTTTTCTTCTAAAAATTCCTTTTGTAGATATTCCTTGTAAGAAGCAAAGAAGCTGTCCATTAATGAAGTAGCATAGCTAGTTGTCTCATTATCATCTCCATGAATAATATATTTATTATCTTCTTTAATGACATATAAATCAATGGTCCTTTTTTCATATGCTTGTTTTAATTCTTCTTGTCCCATTGTTGTTACTTGTATTTGTAATTCTTTTGCAATTTCTTTTTCTACATCAGATAATTCATAAGAAAACCCAATTTTATTATATTCTTCTACTGATTTATTGACTTGCGATTCAAATAAAGCAGACATTCCAATTACTAATAATGGAATCATAATTGGAATAATTAACATCATTGATAATGATTTTTTATCACGAAACATTTCCCGAATTTCTTTTTTTAACATATTCCATAAATTATTCTTCATCAGTCTTACCTCCTATTAAAGCAAAGAAAGCATCTCTTAAATTTGTTGTCTTTGTCTCTTTTTTGATTGTTTCTGGAGTTCCCTCTTTTATAATAATTCCCTTATTTATCATGACAACATAGTCACATATATTTTCTGCTTCTTCCATATAATGAGTAGAATAAAGAATCGTTTTTCCTCTCTTTTTTTCCTCTTTCATAAAGTCTAGTATGACTTGACTAGAAATAATGTCTAAACCACTTGTCGCTTCATCTAAAATATAATATTTTGGGTCATGCATTAAACATCGTGCAATATTTACTCTTTGTGTTTGACCAGTTGACAAGTTTGCAATTCGATTATAAAGAAAGCTGTCCATGTTTAAAGTTTCTGATACTTCCTTTATTCTATTATCAATTGTTTCTTTTTTTACTTCATAAATTTCAGCACACATTTTTAAAAGTTCATAAGTAGATAAAGTATTATAAATCTTAGTGTTACCAGATAAATATGCAATGTTTTTCTTTATCTCAATCTCGTTTTTTGAATAATTTAAATTGTCAAATTCGATTGTTCCTGAGGTTGGTTCTAAAATTCCTGCAATCATACGAAGCAATGTTGTTTTCCCAGCTCCATTTGGACCTAAAACTCCAATGATTTCTCCTTCTTTTGCTTCAAATGAAATTCCATTATCTGCATAAAATTCCTCTTTTTGTTTTTTTGAATTATAACGTATAAATTTCTTTTTTAAATCCTTTACTTTAAGCATTCTCTCACTCCTTTATCTACATTATACTACAAATTACTTTTTAGGAATAAAAATTTTTATTAGAAATTAGTAGAACAAAAAAATAGTTAGTACCTATTTATTAAATCACTATTTTTTTATCAATTTTTTAAAACTTAAATATTCACTTTTGTACCAATCTGCAAAAATATCTGTAGCAGATGTATGGTCATCGTTTCTATCTTTTCGTTCTTCGTCTGACATTTCTGCTAAGGTTTTATCACAATTTTTAGGAATAAATACACACCACAAATTTGATTTTGCTTTTCTGATATCGTTTCCTCTTCTTGATAATGATAAAGTTCCCTCACTTATTCCATAAAAGGTATAGAACTCTCTACCATCATAAAATGTCAAGCAATCTAAAAATCTACAAGTGCGATTTTGAACATTTTTCATTACCTCAAGAAGGTCATCTATATCATTTGCTACTCCACTTCTTTTTACGAATGCCCCAGGATAGCCTGGATTATTTGGATAATCTTCTATATAAAATCCTGTATCCGCAACAAAGCATGGTGTTCCTAAAATTTTATACGCCTCTAATGCTTTTTGCTTTGATATTCTTTCTATATCGTTTATTTCTGGTTCCATAAATTCATATTCTAAAAATTCTAAATCAATTTGTTTTTCTGCAAAATGTTCTTTGACAGAAATATATTTTCCATAGTTTCCTGTGACATAAGTTAGATTTGCCATTTTACATTACTCCTTTAAATTTATATAGTTTTTTTATAACATTTTCATTATATTCTGGTCTTGTTAAATCCATATTTTTATCATCTGCAATTCTTTTTGATAAATAATACATTTGAGCCATTAAATAGTATTCTTTCCAAAAATAATCATCATCCATCTCTTTAGAATCAAACACATATATATTAGGATACTCCCCTTTTAGAGACCCAATTAATGTCTTATCCAACTCACTCATTGCGTGTGATAAATATAGCATGTGACTTTCTGGATTCCTAAATAATAAATTACTTCTTCCATGACAATATGACCCCTTATCATGAACAACTACAGGGCATACTCCTGATTCTATAAGATTGGATTCTAATACACTACTAGAACATTTTGTATCATAGCCACTCATTATTTGAACCAAATTAGTATCTGTAAAACTTTTATCCAATTTCTCAATTTTTCTAGCGCTTAATTCTAACAATCTTTTTATCTTATCATTCATTGCTTTTACTTCTTTTGAAGTCATATCTTTTTCTAATAAAGTAGCAGCAGATAAAAGAAGGGCAATAGGTCCCAAACTAGTGGCAAGAGAAATAAAACTTTTTTCTCTTTCGTACAAATAATTTCCCCACGCAATCACTTTATAATCCACTTCTTTTTCTTTCTCACAAATCAAACATTTATTGCCTTTAAAATCGTTTAACGCTTCTTTAACCCCATTCGTATTTCCACTAGCTGATATTACTATCAAATTAGAAAATATATTTTTATTGGCTTTATAAAAGTAATCTCTAGGTTCGATTACTTCACAAAACAGTCCATTTGTTCCTATTCTTTCTAATATTCCCTGTAAATAATAAGCAATCACTTTTGATCCACCAGTTGCCATAATTAAAGTTGGCTTATTTATTGTTAATAATTCATATAGTAATCTTCTAATTTCATTTGCTTTATTAATTTCAGGATCATTAATAGAAAGAATCCTATTTTCTAATTTTGAAAAATTAATTTCTGCTTTTTCTGTATGTGTATGCTGAATCATAAAAAAACCTCCCTTTGTTAATTCAATATTAACATTAGTAGAGGAAGTATTTATGTCAGTTATAAAAGTTTTCTAATAAATTTATATATTTTATCCGATTAATGTAAAAATGTCTTATTTCATCTTTTGCTTCACAATAAGCAGCTACACCCCATTCATTTCCTAATAATATTAAATCATAAGGATGAATTGTCCTTTTAGAAAGGACTTTTTTATCTTTTGAATAATATTCTATAAAACATTTTCTTTTCTCTTTCATAGCACGATTTATTAAATTTAAGAAGTCTTTATTTATGACATTAATCGTATTTGGAGTAATAAATCGCTTTGGAACATTTATATTTTGGTTTAAAACATAGCCTCCATATGGGCCCTTTATTGTATCAATATAAATTCCTGCTTTTTCTATTTCATCTTTATATACACGAATCATTCTAGGAGATACTTCTAATTTTTCTGATAACTCTGCTATACTATATTTTTTACCTGAACTTAAACATTCAATCATTGTTAATATATTACTAACCTTAGACATATAGCACCTCCTAAATTTAATACAATTTATTATAACATAAATTTAATATATCAATATAATTTATTTTTTTGAAATGCCTTATGAATAAATTTCTAGTTTATTACAAATATCACTAACTCCAAAAACAGAGTCAACACATATAACAAGTTTTCTTAATGTGGATTCCATCTTGATTATATCATTCATTATTATCATATACTTTAAAACATATAAAAATTCGATATTTAAAAGGATCAATTTTTCTATCAGCAACTAGTGTGAGTAATAACCATATTTGCATCTTTTAAAAAACAAAAAATCAACAATCTATTTTTAGAAAGTTGATTTTGTTTTTAAATTCAAATCATTTTTAAGAGTCCAAATGGATTTCCTTCTAGTGCTCAAAAGGTAAAAGTACGACAATTCTTTGAATCAAAGAAATAGTGAGTAATAAGCTTAACTAATGAAACTATAACATAATTTAATTAGTTAAAATAGTCAAATCTAGATTTTATTCTATCTTTTCCTAATAATTTCATTATTTCATATAAATCTGGAGTCATAGACTTAGTAGTTAAAGCAACTCTAATAACCATACTAACATCTACAATACTTCCTTTATATTTATCAGAATTATCTTTATAATCTTTTGTATTAGAAGCATACCCTAACTCATCAGATAATGATTTCATTTTTGCAAACCACATATCTTTATCATCACTAATATTATAATATTTATTAATATAAACATCTAATATATTTTTTATTTCATCTGTATTAGTTATATTTTGCCATTCATAATTATTTTCATCATCAAACAACTCATCATACATATACCAAATATAGGATTTAATTTCAGAATAACAACTAAAATCTTTTCTTGGCTTTTTTTGTTCTCTCTCTATATTTAATATTTCTATAGTATAATCTTTATATTTGGTAATAAGAGTTGCAAAGCTCTTATCAAATTCATTAGCCCATACTAATAAATTATCATATACTTCTTTGGCTGATAATCTTGACAAATAATTTTTAGAAATATTAATTACCTTTTCTAGATCAAATATAGGTCCACTTTTGCTCATCTTATTAAACGTAAAAGTAAAATTTCTATAAGATATATTTGAATTTTGTAAAAACCAACCCTCGAAATTAGAATTCATTATAGTTGCAAAATATAATTTAATTGCCTCTACTGGAATTCCCTTTTCGTGATAAAACGACACTGCTGCTTCTGGATCTTTTCTTTTACTTATCTTTCTTATCGTATTTCCTTCTTTAATATTTAGTGGAAGTAAATGTGCAAATTTTGGTGCTTTAAATCCACAAGCCTCCCATAATTCCAAGTGATATGGTACTGATGATATATATGAATCATCTCTAGTCACAGTAGTAACTCTCATAAAATGATCATCACATACATGGGCTAAAGCATAAGGAGGAATTCCATCTGACTTAATTAAAACTTGGTCTATATCATTTTCAGGCAATTCAATAATACCTTTTACTAAATCTTTAAATACTATTTTCTTGTTGAAATCTCCTAATGATTTTAATCTCAATACCCATTTATCACCATTATCAATATGATTTTTCACTTCATCATAACTTAAATTTCTACATTTAGCATAATGACCATAATAACCAATTCTATCTTTTCTTTTTTCTTGCTTTTCTCTCATCTCGGCTAAATCATTTTCAGAGCAAAAGCAAGGGTATGCTCTTCCTATTGATACTAGATATTTAGCAACTATATGATAAATCTCTTCTCTTTGAGTTTGAATATATGGTCCATAGTTTCCGCCTTTAATTGGGTGTTCATTAACTATATAATTATAATTTTCTAAATCTTCAATAATTAGTTGAGTTCCATTTTCGATCGCTCTTTTATTGTCAGTATCTTCAATTCTTAACATAAATATTCCGTTAGTTTGATTGGCAATAACCTCTGGAATAAATGATGCATATAAATTTCCCATATGCATTCTCCCAGTAGGGCTGGGCGCAAATCTGCACACTTCAGCACCATCAACCAAATTTCTTGGTGAGTACATTTTTTCCAAATCTTCAATTGTTTTTGTAATATTTGGATATAATAAATCCGCTAAATCGTTACTTGTCATTTTGACCTTTCCTTTCCTAAATAAAAAAATAGATTCATCCAATAAGGACGAATCTATCGTGGTACCACCTTAATTTATATAACTTTAAAGTTATATATCTCAACATCTTAACGCGATTAACGAAATAACTTGAATACGCTATTTGGCTCCAAAGCTTCTTTCAAACATTTCAAATGTTAATTTCCACCAACCATTAACTCTCTTTGCATTGAAAATATTTTACTCTTCTTCTTCATTGCTTTCATAATATGTGCTAATTTTATCACTTTTTAATTCACTTGTAAATAGATAAGTTGCTGTTCTCTCAAAATATCTAGAATTTTTTAATTTTTGATATTGGTGATTAGCCATTTCTTCTTTCGTTAATATTTATTACTCTTGAATGAAAAGTTCGAGTTTCCTATCGACCAGTTGTGAGTAATAACCACATTTGCATCTTTTAAAAAGCAAAAAATCAACAATCTATTTTTAGAAAGTTGATTTTGTTTTTAAATTCAAACCATTTTTGAGAGTCCGAATAGATTTCCTTCTGGTGCCCTTTGGGAGGACGTACAACAACTCCTAGGGAAAAATAAATAGTCAGTAATAATTCATTAACTGACTATAGTATATCATTTTTTGCATTAAAATCATAGTAATCATAATAAATTTTTGATTTTTTCTTTATCTATTGCCATTAAAAATAATCCTAATTTTGGTCCTTGATCAGTACCTAATAACATATTGTATAATATTTGAAAATATCTTTTTTGTGCTTGTTTTAATTCTTTATCAACTAAAATCTCATCTTTCACAACATCATACAATGCTGTTTGTAATTCATTTGTAGTATTAAATTGGAAATCTAACAATTTAATAGTTTTATTTAACCATTCTTTTTCTAAATCACTTATTGTATTATAAAAATTATCATTTCTTTGATTTAATAGATTTACTTGATAATCAGAACCATATTCTTTAACCCAATTTATAGCTAGATCTAATCTATTACTAAATTGTTCAGAATTAACATCAATATCTTCTTTAGATAATAATTCTTTTAATAAATCAATATCAAAATTCACAATAGGAAGAAATGTTACTAAATAACTAAAATTAGGATTTTTTAAATATTCTTCTTTTACATTTGTTAAATCTAAAATACTTTTGTTTTTTTCATCAATGTTATCATTAAAGTATAATTTTACCCATCTATCAAATTCACTATAATATCTAATAACATCATTATCAAGAGCAATATCAAATGCATGCATATTGTCAAATCTTGCATAAAACCACCAAATAATATTTTTATCATATACTTTTAATAAATCTGTTATTGTTAAAACATTGCCTGTAGATGATGACATTTTAGCACCGCCACCTTTTATCCCTATAAAATTATATGGGATATAAATAGGTGGTTCATAATTAAATATCTCTCTTGCAACTCTTTCAGATACTGCTTTACTACCATTCGAAGCAGAATGATCAATGCCACCAGTTTCAAAAGTTACTCCTTCTACCATCCAGCGCATTGGCCAATCAACTTTCCATTGAAGTTTAATATTAGTAGCATTATTAATATTTAAATCACCTCTATGTCCACAATTACACATATATTTAACATTACCAGAATCAGATTCGTAATTTATTATTTTTGTTGAATCTTTGTGACAATTAGGACAATAAATACTTATAGGATAATAATTTCTTCTTTCTTCATCAGTAGATTCTTGAGTTCTAAAATCATCTATAATACTGAAAATTTTATCTCTATTATCCATTGCAACTTTAATATATTTATTATATCTACCACTTTGATACTCTTTTGCTTGATATATGCATTCTACTTCAACATCCATTGATTTTAATTCATTTAAAAATCGATTTTCCATATAAGATGCATATGATTCATTTTCACTAAATGGACTAGGTAATTCAGTATAAGGCATACCAATATATTTTTCATAACTTGAGTCGATATTTCCAGGGACCTTTCTAAATCTATCAAATTCATCAAAAGATAAAATATATCTTACTTTCTTTCCTAACTTTTTTAACTCTTTTGCAACAAGATATGGAGTAGCAATTTCTCTAAAATTTCCAATATGTACAAAACCACTTGGACTTACACCACTAGCTACCGTATAAACTTCTTCATTTGGTCTCTCATTAATAATTTTTAGTGCAACTTCTTTTGCCCAATTCATTTTTTATCATTCCTTTCAATTTAAAAAAGTGACTTAAAACAAATTGATTGTCCTAAGCCACTTATCTTTTATTTTATAAATAAAGTTTAGAAAATCTATTTTGAAGATATGCTAAAACAACCAATATTATTTATTGATTTCTTGTTCTTCTTTATAGATTTCTTTATTTGGTTGTTTAACATAAAAATCTTCCTTTCCGTTAGTATTATAACATATTCAATAATTTATGTCAAAAAAATGATGGGTACCCCAGGCGAGATGAATGCTCACATACAAAGTATGCTTACTGGCTTAGCCAACACATCGTTAATCCCTCACAAGTATCCCATCTACAAATATATTATAGCACAAATATAAAAATTATTCACATTTTTTATTACTTTTGTATTCATCAATGTAAACTTGACTTACATATTCAATTGCTATATCACTATATTTGTTAATTGTGTTTTTTGAATATGAGAATTGGTAACAATAATCTTGATTATTTTTAATTCCTTTTCGTTTACAAATATCTTGAAATTTATTTGGTGTAAAACCATGATTCGGTCCAAGTGATAATTCTAACGTTTCTTTTATTTTCTTTACAACATCATTTGTTGTATAAGGGTGAGTTTTTTCAATATCTTTTGGAACATTAATTATAGTTGCTCGTTCGCCACCATCTTTTACAATTGTAAATTTAATATCAGCTTCTGCTTCTTTTTTAGTAGAAACTAACCTTAAAGTTTGACTTAGCGATTCATCTGAATCTAATTCCTTTTTAATTTTTTCTAGCATAAGTAAATTATTAGGATTTAATATTAAAGAAGAAACATCTTTATCATTTCCCGGATTAACTAATGCGATATATGGTGTAACCTTTTCATTTAAGTTATATTCTGTAAAATGTTTTTTGAAAAACTTATTATAGTTTGTTAAACATCTTTGAAAAGCAGGAGATAATATATAATCATATTCTGGTAAAATTAAATGAGTCGCTTTATTTCTTATATTTCTAATAAAAGAAATATTATTTTTTGTTTTATCTGTTGTACTTGTAAACACTTTTTCTACACACTCATCTAATCCAATTGTTCTATTTGAATCATCTTTATAATTAATAACATTTATATCTTTAGCTTTATTAATTAAATATGCCTTTAATAATAACTCCCACGCATTACATATAAAGAAGCAAAAACCTTCAGTTCTATAGTTGATAGTTGGTTTATTTATTATTTCGATTGACATTAAATATGCTTCTTCTGATTTGTTTAATAAAGCATTAATATAATTATTTAATTCATCAGTTGTCATGAATATCATCTCCTTTTAATTTATTATTATAACATGATTTTTGTCATTTTAATCCGATAAATTTTACTACACACGCTCATTGATTATGTCAATGTGCAAGTGTGTTTACTAAATTGACACCATTTTGTATTTTACGGCTTACGAATTAAAAAATATCGTAGTCCTTTTCTTCTAAATACAAAGTCATTTCTTTTTCTTTAGATGTATCTTTTGTAATATAAGTAATATCAGAATCATTATACAAGTTGTTAGCATAGCAATCTTTGATTTGATTTATAACTATATCTTTTTCTTTATCTTTTCCAGACAACAAGATATTTCTAAATATATCTTTTAATTTAATCCTTTGGGAATAACCATTTATAAATACATCATCACATTCTCCAAATAATAAATAGTCATTTCCATTAACTGATAAGATAGGAGGTTTCACATAGGCAATATTTGTTCCTTTGATATTTTTTACACATCCACTTGTTAAGTTTGAACTTACACCTGCAAACCTACATATCATATCAATCTTTTTCTTTAATTCACTACTAATTTCTAACTCTTTTACTTCAACTTCCATTTAAAACTCCTCACTTTCATTCATAAATAACAAAAAAACTAGACGGTACTTCTAGTTAATAATTTATTACTCTCGAATGAAAAGTTCGAGTTTCCTATCAATCTGGTGCCGCAAGTAGGAATCGGACCTACGTTAAAGCCTTACCATGGCCTCGTAATACCATTATACTATTGCGGCAAATGTTGGTAATATTAATTATACCATAATATATGTGAAAATAAAAGAATTGTTTTCCCATTTTGTGAGTGCTATACTAAAAAAGAGCCTAGAGAGTGTTCTCTAGGATTTTTTATTTGGAGGTGTTTTTATGACAAAATATGTATTTGTAACAGGCGGAGTTGTTTCAGGTTTAGGAAAAGGAATTACGGCTTCTTCTTTGGCACTACTTCTAAAATCTAGAGGTTATAAAGTGTTTATGCAGAAATTTGACCCTTATATGAATGTAGACCCTGGAACAATGTCTCCTTATCAGCACGGAGAAGTCTATGTAACTGCTGATGGTTCAGAAACTGACCTAGATTTGGGTCATTATGAAAGATTTATTGATGAAGAATTAAATTATACATCAAATATTACAAATGGGAAAGTTTATGCTTCTGTGATTGAAAAAGAAAGACGTGGTGATTATTTAGGAGCGACTGTACAAATTATTCCTCATATCACGAATGAAATTAAACATAAAGTATATGAAGCTGGTACTACCAGTAACGCAGATATTGTAATTACCGAAATTGGTGGAACAATTGGAGATATTGAATCTCAAACTTTTATTGAAACATTAAGACAAATTCAATATGAATTAGGAAGAGAAAATACGTTCTTTGTGCATACTACTTTGATTCCTTACATTTTTGGCTCTGGAGAACTTAAAACAAAGCCAACTCAAAAAAGTGTAATTGAACTTAGAAGTATGGGAATTAGTCCAGATGCATTAGTTTGTAGAGCTCCCTATCATTTGGAAGATAGCATTAAAGAAAAATTATCTTTATTTTGTACTGTACCAGTAAAAAATGTCATTGAAGCAATTGATGTCAATAACATTTATCAAATCCCACTAAATTTCTATGAGCAAAAAATCGATGAGATTATTTTAAAACAATTTGGACTACCAATCAAAAAAGCAAACTTAAAAACTTGGCAAGATTTGGTGCATACTGTTGACCATTTAGAGAAAGAAATTGAAATATCTTTGGTTGGCAAATATGTAGAACTTCATGATGCTTATTTATCTGTTTCCGAATCTTTAAAACATGCTGGTTATAAATATAAAACAAAAGTGAATATCAATTGGGTGGATTCTGAAACCCTTGAAAACCAAAATATCAGCTTAAAAGAAGTATTTAAAAATAGTAATGGTATCATTGTTCCTGGAGGATTTGGGTATCGAGGAATTGAAGGAAAAATAAAAGCAATTACCTAAGCAAGAGAAAATAATATTCCATTTTTAGGAATCTGTTTAGGAATGCAACTAGCAGTTATTGAATTTGCAAGAAATGTATGTGGTATTAAAGAAGCCTCTTCTACTGAATTTAAAGAGAATTGTTCTGAACCTATCATTGATTTAATGAGAGACCAAAAATCAGT
Source organism: uncultured Bacilli bacterium (assembly GCA_949505625.1). Lineage (GTDB taxonomy): Bacteria > Bacillota_I > Bacilli_A > RF39 > UBA660 > MGBC102946. The sequence goes on from CATBQD010000005.1 coordinate 15,217, forward strand.
CGTTAATATGGGTGGAACTCTAAGACTTGGAAATTATGCTTGTCATCTTCAAAAAGGCACGCTTGCTTATCAAGATTATCAAACAGAAAATATTTTAGAAAGACATCGCCACCGTTACGAATTTAATAACACTTATAAAGATATCTTAGAAAATAAAGGAATGGTTTTTTCTGGTATTAATGAAGCAAGTAATCTAGTAGAAATCATAGAACTTCCAAAACATAAACATTTTATTGCTTGCCAATTTCACCCTGAATTTAAAAGTCGTCCAACAAGACCACATCCATTATTTGATTCTTTTATTAAATCTAGTATTCAAAAATAAGAGTGATTTATATCACTCTTCATTTTTGTAAATTGTAATTCCAAATACCTTAATCTCAGTTTTATAGACATAAAAGTGAGTATCAGCTGATAATCTTCCTCGTAATGTAATAGAATACCCTAGCCCTTTATATACTCCAGAGCCACCATCTTTTTCTATCGTATTTTTATCTGCTGAGGCAAAAATCGGTTTTTTATGAAAATTAGAGGTCACTACTCCATCTGTAATAATAAGAGCACTCCATATCAATACCAATGTAAAAACTATAATACTTACAATTTTAAAACCTTTTTTCAATTTTAACTCTCCCTTATTTATATTTGGAAACTCTGATATACCCTTCTCTTATACAAGTTGGTACAATCTCATTTTTAAGCGTATTTGAAAGAAGTGAAAAATCATCTTCAGCTCCAAACCACATAAAATTTTCTATTTCTTCTGAACAAGTAAGCTCTCCTTCAAGTTCTCCTTCATACATAAAAATATACATATGAAGTAGTGTTTTTTGGTCACTTGTTGCAATCTCATCAAAGTCCATAAATGGGACTACCTTTTTAGGGTCAAAAATTGCTTTTTCTCCTAATTCTTCATGACACTCTCTAATAGCAGCATCATATACATCTTCTCCATTTTCAACGCTTCCACCAATCATTTGATATGTTGGTCGCTTTCTTGGTTTATCAATTAATAGTTTCCCATCTTTAAAAAATAATGTTCCAACTACTTTTTTTCTTTCTTCCATATTATCCTCTTTTCTAATTTTATTGTAACATACTTTCATAAACAAAAAAAGAGCTCTAGTCTCTTTTCTTTAGTTTTACTGCAGTTCCATAAGCAATAATCTCTGCGGCGCCACTCATAACAGCAGAAGAACCATAACGAATGTTTATAATTGCATCTGCACCTAAACTCTTAGCCTCATCCACCATTCTTTTTGTTGCCATCTGTCTAGCGATTGAAATCATTTCTGTGTACCCAGCAATTTCACCACCAACAATTGTTTTCATTCCAGCCATAAAATCTCTTCCTATATTTTTAGATTGAACAATTTGTCCTTTTACAATTCCTAAAGCTTCTACAATTTCTTCTCCAGGAATATAATCAATATTTACTAGCTTCATCTTCTTCACCTCCATTAATCTCTTTTATTCTACTAATTAAGTTTACAACCATACCAAGTAGTGGAACACCTAAAACTGCTATAATAAAAAGATAAATAAGCCATGGCATGTTTTTTGGTTCTGTAAATTGAAAATAACTAATCATTCCTATTAAAAATAGAAAGAAAGCACCGAATAGAAAACTTGATATTACTGCTCCTACTATTTTTTTTGTTTTACTTGTTTTTGTATTCCTCATTGTAAATCCTTCCTTATTTAAAACATTCATCGTTTTAAAATATTCTTCTATTTCTATTGTTTTGTAAGTATCATTCGAAGTACTAATTGAAGTGCACATAGCTTTTATCTTTTGATAGTTTTCTTCTTCATTTTCTATTTTTTTAATTCTGTCTGCCATACATTCTTGTAGTGTTAATTCTCCACTTTCAAGCTGCTTTAGTTCTCTAATAGGAACATTAAGCTCTCTTAAAAACTTGATAATTTTTAATTTCTGAATATCATTTTCGTCATATACTCTATAATCATTTTCTTGATTCCGTTTTGGCATTAATAATCCATTTTCTTCATAATAGCGAATACTTTTTTTGGAAAGTCCTACTATGTGTTCTACTTCATTAATAAGCATATGTTCCTCCTTTCTAAAATACACTATAAGCTATTCCCTTAGGGGAAAGTCAAGTATTTTTTACTTTTTGATTTCATTGATACTCGTTATATCAGAGATTCTTATATATTGTTCTATTGTTTTCTTATTTTTTTGATATTCAAATAATAACCATTCTCGGTCATAATCTTTTATTATTCCGATTGTAGAAGAAATCGATGTAAATAAATAAGAGTCAGAAATATTTTCATTATTAACAATAAGAGATACTGGCTTTCCTAAATAATTTTTAAAATTTAATTTTCTATTTTCTGTTTGAAACTGCTTTTTTAATTTTTCCAATTTTTCATTGATAGTTCCAAAACCAATAATAAGTCCAAATAAAATAATCCACTCCATTATTTTTCCTCTTTTCTAATAGTAGAAATTAAGTTTAAATCAACTAGTTTTGTTATTGATTCTTTTCCGTATTGAAATTCTATTTTTATAAAGTCTCCTTCTATATTCAATACTTTGCACAATGTCTCATCATCCATTTTATAATCATCTTCTAGTAATTCTATATAACATGTTTCTCCAATTAAATTTTTTAAAATTGAATGACTACTTTGACAATTGATATCTAAATGATTTTCTAACAAATCGTCCAAACTAATTTGAAAAATATAAGCAATTTCTTTTGCATCTTTAATATTTGGAGAAGTAATATCGCTTTCCCAGCTTGAAAGAGTTTGCCTTGTGACTCCTATTTTACTTGCCAAAGCTTCTTGTGTCATGTTTTCTTTCTTCCTAAGTTCTATTATTTTTTCTCCTAGTGTCATAATATCACCTCGTTATTTATTATATAAAAGCAGGAAACTGAAATCTATCAAAATAGGTTAACATTGCGTAAAAAAAGATTACATTTTTTCTACTAAACTATAACTTTCATCAATTAATTGTTTCAATAGATTAAAATCTACATTTTTATCAAGTAATATTGTAACCCAATATTTTTTATTCATATGATAAGCTGGAAAAAAATTTTTATAATCAATTAACGTTTGGATTTTACCAGGGTCATTTTTTAGATTGATTGCATCCACTAGTTCGTCTCCTTTTAACCCTAATGTCTTACCTGGAATATCAATGACAAGTCCATACCATTTCTTTGTATTTTTCGTTTTCAATGTAAAATAGTTTGGATACTTGTCCCAAGAATATTCTGGTATCGTTCTATATCTCTCTTTTACATAAGATAAAATCTGATTTCTAATATTCAAAGATTCGAAGCAACACTTCATTATATCCTGAATTATAAATTCTATTTTTGCTTTTAAATTACTCACATATACACCTTCTACTTCTTTTATATAAAATGGGATATATTTTTCATTTGTATCATTTTCATAAACATCTACTTCAAATAAATCTTAGCAAACTTTAATTTCTACATTTAGTTCTTGATTCAATTCTTTTTTCAAAATATAAGTATCTTGTTCTAATCGAAAACCAAATTCTAATAGTTTTCCTGGAATTATTTGATATTGGTTTAATAGAATATTTTTATTCATGATAATCCTCACTTTTCTTTTTTGTTTCTTATAATTTCTATTTTTTGATATTTGAATGCGAAAATAGTAAGTCTTTTTTTACAAGTTGGACATTTTGTATGTTTGATACCTCTTTTTGAAGGAAGTGGTAAACGTAATACAGTTTTACACTTACAACATTTCTTATAAATATGGTCTTTATCTTTCCAATTTTTTATTATCGTTTGAAATGGTTTTGTAATACACTCTTTCCATTTTAGAAATATTTGATTTTCCTTTTTTCTTTGATTAATATTTTTGGAAAGGGTACGGGAAAAAATAGTAAGTACCAAAAGAAGCTCTATTATAAATAACCAAGTTTGTTTCAAAAATAAATTTATAATAAAAACTAAGATATATAAAATGAAAAGAAAATGATTTAAATTATCAGTTCCATATCTACCATACATAAAACGAGCTATTTTTGTTAATAATTTCATATAATTTCTCCTTTACAATTTTACTAAGATTACACCGAGTGTTAATAAAATGGCCGCAATTAATTTTTGGACAATTCTATTTTTGTTTTTAAAAACTACAAATTCTATCACTGCATTCATAATAGAGGTGAGCGTAAAAATAGGAGCAACAACTGCAATATCACCTAATTGATATGCTTTCACAGAAGATATCAGCATTAAACACCATGAAAAAGCTGATATTAAGAATTTCTTTTTATTATATGTATCAAATTCTCTTTTTAAATCTTTCAATTTATATCGACCAAATAGTTTAATAAGACAAGCTGGAATCAATACTGTGATAATCGTATAAAATGCAAGATTAAAATAATCAGAGATATTTACGTTTAATAGCATTGCAATCGCAAATAAAAAGTTAGAAATGAATGACATCATAAAATATCTATTGATTCTAATTTTCCCTTTTTCAAAAGCCAATATTAGGTTTGCCAAAATGATGATAATTGCTCCTATCATTCTTATTGCTATCATCTTTTCATTTAAAAAAACAAATCCAAAAAAAATCATAAAAACTGTGGACAGTTGTTTTAATACACTAAAAGTCGAAGGGTCTAATCCATACCTCGCTTCAATATTTAATCTATCTGTAATAGCATAAAGAATAGTAACAATAAGTAATGTTATATAGATACTCGGATTATCTGGCAATGTAAACGGAAAAAAAGGAATAAATAAGAGCGCAAAAAGGGCTGTAAAAAATTCAAGTAAAATTGTTAATGCGCCTGCACTTTTCATATTTCGGTTTGTCGATTTAAAAACTTGGGCAAATAAGACTGCTGAAATTAAGTAAATGACAACCCATGTTTCCCATAAATTAAATAAATTCATATCATCACCATAATACTATTTTATAGCGAAAAGAAAAGAATGTAAAGATACACCCTTTTCTGTATTGGCTCTAAAATCTATTAATTTCATTTATAGGATTCCCTTTTTATTTTCCTCCATAATAGACAATCTTTTTATATATTCTTGTACTTCTAACATAGCTTCTTTTTCTTCTAAATATTCAGCAACAATTTGTTTTATTCCGTCTTCTTGTTTTTCTCCTAAAAAAGAATTTGGAAGATATAATTTTTTTTCTAATATTCTTTCTAAAATATCCATCAATTCATATTTGCTAAAGGAAGAGGCCATATTTGGATTTTCTTCTATTACCTTTTTTTCTAAATCCAGAAGAAAAGGTACTTTAGAAAATTGTAAGGACCCACAAACTATATTATTTCGATAAGCATATAAAAAATTTATCAAATCAGTTCTTGTAATTCTTTGATGCACATAAAAATATGTAAAAAACTGAAATAGTTCTAACCATTCTTCTGTAAAACCATAGCCTCCACCAGAGCGTTTCAAATCTACTTTTTCTATATAAAGTTCCCCCGAATTTTTTTGACTAGAATGAATAGAGTTATTCATAAGCAATTTTGAAAATAAAGGAGAAATTGTAAACTCAATACTTGTTTGTTCTTCACCAGTTGGAGAACTTCCAACAATTTTTAAGATTGCTTTAAATGTTTCTAAATTTGTCACACTAGATTTTTTTAATGAAAGTCCAGTCCCTTTTAACATTATGTTATTGATTAATTGCCTAAGTCTTTTAGAAACATAAAAGCAGTGATGTTTCATTGTTCTAGAAACATAGATATATTGATTTGTTCCTTTTAAAAATTCAGGATTAGAAAAATTAAAATGATTGTAGGAATTCGTTCCTTCAAAGCGATAAAATCTTGGTAACTCTGAACATTGTAAATAAAATTTTCGTATCATATTTTTCCCCTTTTTGACATACTATATTATACTTATATTTTTATTTTTTCAACAAAAAAGCTCGTAATTTGAGCTTAATATCCCATAACACCTTCTAAAGACTCATCATTTTCTATATATTCACTAACTAATATATGTCTATATTCCTCTTTAGAATCTCTAATATAAATATCTTTTATTCCTGCATTAATAATCATTCTTTTACATAATGCACATGGATTAGATTTTGCAACATAAGAGCCATCTGTATAGTTTTTGCCACATAAGAATAACGTAGCCCCTATCATTTTACTTCGTTCCGCACTTATAATAGCATTTTGCTCGGCATGAACACTACGACAAAGTTCATATCTCTCGCCTCTTGGAACATTTAGTTTTTCACGAATGCATACTTTCATTTCACAGCAATTTTTTCTTCCTCTTGGAGCACCAACATAACCTGTTGATACAACCTCATCATTTTTAATAATGACTGCTCCATAATTTCTTCTAATACAAGTTCCTCTTTCTAAAGCTACCTCTGCCATATCTAAATAATAATTAATTTTATCGATTCTTTCCATATTTTCACACCTTACTTCCTATATCTATTATAACATAAAAATCTTTTTTTAAGCCTTTCTTCTTTTTACTATATCATTTTTTTCTAAACTTCCAATCAACATTGTGCTATTTAAATCGTGTCTTAGGAAATTTCTATTTACTTTTTTCTCGTCATAGTTGGCATAACAATATTTGCAAAAATGTTGGCAAGAGTTATAAGCCCCTATGTCAACCATTTCTACACAATTACATTTTTTGCCCTTCCTAGCTTTCCAACTTTTATATGTTTTTCTCGTCATTTGAAAAGCAAGTTCATGACTCAAACATTCCCCTTTTTTAAATCCATATTCAACTAAAATTTTTTCTTCAAAACAGGTCTGAACTGTCATACCAAATTCTTTTGCACTCTTACTAAATGAAAAACCGATTTCCTGATAGTCACTTTCTGTAAAGAGCTTTATATTTAATATTCCATTATTTTTTCTTACATTTTTATAATCATCTATAAAAGAAACAATAATTGTTTTGACATATCCATTTAATAAGGAACACATATTATGAAATGCTCTTTTATGATAATCCAATGTATAACTGTTATTTAAAAAAATCGGGTCATAACGGACTACAATATTTTGGTTTCCAACAATACTAGATACTTTTTTTATTGCTTCTATAACAATTCCTTTTGGTGGAACGTTAGGCTCTATATCTTTTTTATAAGGCGTTAAAGTTACATGAAATAAAATAGGCTTTTGAATTACTGGCAAATACTTGATAATAGGAATTGGATTTTTAGTACAAAAGAAAATCATATCTACATCTTCAAAATAAATTCTACTTACCATCCTTTCTGAAAAAGGATTTCTAACATCTATGAACCCTTCTTGATAACGTTTCATAAACCAATCAATATAAAATGCTACAATATCGGTCCTTCCGCTTACATTTAGAATCATATTTTTCTCTTATAGAAAAAGAAAGAATTTTAGTCTTCCTTTTTCCCTTTCTTTTGTTTTTCTAACTGATCCATTATATAGTCTAATTTTTCTTCTACTCTTTTATTTTGAAAGTAATTTACAATTAAAATGATACTTATTCCAATTGTTATAAATATAAAGTTCCATAAAATGTTTGAAGTGTCTACGCCTTTTTTATCTCCTGAAGTATTAAAAACTTCTTCATCTAGACTTCCATCGCTTGGGTTTATATAACCTTCACTATCAGCATTTTTTATTGCTTCTTCTATTATATTGTTTTTATTTTTGTTTTCATATTCTTCCATTATTGCTTTTTTAATTTTATCATCATATAAATCAGCATAACCTGTAAAATATTGATCTCCGATAACAATAAAAGGAACTCCACCTACTTCAACTTCTAAAGTTTTTGAAAAACCATTTAATAATGGAAAATTATCGGCATCTTGCCATACCTCATAAGAAACAACTCTAAAATATTTACCATACTCTGGAACTATTTCATTGAGGAACATTAAAAAGCTTCGACAATATCCGCATCCATTTCCTCTAAATAAATATATAATGGCTTGATCTTCTGTTTCTTTATAACCATCTAAGTTATGTTCTATTCCCTCTTCTGTTAATACCTCTTCTAGATTTTTAGAATGATATAAACTTTCTTCTGCTTTTGCTTGCCATGGAAATAATAATACCATTGCAATTAATAAAAATAATATTTTCTTTTTCATAAACTCACTCCATAAAGATTATAATTGTTTATGCCGAAAAAGTCAAAGGATTTACAAAACCTTCACAATTCTTTCAAATATACTAGGCTCTACTACACTCTTCTATAAATTCTTCAAATATAGGAGTCATTGTTTCCATAAATTCTGGATGCCATTTAATTCCTATTACAAATCTTTTATTTTCTAGTTCTACTGCTTCTACTGTACCATCGATTGGACATGTAGCAACGACTTTATAACCTTTAATTTCATTCTTATTAGCAATACATGTATGAATACTATTGACTTTAATTTTTTCTGTTTTTAAAATTTTAAATAATTTAGAATTTTCTACTATTTCTACGTCATGCGCAATTCTAGATCCAAATTGATTGTGAAAAGTACTTTCATCAATATGAACCGTTCCATCTAGCGCTCTAATCAAATTATTAAATCCTGAACAAATCCCCATAATTGGAATGTCTTTTTCTATACAAAGCTTGGCGATTTCTTCTTCATATTGATTACTAACTAATCCACCTTCTAGTATAACACCATCTACCTTTTCAAGTATTAATTCCAATCCTTCAATATCTTCTGTTGTCAGACTATTTTGATCTATTTCTTCATCTGTTTTAAAATCTATTTTTTTCTCTGTTGGAAGAATTCCAATCGCCAAAGCATTATTTTTAGATAGAACATACCGAATATCATCAACAATTTCCATATAATGCCACATATCAGTCGAAAATGATGGCTTTCCAACAATCCCAATAATTGGTTTCTTCATAAAATCTACTCCTTATCTTTGTAATATTATAATTCTTGTTTATGAACTGAATATTTTCATTCATCCTTATTTACATAACCATATTTTTTAATTTTAATAATTAAATAAATATAGCAAATAAATAATAAGACTGACATAATAACTCCAAAAGGCTTTGCAAATTTGAATATTCCTTTTATCATAATCCCAATAAATATAAATTCTAAAAATCCAGCTACAAGTGTAATTAGAATATATTTTAATATTTTAGGAACTTTTTTACTATTTATTATATCTACAAAAATCAATTCCACTTTTCTTATCCTACTTTCGCATTATTATGTTTACTTTTCTTTTTTATAAATACTTTGGCAAGATTTGCAAGTAATCTTTAATTCATAATCAAAAACTTTTTTATCTAATATCGTAATTAACGGCTCTTTATCTTTTGGACAGCATAATCTATTTTTTATGACCACCAATTGTTCATTACAATTTTGGCCTATCTTGCTATCCTCAAAATCTAATAATGCATTTCCCTTACTTCCACAATTACATGTATATTCAAGTTCCAACTTGTCATAAGTTGAATAACATAAGTAGCCTATATTTTCTTTACAGTTTCCACAATACATCCATCCCCCATAATTGGTTGCCAATGCTGTATTTATTAATTGCTTATTTTTTAATACTCTTACCATAACATTACCTCCTATAAAATTTGAAATAAAATTAGAATCAACAATTTCTTAACAACAATATTATATACCACTTAAAGAATAAAGGTCAAAATAAATGGTGAAAAAATTATTATTTATTAAATAATAGTTTTTTTAAAAAAATTTAGGAAGATAATAAATAGGAAAAGGTCAAAAAACTTTCTTATCTTAAATAAAAAGAGACTTTTGAAAAGTCTCTATCTAAAGTTCGAAAAAATTCGAACATATTTTTCAATGGTAGCGACGGGGAGATTCGAACTCTCGACCTACTGGGTATGAACCAGTTGCTCTAGCCAACTGAGCTACATCGCCATTTGGAACAATATAATAATATCATATTTATGTTTGTTTGACAATACTTTATTATTCCTTTTTTTATTTTATTTATTCGAAACATATTTTAATAAATATTCTCCAATTGGGTCACTATCAAATTTTACAAATCGATTTTCAGTTAACCAACACATTGTGTTTCTTGATTGATGATCTACTTTTACCATTTCTTCTAGATTAAAATCACAGATTACAAATTTTCCTTTCGGTGTTTCTTTAACAGCCAGAAAACGCAAATTGGTAACAATTAATTGAATTTCTATTTTTTCATTATTAGATTCTATCCAAGCTTGTGTATCAATAACCTCTATTGTTTCATTATCTTTAAACTCTAACATTTAGTATCACCATTCTAAGTATAACATGAAGTCACTCGAAAAACAACTGAAATAATTTCGCTGCAGTTACTTCAAAAAATGGAGCACGATAGATAAATCTTGGTCTTTTATTATCAATTGCCTCACATATTTTATTACTAATAGAGATTAAATTTTTCTTAGACATTTTTAATATCATCTTATCTTGTAAACGAAGAAATTCTATCATATTATTAAAATATGCTTCATTTTCTATTTCTGGATATTTATTTTCTAACATTACTTGATTGAATCCAGTTTTATATAAGCCTGGTTCTATTAAACTGATTGTAACTGGAATCTTTGCTTCTAATAATTCTAGTTTTAAACATTCTGCCCATTTTATTAAGCTTGCTTTTGTTGAACAATAACTGCCTAAAAATGGAATCGGCATAATTCCTGCCAAAGATGCCATTAAAATAACTTTTCCAGATTTCCGTTCAATCATTTTGTTTAAAATATATTGTAATAATTCTAGATTTGCAAACACATTTGTTTCATAGTTTTCTCTTACTCTATCAATATCCATATTGATAATACTTCCACCCATACCTATTGCTGCATTCGCAATATAAATATCAATATCTAATAAATCTAATTGCTTGTAATCATCTTTATTTTGAATATCTAGTTTCAAACAAGTAATATGTAATTCTTCTGCATATTTTTTTTGAATTCGTACCAATTCATTTTCTGTATGTACAGATACATAAATATGATAATTTTTGTTTAGTAACTGCTCAATTACCTGATGTATAATTCCGCTTCTTGCTCCTGTTATCAAAATCGTCTTCATAAAAAATCACCAGTATTATTATTTACTGGTGTTTTTATTATTATAACATTCTATTACATTTTTTAATAACATTGTAACGGTCATTGGACCAACTCCTCCAGGAACAGGTGTAATATAAGATGCTTTTTTTTCTACTTCATCAAAGTTAACATCTCCATATAATTTTTCACCTTCTCTTGTAATTCCTACATCAATAATTATTGCGTCCTCTTTTATCATGTCAGCAGTAATCAAATGTTTTCTTCCAGCAGCTACGATCAAAATATCTGCTAATTTTGTAAATTCTTTTAAATTTTCTGTTTTAGAATGACAAACGGTCACTGTTGCATCTTTTTTTAGGAGAAGCTGCGCTAATGGTTTTCCCACCAAATTACTTCTTCCTACTACAACAACATGCTTCCCACTTACTTCAATTTCTTTTTGCTTTAATAATTCCATAACTGCTAAAGGAGTACATGGAATAAAACATTTTCGATTGTTATAAAACCGTGCAATACTTTTATCTGTTAAACCATCTACATCTTTTGATACATCAATCGCATTAATAATTCTTTTTGTGCTCATTCCACTTGGAAGTGGTAACTGTACAATAATACCATCAATATATTCATCGTTATTAAGCTCTACAATTTTATTAATGATTTCTCTTTCACTAGTATCAAAAGCATACTGAAATAATCTGAAATTCATGCCTATTTCATTAGCCGCTTTTGCTTTTCCTCTAATATAAGCATTACTAGCTGGGTCTTCTCCTATTTGAATTACCGCTAAACTTGGTTTTATCATACATGTTTTTACTTTTGAAGAAAGTTCATCTTTAATTTGTTTACTAATTTCTTTTCCATCTATTATTTGACTCATAAAATCACCTCTATGTGCTTTATCTTTCTTATCATCATTATATCATTAATAAAAGTGAAAAAAAATATTTTTTGACAGAGTTTACATTTTGAGTGTAAAAAAAGCATCTTTTGATGCTTTTTATTAATAGTTTGTAGCTCTTAACTCAAAATATGCTTGTGGGTGAGCACAGATTGGACAAACTTCAGGTGCTTTTTCTCCAAAATGAACATGTCCACAATTACGACATACCCACATCATTTTTTCTCCTTTTTCAAATACTTTGCCTTCTTTGATGTTTGCTAATAACGCTTTATATCTTTCTTCATGTTCCTTTTCAATTTTTGCAACCCCTTCGAAAAGGAATGCAATTTTATCAAATCCTTCTTCATGTGCTACTTTGGCAAACTCTGCATACATTTCTGTCCATTCATAGTTTTCTCCATTAGCAGCATCTTCTAAGTTTTCAATTGTTGATGGAACTTCGTCCTCATGTAATAGTTTAAACCACATTTTAGCATGTTCTTTTTCATTTTTTGCTGTTTCTTCAAAAATAGCTGCGATTTGTTCATATCCTTCTTTTTTGGCCTTTGATGCATAATAAGTATATTTATTTCTTGCTTGGCTTTCTCCAGCAAAAGCCGCCATTAAGTTTTGTTCTGTTTTTGATCCTTTTAAATTCATATTTCTTCCTTCTTTCTACATTGTTTACAAATACCAGTAAACAACAATTCATGAGATAGTATTCTATTACCACTAGTTTGTTCAAAAGTTTGCTCTAAACCATAAAACATATCTATTTTTAAATCAATAATCTTTTTACATTTAAAACAATACATATGATCATGAGGCTCTATTTTATCATAATGGGCTTCATTACCTATATTTGATATTTTTCGTATATAACCAATTTCCACAAGTTGATTCAGATTACGATAAACAGTGCCTAAACTAATATTTGGAATTTGCTTTCTCACATCCATATAAATTGTTTCTACTGTTGGATGATCATAGGAATTCTTGATTCGATTGTAGATACATTCTCGTCTATCAGAATATTTCAATATATCACTTCCTAAATAGTAATGATTACTATTTCTATTTATCATTATAAATTTATTTTGAAAATTTGTCAATAATTTTCAAACTTATTATTGTTTTATCAAAAATTTTATTTATTTTTATTTTGTGATATGATAAATATAGGTGATTTTATGATAAATAATATTGGAATTGATATAATAGAAAATGAAAGAATTGAAAAACATATATCAAGTGAATTTATAAATATGGTTCTCACTCAAAATGAAAAAATCTTATATTTCTCTAAAATTGGACATAAGAAAATTGAATTTTTATGTGGAAGATTTGCTGCTAAAGAAGCAATTATAAAAGCTGTTAATCATTTGGAAAATCCTCATTTTTTAGATATTGAAATTTTATCACAAAAAAATGGCGCTCCAATCGCCACTTTTAAAAATTATAAACTAATAGTATCAATTGCCCATGAAAAACATTATACAATTGCGCAAGCTATTCTTTTAAACTAGTATGTTAATTGACTAGTTTATTTTTTATAATTTCATAAATATGTTTTGCATCTAATCCATTCATCTCTAATAATTGTTTATGTGTTCCATAACCAGTTGCAAAACAATCTTCAAGTCCTATTTTTATCAATTTTGTTGACAAGTTATTTTCGGCAATGATATCAGCAATACTACTTCCAACTCCGCCAATTTTATTATGTTCTTCTACTGAAAAAATAACATGATTCTTTTTGCATTCTGCTATAACAGATTGTTGATCAAATGGTTTGATAGTTGAAACATTAACAACTTCTATTTCAATTCCTTCTTCTTTTAATTTATGAATTGCTTCTAACACTTCACTTATAATGCTTCCTGTTACAAAGACAGCTGCTCTATTTCCGGTTTTAATTATATTGTTTTTTCCAAGTTCAAAAGAAGCCTCACCATCATAAATTTCGATTTCATTACTCATTCCCATCCGAATATAAACTGGCCCTTTGATTTGATATGCTGCATTTACACAACATTCTAACTCCTTTGGAGAACAAGGAGACAAAATAGTTAAATTTGGAATTGCTTTTAAGGCTGCAATATCTTCTGTTGTGTGATGTGTAGAACCGAGTGTTGACCAAGAAAGTCCACAACCCATTCCAACCAGTTTTACATTTTGGTTTTGAAGACACACATCATTTCTAATAAATTCATAAGAACGATAAGCAAGAAAGGCACTAGTAGTATATACGAACGGGGTCTTACCACAACTAGCTAAACCAGCTGCTGCTCCGATTTTATTATTTTCGCTAATACCAAAATTAATAACTTGATCAGGAAATTCCCTAGCAATCATTTCATCATAGTCTGTTCCACTATCAGATAAACAGGAAATCACATTTTTATCACTTTTTAATAATTTATATAATGAATTTACATAACTTTTCTGCATGCTGTAATTTCCTCCTCACTAATGCCTAATTCTGCCATAAATGTCTTTAGTTCTCTTTTGTTAGGAAGTCTCCAATGCCATCTTGGATCATTCTCTATAATTGATACACCTTTTCCTTTTATTGTATTTGCTAAGATTACAAGTGGTCTATCTGTTTCGTTTCCTTTTAAAAATACTTGATCTAATGCATCTACATCATGCCCATCCACTTCTTCTACTACCCATCCAAATGCCTCAAAGCGTTCTTTCCAAGAATGAATTCCCATTACATTTTCTATTGAGCCCATTTTTTGGATTTTATTACAATCTACAATCGCAATTAGATTATTTAGATGTTGATGTGCTGCGAACATAACCGCTTCCCATATTGTTCCTTCTTCGCATTCCCCATCACCTAATAATACGTATATTTTTTCTTTTTTTTGATCAATCTTTTTTGCCAAGGCCATTCCTACTCCGAGCGATAATCCATGACCTAAAGAACCTGTAGTAGCTTCAATGCCTGGAATATTTGGTATACAAGGTTCTCCGCCTAATACGCTTCCTGGCTTGCAAAATGAGTTTAAAAAGTTCAAATCAAAATATCCAACATAATAAAGCATTGTATAAAGTGCTAAACTACCATGACCTTTACTTAATATAAGACGATCACGATTCTCTAAATTTGGTTTTCTCGAATCATAATTTAAGTTTTGGTGTACATATAAGCTATACAAAATTTCAACGATTGAAAAGGCTGAAGCAATATGCGCTATATTAACAGAATAACCTGTTAAAAATATTTGTTTTCGTAATTTTCTCAATTCTTGTTCCATAAGTTTCTCCTATCCAAATAATGTGATTGTTTCTGAATCAAGCCCTGAACCACCTAGATATGGCATTTCATTTAACAATTTCATATCTTCGCTTGATATCTCAAAATCAAATACATTTAAATTATTTTTCATTCGTTCCAAGTTTTTACTTTTAGGAAGAGGCAAAACTCCATTCTGTAAACACCATTTTATACAAAGCTGTGCTATAGTAATTTGATATTTATTTGCGATCTCTTCTAATTCTTTAATTTTTAACATTTTCCCTGAACCAAGTGGACTCCACGCTTCTACTAAAATTCCTTTGTCCTCACAATATTTTCTAATTTCTTCCTGATTTTGTCCTATATGCATTTCTACTTGGTTTACCATTGGTATAATTGTAGCACTTTTCAGTAACTCTTCTAATTGATTTACTTTAAAATTACAAACACCTATTGCTTTCACAAGTCCTTCTTGATACAAATATTCCATTGCTTTCCAAGTTTCTTCATTAATTTTTTCCCAGTCCTTGTGAACAGCTTTCGATGCTGGCCAATGAATCAAATACAAATCTAAATATTCACAATCTAGATTTTCTATTGTTTTTTTACACGCTTTTATAGTACTTTCATATCCACGATCTTCATTCCATAATTTTCCACTTATAAAAATTTCTTTTCTAGAAATTCCAGATTTTTTTAGACCTGCACCAATCATTTGTTCATTTCCATATGCAAAAGCTGTATCAAATAGACGATACCCACACTTTACTGCATTCTCAATAATCTCAATTGTTTCTTCTTTATTCTTTAGTCTCCAAGTTCCATATCCTATCAAAGGAATTCTTTGACTATTTGACAGTTCATAATAATCCATTATTCTTCTCCATTCATTATCTTAGTAATTGTTTCTTTTGTTAAATCTACTTGATCATTCCAATTTGGTAATAATCTGTTCCAAGAATCATATTTTTTATCATTTCTTCTATCAGGTAAATTATAGTGTTCTTTTAAATATTGAGTTAAAAAATCAGTATATTTATCTGCTCCAAATATATTTACATGATTTTCATTATAAAAATCAGTATCAAAATTTAATTGCATTTCTTTATTATAGTCATTTGCATCTAAGAAATCAAAGCCTGCTTCTTTTACTTTTCTTTCTACGAAATTAAAATTCTCTTTATGAGCTTCTGTTTCTTCATAAGGTGAAACAATAAATAAATATTTATGATTTGTTGTTTTCAAAAATGTCAAAAGCTCATCTAATATTTTTACTGTATCTTCTTCCATTGGAGTTACTTTATCTGTTTTAAATTCATATTCTACAATTGAATCTACTTTCGGCACAAAGTAGAACCCTTTAAGCGGATTTTCGTATAAATGAAGCATTTTCTTTACTGCTGCACGATAATCAACCCCTGCTAAACTTCGATGATATTTTATAATATCAAAATGATAAGACAATGTATCTTCTTTCAATATTTTTGGCACATATTTTTCAATAAATTCTGCTTTTTCTAATGAAAATGGGGTGCCTGTAAGAAAGTTACGATAAGCTACTTCTGTTGGCGGCTGATCTTTATCCCTGTATTGAAAAGCTCTGGCATCTATTATAATAATTTCTGGATTTTGATACTTTAATACCTCTTTCACTAAATAAATATAAGCTTCTGCTTGTATTGTATTAGCTCCAAAATTATAAGAGGCAATTCCTTCCTTCTCATAAGAACGTAGGGGTTCCCAATAGACAAAATTGGCACTTCCTCCAATATATACCATATCCAATGAATTCTTTTTTTCTCCATAAAATCCTGCAATATTATCTAAATCTACAGAAGAGGGCTTCAAAATATATGTCAGTGTTGTAAATATAATCATGAATATGATAGCAAATGTAACAATTTTAAAAATTGGAACAATATGTTTTCTTATATTATTCATATTAAAAACCTCCATAAATAAAATCGCTTGCATTATATCCTGGACCATACGCTCCATATATCAAAATTAAAGAGATTATGATAAATAATGTGATCCATCGAAACCATAAGTTTTGCTTTGAAAACCAATCTAAAACATTTATATTTTTATATTTTAAATAATCCACAACTATTACAATAAAACTTGCGAATAATATAATTGCTGGTAATTGTGGAAGCTCGTATTGCAATCCAGCACGTGGCAATTTAAAAATGTTTTTAATAATTATTAAGCTAGACCCTAAATTCGGAGCACAGGCAAATAACCAAATAAAACACATTAATAAGAATGTTCTAAATGACTGAAATAAACGAAAACTAAAACAATCAGTTGTCATTTGCAATTTTTTTGTAATATAATGAATCTTTTCTTCAAATATTTCGCCCATTGTTAAATAAATCCAAGGAAGAATTCCAGCTGCAAAAATATATTTATAAGAAGCTCCATGCCACAATCCAATTAAAAACCATAATATAAAAATTGATAATAATGTCGGAATTCTCTTTCCAATCTTTTTCCCAAATTTATTTTTACACTTTTTACCTAATTTTTGAAAAAAGGAAGATTTTAATAATGGATACATAATATAGTCCTTTGCCCAGACTCCTAGGGATATATGCCATCTTCTCCAAAATTCAGATAAATTTTTGGAAAAGAATGGACTTTCAAAGTTCTCTATCAGCGTAATTCCATACATTTTAGAAGCTCCATTTACAATATCCATACATCCAGAAAAATCTGCATATATTTGTACAGCATATAACATTACAGCAATAATAATATAGTACCCAGTGAAATCATTATATTGAGAAAAAACTTGTCTTACAAAAGGAGCTAATAAATCCGCAATCACTAATTTTTTCATCAAACCATACATAATTCGATAGAACCCTTGAAATAAATTATTCCAGTCAAAATTTTTTGGTTCAAAAAACTCTTTCTTCATATCATTGTATCTTACAAATGGTCCAGAAATCATAATTGGATAATAACTTGCAAATAATGCGTACTTTAATATATTTTTTTGTGGCTCATAGGCGCCCCTATAAACATCAATTACATACCCAGTTAAAGATAATGTATAATATGAAAGTCCTAATGGAGCTAATAAAGATAGTGTTCCAAAATGAAAATTCATATGAAATAAATTTCCGAATGCATTTAAAGTAATTGGAAAAATATTAATATATTTTAACACACATAAAATTGATAAAATTGAAAACAAAGTTACAAATAACGTTAATTTCTTTTTCTTTTCTGTTCTACACCTATTGTATAAATAATTTGTACCAATATAAGTTGTTAAAATCCCAAATAATAAATACAACAACAATTTCCACTCACATGATAATAAAAAAAACAAAATACTTGCAATTAGTAAAATTCCCCATCTATATTTTTTAGGGCAGACATAATAGCAAATAACTGTTATTAATAAAAATATTAAAAACGAAAATGACACAATTGACATCTCTCTCACTCCATTATTCTAAAAATCCAATTTTCATAATTCCTCTAGAAACCTTTTCTCCAGAATTATCTTTAATGATAAATTTAACTACAATTCTAGAAAAACGATCATCCTTTTCTAGTACCTTTCCGATTATAGTTAAAGGGCATTTAGATAAAAAAACTGGTTTTACAAAATTTATTTCTACACTATGAATTAAACTTTTCTCTCCTGGCAAATAAACTCCAGCCAAAGTTGAAAGTGCTGAAGCTGTTAACAACCCATATACTACTTTTTCAGAATAGCCTTTTTCTTTTGCAAATTCTAAATCATTATGTAATGGATTAATATCATTAGTAATCATAAGGAATTGTTTCATTTTTGTTTCATCAAGTTCAAAAACAAAACTTTCCTCATGACCAATTTCTAATTCTTTAAATTTAAAGTGATTCATTGTCTTTCTAATATAATGTCAACCATTTCACCAACGTTTTTCATAGAAGTTACTTCACTCATATTAAATTTTATTCCAAAACGGTTTTCAATCGCCACAACTAAATTAATATGTTCTAAACTATCCCAGTCTTCTATATCGTCTGCTGTTGTTTCATCAGTAACATGAATACTTTCATCATCAAATACTTCCTCAAATACCTCATCTAATGCTTTAAAAATTTCTTCTCTTGTCATAATTATTCCTCCACCTTTATAAATTTATTTTTCTTTTCATAAGTTTCATTAATTTCAAATTTCCAGATAGCATTGCCTTCTGCATCTTCACTAATTTTATCAAATCCTTGCAATCCATAAAACTCTTTTACCATACTGTTTTTAGCAGTTGGATAATAATAACCATATATTTCTTCAATTCCACGCTTTTTACATTGTTCTACCAAGGAATCCATCATTGCATATTCCATATCTCTTTTTAAAACTCGGCAACTCATAATCCATAAGTCAATGTCCAAACGCTTTTTATCTTGCTTTCCAATTACAACAGATACAACTCCATTATCCCCAAATTTATCTTCTAGTTTTCCATATAAAGTTATATGTAATTGATCTTGAGCAGTCTCTTCTATTTCTGCTTGAGTATAACGTTTTGTTGTCAAATTAAATTGATTACTTTTATTCGTTAATTGAGCAATTCTAGCCATATAAACAGGTGTAAACCGCCCAATCTCTGCCTCCATATTGAGAGATTTTAAATAATCATCATAATTTGTGAATGATTTTTGTAACTGATTTCTTTTTGCATTTTCTTTATACATTTCGGTTTTATTGAAATCATCTTTTGAAAAATTCGTAACTTCAAAAAATCCTGAGTGATCTAACATTTCAATATAGCGATATGGAATTTCCATATTTGGGGTTGATACCTCTGGAAGCTCCTGATTGATAATGGCACGCTCTGCTGGATTATCATCTACAAAAACCAAACTATCAGTTCCTATATTTAATTCTTGAGCAATTTCTTTGAAATTATTGGATTTGGGATTCCAATTTGCTTTTATAACAATAAAATCTTCTGGCTTTAATATAGAATCAATATGCCTTAGACCTGCTATGGCATTACTTTCTTCATTCTTACTATTAATATTCAAAATAATTCCCATTTTCTTATGCTCTAAAATATATTTTTGAAAATCTGTATAAACTTGGCCTTCTGATGTTTCTTCTCCTAACATCAGATTTTCTACACCATCATCTCCTACAATTCCCCCCCATAATGTATTATCTAAATCTAATACAAAACCTTTTTTATTTTTTCCTAATATTGCTTTTATAATATTTGCAACTTGAAAAGATAAACTTGGTATTGCAGGCACTGCTACTGCATATTTATACATATACCAATAAAATGGGTCTGCCCATTTATCTAATCCATACAAACTAGATTGGTAATTAATATCATTTATAAAAAAATTTTGTTTTGTTTCTGCATATTCCGCAAATTTCATATTTAATTTTGTTATAAAATTGATTTTTCCATGGATATCTGTAGCATCTTTATTTCCAAATAATCGATATGTTGGATAATCAAAATTATTTTGAATAATGGAGCAGTGATAAGTTTGAAATAACTTCTCCCATATTGCTTCATAGCGTTCATATTCACTTTCTAATACAGCATTCACTTCTGCTTCTGTATCTCCTAATTCTGGATAATGAATAATATTTTTATTTGTTGTATGAATAAATATAATATCAGGTTTAAATGTTTCTAATTCTTGATTTGGAAACATTGCATCTTCAAAATATTTATTATATTCTGATTCATAAAAAGAGGCTTTTATTCCATAATTTAATAAAAATAATTCTAATATTAACTTAATATCACTTGTAGTAGATCCACCTAAAATAGCAATATTTTTTGTAATAAATTGCTTATTGCTTGCTAGTAATTCTTTCTTTAGAGATTTTTTCTTTTTTAAAATATAATCACTATCAAAGGGATATTCCAACTCTTTCATATTCCACCTTCTACTTTCATATCCAAAAACATTATAACACAGAATGTGGCTATTGGCCTATATATTTTAACGTTTTTTTCTTAGAAAATAGATACAGGTGGTATTTATGAAGGCAAAAGCATATATCCATGATGACGAATATTACTATTCTATTATTAGAAAAAATATTAAATTTTATCGTTTAAAATTACATTTAACACAACAAGATTTAGCAGATATGACAGAATTATCACGAGAATATATATGTGACATCGAAAACGAGCGTCGAAATAAACATTTAACTATTGCTGTTTTAGGAAGAATTGCTGAAGCATTAAATATTGACATCACAAATTTTTTTACATCTTAAAATATTCTTTTTCTCATAATACAAAAAAGCATTTATTAATGCTTTTTTATCAATCTATTCTGGATTTCCATCCAATAGAATTTCTAGCTTATTTGTAATTTCACAATTATACTCTTTTAAATCATTAAACTGTTTTTTTTCTTTCTTTTTATATTCTTTTAGGTTAGCAATAATATCATTTGTTCCTTTTGTATTTGGACAATATTTCTCTAAATGTTCTGGAATGATAATATCTAATCCTATCGCTAAGGCTTCTAGTATTACCATGCCTTGCCCTTCATACCTACTTGAGAGGTAAAACAAATCCATTTTTTTCAAATATTTAAAAGGATTTTTCTGATTTCCTAAAAAAGTTATAAAATCTTTAATTTCTAAATTTTCTGCCTGTTCTTCTAAGCTCTTTCTCAATGGGCCATCTCCAATTAAATACAAATGAAAATCATTTCGGTAATCAGTTAATTTTTTTATGTTATTTAGCATGATGTCAATTCCTTTTTGATGACATAGACGACCTACTGTCACAATATTTATTTTACTGCTATCAACCACTAACTCACAGTCTTCTTCCATTTTTTCTTTTATTTCATTTGTATCAATATAATTTGGTATTACAAAATACTTTTTATTTGAATCATAATACAAAGTTTTAAAAGAATCTAGTGCTCCCTTTGAAACTGCACAAAATGTATTAAAATATTGATATTTTCGTTTGAAAAAGAAATGTAAAATTTGATATTTCTTCTCTTCCTTTAATTTAATAGGAATATCATTATGTATCCATATTGCTGTAATTTTGGCATTCGCCTTTAGTGCTCCTAATGCAGTATGCATTTGATAACTATCAAAATCAATTGCTACATCATAATGTTTCTCTAATATATTTAATTTTAAAATTTTTTTATTAATATTAAAAAATATAAATTTGTGAAACGAAGTTGGTTTTTTCAAATAAATAACATTTATATTGGGCGGTAATTCATAAAAATTATCACGATCAAATAAGTATAAATCAATATTATATTTCTTATGATCAATGTTTCTTAATAGATTGACAATTGACTTTTGGATTCCTCCAACATGCAAATTGTCTGTAAATATCGCAACGTTTTTCATCATAGCTTCTCCACTTCTAAAATTTATATTTTTTATATAATTTCAAGTAAACTTGACTATTTGCTTTTAACAATACTTTCTTTATTGCTTTTTTGAAATTGTAACAATAAATATCAGAGCTATTTAAATTACTTTTAATCTCTTCTAATTTCTGCTTTAAATCAGTATCATTTAAGAATGTTAACTTCGATAACATTGCCTCTAAGCTATAACTTCTTAGAAGTTTTCCTTTTATACTATCTCCTTTAATCTCTTTCATATGAATACAATAAAGGAAATACATATCATCTACTCTCTTTTTCATTTTCTCATATTGTGTCTCTGCCATAATAGAGCCCTCTCGCTCTACATAATTATATCCTATATATGGAAGACAACTAATTGTTTCGGCTTTATATAAAATAATTGGAATTAGTCCATAATCTTCATGAATTCTTTTTGGAGCAAACTCAAATTTATTTTTTTTATAAAAAGAAGCTTTATATACATATCCCCAAGGTACTTCCAGTGCTCTTTTTTCCATAATTCTTTTTAAAAGTTCAACATCATCATTGCATTCTTCTACAAAAACAGTTTGAATAACAGTTCCATCAGATTTTACATCTTGACTATTAATTCTTATTACATCAGGTGCTCCTTTTTCTAAAATATGTGCTGATAATTTTTCTAATAAATATGGATCTAAATAGTCATCAGAATCCACAAATAAAATATATTCTCCGTTAACATATTTTACTCCTTCATTTCGTGCTGATGCAACTCCACCGTTTTCTTTTTTTATATATTTAATCAACTGTGGATATTGTTCTTGAAATGCTAATATTATTTTTTCACTATTATCTGGGCTTCCATCATTAACAATAATAATTTCATATTTTTCTTTTATATTTTTCTGATTTACTAAAGATGATAAACATTTTTCTAAATAATCATAAGTGTTATAAACTGGGACAACAATACTAAATTTAACCATTTCTTTTATCCTCTCTATTAAGATTTGCAACTATTTGCTTATTATATATTTCATCTTTGATTTCGCTTGACTCTTCCCCATTGTCAACTTCATTTACATATTTATTTTCAATTTTCACTTTTTTCGTTTCTTTTCTTAAAAACCATTCATATTCCAAATCAATATGTCCTAAATCAATCGCTTGATATCCTTTTTGATATAAATCATAAACTAAAACTTTAGCAGTTGGTCCTAGAGATATTAATATCAAATATTTCTTACTATACTTGCAAACTTCTTCTAATATTTCTTGATATTTTTCATAGGCATTTTGAGTTGGACAAAGAATTCTTTTTAAGCTTTTCACTCCATCGAATAAGTCATTTCCAACTCCTAACCTTGAATATTCACCTTCAACTAAAATGACATCTCTATTTTTATAGATTTTTTTTATTTTGTCAAAAATATAATCACAATTTTCTTTTTCTTTATACCTCAAATACGGTCTTGATAAAAATGCATTATAATAATTTCCATTACAATATAAATTCCAATTCTTGCTAGTTTTTAATAAGCTAATAGACCAAAATATCTTCTCTTCTTTTACATATTGATTTAGTCCATTAAATATTTCTGGTACAGCAATCAATAATCGTTCATCTGATTTCAGCCTTAAAATTTCTTCCAATTTCGTTCCTAATTCTTGATTATAGGTTTGAAACTTCAAGGATTTTCCATTAATAATATCTATTTCTCCATCTCCATATCTTACAATAGATGCTTTTTTACTAATGATATCATCTATTGTTTGATCAATACTGTAGACATTAATATTTTTATTTTTGACACGTAATACATAATATAACGCAGATATATAATAAAGAATCTTTCTTTTTATTTTAAATACAAATTTATTATTAGAGAATCTTGCTACTACACCTCGGAAATCTTCATAAAATAAATATAAAAATATAAATAAGAAAATGGAAACGGCAAAAAAAACAATAATTGTTACTAAAAACCATTGAACCAGATTAGTTATATTGCCATATATATTAAGAAAATAAATCATAGAAATCAAACCACCACTTATAAATAACGAAGATACAGTCATTACAAGAAAATAAATCGAATTATGCCCAAATTCATTAAAAGCAATTTTAGCTTTTATTGGTAGCAACATAATAGTACTTGTGATTGCAGTTGCTAACAAAATTCCAAAAATCCCGAGCCATCTAATAAAAAGTAATGACAATACAATATTACTAATTGCTTGCACTAAACTGAGCCATTTTATTTTCTTATAATATCCTTTTACTTCTACAATAACATGTAAAGATTTTAATATTACATTTAGCCATAAAATAAACCCAAACAAAATACAAATTTCAATGCTAAAATAATAGCTTTCTTTTATAAATATACTCACGAAAGAAGCAGCAGATACACTATATGTCACTGTGCATATCAAAGCGACAAAATTCATAACTAATATAAATTGTTTAAAAATTCTATATCCTTCTTCTTTGGGAACATTTTTATTATTAACAACAGCACCTAAGGAGCCTTTTACTCCTGTTACAAAGTTAAGCAAAAATAAATGAATATAGTTATTAATAAGATTATAGATACTATAAGTAGATGTATCTTTTAATCCCATTTGATTGGCAATAATAATAGAATCCGTTTTTTCATTTACAATTTCAGAAATATTATTGACAACTATATCTTTTGCAGATTTTGCAACCGTCCGATCTCTTCCTTTATATTTTTTTAAATAAGGATATTTTTTCTTAGTTATTTTTATTAGGAAGTAGGACCCAACCAAATTAGCTATTACACTCAACAATATTACCAAAATTAAATTTACATGGTTAATAATTAAAATAAGTTCAATTACTTTAAATATAATTTGTTGAGTAGTTTTGACTAAATTTATAATATAAATGTTCTCATTTACAATAAGTAAATTTCTATATGGTAGTCCATATAAATAATCTGCTAAGAAATCTATAGCATAAAATATCATAATAACAATAATATAATAAATTGGAACACTATTATTTTTAATAAAGAAA
The DNA here is from genome assembly GCA_949505625.1 of uncultured Bacilli bacterium. Taxonomy (GTDB): domain Bacteria; phylum Bacillota_I; class Bacilli_A; order RF39; family UBA660; genus MGBC102946. The sequence continues at coordinate 40,797 of CATBQD010000005.1, forward strand.
GGTAATACAATAGAAATTAGAATTCCCATTATGAAAATAAACATTCCGCTTTTAAAATACAAATGCCTGCTTTCATTAAATACTTCTGTAATTTTTTTCTCGTCTTTTTCTTGAAAATATTTATATAGTTTGACATTAGTAGCAGCTCCAAAACCTAATTCTGCCAATGTTAAATATGCATATATTTGAGTAATTAATTGAACAATTCCATTTAAATCATCACCATAAACATCTATAAAAAATTTAAATTTTAAGAAGCCTATAATTGTGATGATTATAGAAGGAACTATAGAAGTTATAATATTTAACATACTACGCTTTGTCTTTTTCATAATATATCACATTCCTTTCTGGATGATATTTAAAAATATATTGTAAGAAATGGAAAAAAGTTTATAAAAACATAAAACCAAAGACTTACAACTTTTTGATAAAAGATTATAAAATAATTATTTTCTATGTTTTAATAAAGTAATATTATAAAAATAATATTTAATAACTGCTTTTAATTTATATTTGAATTTTACATTTTTAAAAATAAAGTCATGTAAATATCGTTTCATATTGTTTTTCAATTGTTTATAAATATCTTGAGAATCACGATATTGATCACTAATTCTTAATCTAATACTAAGCTCATAATTTAATTCAAAGATAAAATAATAATACGTAGGAAGATAATCTTTTCTCAAATTTTCTATTAATGGAATTGCATTTTCATATGCTGTCAAAGCAGTTAGTTTTCCTTTATTAAATGTGCTATTTACTAAAGAACCATTTCTTTGTAAATAATTATATAGAATAGAATTTGAAAAATAAATTTTATTGCAATAAGAAAGGTAATGAATGACAAATTCTAAATCTTCAATATGCTTAGTGGCTTCATTAAAGCATATCTTATTTTCTTGGATAAGACTATTTTTAAATACTTTATTCCAAACATAACCTCTTACTGCTTCATTTTCAAAAAAAAGTGGAAGGGATTCTACTTTACTGACTAATTGACTTTGTTCAATACATTTTTTTATTTCTATACTATGATTGTTTTCATACACGTTCTGATAACTATATATAAACAAATCATAATTATTATTTTGTTCCATTATTTTTTCTAATAAGTTCTGTTCTACAAAGTCATCAGAATCTACAAATAAAATGTATTCCCCTTTGGCTTCTTTAAGCCCAGCATTACGGGCAGAAGAAATTCCTCCATTTTCTTTTTTTATATATTTTATCAAATCATGGAACTTTTCTTTATACTCTAATATAATTTTTTCACTTTGATCTGGGGATCCATCATTCACTACTATAATTTCATAGTGAAAATTTCCTTTTTGTCTTACCAAAGATTCTAAACACTTCGGCAAATATTTTTCTACATTATAAACTGGAACTATGATACTAAATTTCATTACATAACTCCTCCCTATCACAAGCTATAAATAGGAAATATATATAGGCAATCAGTTGAACTTCCAAAACGTTTATAAACAATCCAAAAAAGGCAAATATTAAACTACTAATAATGGATATCATTTTTTTCTTTTTCCACTGTTCTTTTAAAAGCAATATAAATGCAATACCTATAAATATAAATCCAAGTAATCCTGATTCTACTAATATCGCAATATATTGATTATCTGCATACTCAAGTCCTCGCTTTTTTGCTTCTTCATCTGGATTCAAAAAATTTGAAGCTGTTAAGAAAGAACTAAACCCAGTCCCAATCAAAACATCATTTTTCATCCTATCAATTCCATAATTCACAATTGCCAAACGGCCATTTTGTAAGCTAGCAGTTAAAAATTCTGAATTGCACATTGCCAATAGTCTTGAAAAAAAGGTTTCTCCATTTACCATATCTTGCATATTTGGTCCTGTTGGTTTTTTATCATCATCTTTATCCACCACGGGACTTTTTTCATCATCAATGTTACTTCTATACAGGGCATTTGTTTTATAAGATCCCAAAGTTAAAACCAAACAACAAATACCAACAATTGATATTAATTTAAAATTATTCCAAGTCGCTTTCTTCTGAAATATATCCTTTAAATTTTTTAAAATATATAATGTTATAATACCAATAAAACAGATTAAAGCACTTCTTGAAATAGAAAGAAAAACGCCAGTAAATATCAATGTATATAACATAATGTTCTTAATTGAAAAATTCGCATTTCCAAATCTATAATTATATAATAATACAAATAGTAAGAAAAAAGCATATACATTAGGATTACAAATCAAACTATAGGCCCTAATAAAATTATCAGCATATACGATTTCTCCTGCCCATTGTGATGGAAACAAATAATTCTTTTGAAAAATAACTTCTATAATTGAAAATATGACTAATACAATTGTGATACCATTTAAAATATGAAGCATTTTTTTTATTTGTTCAGCCTTAAAAGGAATACTTCTTATAATCATAAATAATAAATAATAAATTCCTAATGCTTTTATTTGATAAATAATTGCAATCAATTTTTGATGGTGTAATAAGCCTGAAATAGTTCCTACAACTAACATCAGCGCAAAAAAGACATCATATAATTTTATTTTAATTTTTCCTTTCAAAAATGAAACTGCAAACCATACAGCAACTACAACAGAAGGAATTAATGTCACTATTGATGATATATATGTACTAATAAATTCTTTAAATATTAAAATCAACATCATAGAAATTGTTAAAATTATTGTTATTTGATTATTTTCATTATTAAAAATTTTATTTATTTGTTCTTTCATTTTCTAACCTCGCATATATTATATATTTTACTATGTAGTACATAATTAGTCAAGAATTTACAAGATAAACAAAATAGGAAAATAAAAAAACAGTTGCTAGAAATAGACAATTGTTTTTCAACTACAAATTATGATTTTATTTTTTAGGATTGTAAAACAGTGATATCACTTTCGAAAATTCAAATAAAATAATATTACTTTTGTTCACTGCAAAGCCTTTTCCCATTGCTTTCCCACCTATTGTTAGTGCTGCAATTAATGCAGTTACTATCAAGCTGACTAACAATGTATCTAAATTTAAGGAGTTTGATATAGTAATTGATAAAATAGCGCCTGTGGAACCCGATATGATTCCACAAATGTCTCCTATTACATCATTGCAAAAAGAGGAAACCTTATCTGCACTTTTTTTAAATTTTACAGCTACTTTAGCACCTCTTACTTTTCTAGCAGCCATTGAATGAAAAGGAATTTCATCGGCAGCCGTTACTGCTACTCCCACCATATCAAATAAAATTCCTATTCCTATGAATAAAATTAATATAATAATTCCTATCCAAAGATTCACTTTAGGCATAACCGTTTCAGAAAGTGACGAAAATACAATGGACAATGTAAAAGCAATTATCGATATTTTCAAAATCCAATTATAATCAACCAGTTTTTTTTCCTTTTTATTTTTTTTGTTTTTATTTAATTCATCAATATATTTTCCCATTATACACCTCATAAAAATATACAAAAAAAATGGCTATTTATATAGTAAACTTTACGTCTTAAGGTCAAGTAGGATTTCCCTTACTTCAAACTCTTTCGTTACCAAAAGAGGGGTTCCCCATTATAGAAGTAAATATATCGTCACCGAATATATGACTTGATTGCCACTGAGTACGCACTGCAATCCTATATAAATAGACACTCTAGGAGATTTCCTCGACAACTCTGTTTATTATTAGTTCCTTTTTGCAAGTATTGTTTCATATTGCAATCATTTTAGTTGGTTGGCCAATCAACTAAAAGTCGTTCAATAATCCCCAAATACTCACTCAGGACAAGCTACACTACTCGTAACTTATCATCACATAGTAGGTTCAATCCTAAGTCGTCATTTCTCCATCAACTTAACGTGTATAGGGAAATAACAAGATTAGGTCTCCAAGATAGATGGGTCAGATCCTGTATGCCATTACAGTTGCCCAGCTATCCATACCTCCCAGCACTCACCCCAAACTGGGCGTAAGAAGCAAGCACCAGAAGTTTCACAGATATGCTCTTTAGTGACTTTTTAGGGCCACCTTCATAATAAACGAAATTGACTAGAATAATGTGCCATTTCAATTTACATTTCAACATTCTACCATATTTAAAATAGAATGTCAAATTGTTCAATCAATACATTATATGCTTATACTCAATATTTATTGCTTTTCTCTTTAAATGGGAATAATAATAACGCCAAATAAGTAATTGGAATTCCTATTATTGCGGCAATGATGTAAGCAATTAATTTATGTAATTGCAACAAATCAATAATAATATATACACAACTTAGTTGAATTATAAAATTTGGAATATAAGAAATGCAGAACTTTATAAACTTTGATATAGTAAGTTTTTTATCATGAAATGTAATATAACTATTCAATAAATAAGAAATGATTAAACTTGTCATATATCCTACTACAAAAGCTAATGTAGCATTTTTAATCATTAATGAATATAAATAAGAAAGTAATATACCATTAAAAGTATTTAAACATCCAACAAATACAAAACGAATAAATTTGGGTGTTAAAAATGTATGCTTTAATTTTTCTATTTTTGTTTCTTGATATTCGTAATAAGGCATCACCACATTTTTTTTAACTTTAAACCCTTTTTTAGAAATTTCTATCATTGGAAGATCTGCACTACTATCTGTATACATTTCTTCTACTACGATTTCAGGATATTTTTCTTTCAATCTTTTTACCTTTTCTTCCCCATGACAATTTTCTTTCAAAAATTTTCCCGTTTTTATGTCTACTACAGAAGCAATTAAATCTTTTACTTTTAACTTTTTTATCGGTAATTCTAACAAGAACTCGGGAGAAGCCGAAATGATAATATCATTTAAATGTTCTTTTTTTAAATACCATGGTTTGATTTTTGTATAATGATTATTCCAAAATTCTTTTAATAACCCATCTATATCATGTAAGTCCTTTAAAAAGCAGAAGAGAACTTCTTTCATTTCTGTTTTTGTTTTAAGGCCCAAAATATAAAGTCCAAAATACCAAAGTTGTTTTAGCCAATATTTACAAATCGTTTTTTTCTTTTGAAAACAAAACTTATAAAAATCAACTGAGGAATCTCCGTCATAGATAGTTCCATCAAAATCATAAGCAATTATATTCATTTATTTCACCTTATTTCGAAAACTTTTCAACAATTGAATCAACAATACGCTTACTGGCTTCCCCATCACCATAAGGATTACTTGCTTTACTCATTTTATCATACACATTTTTATCTATTAACAATAATTTCGTTTCATCATAAATTGTTTTTTCATCTGTACCAACTAGTTTTAATGTCCCTGCTTTTATTCCCTCTGGTCTTTCTGTTGTATCTCTTAATACCAAAACTGGCTTACCAAGTGATGGTGCTTCTTCTTGTATTCCACCGCTGTCTGTTAAAATAATATAAGATTGATTGATAAAATTATGAAAGTCAATTACCTCTAATGGTTCTATTAATTTTACTCTATCACAATCTTTTAAAACTTCATTTGCAATTTCTCTTACCTTTGGATTCATATGAATTGGATAAACAACTTTCACATCTGAAAATTCATCAACAACCTGTTTTACAGCTTTAAAAATATGGCGCATTGGTTCTCCTAAATTTTCTCTTCTATGGGCTGTTAATAAAATCATTCTACTATCTTTAACCCAATCTAAAACTTTGTGATGATAATTTGTTTTTATTGTTGTTTTCATTGCATCTATTGCTGTATTTCCAGTAATATAAATAGTCTCATTTTTCTTGCCTTCCATTAACAGGTTTTCTGCACTGGCACTAGTAGGCGCAAAATGCATATCTGCCAAACATCCTACCATTTGTCGATTCATTTCCTCAGGATATGGAGAATATTTATCCCAAGTTCTAAGACCTGCTTCAACATGACCAATCATAATGCCATTATAAAAAGCTGCCAATGCTCCTGCAAAAGTTGTTGTTGTATCTCCATGTACAAGAACAATATTTGGTTTTTCTTTTCTCATGACCTCTTCCAAGCCGTTTAAAGATCTAGTTGTAACATCACCTAAAGTTTGCCCTTGTTTCATAATATTTAAATCATAATCAGGTATAATCTGAAATGCATCTAATACTTGATCTAACATTTCTCTATGCTGAGCAGTTACACACACAATTGTCTCTATTTCTTTTCTATTCTTTAGTTCTTGTACTAAAGGTGCCATTTTAATTGCTTCTGGTCTTGTTCCAAATACAGTCATTACTTTTATCATTTGATTACCTCACTCTTTTCATTTTTTTTACTTTAAAAATGAATTTAACATTACTGTTATAAAATCTTTTTATTCTTTTTGGTTCCTTTATTAATCTATACAACCATTCAATTCCAAATTTCTGAAATACTTTTGGAGCTCTTTTTTTAGTTCCACTAATTACATCAAAAGAGCCTCCAACACCTATAAAAATTCCCTTGTCGAAATCTTTTAAATGCTTATATATTAATTTTTCCTGTGCTGGAATTCCTAAAGCGACTAATATAATATCTGGCTTTGCTTCCTTTATTTTATCAAATTCCTCATCTTTATTTTGTCCAAAACCGTTTACAGCACCTTTTAAAGTTAAATCTGGGTAATCATTTCTAATTTTGTCAACCATTTTTTCTTTTACTTCTTCACTTGCGCCTAATAAATAAATGCTTTTTTTATTTTCATTTCCCATTCGAAGTAGTTCCCAGGATAAATCAATACCAGTAATGCGTTCTACGACAGGATAATGTAATATATGAGCCGCTTTTACTATTCCAACACCATCTGGAACTATTATTGTTTCTTTATCTAAAATCAATTTGGCAAATTCTGCTTCTTTCTCAGCTATCATAAATGTTTCTGGATTTGCTGTCACTATAAATGCTTTTTTATCTTCCTTTAAGTTTTTTTCTAATAATAAAACAAAATCTTCAAATTTCTTTTGATATAATTTTTCAAAAAGATCTTTCATTACTTCACCTCTCATAATTTTCTTATTTCATTATATCATGTCTAATAACACTTCGTAAACTAAATTCGCCTTCTTTTTTAGTTTCATCTTTATGTAAACTTCTTTAAAAAATATCTCCTATTATTTTCATATTTCATAAAATACGATATAATGTATATTAGGTGATTATAGATGAATGAAAATGAAAAATTAAAAGAAAAATTAGATTTATTAAGCGCTTTAAAGGAAGATGAAGAAAACACAAAAACAATCAAAAAAGAAAATAAATCTCTAAAGAAAAAAGAAACTACAGAAATAAAAGAGAAAAAATTAGATGCTTCTAAAAAATGCATAAAGCAATCGCATCAGAAACCGCGAACTTTACTTACAATCATTTCTTTTATCGCACTTGTATCTAGTTTAAGTTACTTAATATATACAATTGTAAAATCAACAGACCAAGTAAATCAACCATATTTGATTATCACAAGTGCTTGCCTATTTATAATCAGTTCTTTTATGGTATTAACGGGTTTTACATCAAACAAAAAAATGCAAAAGAGACTGGAGATATTTGGCATTATTTTAATTACTTTATATACAAGTTTTCAGTTTCTGGTTACTTCCAACATTCTTACATTACCAACTTTAAAAACGGTTGGAGACTTTAGTAATGTAAGTATCAATGAAGTTGTAAAATGGGCTAATAAAAATAAAATAACCCTAGAGCAAACATATGAATATAGCGACTCTATAGAAAGTGATCATGTTATTAGTCAAAATATTCCAGCTAATACATTGATAAAAGAAATTAAATCTTTAGAAGTTGTTGTTTCTAATGGGCCAAATTATGAATCTATTGTTAGTATCCCTAACATGATTGGCTGGAATGTAGATGATGTTGTTTCAAAAATTAAAGAATTAAAACTGAACAATGTAAATATAGAATATCAATTTAATGATGTAATCGAAAAAGATATTGCATTTGAGCAAAGCAAATCAGGAGAAGTTAGACGAAACGAAGAAATCAATATTACATTTTCATTAGGAAATGAAGCCAATTTGAAACCAGTTAATCTTAAAGATTTAATAGATTTAGAAGAATTCGATGCAATTTTATGGTTAAAAAGAAATGGTATTAAATATGAGATTAGCTATGAATTTAGTAATGATATCAAAGCAGGTAATATTATTTCTACTACCCCAAACAGTGGAACTTTAATCGATCAAAAAGAAACAACTGTTCAAATTATTATTTCAAAAGGTCCAAAAATCATTGCTCCTAATTTAATGAAAATGTCATTAGAAGAAATCACAGAATGGGCAATAAAAAATAAACTAGTTATTATTTATGAAAGTGAATACAATAGTGAAATAAAAGCAGGAGGTATTATTCGGGTAAGTGTAAAAGAAGGAGATACTTTAGAAGAAAATACTAGAATCAATATCATTACTTCTAAAGGTACCTTAAAAATGATTACAATAGCAGATGGTGATATTACAGCACTCCGTAATTTCGCCAATGAAAACAATTTAACATTAAGTGAAGAATCTGAATTTAGTGATACAGTTGAAAAAGGAAAATTTATTAGCGTTTCTAAAAAAGCAGGAGAAGAAATTAACCCAGGAGAAGAATTTAAAGTCGTTATATCTTTAGGTGCTTCAATAGAATTACCGAACTTCATTGGAATGAATGCAAATAAAGCAGCCTCTACTTGTAAAGATTTAGGAATCACATGCAAAATATCCTATGTATATAGTAATAAAACAAAAGGAACTGTATTTAATCAAAGTATGAATGCAGGTTCAAAAGTAATTGGTGATACAACAATCGTTTTAACTGTCAGTAATGGCCCAAAACCTTCAAGTAATGGTTCTAATTCAAATAACAATCAATCAGGAAATGGAAATTCTGGATCTACTAATCCACCTACTACTCCTACTTGTACAAGTTATACATTATATTTAGGTGCTGGGAATACAGTACAACAGACCCAATCAATTATTCAACAACAAAATCCATATGGCAAATTCAACTTTGTTACAATTCCAGATCCTGGTTATGGAACAACTGGATCATTAAGGCGTGATATGCTAACAACATATCAAGGAACAACACATACTTCATGTGAAACAATTACAATTTATATTATCAGTAAATAATAATTATAAGAGACTATAAAGTCTCTTTTTTAATACAAATATACAAAAAGAGGAATTATATACAAATTCCTCTTTTTTAATTATATTATGATACCGATAATACAACAATATTTCCTCTTGCTCCTATTGTTATGAAATCAAATCTTTTACCATTAATTATCTTTGATTTTCCAGATAAATCTTGATTAAATAAATCTTTCAACTCAGAAACATCAGAAATATTAGATGCTGTAGATAAATAAATATAATAAACTCCTTTTTCTAGTTTGCTAATATCTATATTTCCATCATACCAAGCCAATGTTTTTGATAACGAATCAGATTCTGGTAAAGCTGGATCATAAGCTCCTTTGACTGCATTTAATGAGAAAACTGTTTTTTCAAATGTTTCAATATTTTCAAAAATAATATTTCTCTTTACATTAGCAGATGATTTTAAGTCCATTCCATAAGAATATGTATACCCTTTTATATGCAATAAATTATTGCTGGTAAAATCCAACTCAAAGAATTGATCAAATTGATTATATGTATATGTATTTGTTGTCCTATCAGCTATTTTATTACTACGAACAACAAACTCAACTGGTTGTAAATTATCATAATAAATATTTCTAATAATGACTTCCTTTTTGCCAGTATAATTCGTTGCCTGTGGGGCAAACATCTTATTATTCAGAATAGAAACTGAATACTCATGGTTTGTATATGCCATTACTCCAGCAATATAATTTCCATCTGAGACTCCATCAAAATCAGTTTCTAATTCAAACCAAGCATAAGAATAATCCTTATTACTTAGTCCATATGATGGGAACGGCCGCTCTTGAACATCCTTTATGCGTCGTGCATTTTTTATATAAATTTTTTCTGGATTTTCCAAATCAATTAACACAATCAAATATTGAATTCCAATATTTAAATTATTATCGATCCCTTCAATCGTTTGAAAACCTTTTACATGGAGTTTTCCATTTTTAGATTGAATACTGTCTAGATAGAAGAAAGAATCATTTAATTTTAACTCTTCAAGATCATCTGCATCTAAAATATTTTTATATTTTGCTTTATAAGTTGTATTTTTAGTTGCAACAGTAATTTCTTCATCCCAGCCAACAAAAATTGCATTCTCCTTATTCGGTTCCATAGAAATGACAGGTTTTTTCCCTTTTTCTGTCAAAACTTTTTTAGTACTTGTCTGATCTACAAATTCTCCGCCATTTGCGTCAAATGTAATTTCATACATTTCAATCTCAGTATAAACAGCCATATAAGTTGTATTCGCTGTTGTGGCTTCAAATTTTCTATCCCATCCTATGAAAATGTAGCCCTCCTTACTTGGGGTTAAAGAGAAAATCGGTATTTGATCTTTATCTACTTTAACAGTTTTAGTCGTAGATCCATCTGTGAATTTTCCTCCATTTGCATCAAATGTTACATTATATGAAACAGTTGCTTCCCATATTGCTGTATAAGTAGTATTTTCTGTTGCTCCTACTATTTCTTTATCCCAACCTTTAAATATATATCCATCTCTAATTGGTTCATTAATTTCAGGAATTACATATTCTTCTATTGTTAAACTCTTTGTACTAGTTATATTATCAGTAAATTTTCCTCCATTTGGATTAAATTGAATTGTATATCTTGATTTAAAGTCTTTTCCTTTTCTAAGAAAATTAATATAAGAGGAATGAATATAGGCTATATTTTGTTCAAAATTATATGCCCCTTGATCTTGTAATATTCCAGTCCTAGTTTGATTTAAAGTTGGATCAGATTGAATTTTGTACCAAATATTATTGCCATTTATTTCCTCTCCTACTACTGATTCTAATACTGTAATGGCATAATTATTAGACTTTCCAGTCATATAAAGAGTAACACTATTATTATTTGGTTCCGCTTTCACTGGATAACTGTCTGCTGTTGTCTTTATTCCAATACTATATTTTCCATAATCTTGTAATCCATAATGTTTGTCAAATGAATAATAATTAGCCGCTGCTTTTTCTCCCCAATAAGGATCAGAAGCATATTTTACATTCATTCCAGAAGATTTATCTCCTAAATTTCCTCCATAATACTTTCCATTATGACATTTATCACTTGTGCCATTTCCATTTACTGTATAACTATCACAAGGATCTAAATAAGTTTCAGAGATGAATCTTTTTGCATGAGCATATATACTTTGGGCTACTGATACATATCCATTTGCACTTGCGCCTGGAGATGAATCAAATGCACTATGGCCAAACAAATTATTCTTATTAACTGCAATATTAGACGTTCCGTTTCCAGATTCATTTTTAGCTGTACCAAGCATCATAATAGCATTTGCACCAAATTCATTTTGATATTGAATAAAAGAAATTTCTTCTCCAAACAACTGAGATTGCCCTGCAGAAACAGGAAAGCTAGTAGGTTTTGAAGTATACATGGATAAATTTTGTTTGATTTGTGCACTTGTATAATTGGAAATGGAGCGGTGTGATAAGAACTGATAATAATTATAATAAGGATTATTTGGATTAATGGAACTTGTTCTTACACCATTTTTATAGTCACGCATCATAGCACGATAGCCTTCTAAATTTTCTGGATAAAAATAATGGCCATCATAACTTAGATAATTAGTCTTGTTTGCCATTCCTTCTGGCCTTTCTTGACCGAGAATCATTTGAGAAACTGACTTATAATTTCTAACATCAAGAGCCACATAATGCCTTAATTCCCAAGTATCTGTATAAATCATACTATAAACAGAAGTATATAAGGATTGATAAGAATCACTATTCATATTTAAAATTTCTACTTCATTTGCATTTACCCATCCGATGACTCCAGCTTGCATAAATCTAACTTGAGTACCATCTTCATTTGTTCCTAGGAACGCAGCATCTGCTCCATAATAACCATTTGTATATCCTGATTTTCCATTAAACTCAATGGTATAGTTTGTCGTCACTCCCGAAGATGCTTTTGTTCTAAAATTTACTAATGCATAAGTTGCATAAACAACTTTCCCATCTGCATAAATTACTACATTATTATTTTGATCTTCTTTTTCTTTTTCTAATGCGAATGCATAAGCTTCTTTATAATTACCAGCACTAAGGGTTAGATTATTTCCTTCTGTATTCTCTATATATACTTCATAAACGGCTGCTGCGCTAGTTTGAAAGGATGGTGCAAAAAAGCAAAATAGAAATAATGCTATCACAACTAATTTAACTATTTTTTTCACACTATCACCTTACCTTTTTCTCATTATATTATACCAAATTTTCTTTTTTTTGTATAGTGCATTATTATAAAACTGTAAACTAAAAGAGAAACCTTAATCCTAAGAGTTTCTCTATCTTATTATATGTATATAATTACAGAAATTGACAATTTTTGTAAAAATGATACAATATCGATATTAAAATGTGAGGAAGTGTGCTTATGAAAAGTATAAAAAGAGAATGGAATGAAATTTGGCTACCAGAAATAAAAAAAGCATTAATAGAGTTTAAAAATTCCAAAACAAGATATCGACAAATTCCTAATATTTTAACAGCTTCTAGATTATTATCTCCTATTGTAATTATTCCTGTTGCGTTATTTACAAATGTAATAGCAACTTTTGTTGTCACTAGTTTGTTTGCTCTAACAGATGCACTAGATGGGAAAATTGCCAGAAAATATAATTTAAAATCCAAATTGGGCGCTATGCTAGATCCTGTCACAGATAAATTATTTGCATTTGCTTTATTAATTCCTAATATTACTACTTTCCCAATCATTACAACAAGTATTATTGCTTTAGAGGGCACAATTGGTTTCATCAATTCTTGTTCTACTTTAAAAGGGAATCAACCTCATTCTAATATGCTCGGAAAAATAAAAACAACATTTGTTTCTATTACTGCTATAGCAATGTATCTAACTGGTATTCCTTTGATACAAATACTATTTCCGTTTCTTGTGGGATCCACTATTTGTTTACAGATATCAGCAGCCACAACTTATAAAATAATTGATTCCAAAAAAGATCATCAAAAAGTTTTTTTAGAGCAAAAAGCAAAAAGTACCATTCCAAAACGAAAAGAAACTAAGGTAGAAGAAAAGAAAATTAGGAAGGAAAATTTAAAACAAGAATTGTTACAAGAAAAAGAAAGTTTATTATCAAAACCTGATGAAGATAATTTTACACTTATAAAAAATAAATAAACGAGTTTTATCGCTCAAAACTCGTTTTTTATTTGTACTAAAGCCCCAAAATTTCCCATAATATTTTTATAAATATGATAAAGCCAAAAATAACTCCGATACTAACTAAAATCACATTACAGAAATTCTTTGCTCCTTGACTCATAGGATTATCTCTTCTAATTTCTGGCATTTCTTCATTAGGTTTAATTTCTAATGCTTTGGCAACGCACATGTCATAGTCTTTTAGACATGTCTCTCGAAGTTCATCATCAATCCTTACACTACAAATATTAGCGTTCATTCGTGCTATTCCATGTAACACAACTATAATTACATTATTTATTACTTGTTCTGTACCTGAATTAGAAACAAGCTTTACTACTTTTTCTGTTGCTAATTTGAAATTTTATTTGTGCTCTTATTTCATCCGTGAATGATTTATCGGAATCTATCATCTCAATTGTTTGATTACATCCATCTATTGCACTTTTCATATCAAAATCATAGAAGTCTCCATTTTCAGATTTTGAAAATCCTTCTCTATATATAACATACCAATTATCTGGGTTTATTTTTAAAGCAGAAGTATAATCTTCTAAGGTCTCATACTAAACAATATCCTTTTTGCAAGTCTTTTCCGAGTTCTATATTTGCTCCACATTGTGGACAAATCGCGGGAATTAATGTATTATTTTTTTTCATATACTCACCATTTCTTAATTATGGTACTATTATATCATTAATAACCTTCATTTAAAAGCTCATTTCAAAAGAAAAAAGCTCCATAGAGCTTTTTCCTACATCATATTTTCTAACTGTTTATCTGCTTTTTTTGCTACCTTATTCATAGCCTTTTCCATTTTCTTCATGACTGGTTTATTGTATTTCTGATACATCAAAACAGCTCCTGCACCTAATCCCATAAGTGCCATATCTTTCATCTTCATAAATCTCACCTCTTAGCTAGAACCTATGATTTCTTGTATAGAGTTTATCTATACAATATTATTTTCACCACTTTCTTTATCTTTATACAAACAATTTTTTAATTTTTCACATAATCTGGATTTTCTTTTTCTTTCCTCTTCATGATGAACACTATATAAAAAGGCATCTGGTTCTCCTAACAAAATCAGTTTTCTTTTGGCTCTGGTAATTCCAGTATATATCAGTTTTCGATAAAGCATTCTTTTGTAATTCGCACTAATTGGCATCACTACAACTTCAAATTCGCTTCCTTGCGATTTATGAATGCTAATAATAAAACCGTGTTTTATTTTATTAAAATCTTTTGGAATATATTTTACCACGTTTCCATCATAATCTACATAGATTTCATTTTTCCCACTTTTACTAGTATTCGCATACATAATTCTTGTGATAACACCAATATCTCCATTAAAAATGTTTTCTTCTGGCATATTGACAAGTTGTAATACTTTATCATTTTCTCTAAAAATGATGTCTCCTACTTTTAATTCTCTTTTTGTTTCATCTTTGGGATTAAATACATCTTGTAATTCTTTATTTAAATTATCAATTCCGTTCATTCCAGCATACATAGGAGCCATAACTTGAACTCTTTTATAATCATAACCTTTTTCTACTATTTGTCTTGAAAGACGTTTTAAATTTTCTCTTATATGATTAGAACTACACTCTAAGAATGTATAATCACTTCTTGTATCTGTAAAACTCTTACTAATATTATCATCTTTTATTTCTTCTGCTAATGTTGTAATATATGAATTTTCATCTTGCCGATATAATAAATCCAAATGAACAGTTTCAATTACACCACTTAGAGTAAAATCTTTTAAAAGTTCTCCTGGTCCAACGCTTGGTAATTGATTATAATCTCCAACTAAGATCAATTTGATATGATCGGTTAATCCTCTTAACAAATGATCAAACAAAGATAAATCAATCATACTTACTTCATCTATAATAATAAGTCGACTATTATCTTTATTATATTCATCAACTCCAAAACGATTATTTTCTTTATTCCATTTCAAAAAACGATGAATTGTTGTTGCGGGAAATAATGTTGCTTCACTCATTCGTTTTGAAGCTCTCCCTGTTGGCGCTAGCAAAGCAAGCTCTTTATTTAGGCCTTCATCATCTAAATTCCGTAATCGTTTGTAAAGTTCTACAATTGCTTTTATAATGGTAGTTTTTCCTGTTCCAGGGCCTCCAGTAATAATAAGCAGATTTTTCGTAAGTGCTTTAGTAATTGCTTCTTTTTGCTTTTCATTATATATAATTCCAGAAGCTTCTTCTAGCTCTTGTAATTTTTTTTCTAATTTTTTATAATGATCTTCAGGCCTTTTAAATAAAACTTGAAATTTTTTTAAAATTTGCTGTTCAGAATCGTACATATCTTTCAAATAATAGACATCTTCTTCTCTCACTAATTTTTCATCTACCACAAGTTCTTCTAAATATTCTAAAAATAAATTTTCCTCTAAATCAATTTTCAAAAAATTAAGAGTTGTTTTATATATTTCATCATATTCTAAAAAAGTATCTCCATTTTTAAATGTTAATTCTTTCATACAATATAAAATACAAGCTTTTACTCTACTCTCATCATCTTCTAACATATTCAACTTATGAGCGATATCATCTACTTTAGAAAAAGTGATTTCTTCAATATCATCAATCAAAAGATAAACATTATGTTCTATCATAGAAACAGTATTCCCCTTATATTTATTATAAATCAAAAGAGAATCTTTCATACTAAAACCGAGTTCAGTTAAGTATACAATCGTTTTATGACTTTCTTCATATTTCGTTAACGTTTGATAAATTTGTTCTGCCTTTTTACTAGACAATTTTGGAACCAAAGTTAAACAACTTGGATCTTCTAAAATCCGCTCTAGTGTTTGATCACCTAATGTTTCTACAATCGTTAATGCTAATTTCTCTCCAACACCTTTAAATAAATCACTTGCAAGAAATTCTACAATACCATCTTTATCTTCTGGCTTTACTTTTTCATATTCTGTTACTTGAAATTGCAATCCATATTTTGGATGATCTGATTCCTCTCCATAAAAAAAATACGTATCATCTTCATTTAATTCATGAAAATATCCAGTAAAGGCGATTGTTTTTCCAATATAGATATTGAGTGTTTCAATATTAGTCTCTTTTATTTTAAATACACCTATCACATATCCTTTTTCAGAAGAAAAAATACTTCTTTTAAAGTTACCTTTGATATATTTTTTTTCTTCCATGATATCACCAGCTTCTTATTCAGTATATCACAGAGTACATTTGTTCGTCAATTGTTTATTTTTGGAACCATCTTTTTTTAGTTTATAGCTTATTTTCTTCTTCATCTTCAAAAATAATATCTGGGGTCTCACTTTCTTTCTTTTCTTCTATTTCAGATATTACTTGATCAATAAAATGAACTGAATTCAAATCCATTTTTGGAATTTGAAAGCGAACTTTTCTAGAACTCACTCCATCAAAATAAAAAAATTGATAGTAAATGAAATCTCCAACATCTTGCCTCTCAATATTATTTCTTACTATATATCCTTTTTTAAAAATATCATCACGAAAAGAGTTTAAAATATTTTCTTTTGAATCTTTATTACTTTTCCCATTATATTCAATTGTTACTGTTTTATCTTCCAAAAATTCTATATTCATTACTTGATTCATATTTTTTTCCTTTCCATTCTTATTATTCCATAATCACATATGGATATTCCACTTTTATAATTTTTCCAATTTTCTCTATATGATTATTTAAATCCATTCCTTCTTTTTTCACCAATAAATAATTTCCTGTATGTCCAATTACAAAACCTTCTTTTACTATTTCTGGTATAAAGGAAAGCGTCTCACCTACAAATTTTTGAAAATATTTCTCTTCTAGGTTTTTAGAAAGTTCTAACAACTCTTGTACTCTTTTTTTCTTAATCTCTTCTGGAACCTGATTTTCCATTGTATCTGCAACCGTTCCTTTTCTTCTAGAATATGGAAAAACATGAAGTTTTGAGAAATTAATCTTTTTTATTGTTTCAACGGTTTCTAAAAATAATTCTTCTGTCTCACCCGGAAATCCTACAATAACATCTGTTGTGATTGAAATGTTTGGTCTTATCTCTCTAATACTTTCTATTTTCTTTATAAAATCTTTTTTCGAATATTTTCGATTCATTGCTTTTAAAACAGCATCACTTCCTGACTGAAGTGGAATATGTAGATGATCTACTAAAACTTTACTTTTTTTCATAATTTCTAATACTTGATCTGTCAATTCATTCATTTCAATAGAAGAAATTCGAAGTCTTTCTAGCCCTTCTATTTCAATTAATTCTTCTAACAAATCTGAAAATGCATAGTTTTCAAACTCGGCTCCATAATTTCCTGTATGAATTCCTGTTAAGACAATTTCATGATGTCCATTTTCAATTAGTGTTTTTACTTCTTCTAATACGTCTTCTCTTTTTTTACTTCTCACAGTTCCTCTAGAATAAGGAATGATACAATAAGAACAATAGTTATTACAACCATCTTGTATTTTTACAAATGCTCTTGTATGAGTAAAGTTATTTAATTTCATTGTTTCAAAAGAAATACTCTCTAAGCTTTCAATATCTTCTAGCCGTTTTTGCTTCTGTTTAAATTCTTCTATATATTCTACAATTCTCGATTTATTTCTATTTCCTAGAATAATATCAACATCATTTAGAATTTCTGCTTTTTCTTTACTTACTTGTGTCATGCAACCAGCCACTATAATAATGGCCTTCTGGTTTTGCTTTATCGCTTGTCTTATCATCTTCATTGATTTGTTATCGGCTGCATTCGTTACAGTACAGGTATTAATAATGTAAATATCAGCCTCTTCTTTATTTGCTTCTATATATCCAGCATTTTTTAAAGCGTCCATCATAACATTGCTTTCATACATATTTACTTTACAGCCTAATGTATAAATATAAAATTTCATATACAACCTCCTAAAAAATAAGCCCTAAGGCTTATTCCAAATGACTTCTAAATTCTTTTAAAGCATTCAAGAAAGCATCATTATGATTGCTATCTAATTCTTCAAATGTATCTACTTTTTTTTCTAGCTCAATATTGTTCCTTACTTTTTTTAGTTCATTAAAATTAGGAATTTTAGGATATTCAATATTACTATCCTGCTTGCCATAAACTGGTGAAATGAAATCTGTGGTTTTAAACTTTTTAGGTTCTTCTATAATAGTTGGAATTGCTTCTATTGGTTCTTCTACTTCCTCATAAGTATTTATATCTGGATTACTGATCTGTTCAATTACTGAAAGTAATTCTTTATTAGAACCTTCTACATTTTTATTCTTGCTTTGTAATAATTCTTGGTAACTAATAATTGCTTTTTCTTCTTGTTCTTGTTCAAATATTGCAACTACATCTTCTTTTTTATCCAAATCAGCTTGCATCTTTTCTAGGACTTCTTCTAAATTTGCTTTAGGTTTTTCTTCTTCATTAATTTGAGTTATTTTAATTTCCTCTTTCGGTGCTTCATATTCTTTTAATTCATCCAATAAATTCTTTTCTTCTGCTTGAAATAATTTTAAATTTTTACGATCCATATAGATTAAAGTAAAAAGAACGATTGCTCCTATGCAAAAGATGGCTAAAAAGCTATAAAATAATACTTGGTTACTCATAATATTTTCAATCCATTTCATAGAATCACTCCATATATTCATAATTTAATGCACTTAATACATAAATTGGAACTGTCTCAACTCTCATAATTCTAGGCCCTAATGTAACTGGAATAAAATTATGCTTTTGAAGAAATTTTTCTTCCTCTATGTCGAGTCCACCTTCAGGCCCAATCACTATAATCAGTTTATCATAATTTGACGATGTTTGCAAAAACTTTTTAAAAGTATTTTCTTTTTCTCTTGTACTGCAAACTAATTTCAGCCCCTCTAATTTCGTAATTTCAGAAAATGTAGTAACTGATTGAAGTTTTGGAACAAAGTTTCTCATTGACTGCTCACTAGCTTCTTTCATAATCTTGTTCCAACGTTCTAATTTTTTTGTTTCTTTTTCACCTATTTTTACCATTGACCGTTTCATTGAAACAGGAATAATTTCTGTAACTCCTAATTCTGTTGCTTTTTGTAAAATCAAATCCATTTTTTGTTCTTTTAAAATAGGGATTACTAAAATAACAGGTTTCATAAAATCATTTGGTGTTTTTAATTCTTCTTTTATAATAATTTCATCTAAATTATTTTCTAGATAACATAAATAAAGTTTTCCATCAATCACAACTTCTATTTCGTCTCCATCTTTCATCCTCATCACTTTTCTGATGTGATACATATCTCCATCTTCTAATATCATCCTATTTTCTTGTTTTTCTTTTCCAAAATATCGTTGCATAAATTCACCTATAAATAGGAAGTTTATTACTTCCTATTCCTCTTCGCTTCCTTCTATTTTTACCAGTACTTCTCTTGGTTTTGATCCATTTGCAGGTCCTATAATACCACGTTCTTCTAATAAGTCAATACATCTCGCTGCTCTATTATACCCTAGTCTAAAACGACGTTGTAAAAGAGAAGCACTCGCTTTTCCTGATGTTACTACAAATTCTACAATATCGTTATAAAGTGGTTCATCTTCATCTCCATCTTCGATCATTGTTGTAGCACCTTTTTCTTCTTCATCCATGGTTAATGTCTCATCATAGCGTGCTTTTTGCTGAGCACAAACATAATCAACAACCGCCTTTATTTCTTCATCAGAAATAAAAGTTCCTTGTATACGGATTGGAATATTTTCTCCTTGTGGCTTAAACAGCATATCTCCCTTTCCAAGAAGTTTTTCTGCTCCTGTCATATCTATAATAGTACGAGAATCAATACTACTAGATACAGCAAAAGATATCCTAGATGGAATATTGGCTTTTACAACGCCTGTAATAACATCTGTTGATGGTCTTTGAGTTGCTACAATTAAATGAATTCCCGCTGCACGCGCCATCTGCGTAATGCGCATAATAGAATCTTCTACTTCTTTTGCTGCTACTAACATAAGGTCTGCAAGTTCATCAATAATAACTACAATATAAGGCATTTTTCGTAATTGATCACGTTCTGGGATTCCTTCATTTTTCTTATCTACATAATCATTATATCCAGCAATATTTTTTGTACCTGATTGCTCAAAAGCTTCATAACGTCTTTCCATTTCTACAACCATTTTTTTTAGAACAATATTGGCTTTTTTCGCATCTGTTACAACAGGTGCCAGAAGATGGGGAACTCCATTATACATAGAAAGTTCTACTTTTTTAGGATCTACCATAATAAGTTTTACTTCTTCTGGTTTACTTCTCATTAATATGGATACAATTAAACTATTAATACATACAGATTTACCACTACCAGTAGATCCAGCTACTAAAAGATGAGGAGTTTTATTAATTTCCATCCATTGTGGTTTTCCCATGATGTCCCTTCCAAGTACAGCAAGTAATTTGCTTTTTTCCAAGTTGCTCGGAACCGCCTCTAGAACTTCTCTTACACAAACAGGGATAGATTTTATATTTGGAATTTCTACTCCAATCGTTTTCTTACCTGGAATTGGAGCTTCAATACGCACTTCTTTTGCTGCTAGAGCAAGTGCGATTTCTCTATGAATACTTAAAATTTTACTTACTTTTGTTCCTGCTTTGATTTCTAATTCATATTGTGTTACTGCAGGCCCTATATTTGCTGCCACTGTTTTTCCTTCTATTCCAAAGTCCTTTAATACTTGTTCAAGGGCCACGACATTATCTTTAATTGCATTTTGATTTTCCTTATTATTTCCTCTTTGCGGTTTAGCAAGTAAATTCATAGGTGGATATTTATATGCTTCATTCACTACAAAGTCCTCACTATCATTAATAGCAACTGCTGGGGTTGGTGCTGATTCTTCTTTTTCTTCTTTTGCCGGTTCTGCTACATGAATAAGCTCATCAACACTAGAAACAACAATCTTATTATCTTCTTCTACTAGCGCTTCTTCAGATTCTACTTCTTTCAAGGTTTTCTTTTCTAACTTTTCAAGTCGATGTTTTTCTTTTCTCTCTTGGTTATGAGCGACTAAAGTTTCTGATTTTTTCTTACAAGCTTGCACAAAATCCCAAATAGAAACTCCAGTAAACATTACTGTTCCGCAAATAATCATGGTCCATACGACAATTGTAGTCCCTTTTAGATCAACTAAATTTACAGAAATTAAAGAAAATATGGCTCCTATAATTCCTCCACCTTGTGCACTTCTCACTTTTGTAGTAGCATCTAAAAAATTTGTAATGGTTTCTGTTACTACATCGAATCCTTTCAAATCATTCTGTGATAAATAGCTAGTATGGGCCATCATTAAAATCCCAATAACAATGATATAAAGCCCAAAAAGTTTTGATGTAAAAAAGTTAGGTTTACTACGTTTTACAATCATATAAACCCCTACTACAAAAAGAGCTAAAAAAAGAAGTCCATACCAAGCTCCAAATACAAATATAAAGAACGAACGAATAAGGGCTCCTAAGGGCCCATAGGCACAAAAGCCAATAATTGCAGTAATAATAAATAATAAGCCTACTAATTCTGTACTATATCCAGTACTTTTTTTCTTTTCTTCTTTTCGTTTTTTCTTTTTTGCCATGATATACCTCCTAGACTCACTATATTCATTATACTAAAAATCTACAAAAATCGAAATAGAATTAAGAATATTTACGTGAATTTGACAAGAAATTTCATTTTAAATATAAGAAAACAAGAAACGCTTAGTTTCTTGCTATTTCCTCTTCTATTCTCATTAATTGATTATATTTACAGATTCTATCTGTTCTAGACATAGAGCCAGTTTTAATTTGCCCTAAATTAAGCCCAACAGCTAAGTCTGCAATTGTTGTATCTTCTGTTTCTCCACTTCTATGAGAAATAATTGTTGCATATCCATGTTTTCTTGCAAGTTCTATTGTTTCTATTGTCTCAGTAATTGTCCCTATTTGATTTACTTTCAATAGAATCGCATTCCCAGCATGTTTATCAATTCCCATTTGTAAGCATTTTTTATTTGTAACAAATAAGTCATCTCCAACTAGTTGAATTTTATTTCCTAATCTTTCTGTAATCAACGCAAATCCATCCCAATCATTTTCGTCTACAGGATCTTCTATAGAAATAATTGGATATTTTGAAACTAAATCTTCATAATATTCAACAAGTTCTTCTGTTGTTAAACTTCTTCCTTCTCCAACAAGTTCATATTTTCCATTTTTATAAAATTCACTAGCTGCTACATCAATTGCCAATTTAATATCATTTTCCGTATAGCCAGCTTTTTTAACAGCCTCCATAATAAGTTCAAAACCTTCTCTGTTACTATTTAAATCAGGAGCAAATCCTCCTTCATCACCCACACCTGTTGCAAGGCCTTTTTCATTTAATACTTTTTTTAAATTGTGAAATACTTCTGCTCCAATTCTTACTCTTTCATGGATTGTTTCTGCTTGCGGTATAATCATAAATTCCTGAAAATCCAATTTGTTATCAGCATGAGCACCTCCATTTATGATATTCATCATTGGAGCTGGTAATTTAATGCCTCCTCCAATATATTCATAAAGAGGTTTCTCTTCATATAATGCTGCTGCTTTTAAAGCTGCCATAGAAATTCCTAAAATAGCATTCGCGCCATAATTTGATTTTGTTTCTGTTCCATCTGCCTCTATCATTTTATAATCTAATGCTTTTTGATCCAAAACGTCCATCCCAAGAACTAAATTTTTAAGAGGGCCATTAACATTTTCTACTGCCTTTAAGACTCCCTTTCCCATATAACGAGTACCACCATCGCGCAATTCCAAGGCTTCCCTCTCTCCTGTCGAAGCTCCGCTTGGTACTGCTGCTCTACCTATAATTCCACTTTCAAGAATGACATCTACTTCTACTGTAGGGTTTCCTCTTGAATCCAATATTTCTCTTCCAATCACGTCTTTTATTTTTGACATTATATCACCCTTTCCTGATTTTATCCTTATTCATTATATCATAAATAATAAAAATAAGTGAATAATATCACTTATTTTAAAGCTTCTACAGCTTGTTTAAAATCTTCTCCACGTTTTTCAAAAGAATCATATTGATCCCATGAAGCACATGCAGGCGATAATAAAATTACTTCTCCTTCTTCTGATAAATTATAAGCCACTTTTGTTGCTTCTCTCAATGTTTCTACAACAGTTACATCTTTATTAATGGATTCGCAAAATTCTTTAATTCTATTTTTTGTTTCTCCATAGCAAACGACGTGTTTTACATAACGCATATCATCTTTTAAATCTTCAAATGAATGACCCCTATCTAAACCTCCTAATAATAGAATCATTGCTTTATCAAATGAACCCAGCGCTATTTCAGTTGATTTTACATTAGTCGCTTTTGAATCATTATAGAATTCTCTTCCTCTTATTTTGGCAACAAATTCTAACCTATGTTCTACTCCAGCGAAACGTGAAAGAACAGTTCTTATCGCATCATTTGGGATTCCAAATCGTTTTGTTGCAATTATCGCACACATAATATTTTGATAGTTATGTTTACCTTGAATTCGGATATCACTTGTCTCTATAATTTTTTCCTCGCCATAATAAATTGCATTTTCTTTATAATAAGCAGTTGCATTTCTTTTTATAGAAAAAAACGCTTTATTCGAATTAATATTCTCTGTCAAAGCCAATTCTGTTTCATCATCTAAATTGATAATCGCTAAATCAGATAATGTGTGGTTCATAAATATTTTTTTCTTCATTTCTTGATAGTATTCATAATTCCCAAAAAAATCGATATGTACAGGAGTTAAATTGGTTAATACTGATACTTCTGTTTTAAAGTCATACATATCATGAAGTTGTTGTGCTGAAATTTCAAGAACAATATAATCTCCTTCTTTTACATTTTTTATTAAAGAACACATTGGAAAACCAATATTTCCTCCCAAATGTACTGGAGCTTTCATTTCTTTTAAGAATTCATAAATAAGTGTAGTAGTTGTCGTTTTTCCATTAGAACCAGTTACTGCAATAATATGAGTATTTTTTGGCAAAAAATGATAAGCAAGTTCTACTTCATTTATGATCTTAATTCCTAATTCTTCTGCTTTTTTTATACAAGGGGTATCAAATCGAATTCCAGGATTTTTGATAACAATATCAAATGTATCATCTAAATAGTCCTCTTGTTTATCTGTAATAACAATTTTAACTCCTAATTTTTCTAATTCCTCTACTTGAGCTTGGTCTTGCTCTTTTCCATCTGTTATTAAGATATCATTATGAAATGGCGCCAAGATTTTAGCGGCTTCATATCCACTTCTAGCCATTCCCATGATATATATTTTTTTATTCTCAAACATGTTTTCACCTTCCTAAAAAATTATATCATGTTTCTTTTTATTTGTTAAGTTCCACTTAAGAATATGATTTCAATATAAAAAAAATAACTCAAAAGAGTTATTTACATGTTGCGCCCATTGCTTCATAAAGAGATGTTGCGCCTTTTACAGTTATACGATTTTTCTTATTAACAAAGCTTTTCATTGCACTATTATCGCTGATCATTTTTTCCATATCCACTTTGCTATAATCGATTGTTACTTTACTTTCTAGTTTAGAACCATCAATTGTTACCTTGTAGTCATAACCACCATATCGTTTATCATTGTTTCCATATTGAGTATTAAGAGTAGATTCAAATTCTTTTAATACTGCATTACTAGATGAGTCTACAACTTCTATTGTTTCCACTTTGTCTACAACGTCTCCTGTTGCATAAATTTTATAAGTTGCATTCAATTTATAATTTGATAAATTTTGTGTTACAGTACATTCAATTGTTCTTTTTTTAGCTCCACATCCTGATACAACTCCAATACAAACACAAAGTAACAAAACTGACAACATTTTTTTCATTTTCATCTTTCCTCCTCAATATTCATTATAGCACTTTTTCACGAAAATTTCACTCTTTTTATATCGAGAACAAAAAAATAACTCAAAAGAGTTATTTACAAGTCGCTCCATTTAGCTCATAACGTTTGACAACGCCATCTAAAGTTAAACGATCGTTTTTAATATAATTTTCTAATTTTTTGTCAGTGGCAAATTTTTTAGAATCAAATTTGCTATAATCAATTGTTACAGAAGCTGATACTTCTTTTTCACCTTTGGTTACTTTATGTGTATATCCTCCATATGAACTATTTAAGTTCTCATACTGCAAATTTAATGTTTGTTCTAATTGATCTACAATTGAAGTATCCTCTGATGTATAAGTCTCATTAGCTTCTACTTTTTCTACAACATCTCCTTTAGCAGTAATTTTAAAATTTGATTTAATTTCATAAGTAGATAATGTTTGAGTTTGCGTACATTCTACCACTTTCGTTTCTTCTTTTTGTTTTTTATCTCCGCATCCTGTAAGAATTCCTACACAAATACAAAGAGACATAATTGTTATCATTTTCTTCATAAAATCCCCTCCTAGTTACAGTATAACATAAATCTTTGTTTTTTTCAAATTATAACACTTTAATATAAAGGCTTTTATCTATATATTATAAGGTGTATTTTGATATTAATGTATTAATCGTAGTAATATCAACATTGGATTTAAAATCGAATTGCAATACTTGCCCACTACTAAAAGCGACGATTAATTCACTATCAATATCTAACATCCCTGCTGTTTCTATTCCATAATATTGAATCTTTGAATATGGGTATGAAAAATAAGCAATTTTTTTACCAGTGATTCCTTTTACATTTGCCACAAAAATTCTATGACTTGTGAAAATGACTTGGTCTCTAATTGTTTGAAAAGCCAAATGAATTTTTTCGTCATCTACCAATAGTTTCTCAATTTCTGGGCGAACTTCTTTTATTTCAATTGCTTTTAAATTGAATACATTTGAATCCATATTGATTCCTGTTGATATTGTTGCCATAAATTCCTCCTTTTTGTTCTCTATAATAACATAAAAATTAATTGCACACAATTATTTATAAATAATTTCTTTTACAAATAATTTTTTTTCTCTTTTTAAAAGCCCATCAAAATCTCCATCTTTAGCAATTATATTATAATCATGTGTTTGTCTCCATTTTTTTCTTTTTTCTACTGGCATTGGCAATATTTGATCTGCTATATCAATATGCATAATTCCATCTAAATGATCATATTCATGAGATAATACAGTACTTTCAAATCCCTCAAACATATCAGTATGTTTCATTCCAGTTCTATCCAAATATTCTATAACGATTCGATAAGGTCTAAAAACATGCCCCATATTATCTCCAACACTGGCACAATTCTCCCAATATTCTGTAATTCCTTCTCTGCTAATAATAACTGGATTAATTAGCATTCTAGCTTCGTTATAGTTTTGCTCTTCATCAGATTGTATTCCTTTTTGAAAATTCCGAATCATTTCCAACTTAGTATTTTTTAAATATATTAATCGTTTTGGAATTCCTAATTGAACAGAAGCCATCGCTAAAACATCGTTTTGAATACAAAAGTCTTCTATTATTTTTAAGTCTTCTTTTAATTCTGAGTCATTGAAGTCAACTGTTGTTGATATCTGTCTTAAATAAGCTTCGTTATCAGTAATTGTTATAACTTTTCCTTTTTCCATAGTTTCCTCCTCTTTCAAAAATATATTTTATTGCATTATGCATTCAAAGTCTTTTAAAGTGCATTTAAATGTTTTCGATACATTATGTTCATCTATAAACGTAATTCCTGATAAAGTTATGCTCTTGTTATCAATATTTTTTATTCCTGTTGTCAAAAAATTTAACTTTATTTCTTTCATTTTACTATCTTTTCTGTCTAATTCAATTTCAAAAAATGATGGAGTTTGACCATTCCCCGTTCCATAAAGTTTATTTCCCCAAAAACGGTACATACTATCTAGTTTGTAGGCATTCGTTGTAGAAGATTCTAAGGTTTCTATCAAGATATAATCATTATTTCCGACCTGATAAAAAAGCCCTGTTAAAATAGATTCATGGCTTATTGGTGTAATATCTGCTAAAGCATAAACTTGAGCTCCATTATCATTATAATAAGTATATATATTAGGTTGTTTATCACTTAGATCATAATGTTCAAATGCAGTTTCTTTTAATTTTTCCTTATCTCCACAACCTGTAAAATTTAAACACAAAATTAAGAAACATAAATATCCAATTTTTTTCATTTTTCTATCTCCTTAATATAGCTTCTATTTAATCAATTATAGCGGTAATAATTGATAAGATACTTTTATCTTTCGCACAATACTAGCCACTACCTTTCCTTTTACACAATTGGTGTTTTTGGATTCTTCAAGTGCTAACTGCATATATTTTTATCTAATTTTTCATCATGAGCAATCTCTCAAAATAATATATTAAAAAATCTAAGTATATACATTTAAGAATATACATTTTTTATTCCTAATTTTTATATGTATAGTATTTCTTTAATGCTTTCTCTCTGGTGGGGTTACTCTATACCAAATTCCTGCAATATTATCTATCCAAACATATAATAAAGATGAATTAAAATTTAAAATACATAAAGTAAAATTCTTTTATATGCATCATTTATTATTCGTTTGTCATCATCAGTAAATGCAATCATTAAGCCTCTCAAATAAACTTATGTTAAAATATAAATATATTTTTAAATTAATAAACTCAACTTTATTTTATCATAATTTTAAGCATTTTAAAACCCGAACTATAAAAGCTCGAGTTTCTTATCAATATGGTGTCCCAGGAGAGATTCGAACCCCCGACCCACGCCTTAGAAGGGCGTTGCTCTATCCAGCTGAGCTACTGAGACACATTTGTTCAAATGAACAAATAAATTATACAACAAATATATTTTTTATTCAATAGTTTTTATAACACTTTTATAAATTTCTTGATCTTCTACTGTAAACGATACCTCTTCTACATCATAATTATCTCCAATGGATAAGCAAATTGTATAAATTACTTCTTCTAATATATTTTTTTCATCAACATCATTAAAAATATAAGAGTTAAATTCTAGATTCATTTGATGATCTGCTTGTTCAGCTTCTAATAATTTTACATTTTGATTTAAAAAACTCATCAAATTGCTATGGTATAAAGGTGCTGATGCAAGTTCATCAATAATAATATCTATTTTTTCTCTATTATCATTTGTATATTTGGTAACTGGGACATAATAAGTATTATCATTATATTGATTGATATAATAAATTGTAACACTGGTTACTTCTTTACTACTTTTAATATCATATTCTTTATTAATTCCAAAACTACGGTCCAATGTTGGAGGAAGAGTAATTTTCGATTTTGGCAGATAATTTAAAATATCTCCTTCCATATAAATGATCACTTTTTCTATTTCCTCTACACTAGTTACTGTATAAACAATGGATTCAATAATTTTTTCTTCTTCTTCTTTCTTAACATCTTCTAATAACTCTTTCGAAAAATTTATTTTTAAAAGTCCATCTGCATAATTTAAACTAATAATCTTTGTATCTTCTGGAATTACAGCTTTAAAACCATTTGGAATTTTGCTTTCCCCTGCACCATCTCGAATTAAAACTTCTAATAATTCTTTTACTTTTGTTTCTACTGTTTCAGGGCTTTTTGAGACAGCTACTTTTGTACGCGCTAAAAAACCATTCCTATCATAAAGATAGATTGTTTCAGTTAGAATTTCCTTATCTACGTATTCTAATTCTGTTTTTGTTTTGTCTTTTAAACTATATGTATTTTCTTTTGGTATTAAGTAAATTAGAAATAATGCCATTAAAGCTGCTATAGATACTAAGAATTTTCGAATTGTTAAATTTTTTAACATGTTTCCACCTCTACCTAATAGTATGAAAAAAATTGCAAAAGAATGCAATTTTATAATGAAATTTCGCCAAGTTTTAATAGTTCGACAACAGCATTAGCTCTCCCCTTCACAGCAAGTTTTTGCATTACATTAGAAATATGGTTGCGAACTGTTTTCTCACTAATTTTTAACATGGAGGCGATTTCTGAAGTATCATAATTACGAATTAGTAATTCAAAAACTTCTTTCTCTCTTTTTGATAAGATATTGTTTTTCATCTTCTCCTCACTTTCAAAGGTGATTTATCATTCCCTATATTATTCTATGCTGATTTGTTTTTTTGGTGAGAAGAGAAAAATTCCAAATCTATTTTTGGAATTTCACAGAAATATATTTTTTGGTTTTATATTCTTCTTGAATACTTCTCATAATATCGTTTGCGAGTGTCATATCATGCTTTTCGCTAGAGGCAACAACTCTAATTTGGTCCCCATCTATTTTTATAAATGATTTTAATTTAAATTTTGTTTCAATTTTCTTCTCTAGTTTTTCTTCTTCTCCTCTAGTCATATTTAGAAGTTGCAATTTTTCATAGGCTTCATTTTTTTCATCACTAGTTGCCTCTACACTGGTAAGAACAATCTGTAAATCCTCCATATCTTGCTTCATTTGTTCATCTGCCTCCACCCTTAAAGCAGTTAATATTTCGCTTTCTTCTATTTCGACCGAAGCTTCTTTATCAACGGTTTTATTTACTTCAGCTACTTCCTTGCTATTTTTATTTTTAGTAATTAATAACTCAGATGGCATTGTAATATAATACACACTAAGTACTAATATTAAACTAAACAACGTTAAAAACCACAAACTCTTTTTATTGATCATTTTGTTCCTCCTCTAGTAACTCTATTACAATATATGAGGGAGTAAAAAAAGTATGACAAAAAAACAGGAACATTCCTGTTTATTTACTTTTGTACTCCATTTGTCCTTTTGTCATTACCAAAAATTTTATCATTATTAAAAATTCATCTTTTGAAACAGTTGTTGTTTCATTACTTCCATGCAATCGATAACTTACAAGACCTTCTTCTTTTTCCTTATCCCCTAAAATTAATGTATATGGTATTTTTTTTGTTTGGCTTTCTCTCATTTTATAGCTTAATTTTTCTTCTCTATTATCAAGAGTTACACGAATGTCTGCTAGTTCTAAAATCTCTTTTATTTCATTTGCATATTCTAAATGATACTCATTATTTACTGGTATAATGTTTACTTGAACTGGTGCTAACCAAAGAGGTAATACACCTTTTGTCTCTTCTAAAATATAAGCCATAAATCGGTCTAAAGAACCTAGAATTGCTCTATGAAGAACAATTGGTGTTTTCTTTACTCCATCTTTATCAATATATTTTAAATCAAATTTGGCTGGCAAACAGAAGTCTAATTGACAAGTAGATAAAGTATATTCATTTCCAACAGCTGGCTTTACATTTACATCTAATTTTGGTCCATAAAAAGCTGCTTCTCCAATTTCTTCTGTATATTCGATTCCAAGGTCTTTTAATACTTCACGTAATCCGTTTTCTGCATGTTCCCACATTTCATCATCCTGATGATATTTTTCTTTATCCTCTGGGTCTCTTAAAGAAAGTACACAACGATAATCCGTAATACCAAAGTCTTTATAAACATCAAATATTAAATCAACAACATTTTTAAATTCTTGTTTCATTTGTTCTGGAGTTACAAAAAGATGTGCATCGTTTTGACAAAAATGTCTTCCTCTTTCTATTCCTTTTAAAGCTCCACTTGCCTCATAACGAAAATCATGAGCAATTTCTCCAATACGAATTGGTAAATCTCTATAAGAATGAAGTTTATTTGCATAAATCATCATATGGTGAGGACAATTCATAGGCCTTAAAACAAATGCTTCCCCATCTACTTCCATAGCTGGAAACATATTTTCCTTATAATGATCCCAATGTCCTGATGTTTTATAAAGTTCCACATTTCCAACACATGGAGTCATAACATGTAAGTATCCTAATTTTCTTTCTTTTTCTTTGATATAGTTTTCTAATTCTTGCCAAATAATATATCCATTTGGTAAAAACATTGGAAGTCCTCTACCAACTAAGTCATCCGTCATAAATAATTCTAAGTCTTTTCCTATTTTTCTATGGTCTCTTTGTTTCGCTTCTTCTAACATTTGTAAATGTTCTTCTAAATCTTCAGGTGTATCAAAGCAAATTCCATAAACTCTTTGAAGCATTTTGTTTTTAGAATCGCCTTTCCAATATGCACCACTAAATTTTAATAATTTAAAATGTTTTAATTCTTTTACTGTTTCAACGTGTGGCCCTCTACAAAGATCTGTAAAATCTCCTTGTGTATAACAAGAAATCGTTCCATCTTCCATTCTTGAAATCAAATCCATTTTATATGGATCATCATGAAACATTTCTTCTGCTTCTACTTTAGAAATCTCATGTCTTACAATTCTTTTTCCATCTTTAGAAATCTTTTTCATTTCTTTTTCGATTCTTGGCAAGTCTTCTTCTTTGATAACTTCATCTCCTAAATCGATATCATAATAAAAACCTTCTTCAATAACTGGTCCAACCCAAAATTTTGCATTTGGATATAAATGTTTGATAGCTTGTGCTAAAAGATGAGCACAACTGTGGTTTAATTTGTTTAATCTTTCATCATTTTTAATTTCTTTCATTTTCGTTCCTCTTTCCTTTTATTTTAAACTAATTTTTGATGATAATCAGATAAATAATTATCTAATAAAATACGGAAGTCATTTTCAATTTGAAAAATAGATACTTCTGATTTTTCTACATCATCAGAACATTCTAATATCTTCGTTCTTGTATAATGTAGTTTATCTCCCTTAATCTCATCAATTCTTTTGATGATCATTTGAATATTTTTTTACTTTATCTTTTTCATCTTTTATTTGGTAACCATATTGGTCTAATATTCGATTTAACCTTTCTTGAGCTTTTTCTTTGATTAATGGGAATTTAGCTTCAGTTGCCAAAAGCCATATAACAGAGATTGGAAAAATGTCCATTAAAGCAGCTAAGCAGCTTAATGAAATTGGACCAATATAATGAACTAATTGTTCTCCTAAAACTGTACACTCTAATTCTTGTAAATAAGGTTCGGTTTCTTTAAAAATCATTTTGATTAGTGGAATCATTTCTAGTACTGAAAATTCTTTTAGAATTTTTTCTCTTACTGGCAAATAAAAGTTTTCTCTTTCTACTAAAGGTTTTTGAAGCGCTAAAACACGTAGTACTTTTAAATCATATTCTTTGATAGAAATAAATCTTCCCATTTTTACCTCCTAATACAAAAACTCCTAACATTAATGTTAGGAGCGAGTTCTCGCGGTACCATCCTTATTTGTACTTAATTTCAATAACGGTTTTTATCCGGAGATCCTTTTCAGGTTCAGTTCATAGGTAGTAACAAATTAGCTTCTTTACTTGGCTTGCACCATCCCAAGCTCGCTCTTAAGATTTTCTAAAATGTCATGTCCTAATCAAAACATTTATGAATTTATTTTATCACTTTTTTATTTTTTGTCAACCATCAACTTAATTTCTTTTTTTTACATAAACAGGGGCTTTTTCTAATAATACTACTTGTTCTCTCGTTAAAGATGCATCAATTTTCTGTAAACGTAAAAAGTGGTTTTCTGTAATTCGTATTTTTCCAGTACGAATAGATACCAAAATATCTCCTGCTTTTACTTTTTCATTGTTTAGGCTTTCTCCTGGTAAAGGAAGTCTACCTTTTTCTTGATAAAATTGTTCTACTCTTTTTACTCTTCTTTCTGTTTTTTTATCTTTTATCTGCCCCAAAAATCCAAGTGCAGTAAGTCTTCTACTTTGTTCTGATGATATTCCTGTATCACCTACTCTAATACTTTTTAAAAATAAACCAATTGGTTCATTTTTATATCTTTCTGTATTTTTTGGCAATCTTCCATTTTGAACATAAAATTCTTCTATTAATTTTATTCTTCTTTCTTTTTCTTCCTCTTTATCTACTATCTCCATTACAAAGCCAATCTCTACTAATCTTTTAAGCTGAAAATCAGTTATCTCAATTCTTCTTATTTTTATACGATTTAAAAATTGCCCGATTGCTTCTCCCTCATATTCTTCAGCATATTTTGGCAACCTTCCATTCTGAGCATGAAACGCTTCTATTAATGTTATTTTTCTTTCCTTTTCCGCTTCTTTATCTTTTGTTTTCGCTACAAATCCAATATTTGTTAATCTTTTCATTAACTGATTAGATATCTTTGTTACACCTCTTCTGATATTATTTAGAAAATGTCCAATTGTTTCTCCCTCATATTCTTCAGCATATTTTGGTAATCTTCCTCTTTCTTGATAAAATTTTTCTACTAATTCTACCATTCTTTCTTTTTCTGCTTCTTTATCTTTCATTACTGGGTCGAATCCAATATCAATTAGTCGCTTCATCTGACTTTCTGAAATAGCTGTTTTTTGAATTTTTATGCGAACCAGAAATTGTCCGAGTGCTTCTTCTTTATAAAATTCATTAGCTTTTGGAAGTCTTTTATTGATTGCGTGAAATTCTTCTATTAGTTTTATCCGTTCTTCTTTTTCTGTCTCTTTATCTTTGACTTCATTTACAAAGCCTAATACGATTAACCTTTCTAATAATTCACTTGTTAGCTTTGTCGTTCCACGCCTTACACAAGCTAAGAATAATCCTATTGTAATGCCATGATATGTTTCACTTTGATACGGTAATCTTCCTTTTTCTTGATAAAATTCTTCTATTAAACTTACTTTATACTTTTTTCCAGTATAAGTCTGTAGCATAGTTTCTATATCATTTAGTGCGTCAAAAACTTCTCTTGCATCATCTAATATTTCAAAACTTTTCATGATTTCATTGTCTTCTAATTTCTGTTCTTTTATTAATTGCCTTCTTTTCTTTTCTACTTTTTTTAAAAAGTCTTTCATATCTTTACTTGACCTTACATTATTTACAATGTCATAAATTGTGATATCTTGATTATCTAAGGCTAAGCCTCTCCCTAATTGTTGAATAAATAAATTTGGAGATATTGTTGGCCTTAACATAATTATTCCATCTATTTTTGGTACATGAAAACCTTCATTTAACATATCAATGCAAAATAACAGTTTTAAATGGGAGTTATTTGAATTATAAAAGGTTCTTAACTCTTCTTCATTATCTGCTTTTCCATAATAAACAGAATAGATATCAATTTCTGAATTTACTTTAGAAAACCAGTTTGCTACTTCATTTCGCATTTTTTCCATATGCTTTTTATCTTTACAAAATATAATAATTTTTCCGTTTTTCTTTTTCATATATTTTGAAAATAAATTTTCTAATTTTGTTGCTTTTTCTAATCTTCTTCTAGCAAATTCTAATTTTTCTATCAAAGATTGTTTTAAAGAAGTATCTGTTAATTCCCCGATTTTCTTTTCATAACGTTTGATATCACTATCTAATTTATAGATTCCATTAATATAAGTTGGAAAGTTTAAAACTCCTTTTGCTACTGCTTCTGTTAAATCCATTTGAAATACAACATTTCCATCAAATAATTCATCCGCCATATCTCTTTTTTTGTCCAAATATCGAATTGGTGTTGCTGATAATCCTAATATTTTAGCATCCGCATTTTTCTTTAATAATTCATGTATCCCTTTTCCCCATTCTGGTGCTCCACAGCGATGAAATTCATCTAATACAATTTGTTCTACTTCTGGTATAACTCCATTTTTTACTTGAACCATTAATGTTGAATATGTCATAATTTGTAGATTTGAAAAATTGGACATTTGATATTCACAAGCTTTCATATGCTCTTCATATTGAAGAATAATGGAATAAGATGGTACTAATATAATCGTTTTTCTCTTCTTATTTTCTTCTATCCATTTTAATGCAACAAAACTTTTTCCAGTTCCAGGTGGTTCTACTACTGCTACTTTATTTTTTTCTTGAAATCCTTTTACTACTTTTCCATATGCTTCTTCATTATGTGGTTTTAATATTACTCCCATCTTTTCCCCCCCTTCAAATAGCTTTTATTTTACCATATTTTTTATTTATTTTTCATTTTTTTAATAAAAAAGATGTCTTCTTTAGACATTAACCTTTCTATCTCCTATTTGCACTTATCATTTCTATTTGATCTGTTAATTGTTCTATTCTAGAAATAATTCTCTGTGCCTTAACCTCATCTACTTTCTTTGAACTACAGCTTAAATTTTCTTTTAAAATTTTTAAATCTAAATTAGAGGTAAAAAAGGTAGGCAATTTCGCATCCATTCGATATTGTAATAACGGGCACAATATCTCATCTCTTCCCCATTCCGTTGTAGCTTCGGCTCCAATATCATCAATTAATAATAATGGTACTTTTTTTACTGCTTCATATTTTTCTTTGAAATCTGTATCGAATGAAGCTTTTAAATCTCTTAAAAATTCAGGCCAAAAAACAAGTGCACTTTTTATATTTTGGTGCGCAAGTTCTGAAAACATTGCTGCTATTAAAAAGCTCTTCCCTGAACCATAATTTCCATATAAATAAAGTCCCTTTTGATTAATTCCATAATTTTTAATAAAATCTTGAATCCATTTAATTGCTGCATATCTATTTTTATCAGTTGTATCAATATCTTTCATAGAGGCATTCAATAATTCTTCTGGAATTTCATATGTACTCATATTTTTTTTATACTTTGTTTGTTCTTCTAATTGTTTTTTATACTTACAGGTTTGATATTCAAACGATAGACTCTCTCCATGTACACAAGGAAGGTAGGCAAATCCTCTCATTTTATTTTGACACTCTAAAATACTTTTGCAATTGCTACAATTTTGGTATTCTTTTGCACATTCTTCTAAGCTAGAAGTATACTTTATAAGCTTTTTTTTAGGAAAAGAAAGTTTGGAAACCAAATCATAAAAACTAGCATCTTTTAAAGCTTCTTCATAAGAATTGTTCAATTTTTCTTCTAGATTATTTTGTTGATATTTCAATTCATCTTTTAAACTCTTCATTAGATTCTCTCCTTATATTCTTTTAGTAATTCATCAATTTCAGCTTGTTCTTCTTTACTTGCTTTTTTTATTGGTATTTCTGTATTAAACCAAGATGGTTTTGATGCAACTTTTTTATTGTCTTGTTTGTCATTTCTATCTCTTCGCTTTTTATGTTCAGATTCTGCAATTTTCATTGCATCTTCTACTGTTTCTATTTTACTTTTCTTCCACTGACTAGCAATTGGTTCTATAAATGCTTTTATTAATTTATTATTATTAATTTTTAATACATAATCAATCAATACATTTACGACTCCAGGATTCAAATTAAAATCAAGAAGTAGATATTCTAAAATTGCCAAATCGCTTTTGCTTGGAGCTGCATCTTTATATTTACTTGATAAAAAGTCATATGGAGAAGTGGTTTCAAAAAAATAAATAGCTTGTGCCCTAAGCGAATTATCACCAACTGGTTTTCTTAAATATTCTGGCTGATTTCTATATACCAATCCTGGTAATTTCCCATAATGATCAAATTGATAAAATTTCCGACTGTTTCTTCTTAGTGCATCTTTATCTATTGTATGTTTTTCAGTAATTGAATTTCTAATAATTTCCACTAACATTTCTTCTGTAAAATCATAGATAAAAGAAAGCTTCATAATTAAATCTTTCGTATCTTTGGTAATACTTCTCTTATTTAATAATTCATCAGGAATCATTTCTAATACTACTTGTAACTCATATTTTGGAGCAATATTCATTCCAAGTCGATTCTTATTTCGTATATTTTCTACATTGACATTCATATTACTTCCAGTTTTAAAAACAGAGTTAAAGTTCGTTGTAATTTCTGTATAAGAAGAAAGATTTAATTTTGGGATTTTAAAGTAATCAACAGTCTTATCAAATTCTAACTTTCCAATTGTTGTATATAAAGAAGTCGCTAAAATTGGATTATTAAAGAATTCTTTTGCAGAAAGTGGAGAATATAGTTCATAGAGGTATGTATTTACATGTTCTTCCTTTAAAAATGTTTTTAATAGTCCAATTGCTTCTAGTTTACTCCTTGCTTCCTCAATTTCTGATAAACTAATTCCCATATTCGTCATAAGGTGATGGTGGGTCCATTCACAGGATAGGAGTTCACTTTTATCTAAATAAGACCATAAAGTAAAATAAAAACTAATTGCTTGATAGCCAACAATTGGTTGATACAAAGTAATTAGTAGCTTTCTATCATAATCATTTAAAATCGTCTTATTAATGACAATATAAGTATCAGCTGGTAAAAGTCCTTTCATTGTAATCACTTCCATTAATAATTCTTTTTCATAGTTTCTTCTTCTGGTTCTATTATATAAAACATCAATTTTAGTGTCAACTATTTTTAAATAACCACATAGAAAAAGAAAACAGGAAAATCTATTCATTTTTCCCATTTTCTATTTCTACATAGTCTTCATAAAAAATTGCATCTGGCTTCATTTTAAAAATAGCTGCTATTTTAATTGCCATAGCATAAGATAGTCTTCTTGTTCTATTTTCTAATTGGCAATAAAAGGGCTTACTAATTCCAAGTTTCTCACTCATCTGTTTCGCTGTGTATTTCTTACGACACCTTAATTCTTTTAACTGATTTGACATGTTCTTCCTCCCACCACATTTCTTATTATATCACAAAGTGTACTCAGAGTGTACTGTTTTTCTCTTTCTTTTATGAGAAAATATTAGTATGAAGTGAAATTATTTACTACTATTCAAAGTTTTATGGAGGCGTTAATATGATTAATAACAAAGACTTAAATTCTCAATATACTATTTTTAGTGATAATGTTAAATATTATAGAAAACAAAGTAGACTAACGCAAGAGCAACTTGCTGAGCTTGCTGATTTAAGTATTTCTTATGTTAAACAAATTGAATCCAACAATGAATATAAAAATATTTCACTTACTACTATTTTAAAAATCTCCAAAGCTTTGGATATTGGTGTAACAACTTTATTCTACCACAGAAAATAAAAGAATGATTAAAAAAATCATTCTTTTTCTTATAATTCGACATTATGATAGACATGCTGTACATCTTCTATTTCATCTAACATTGTAAGTAAACGATTGAAATACATAAGATCATCACCTTCTAATGTAATTTTATCTTTTGGAATAAACGTGATTTCATCTAGATCAAATTGTACTTCTGGTAATACTTTCAAAATTGCTTCTTTCATGGCATATAAATCAGTTGGTGTCCCATATACAACAACACTATCTTCTTCTGTTTCAATATCTTCTACTTCTATACCTTCATTTAATAAAGCTTCTAAAGCTGCTTCTTCATCTAATCCTTTAAAACTTATTACACATACATGATCATACATATAAGAAGCACTTCCCATACTGCCTACTTTACTATTGCATTTATTTAAAGCAGCTCTGATACTGCTGATAGAACGATTTACGTTATCTGTTAGACACTCCACAATAAGGGTTGATCCATTTGGTCCAAATAGTTCATATCTTACTTCATCATAAGATTCATCTGCTCCACTATTTACTTTATCAATTGCTCTTTTAATAATATCAGAAGGTACTTGCTCTTTTTTGGCTCTTTCTAATAAGCGTTTTAAAACTGCATTACTTGTCGGTTCTGTTCCGCCTGTTTTTGCTGCTTGATAAATTTCTCTTGCATACATAGAATATAATTTGGCTTTAGCTGCTCCTGTTTTTTGAATACTTGCTTTTCTTACTTCATACGCTCTTCCCATTTTGGTTCCTCCTTTTCTCAGTAATATTTTATCTTAAATTTTTTTCTTTTTCAACCTAAAGATAGATGTCTTGTTTTAGTTCTAAATCAATTCCTATGTTTTTTTTGAAAACACGATGAATAAAAATAGATAATTTTGTATTTTTATAGTTTGGTTTACAAATAAATTCTACATGACTTCCATCTGTAAGACTAAATATTTTCTCTATACTTACAAATCGAGAACTACGAATTTTAATTTTATAGTCTCCATTTTTTAAATCTAAATTTTTAATTTGTCCATTATCTAATGTGCACATATTAATACCATTAATGATTACTTGATAAGAAATGTCTGCATCAATCATTCTTTGTTCTCTTTTAATTGTTAACATGATTTCCTCCATCTTGTGCTTTTTTTAAAGCATCTTTGGCTGCTTCTTGTTCTGCTTCTTTTTTGCTATGAGCACTTCCTACTCCATATCGGATAGAATCAATTCTAACTTCTACTGTAAATCGTTTATTATGAGCAGGTCCTTCTTCATTAATAACACTATATTCTAAACTTCTTTTATCTGTTTGTACAAGTTCTTGGAGCACTGATTTATAATCATTGATAAAATCTAATTTATGTGTTTCTATCATTGGTATTACATGCAGATTTAAAAATTCTGTTACCATTTTAATTCCCTGATCCAAATAGAGAGCCCCAATAAAGGCTTCAAAGATATCAGCAACTATTGCTTTTCTAAATTTTCCGCCATTTTCTTCTTCGCCTTTTCCTAATAGCAATTCTTCATTTAATTTTAGTTTTAAAGAGTATTCATACAAAGCATCTTCACAAACATAATGAGCTCTTAATTTGGTCATCATACCTTCATCATATTCTGTATTTCGGAATAGATAATTACTCATAAATAATTCCAATACTGCATCTCCTAAATATTCTAATCGCTCATAACTTTCTAGTCCGTGTTCATTTGCATAAGATGTATGAGTAAATGCTTTTCTATACAAAGATTCATGTTCTGTTTTTATTCCAAGTTCTTCTAGTATTTTCATCTTATCACCTGTTTCTATTATAACAAACTTTTATAAATCAAAAAAGAAGTATTTTACATTTAACATAAATTTTAGTATAATAGATAGGATGAAAAAGATATTAATATGGTTGATTAGGGGTTATCAAAAAATTCCTGGTAATTTCCATGAATTATGTAGACATATTCCTACTTGTTCTAATTACGCAATTGAAGCTATTGAAAGGCATGGTTCTTTAAAAGGCTCCCTTTTGGCTTTTAAAAGAGTCTTAAGATGTAATCCATTTGGCACAAGTGGATATGACCCTGTACCTGAAAGGAAGAGAAAATGAAAAAGATTTTATTATTGGCAGTAATTCTAACTACGATCATTACAACAGGTTGTTTTAAACGTGATGATTTAGAAGATGTTACCATTTATACAACAGTTTATCCAGTTAGTTATATCACAGAGCGTCTTTACGGAGAACATAGTACTATTTATAGTATTTATCCTACTGGAGTTAATCCTATGGATTATAAGTTAACAGATAAACAGATAAAAGATTATAGTAAAGCAAGAATGTTTATTTTTAATGGACTTTCTCCTGAAAAAGATTATGTTGAGAAATTATTTCATCATAATAAGAAATTAAAAATTATAGATACCACTTCTAGTATGGAAAAGACTTATGAAGAAGAAGAATTATGGTTAGATCCATCCAATTTCTTAATGCTTGCTGGCAACATTAAAAATGGTTTTAATGAATATATTAGTAATCATTATTTAAAAAATGAAATCGATGAAAATTATCAGGCTTTGAAAGTAGAAATTTCTGCATTAGATGCTGAAATTAGTACAATGTATGAAAATAGTTCGAAAAAAACAATTGTAGTTGCCAATGATGTTTTTAAATTTCTAGAAAAATACGGTTTTACTGTTTATTCATTAGAAGAAAACGAAAATTTAACAGAAAAAACTTTAGCTGATGTGAAGTCGATGATTGAAAATGGTCAAATTAAATATATTTATGCGAAAGAAAACGAAGAAAATTCAAAAACTGTAGAAGCATTAATAAAGGACGGAAATGTTGAAGTTTTAAGACTCCACATGTTATCCAATATTACAGAAGAAGAAAAAAATAATGGAGAAGATTATATCTCCATTATGAATAAAAATTTAGAACTTTTAAAACAAGAACTATATGATTAATTGCACGTTATCGGGTGCAATTTTCTTTATATCTTTTTCTACAAATTTCAATTACTTTTAGTGCCTCTTCTATTCCTTCATATTCTTTACATACAACTTTAATTCCTTGCAATGATTTATAATTCTCAAAAAAGTTTCTGATTTCTGCTAATGTAAATTCTGATAAATCTCCTAATTCTTCTACTTCTTGATATCTTGGATCTACTGCACAAACAGATATAATTTTATTGTCTTCTTGCCCATTATCAATAATCTTTAAGTTTCCAATAATCCTAGCAGGTACAATACACCCTGGAAATGTAGCTTCTGAACTAATTACTAAAATATCTAATGGGTCTCCATCTAACTCTAATGTTTCATCAATATATCCATATTCAGCTGGATAATTCATCGCTGAAAATAATACTCTATCTAATTTTATTTTTCCTCTTTCTTTATCAATTTCAAATTTTGTTTTTGTTTTTTGTGGTATTTCTATAATTGCTTCTTCAATATGTTCCATTTCATTCACTCTCCTTTTATCATCTTTCACTTGTAATATACTCTTCTACTTCTTCTTTTGATAATCCTGTTATTTCTACAATACTATCTATTTCATATTTTTGAGACATTCGTTTTACAATTTCAGCTTTGGCTTTTTGCTCTCCTTCCCTATGCTCTAAATCTTTTAATGCACATTCTTTATCATATGCTTCTCCTAAAAAATCATCACTCACTTCTACTGCTTCATCGATATATTCTTCCATTAGTTCGTCTCCCTTTCCTAACTCAACTACAGTTTCCACTTCTGGTTCAATTAATGTTAATAAATACCTTTCTGCTTCGCTTAAATTCTCTACTCCACTAGTATACCATTTTTTTCTTAGGTTTGGAATATATATTTGTACAAATATCAATTTATCATTTAATAAAATTCCTTCTTCATTTTGAATATAATATGTATCTACTATTTTATCATTTTCTACGAATGCAAAGTTATTTAAATTAAATTGAATTACCTGTGTATATTGATATTTACTTCCACGTTTTATCTTTTTTGCATACAATCGACGTGCATATTCCATATTTCTTTCTAATATTTCTTTACTTTCATTACAATTTATTTCTATATTAAGGGCTGTTCCATTAATATAAGCTACATAGTCTGATCTTTCTCCTTTATTCGATTCTTTTTCTTTATCTAATTCATTTTTTCCTAATTTTAAATAACCATTACAAGATTATATAATCTGTTTTTTCTTTGTGTTAATAGCTATGAACCTCCATTTAAATATTTCATATCAGTACTATTCAATATTTCCATTTGTGAAATGGCAATTTGATTTAATCTTTTTAATCTTTCGGATTGTTTGAGCCCATCATTTATAAATACAGAATTTAAATTTTCTAAATTTGCTAGACATATCAGTTCATTTATAGTGGCATAATCCCTCATATTTCCATCCAAATTTTGATTTTTTGTTCTCCATTCTTTTGCTGTCATACCAAACAATGCCATATTTAAAACTTCTGCTTCTTCTGCATAAATGTAGTTTATTTGTTCTTTAGTCAGCTCAATAGGTATTAAATTTTGTTTTATTGCATCAGTATGTATTCTATAATTTATTTTAGATAGTTCCCTTTTTGCATTCCATCCAATTTGTTTTTGCTCTTCTGCTTTTAGTCTTTCAAACTCCTTAATAAGTAATAGTTTAAATTTGGGACTAATCCACATTCCAAATTCAAAAGCTATATCTTTATGTGCATAAGTTCCTCCATATCTTCCTGCTTTTGATGTTATTCCAATAGCATTTGTTTTTTCTACCCATTCTTTAACACTAATTTTATAACTATTTAATCCTGCCTGACTTTTAATTATGGCGAATTCGCCATAATTAAAAGAGGAGTTATGAATTTCTTCCCAAATACCTAAGAATTCAATAGTATTGCGATTTCTTAACCAATCTGATACAAAAAAATCACCATCTTTAGACTTTAGCATATCAGTGATTGATATATAATCCTCATCTTCTATTTTATAATAAGATATTTTTTGATTTAAAACTGTTAATTCTGCCATCTTTTATACCTCCAGTTGTCCTAATTTTTTTAATAATTCGTCTCAGTCATTTAACTACTTATTAAATATTTTACTTGAAATAGCTACTTTGCAATTCTCTTTTATACTTCAATAATATCATAAATCAGTATAAATATGACCTATTATAATTTTATTTTCTAATATTTATAAATTCCATCACTTCAGATAAAAGATATCAAAATTTACAATCTTTGTAAAGCTACTGATTTAAAGAATTCAAACACAAAAAATGCGAATTTTTGAAAATCTACTCAAAATAAATAAAAATTTGAATTTGAATTTTTAAGCATTTATAAGATTTATTCTTTTATAAATTTTCTGTTATGCATATGTATTTTTTATCAACATAGACTATTCCTTACCTAATTTGATATATACAATTGTAACATCCTTCCAAATTTCTTTTAATTTTTGTTTATAAATTACTATTTTTTCAAAGGCTTCTTCTATAGAATAAAAGTGAAAAGTTTCCATTTCATTATCAATTTGCTCTATCTCCATATAAATTTGAAAATTTTTTCCCTTTACAGCATAGCCTATTTCCGCTGAAATTATTACTCCCATATAATCTTTATAATCAAAAGTAATCATATTACCATAACTAAAATTATTTATTATATAGTGTGGATCATTAATATTAGCTTTCATCAGACCATCTCCTCTACAACACTTAGTAAACCTCTTATAAACCATATTCTTTCTATTTTTAATTTTCACTAATATAGTGATAATGTTCATAGTACATCTAAATCCTATTAGATGATTATTCTCATCTTTCTTATAGTATATCACACCCTTTGGACTTTTTGTTTTTCTTTGTATTTCTGATATATTTTAGTAACAAGTATTTTTTTATTTATCAACATAAATTATATTATGTAAATAATTATAATTAATTGTTACATATAATAAAAAGAAACACTATAATTAGTGAATCTTTTTCCTAAATTGAAATTATATTTAAAAAATATAATTTTGTTTAAACAACTACAAACTTATATAAAACGCTTTAGTAATTAAATGTTATTTTTCTATGTTTCCTATAATTCGTTATATATTCAATCGGATCACAACTATTAATAGCTACAATTTCTATATTATCCCATATATCTT
The DNA here is from genome assembly GCA_949505625.1 of uncultured Bacilli bacterium. GTDB lineage: Bacteria > Bacillota_I > Bacilli_A > RF39 > UBA660 > MGBC102946. The sequence goes on from CATBQD010000005.1 coordinate 85,317, forward strand.
TTAAAAGTTTATTTTCTAATTTGCCTTTTTCAAAAAGTGCTTCTATTGTATTAAAAGATTGCTCTGTTTCTATACAATCAGCTTTATACAGAATATATTTTTCAGATTTTTTTCTTCTTATACCATCAATATAGCAAATCCAAAAACTATCATTTAAAAATTTCATTTCTATTTCTAAACTACTCTTTTTTGTTTTACCAAAAATGTTCTTTTTTGTTACAGATGATATTTCGATAATATCATTAATTGTGATCATATTCATCTTTAGGTCTCCTTTCACTTCCATGGGGTTGGTTTTCCTCCTGGATTATCCCAAACATGCAAATGAGAATTTATATGATATCTTCTTGTGCATTCTTAATATAATAATAATTTTGATAATTATATCTAAATCCTATTAGATGATTATGCTCATCTCTTTTATAGTATATCACAGCTTGTAATTATTTTATAATTCTTCTTTTATTTATTCTTTTTATGTGTTTCTGATAGGGTTTAGTAGCAAATATTTTTTTTATTTATCAACATAGATTATTGCAAGAAAAAAAACAACTAGAGAATTTGTATGAAGTTCTTTAGTTGTTTTTGAGATTATTTTTTATCAAATATTTTTGAACAAATTGTTTTTTTCCTATTAAGATTATCTAAATCTTCTTTTGTTACATTTAAAGCATCTAAAATATCTTGTATTAATTTATCTCCTTTAAAATCACCTTTTGAACGTTCTTTTAATACCTCTATTGATTTTATAATATTTTCAACATACATCAATCTCTGATTTTCAGGCGTTTCTCTTATAAATCTTTCATAATCTATATATAATCTAATATCAGCTTCTTTTGTTTTTCTTTTAATTAATTTTCTTTCTTTTAATCCTAAATCTTTTACATATTGTGGGACTACAATTGTTATAATTCCAACATCTTGAAATTCAGTACCATAAGTATCATCTTCTTCCAACCCTACATTTTCTTCACACACAAATTGTAACTTAGATTCAACTATTTTTCTAGCATCAAAAAATGGTTGATATGATTTTTTCTCTGTTTCGCTTCCTAAAAAAATTTTCATTACTATCTCCTACCAATCATTAAAATTTAGATCTGGTCTTTTTCCATTATGTGAATTTTTATAATCTATTATCATATTATGTTGCCAATCATGCATTTCCTTTTTAGTTCCATGTGCTAGAAAAGTCATATCTAGTCCTCCATCGATTCTTGTATTTAGAAATTTTTTTGTGTATCTATTAAATCCTAAAATCGTTTCTCCATACTTTTGAATACTGCCATTTTTTCTACTAGTTAATACATACCCACCTGCAGGTTTTGTTGTACTTAATGAATTTCCATGTACTTTTGTTGTTGAATTCGATACTGATTGTACATTCTTTGCTGGTTGTGGAGTTTGAACTTTATGAGCATTATAACTAAAACTTGCCGCATCATAGGCAGATTGTGCCGTCATGCCTAATGACATAATTCCAGCCGCTCTTTGTGCTCCTTCTGATATGCAGCGAACCCAATCTCCAAAGCCAATAGTCCCTTTAGTATTATGATGTTCTACCATTTTATCTATTGCATGTACTGTTCCTGCTACTATAGCAACTCCAGTAATTATCATTGCAATTGCAAAATTACCATCTACATCTACATTCATTATTGGATTATTTTCACCATATGCAAACATATTAGATAATAAAATTCTATCTCCACCAGCTATGACAGTATCCGCATTAATAAATCTACCAAACTCTGGATTATAATATCTAGAATTTAAATAGTATAATTCTGTTTCTTCATCATAATAATAACTTCTATATCTGAATGCATTAAGGCGGGCTACATGTCCACCATGAATTTGGCTTCCATCTGGATGTGTAACCGCAATTACTTTTCCGTATGCATCATAATAATATTTAGCTATTACATTATAATTACTATCCATGATTCCTATAATATCTTCTTGTGCATTCTTAATATAATAATAATTCTGATAGTTATATCTAAATCCTATTAGATGATTATCTAGATCTCTCTTATAGTATATCACACCAAAGTCACTTTCTTCAAATATAATATTGTTATTTTCTAAATAATAGTTTGTTTCTACTCCATTTACTATTTTTTTCGTACGAATTCCATCTTTGTTATACTCATAACTGATTGTATTTGTGTCATCTACAATACTTTCTAATTGTCTTCCGTTTGTCCAATTTAAAACTTTATTTCCAATACTTAATGGATTTCCTATATTATCATAACTATAAATCATTGTTCTTTTTCTATCATAATCATCATCTCTTAATAACTGATTTGAGTTATCATATTCATAATGATTTATTAAATCTCCGTTTTTATAAATATCTGTAATATTATCTAATTCATCATATTTGTATTCAAACTGATTAAAATTATCTTCTAATTTATCTAATATAAAAGATGTTCTTTTTCCTTTTGTAATATAATGATAATTTGTTTTATAGCTATCATTTAATGATTTTTCTTTTAATCTTCCTAATTCATCATAGGTATTTATTAATTCATCTTGATAAAAGTGATTATCTTTATTTAATGTGATTCTATCTATAAATATATTTTTTTAGATTTACTTTTTCCATGTGTTTCTGATAAGGTTTCATAACAAATATTTTTTTATTTGGCAACATAGATATTGTGAGAAAAACAACTAGAGAACTATAAAGTTCTTTAGTTGTTTAGAGAACTAGTTTTTTAATATATATACTATCGTTTATAATTTTTTTTACTTTCCTAATTTTATATCAACAATAATAACTTGCGGCCAAATATCTTTTAATTTATGATTATAAATTACTATACTATCAAGCGCTTCTTCGATTGTGTTAAAATTAAATGTTTCTATTTCACTATTAATTTGCTCCAGCTCTACATAAATACTAAATTTTCTACTCTTTTCTGAATTTTCATATTGTTGCTCTTTAACTGCAAAAATTGTACATATATAGTCTTTAATATTAAATTTTCTACTCTTTTTTGAATTTTTATATTGTTGTTCTTTAACTGCAAAAATTGTACATATATAGTCTCTATAATCAAAACTAATTTCACTATTTTCATCAAATTTTTTTATAATATAATTTACATCATTAACATTTTTCATAAAAATATCCTTTCTTTTATTTTATATTAAAAGGCTTTTCGCTTCTTATTCCATTATCCCATGTATGTAAATGTGGGTTACTATGATAAGTTAACAAATTTGGATGATTTGTAAAATCGATATCTAAACTTGCATTTCCCTGATAATCAAAAAACCTCATTTGATTGTATCCTCCCTTATTCATTGTTAAAGAACTATTAGGATTTCCTGTTCTTGGTAAACTTCTTCCAGATAAGGTTGTTTTTTCTCTTGGTGGAGAATAAAATTGTCCTGTTGCTATTATCGTACTATTCACAACTGATAATCCAGTATCAAACGTATTATATAAGTCATCATTTCCACCCATGACTTTATCTCTAATGACATTGGTTCCAGTAATTGTTTCTCCTACTTTACTTGCTCCATTTACCGCCGTTGTTACTGCAACCGCCGTTGTCGCCACTTTTGCTGCTGTTCCAACCGCTGCTACTGTTGTACCAGTTGCTCCTAAACTAGCTGTAGTCACCATAGCCGCCATTGCTATTACTGGTGCTGCTTTTACCACCGCAACTACTACAACAGCTGTAACTACTACAGTTGCTATCACTTTGACTGCTTTTTTTAACCATTTAGGCCAATTACCATTGCTATCAGTTGTATTAACTGGATTATTATATCCATACTGATATAAATTTACTCCCATAGTTTTACTATTGTCAAAGCTTCCATCCGCATTAATAAACCTACCATATTCAGGATTATAATATCTAGAATTTAAATAATAAAGTTTTATCTCTTCATCATAATAATAACTTCTATATCTAAATGGATTAATATGTGCTACATGATTTAAATCTGTTATTTCTTTATTTTTATTATCTGTTATTGAAATAATCTTACCATATGCATCATATTTATAATTTGCTACTACATTATAATTACTATCCATAATGCTAATAATATCTTCTTGGGCATTCTTCACATAGTAATAATCTTCATCATTATATCTAAATCCTATTAGATGATTATTCTCATCTCTCTTATAGTATATCACACCAAAGTCTCTTTCTTCAAATATTATATTGTTATTTTCTAATAAATATCTTGTTTCTTCTCCATTTACTAGTTTCTTAGTCCTTATTCCATCTTTGTTATATTGATAACTGATTGTATTATTTTCATCTATAATACTTTCTAACTGTCTTCCGTTTGTCCAATTTAAAACTTTATTTCCAATACTTAATGGATTTCCTATTTCATCATAAGTTATTTCTTCATCATTAAATTTTGTTAATTGATCTTCCCAATTAGTATTTGTATAAAGATAAGTATTTTCATTTAATAATGTTTTTGAGTTTAAAACAAACTCTTTTTTTGATAAGATATTTCCAATATTATCATAACTATAAATGGTTGTCATATTTCTTTCATAATCATCATCTCTTATTAATTGATTTGAGTTATCATATTCATAATGATTTACTAAATTGTTATTTCTATAAATATCTGTAATATTATCTAATTCATCATATTTGTATTCAAAATAATTAAAATTATCTTCTAATTTATCTAATATAAAGGATGTTCTTTTTCCCTTTGTAATATAATGATAATTTGTTTTATAGTTATCATTTAATGATTTTTCTTTTAATCTTCCTAATTCATCATAGGTATTAATTAGTTTATCTTCATAATTTGTATTGTAACTAACATCACCACTAGAATATAAACTTATTGGTATTGCTTTTATATCATGATCATTATTAAATGTGATTTTACTTACTGCATTATCTTTGTTATATTCATAGTTAATATAATGAGAGGTTTCTAAACTGTTAAAATATTTGTCTTTTACATTACTTGTTTCATCATAATGATATTTAATTTTAAATTTATCATTATACCTATAATCTGTTAGTCTATTCGACAAATCATATTGATATCTATAAATGTCTTTATTTGATTCTATTCTAGCTATATTTCCTAAATTATTATAATAATTTGTATAACTATCATTCATTGTCGTTAGCGTTTTTACTCTATCAAATTCATCATAAGTATAACTAATACTATCATTATTTCCATATGTTGAAGATAATAAATTTCCATTGTTTGCCTCATAATTATTGGTAATTAATGTATTATCTCCAATTCCAATTGTTTTTGTATTTAAAAACTCATCATAACTAAAATTGTATTCTTTGGTTCCATGTTTTATTTTTGATAATAAGTTTTTATCATTGTATTCATATTCTACACATTTTTCATCTTTTTCTACTTTGATTAATTGTTCTTTCTCATTATAAGTATAATTAGTAGAAACTCCTTTTGAATCTGTAATACTATTTGTTAAACCAGTATTGGTATCGATATCATAAGCGATTGTTCTACCTAATGTATCTTTTGTCGATTTGATATATTTTCCATCTTCTGTATACTCAGCAGTATTTGCTACAAACAAATGATTTCCTGCTTCTTCTAAATAGAAGTTTTGATTTGGATTTTCTTTTTCTTTTTTATCTAAAACTAACTTTTCATAATCAAATGTTATATAAATTTTGGATTCTTCTATTCCAGATATTTCTTCATTTTCATCAATTTCTTGTTTTAATTTAAAATTATAACTTCCATTTTGATTTTTAATTAATTCAAACAAAGAATATGTTTTGTTACTTAATAAAATTTTTTCATTAGAACAATAAACAGAATAATTTGGATTATCTACTGGTACTATTTTGTAAAGCTCATCTACTTTTACAAACTCATATCCATCATGACTACAACAATCTTCCCTTAAAGAAATTATATTTGTATGAAAATCATTATCAAAATATTTTTTTGTTCCTTTCATACGAATATGATAAATGCCTTCTATATTTTCTTTTACATTTTTATTGGTAATTTTAGTAATGACTGGATTACCAAATTCATCATATTCTATTTCATTTGATATACCTGTTCCACTTATTCCTTTTAATACTCTATCTTTAATGTTGTTATCATATTCATAGACAAAATTTGATCCTTTTGTATCCATCATACTAACTAATTGATTATTCTTATCATATGATAATTCATTTAGTCCAGAAAGTGGATTATATGCACCTGTTACATTTCCATTATCGTCATAAATATAACTTGATCCAATATTTACTGGTTTATAAAGAGAAAAATTTGTTAAATATAAATCGTTTGCATGAGAATCAAATAAAACAAGCTCTATTCCTGTATAATTATATTCAGCTCTAAATGTTTCTTCAAAAAATTGCCATTCTGTATTATTCGCACTATAATCTCCTCGTGGAAATAAACAACTTGGGTCATCGATTTCTCCATAGTCAAATCTTATTAAAACTCTTTTATTGTATGTCAGTCCAAAACTTTCTATTCCTTCATTTTTATACCAAAAATAAATGGTATAACAATCTCCTGCTTTTCCACTTACTGGAAATGTTTTCGTAATTACTTCATCTAAATAAGGACTTCCTGTTACTTTTAAAGCATTGTTTTTTTTAAAACTAATATTTTTTAGATTTGTGTTTTTCTATGTGTTTCTGATAGAGTTTAGTAACAAATATTTTTTTATTTATCAACATAGATTATTAGATAGAAAAAACAACTAGAGAACTTGTATAAAGTTCTTTAGTTGTTTATAAGGTTATTTTTTATCAAACATTCTTGATAAAATTGTTTTTTTCTTATTTAAATTATCTAAATCTTCTTTTGTCAGATTCAATGCATTTAATATGTCTTCTATTAATTTATCACCTTTAAAGTCCCCTTTAGAACGCTCTTTTAAAACCTCTATTGATTTTATAATATTTTCTACATACATTAGTCTTTGATTTTCGGGTGTTTCTTTTATAAATCTTTCATAATCTATATATAATCTGATATCTGCACTTTTATTTTTTCTACTAATGTATTTTCTTTCTTTCCAATACTCTTGCATTTCTTTTGGAATTATAATACATATAATTCCAACATCTTGATATTCTGTTCCATAAGTATCATCTTGTTCTAAACCTACGTTTTCTTCACATACAAATTGAAGTTTTTCTTCTACCCATTTACATGCAACATCAAACCCCATTGATGCTTTATGTTCATGTTCCGAACTTAAAAATATTCTCATAAAATCCTCTTCCTTACCAATCGCTTTTATTAAATGGTGGGCGTTCACCATGTGTCTTAGTATATTCTATAATTTGATTATGTTGCCAATAATGCATCTCATACTTAGTTCCACTTGCTCTAAAATCCATTTTTGCTCCTCCGGGAACTAAATTATCTAAATATTTTTGACTATATCTGCCAGTTCCCATTGTCGTTTCTCCATATTTCAATACTATCTTAGAATTAGTTTTAGGTACTAATGCATAACCACTAGCTGGTTTAGTTGTACTTAATGAGTTTCCATGTACTTTGGTTGCAGAAGTTGATGCCGATTGTACATTTCTTGATGGTTGTGGAGTTTGAACTTTATGAGCATTATAACTAAAACTTGCTGCATCATAAGCAGATTGTGCTGCCATTCCAAACGACATAATTCCAGCTGTAAGTTGGGCTCCTTCTGATACGCAACGAACCCAATCCATAAATCCTATTGTACCATTATCATTATGATGCTCTATCATCTTATCTATTGCATGCACCGTTCCCGCTACTATAGCAACTCCAGTAATTATCATTGCAATTGCAAAATTACCATCTACATCTACATTCATTATTGGATTATTTTCACCATATGCAAACATATTAGATAATAAAATTCTATCTCCACCAGCTATGACAGTATCCGCATTAATAAATCTACCAAACTCTGGATTATAATATCTAGAATTTAAATAATAAAGTTTAGTCTCTTCATCATAATAATAACTTCTATACCGAAATGGATTAATATGAGCTACATGATTGAAATCTGTAATTTCATTTCCTTCATTATCTGTTATTGAAATCACTTTTCCATATGCATCATATTTGTAATTCGCTATTACATTATAATTACTATCCATGATTCCTATAATGTCTTCCTGAGCATTCTTCACATAGTAATAATCTTCATCATTATATCTAAATCCTATTAGATGAT
>CATBQD010000006.1 GCA_949505625.1 uncultured Bacilli bacterium
TTTCCTTGAAAGCACACTTAATATATCAGTTTCCTTCCCCTTTGTCAATTCTTTTGGTGACTTTACTTTCACTTTTATTATATGTTTCTTTATATAAAAAATGACGTTTTATTCGCCATTTTTTATACTTTTATATTTATCATAATATTTTTTATTTTTCATTTGGTCAAACATATCTTGCTTACCATTATAAATTCTTATTAATTCCGTCATTGCAGAATTTACAACAAAATCCAAATCTTCCGAATAATGCATAATTTTTTTGTGGTATTTATATTCAAGTTTATCTAGTATTTTGTATTCCCCCGTCGGAAATATTCTCAAATCCAAATCATAGTCTATATATTTTATTGTACCATCTTCTATTATATATGGTGTCGCAATATTGCAATAATAATAAATACCATCCTTTTTCAATTGGGCTATTATATTAAACCAGCAGTCTTTAAAAAAATACATAATAGCTGGCTCTTTCGTTTTCCAAACACTACCTTCTGCTTCTGTCACTTGCGTTCTCTCATTTCCAAATACTAAATAGTCTTTCTGTATATCTAAAAGTACCGCTTCATTCCATGCACGATGAATTTTACCATTATGTTTGTAACATTGAATTTGATAATTTTCCCCTATTTGAAACCGTTTCATTCTACCACGTCCCTAATTCCATTATAGCGTGCTTTTCGAAAAAAAGAAAGAAATAATCTTCTTTCTTCTAAAACGCAATCTAAAATTTTGAAATTGTCATTCTTTTTTATATCTAAGATTTTATTTAATTAAAAGGCAATCTTTTTCTATTTTATTCCAGATAAATAATCAATTGCAGCTCTTAATTGGTTGTCATTTTCTTCTATTGGATTACCATAATACTCTTTTGACAAAGTGACTTCTATTTTAGGTTTAATGCCATTATTATGAACCCAATTTCCTTTTGGAGTTAACCATTTCTTGGTTGTAAACTTATATTCGTCTCCATTTGTCAACGAATGGAGTTCCTGGACAGTACCTTTTCCAAAACTTTGATTTCCAATCAAAACTGCGCCATATTCTTCTGTCAAAGCTCCAATCATCACTTCAGAAGCCGAAGCACTATTTGCATTACCTACAATTACAATTGGGTAATTTTTTGTAACTTCTCCACTAGAATATATTTTTTCTCTTCCTTTTTTGTCTTCTGTTTGGTAAATAACATGCGAAGAATCCAAAAATAGTCCAATCATATTTTTTACAGCTGTTAAGTGTCCACCACTATTATCTCTTAAATCAATAATTAACGATTCAAATCCATCTTTTTCTAATTTTTCTAATTCACTTTTAAATTGGTCATAAGTATTTTCGGCAAAAATACTTACTTTAATATAAGCAATTCTTTTATTTCCTTCATAATAAGTCTTAGAGGTTACAGACTCTAAAGTTATTGCTTCTTTTCTAATTGTAACGGTATGTTCTACTCCATCACGTTCTAACACTATTTCAAATTCTGACACACCACTTCCTTTCACTATATTTTTAATAAAATCCGTTGTGGTCATATTTTTCACATCTGTATTATTTACAAAAAGTAATTTATCTCCAACTTTAATATCTGCTTTGCTTGCTGGAGAATTTGGAATAATCCCATAAATCAAAATGTTTTTATCATTATCATTAATAATTTCAATTCCTAGTCCCTCATAATCCCCTTTTAGTTCAATATCAAAATTATTTGATGCACTTTCATCTATAGACCCACTATAAGAATCATCTAAGGAATCAATCATACTTTTAAAGGCAGTATTTAACAACTCCTTTTTATCAATATTTCCATAGTAATTTTCAATTAAATAATTATAATTTTTAAGAAATTCTTGGATTTCCTCTCCAGCTACTTCAATATTTTCATTTGCAGTATTTTTTTGTATAAACTTTGCTCCTAGAAAACCTCCTACAGTCAAACTAATAACACAAGTAAGCACTATTAAAATTATCACTTCTAAAGTTTGAAATTCTCTCTTTCTGGCATTAATACTTTTACTCTTTTCTGCAACATTTGATAACATAGTTTTTGATGAATAATTATTTTTACTAGTTTTTGAAACTTTTAAATTTGCTTCTTCTAACCTCTTATCACTATGATCAACTAGCGTCTCATTAAAAAATGAAGCCGATTCCTCTATCTTTTCATTTATTGACTCATTTCTTTTTATATTTTGTTCTTTTTTTAATTCTATTGAGTCTTTTTTCTCTTTTTCTATTTTCTTTTTTTCTTCTGTTCCTTCTTTTGTTTTTCTAGACTTTATATTTTTTTCCGTTTTGGTTTTTGTTTTTTTTATTTCTTCTTTGTTTTTTTCTTCGTCTTTTTTCTTTTTTAACTTTTTTTCAATAACGATTGGTTCTTTTATATCTTCTTTTGATAATCTTGACGCTCCACTTTTTGGCATGCATATTCCTCCTAACATATATAATACTAATATTAGTGTACCATATTCTATTAATATTAGTACATAAAATCTTATTTTTTCAGTCTAATTTCACATTCATTTACAAAAAGCCAACCTTTTCTGGTTAGCTTATTAAACTATCAATTATTAATAACTTTATTAATCTCTGTTTTGACAGAGCACTAAAAAGTTCCGCAGAGTGGTTGAAAATTATTCTTTATTATCTAATATTTTTTTAAACGCATTTTCTATTTCTTCTAGGCCTTCATAAGCTTCTACTATTTCATGATTTTTAACTTTTATCAATGTGATAGTTGAAACTCTAAACTCATTTATATTATTCGTTTTAATATTTGAAGTTTCAGAAATATAAAATTGATTATAAACACTATTTATATTTGATATATAAACTTTTAACGATTTTGAATTGGAATTATATCGTTGTAAATAATAAGAGGTCAATGTTTGATATTGGTCATCATCTTTTTGAATCAATACATAATATTCATCGCGAGTTTGATTTAATATTGTACCAATTAAAATTTCATCATATTGAATTACAGCTGGTACTATATTTTTATTTCTATCAGGAATCGATGTTTTTTGAAATTTTGTAATAATTACTGTTAAACCATAAAACGCAACAACAATTACTATCAATACTAAAATTATTCTCACAAGTTTTCCCATTTCATCTGAATTAACAGCTACTGAGGCAGATTCTTTTTTATTCTTATTATGAGTTTTATGAATTAATATTTCTTCTTTTTTCGCTTTTTGAGAAGCATTATTTTGACTTGTTTTATTTATCACTACTTCTGATTTTTTTAACTCTTTTTTATTTTTATCATTTTTTCCTGATGTTCTTTGAGTGCTAGCGATTTTTGACTTTGAGTCGTTCTTTTTTACTTGTACTATTTTTTCTTTCTTTTCTATTTTCTTTTGTTCAATTTCAACTTGTGCTTGTTTATCTTTCGTTTGTACCTTTTTCTTGCTTTCTGCTGCGGCTTGTTTTTTCTTTTTATTTGCCATTTTCATCACCTGTTTTTAATTATAACATAAAAGAAAAAAAATAGAAACAAAATGTTCTATTTTCCAATTGGCATTACACTAACAGAATTTACTACATCTAGTAATTCTTCCTGATTCATAGTATCCGACACTACATAGTATTCAATTCCGTCACTTATCCAAGTGATACTAGAATCCGTCATTGCCCCAATAGTATCTCCTACAAAAAGCGGTTCTCCATAAACCGGAACTGTCGTCATAGCACTTGCTTTTCCAGATGCTTCTTGTACCATCAAAAATGGTTTTTCTCCACTAAAGGTCAAAATTACCCTCTCTCCATTTTCTGTTTTCATAGTATCGTGACTAGTCAATTTTGTATTAGCAGGTATATACATTGGATAAATAATATCTTCTATTTTAGATACAACTTCTGTATTTTCTTCTACCACAGCTGTTTGCATATTTTCATTTAAATCAAAATAATTATTTTCAAAATTAGCTTTCATGTCGATTTTTGTAAACTGCATTTTAATTTGTGTTTTTCCATCCTTATTTTGAACATTTACTTCTTTTACATTTAAATCTTTATCCATAATAATAATTTGTTTTACCAATTCTTTATTACTTGAATATTCTACTGCTGTTGTAAATTCATATCCATTCTTTGTTTCTTTAAATGTTTTATTGCTATCATTCTTTATATCCTGTAATAATGTTTGTAGCAAATAACTTTGTGAATTATTGTATGGCCATTCACTTTGAAACTTAAAACTTTTATTAAGAGATGGAGTTAATACATAAACGCCTTCATCATTCCTTAAGATTATTTGTTCATGATTATTTGTTTTGTTTTTTAAACTTACTCTAAATTTTTCATTGCTTCCGCTTGAAACATCTACTGTATAACGATATGTTTCCTCATTATTTACTATCTCTAAATTTCCAGTTAAATGATACCCTTTAGATTTTTCAATTTTTTTGGCAAAATCTTTTACGACATCTTTTTGACCTTTTTTAAAACAGCCAGTCATGAAAATACATCCTACTACCAAAATACAAAATAATAGTTTTTTACTCATTTTCCTTTCACCTCATCATTACAATTCAATTGTATGGAAACTATTAAATAAATATGATTGAATAATTTAAAAATTTTTGAGAATAATAAAAACAAAAGAGAAAGGAGAAAGAATATGGAAACAATTCAAAAAATTGCTTTGGTTTTTACCATTATAGGCGCAATTAACTGGGGACTTGTAGGACTATTTGATTTAGACCTTGTTGCCACTATTTTTGGCGACATGACAATGCTTTCTAGAATTGTCTATGGATTAGTTGGAATTTGTGGACTAATCAACATTGGAATTCTATTTTCTCATATAGAACAATAATAAAAAAAGACCAAAGGTTTTATCTCTTTGATCTTTTTTATTATTATTTTTCTTTCTCGATTTTAATTCTAACTCGTTTGGTTTTTGCTGTGTACTGAACACGAGAATCTGTTCCTTCCACATTTACCTCAATTTCATAAGTACCCTCTGTATATCCTTTTAAATCAAGATAAGCGGTAATATCATCAGATGCAATTCCATCTAATACTGATTTTACACCTTTCACATTAACACTAATTCGTATATCATTTTCACTAAGACCTTGAACAGTATATCCATCGCTTAAGTTACGATATTCTATCTGAACGTTGTTAATATCTTTATCAGAGGACTCATCTAGTTTTATATTTACAGTAATATTATTAATACTCATTGAGGTAATTCCAGCTGGTTTAGAAATTCCTAATTTATACTGACGGTTTTCTTTTAAACCATTTACATCTACTTCTACAGGAATATAACGTAATTCTGAAATCACGGCTTCATCTCCATAGACTGTAATCGTTGACTCACTACTCTCAATAGAACTAATTGCTTTTCCAAAAGCCACTGTTCCTTTTGGAATAATTCTGATTGGCACTTCTTTCATTGGGGAAGTAATTACTAAATCTACATCAATTTTAGCTGGGACTATTTCAACGTCAATAATGTTTCCCGTACTATCATAAGCTTTTAAAGGAACATCTTTCAATGTTGTAGTTCCAATTTCTTGCTTTACAATATTTTTCACATCGGCTAAAGCTTTTACTGTTGCTACTTTATTAAGCTGATGTTCTGCTCCTTTTACTATTACTTTATCATCGGTTACTTTTAATTCCTTAACAACTAATTTTGAATCTAAACTGTCCTTATTTAATAAATCCAACGACAAGATTTTAGTTTTCGAAATTTTTGGATAAATATTAATTGTTACAGAAGATGGATTCACTTTATATTCTAAAGAAGTTGAAGCAACCTGATTATATTTAATATTTACCTTATGCGTTCCCGCCCTTAACCCTGTTAAATCTACATTCACATCATAAGATGGGGATTGTTTTGCTATAAATAAATCGGTTTTTGAACCTATTAAAGTAATATCTACTGTTTCTGGTAAACCCTCAATCACATACGCTTCTTCATTATATTTAGCCGTCACTGGTTGATTTGTTAAAACTTCAGCAGAGCTTTCAGAAAATCTCAATATTTTCTGATCCACTACTACAAATATAAAAATAGCTAAAAATAAAGAAATAAATAATAAAGTTGTTGGCCTAGATAGCCAATTTTCAAATCGTTTTCCAGAACGGTCAAAATTTCCAGTTAATTTTAAAATCAGTTTCGTTATTGGAACAATAATTCTACGATCAATAAAGCGCCAGATTTTATTAAAGAAATTATTCATTGTCTGTATTAAATTCTTCATCAATCGTCTCCTCCTCTTCTTCCGTTACTGTTGCTTTTTTTGGACGCAATTCATCTAATAACATTAATTTCACTTCATCTAAAGTAAGATTATAATGTAATTCCCCTCCTAAAGCGATAGAAAGCCTTCCAGTTTCTTCAGAAGCAATGAGAGAAATACAATCTGTTTCTTCTGAGATTCCCAAGGCAGCTCGATGTCTTGTTCCAAGTCTTTTACTAATCTTTAGATTCTCACTTGTAGGAAAAACTGCTCCAGCGCTTGTAATTTTATCTCCTTGAATTATTACACCACCATCATGTAATGGATTGTTTGGAAAAAAGATAGACTCCAACAAATCACTAGAAATATCCGCATATAATTTTTTCGATTTTTCAATATAATCATTTAAACTATGATCTCTTTCAATCACAATCAAAGCACCAATTCTTGCTCTTTTGCAATAATCCAAAGCTTGTATAATTTCATATACAACTTTTTCCCTTTCATCTACTGTTAACAATTTATGTCTGCCTAATAATTGGCTTCTACCCAATTGTTCCAATACATTACGAATTTCCGGTTGAAAAATTATAATAAGTGCTAAAGGCCCCCACATAATTACATAATCTAATAAATAATTAATTGTAACTAAATTCAATAAATCACTAATTACTTTTAATACCAATAAGATTAATATTCCTTTAAATAATAATACCATTTTTACATTTTTTCTTAAATTTTTTAGAATATAATATAATAACCACCAAACTAATAATACATCTAATAATTTTCTTAGTAGTATTACAACTCCGTCAAATGTCATAGTTATCCTCCAATCATTTACAGTGTCTTATCCATTATATCATACTTATTCCAGAATTAAAAATAGGAATTTTAAAATTCAAAAAAATAGCGTTTCCGCTATTTAAAATTTCCATATATCATCGTCATCATTTTCACTATTTATAGTTGCACTCACGTCTTCTTTTATAGAATCAATATCTGGAAGATTCAATCCGAAGTCTTCTTCTTTTGATGATATTTCTGCATTATCTCCAAATGGCACATTTAAATCTTCTTCTGGCATATTATACGATGAATTGTATGAGACATCTTCTGTAAGTGGAACATTAAGATTTTCCTCTACTACATTTTCAGATGGAATTTCAAAATCTCCAAATGGCGCATTTAAATCCTCAGCAACCTCAAACGTTCCAGTATCAGGTACATCATAAGAATTATTCTCTCCTATGGGAACATTTAGATCTTCTTCTGGGAATGCTTCCACTCTATTTTCTTCATATGGTACTTCTAATGTCTTACTTGAGACATTCATATCATCTGTCAAAGGATCCCTGAACTGTACAACTTCTTCTGGTTCTTTTTCTATTGGCTTTATAATTCTCTCTGGTGCTTCAAATTCATATGCTTTTTTTTCTGCTTCTGAAGTTTCTACAACAGGAGCCGCTGGAGTCTCAGCCTTCTTTATTTCCTCTTTTTTTTCCTGGTTGCCTTCTATTACTTGCTTATTATTTTTTTTCTTTGAAAATTCTTTTTTACCGAAATTAGTTTTTTCTGCAATATAACCAATAATTGTCATCAATATAACGACCACAATGACAATAATCCATATATAATTATCTGTTAAAATTTCCATATAAAATTTTCCTCCCTTATATTCTCATAAACATGATAACATTAAATCTTAATTTTTTCAAGCATTTTTAATCAACCCTTGTCAAATAATCTTCGCCTTTAAATGGATCACTAAAAAGCAGTTCTGGATAATCTTGCTGTCGTAGAACTTCAAATACCATAATAGCTACACAGTTTGATAAATTAAGAGCTCGTATATTATCATTTATAGGAATTCTCATACACCGATCTAAATAATTTTTTAATATCTCCTTTGGAATTCCTGTACTTTCTTTTCCAAATATCAAATAAATTGGTTTTTCCTTTTCAGTATAGTTGAAGGCACTGTGAGCTTTTGTTCCGTAGCGAGTTAAGAAATAATATTCTCCAGGATTCTTCTTTACAAAATCGTCAAAATCTTCATATACTGTATAATCACAATGATCTATATAATTGACCCCACTTCTTTTAATTTTATTTTCATCCAATGAAAAACCTAATGGTTTTATTAAATGCAATTTGGTATTTGTTCCTGCGCAGGTTCGCATAATATTTCCAGTATTTTGAGGAATCTCTGGTTCAAATAACACTACATTAAGCATCTTCCAATACTCCATTTCTTTGCAAAAAAGGTTTTACATCATTTGCATTTCTTTCTATCAATGACGTACGATATAAAATATCTTTTACTTTTCCATTTTCTAAAATTAATAAATTCGGATACGTTATTTCTACCCCTTGCACATTATTCATAAAATAATTTTTTTCAAGGTCTAATAAAAATTTTCTTGTACTTTCTTTTCCATTCATATAAATAAAATGTGATTTTAAGTTTTCATCTAATATATAATTTCTTAGTTTCTTTTCAAATTTCTTTGTAGTTTCTGATTGATCATTACTAATATAAACCACTATATCTGGATTTTCCAGAACATAATTTTCAAATTCAAGTTCTTTTACTTCGCCAACAAGATCCTTCATTACAGAATTTTCTAAATAATAATTCTCTGATGCTCGATACCATTTACTCATATACATAACTGCAAGAATCGTTACTACCGCTAATAATCCTAATAATATATAATTTTTTTTAGGAATTGTTTTCATAACGCCACCTCACTATCATCATTTTAACACACATCCTTTCATAGTTCAATCTAATGATATGATTTTAACACTTTCTTTTTGATTTAAAAAAGAGAATTTTAATAATTCTCTTCATTATTTTGTACTTCGTCAATTGTAACAACAGGAAGAACAACTTTCTCATCTTCACATAAACCTTTAAATTCTTCTCTAAATATATTTAATTCTTTAATAATACTATCTGGATAAATTCGTTTGCTGGTTTTGATCGCTTCATAAACATCTACAACATCTACAACAGGTTTATTTTGATATAACGCTTGGGAAAAAGCTTGTGTCAAAACAGAGAAAGCAACATCTGGATATTGAGCTGCAAGTCCATAAATACGCTTAAATTCTGAAGTTGCTCTTACAATCGATTTTATCAAAAGCTCCGATACATATTCATTGTACTTAAATTTTATTCCTGTTTTCTTTTCTATCTTAGGTAGTGAGCCCATCAAAATTTTTACTGTAGTTGGCTCATCTGGTTCACTTACTTCAATCTTATCGAATCGTCTTAAAAATGCCCGATCTCTTACAATATAAGTATCATACTCAATTGTCGTTGTAGCACCTATCGCTTTTACATCTCCACGATCAAGTGCTGGTTTTAAAATGTTTGCTAAATCCATTGGCCCATCTCCGCGTCCGCCAATTAATGTATGTACTTCATCAATAAACAAAATTGTTTTATCTACATTTTTTAATTCTTGAACAAGCAAACTAATAACCATTTCTTCTTTTCCATTTACGGTCATTTTACCAATTAATGAAGTAGAATTAATTTTAATAATACGATATCCCTTTAACGCTTCTGGAACCTCATCTCTTTGAATCAAATATGCCAGACCTTCTACAATCGCAGTTTTTCCAATACCTGGTTTTCCAACTAGCAATCCAGATTTTTCTGGAGTTAATAAAACAATCATTAATTTCTTAATTTCACTTTCACGTGCTATTGCTGGATTAGTTATATATGTTTTTGCCGTCAAATCTTCTCCATATGATTTTATAACACTAAATGAATTTGGAACTACATTTGTTACATTTTCGTCATCTAGATTTAAGATTTCAATGTTTTCATCTTTCATTTGGTTTCCCCTTTATTTTATATATCCTTTTTTCTTTAATTTTTCTACCACTTTATTCATTGGCTTATTTCCATCTATTCTATCATACATAGAAGCCTCTACTCCATTTTCTATGAATGCAGTAGTCGGTGTACCTGTATAATTTACATATGTTTTTAATTTAGCATTTTCTGCTACTGATAGTTTTGAAATATCAATATAACTAATTTTTATCTGATATTTTGAAATAACTTCGTTCAATGTTTCTTTATATAAATCACAATGCTGGCACTCAGTAGAACCGATAAATAAAATAAAACTTTGTTTTTCCTCAATCATATTCATCAATGTTTTGTAATCTATTTCATCATAAGTCTTTAATTTATTTCCGCATCCAGTTAAGCAGAAAGAGAGACCGATTATGGCTAATATAAATATTTTTTTCATTTATTTCACTTCCCTTACTGTTCATTATAACCTAAAAGGTTATAAAAAAAAAGAGTTTTATAAAAAATTTTCTCTTTTAAAAACTAATAATTGCTCAGGCAATAAATAAATATTTTCATTTTCCATTGTCAATTTTTCTGTGTTTGTTTTAAACCTTTTTACTACATCTTTTAAAGTATCAAATTCTTTTGTAACATAAATTTGAACCCCCGCTCTTGGAATTAATAATTCTTGATTTGGATAAATATAATCATCTTCTTCCAAGCCATTTATAAGCGCAATGTCTTTTGCACTAGCTTGATACTGTTTTCCTATTTCATATAAATTATCTCCAGATTTTACACGATAATTCTGAAATAAGCTTGCTTGGGTATTTGGAATCACAAGATTTTCTCCAACTCTTAATTCATGATCTTCTGCAAAACCATTCAATTCACACAACACTTGATACTCCATATCCAATTTTTCTGCAATACCTTTTAACTCTTCTCCTGGTAATACCTGATATACTTTATACATATAATACACCTCACTATAGTGTATGTACAAAATAAAATTTGGTTTTTATTTTATTATTATATTACCTTTTATTTAAAGTATCCATTTTGAACCATTTTTGTTTCATTAACCACTAAGAATGCTTTTTCATCTAATTCTTTGACAATTGATTGTAAATGATCGAATCTTTTTTTGTCAATTTCAATAAATAACATTAATTTGTCTTCTTCTTGTCCTTTTACATTGATAACTGAGACTGCATATCCTTCTTTTCGTAGATGCTCTATCATAGATGACTTTTCTACGCTTGTAATAATTTGAACGCCAAAATTTCCAGGAATAAATTTTTGAGAAATGAATCCACCTATATAAGTCCCTGTTGCATATCCGCCAGCATAAGAAATAGCAATAAAAATACTAGTAAGCTCTGTATTCATTGCTTCCTGTACAATGATAAACCAAATCAGAACTTCAACAAATCCAATTAAACTTGCATAACCTTTTTTTCCTTTCACTGTTAGAACTGTTCTTACTGTCCCAAGTGAAACATCCATTATTCTTGCGCAAAATATTTTAATACATAATATGAAAAGTTCCATAAATACACTCCTATTCTAAAATTAGTATATCATACTATTAGTATTACTGAAAAGGACTTTTCTATTCTTTATTTTTATTCTTCTATCAAAATTATACAAGTTTTATGCTTTTAAGCATTTAATCTATAACCTTCTGATAGATTATAATTCACTCATTAGATTGCTTATTTATTACATTATATTAGAAAATGTGCTACAATAAATATGGTGATAATATGAGAAAACTAAGTTATTTAATAAAAAGAATTTTCAACATGGATTATAAACGCTTTTTTTGCACAGTTAATGAAGTAAAACAAAAGACAGGGAAATCCAAAATATTTATTTTTTTTGATATTGTATATTGTGGCTTGAAGTATCAAGCAGGCTATTTAGATTATCTTTTATTTGAAATGTATAAATTAAATAAAAATCAACGTAAAACAATTTTAACAAGAGGAATTAACAACGCTTATATTAAAAAATATAATAATCCAAACTATACTTATTTATTCAAAGAAAAACAAGAATTTAATAAAATGTTTAAAGATTATATTAAACGAGACTGGATTCTACTAAATGGTAGTAATCAAGAAGCATTTGATAAATTTTTAAAAAACAAAAAAGAAGTATTTGCCAAGCCGTTAAACGGAACTCACGGAGATAATATGCAAAAAATTAAACTTAGTGAGTGGAAAAATAAAAATCTTTATCAATACTTAATGGAACAACAATTATTTTTAATAGAAGAATTGGTCATTCAAGATAAAATCATGAATTCTTTAAATCCCTCTTCTATCAATACAATTCGAGTAATCAGTATTTTTAAAAATGGAAAAGCAAAAATTATTGCTGCTTATTCTAGGATTGGTTGCGGTAAAATAGTAGATAACTTTAATGCTGGTGGTATGGTTGCGCCTGTTGATATAAAAACTGGGAAGATTACTTATCCTGCTGTAAATAAAAAAAATCTAGTTTTTGAAAAGCATCCAGAAACCAATATTCCAATTGAAGGATTCCAAATTCCAGAATGGGAAAATGTAAAGAATTTAGTTTTAAAAGCCGCTAAAATAGTCCCACAAGTTGGTTTAGTTGGATGGGATGTTGCCATTTCTGATCATGGACCGCTTTTAATTGAAGGAAATGAATTTCCTGGTCACGATATTTATCAATTACCACCTCACAGAAAAGATGGTATTGGAATGCTTCCTACATTTGAAAAAATAATTAATAATAAAAAATAGGAGATTGGGAAATCTTCTATTTTATTATTTCAATAATTCCGTCTTTTACATCTTTTAAGTTTTTTCGAATTATAAAAATTTCAATCAAATCTAAAACTGCATATACCAAGATAAACATTCCAATAATTTGAGTAATTAGCATGGCTCCTTCAAAAGGATCAAATAAAAGTAATAGCCCCCAAATAAATGTGATTGCAGCCAATATCATTGTTGGAACCCATGCTTTGTTATTATAAGCTTTTAATTGAAATGCATATTGTATTTTAGTAACACTGCTAATAATAATCCACATTCCCAAAATAAAATGAATAACACTCGCCAAGGCCTTGGGATTTAAAAATAAAGATATTCCCACAATAACACAAATAACTCCTAATATTAATTCTCCGCTAAGCATGGTATAGCCATCTCTGTTGGTAAAATATTTAATTAAAAATATTGCACCACTTACCATAATCAAAGAACCAATCGCATAAGAAATAATTGCCATTGTTGTGTCAGGCTTCATAATTAAAAATAATCCAATTATAATAAAGAAAATCGAAGATAAAATAGACATCAAAAACATTTTCTTAAAACTTTCTATCATGAAGTTTCCTCCTTTTTATCGATGTCTCTATTGTATCTTAATTTTATAAAAATTACAACTACACTTTCTAGCAGTTTGTTTATAAAAAAAGCTATTTTAAAAAAATTAAAATAACTATAAATATTTTTTCAGATTATCAATTTGTTTTTCCTGAAATTTGTGAAGTTCTTTTGCCAAATCTAATATTTTATTGTCTACTTTTTTCTCATATTGATCAATCTTCTTACTAATTTCTAGACTTCCCATAGTTAATCCTTTTATAAGCATATCCGCCATACTAGCATCACTATTATCTTCTAGTACTTCTTTTTTCATACTAATATTAGCACTCATTTTTGCCATAAATCCGACTTCTTTTTCTTCTATTTTAAATTTACTAAATAATTTCAATGATCTTTCAAAATACTTTTCATATTCATTTAAAATATCGTCTAGAACTTCTTTAATTTTATTATCTTTTCCGTGTAATTCTTTTACTAACTCTGTTGTAGAATATTTGCCCATTTCAGCTGTCTTATAAATATACTGCAATAATTCTTGATTGCTTTCGTTCAAATTGCATTCTCCTCTCTAAACCTATTATGATAAAAAAAGAGAATTTCTATTCATGATTTCTCTCTAATGCAATCAATTTTTCTTTTCTATTTAATCCACCTATATAACCAGTTAATCTCCCATTCTTCCCTAAGACTCTATGACATGGGATTATAACAGGAAGTGGATTATTATAATTTGCTAATCCTACTGCCCGATATCCTTTTTTATTTCCTATTCTTTCTGCAATTTGCTGATACGTTTTTATTTCACCAAAAGGAATTTCCATTAAGGCTTTCCATACTGATAATTGAAAATTTGTTCCTGTTAACATTATTGGAATATCAAAAGATTTTCTTTCTCCTTTAAAATATTCAAGAATCTGGGTAGCACAGTTTTTTAGGAAATCAGTTTCTATTATGTCAATTTCTTCATGGAGGTTTTCTTCAAATGATACTCTTTTTAAATATCCAGTATCTTCAATTAGTTCGATATTTCCAATGGGAGTCTTTATTATCATCCTATTCATATCTCTCCTCTTTTCTAAAATAATTTTTCATACACTCATACTTTTTATTTTACTATTGACTATTGGAAGAATTTTCCTGTAATATATGTTCTACAATTAGGTATTTTTCTAATAATAATTGATTTAATATTTCTAAATCTTGTTGTGAAAATTCATCAGAGACTTCAACTTTGCGAATTATTTCTTCTAATGGCTTTATTACTTTTTTCACATAAAGAATATCAATTTGTTTTTTCATTCTACTGCTCCCTCCACTTATATTATACCTTATTATTAGTATATCTAACAATTTATTATATATATTAAATTGTAACAATCCAGTTAAAAGGTTACAATGTTGGTAGCAGTGAGTAGTCAGGTGGTAATATGAAATTATATAATGATAGTAATAAAGAGGAATTAGCAAGATTGGTTGGTAGTAATGTCCGTTATTATAGGAACTTATATAACCTAAATCATAAAGAACGTATAACACAAGCAGCTTTAGCAGAAATGATTGGAGTTAGTACAGGTCTAATTGGAACTTTAGAATCCGAGAAGCAGATGGTAAGCGTTCCAGTCTTGTGGAACATTAGTCAAGTATTAAATATTCAAATTGATCAATTATTTGAGGACCCTAAAGTAAAATAGAAGCTTAAACTTCTATTTTTTTATTTAGATATAATTCAATTTGTTTTAAATCACAATTACTAATATCAATAAAATTAGTTGTTATCATTTTTTCTGTAATCAAAATTGAAATGGTATCAATATAAAATTGTCCGTGATATTGATCATTAACATTTTTCCTAATGGTATCAAAATTATCAATAAGCTCCTTTATTATTTTTTTCTGATTCTCTGGTTTTAATAAAAATATTGTCTCGTTTTTCATTCCATAATACAAGCACAAATAAGTATTTTGTAAATATAAATTTCGAAGTTGAGAATTGCTCAAATAAATCGATTTCTCTGGTGATACAACTGTTATATTTTTTATTTCTATTCTATATTGTTTTTCCCCACTCATTATTACCAGATCTGCTGGTTCGTTTGTCTCTTCGGATACATTTTCTACAGAAAATCCTTTATTTTTAAAGAAGTAATAACTTCCTTTCTCTCCTTTTGCTCCCTTTTTGACCTTTTCTAAGCCTATTTTACTTGTTCCATATGTTGTAGGAAACTTGCTATCTAATATATCATGATGATCATATTTTTTTGTCCATGTTATGTTATCACCAGTATTCTTAATACATTCTTCAAGAAACATAATCATTTTAGAATGAAGTTTAAAGCAATATCCGCCTTGTTTTGCACAAAAACTCCCCTCTCTTATACAAAAAGGGAAATTATTCTTTTCTTGTGTCCCTATTCGATAATTTTTGCTTGTCATTTCTTCTATTACTTTTATACATTTATCTTGGTAAAATTCTAAAACTTCACTAATGATCCCATAACCATCATCACTCCAACCAGCATTATTATGATATTCTGTATAATAGTCTTGATGCATAACATCTTCCGCATCAAAAAGAGCTTTACCCTTTGCATATAAATAGGTATCCGAAATAAAGTATATAATATCTCCCTTTTTTATTTTTCCGACATTTTTCCACCAATATTTTGTACTGTTCGTTTTAGGATTTCTTTTTGGCGCCCAAGATTTTATCTGATTATTCATTGCAGATAGCTTTGATTCAAAAATTAAATATGTCATACAAAATCCTTCTAAAACTGATCTTTCATAACCATATCTAAATCGAAATAGAATCCATACTCTTTATAATATTGATCTCCAATTTTAGCCTGTTTCACTTCAACATTTTTTCCACCTAATTTTTCATAAAAACGAATTGCTTTTTCATTTTCAGCAAAGCACCAAACAATCATATTTTTTCTATCACGGCTTATTAATTCTTTTACTGTTTCTTTAAATAGGGCACTTCCTATACCCTTACCTTTATGATCAGGTTTTATATATAAGCTGACTAATTCAGAATCATATTTTTCATAAAACTTTTTTATATCAAAACAGGAATACCCTAAAATTTCATTGCCTTCTACTGCTACCAATACTAGATCTTTATAATCTTCAAAACTACGTATATAACGTTCTGTTTGAGCTTCATAATTCAATTCATTTAAATATTTAGAAGCAACGATTTTATCATATGCTGTTCGCCATCCATCTACTTTAATGTGGGCCATTTGCTCTTGATCCTTTAATTCATTCTTTCGAATAATATATTCTTCTTTTACAGTAAGTTTTGAAAGCGCTAAATTCATATTTTTAAATGCTCCAATAATTTGTTCGTCCTCCAAAGCAAATGTAACTCTACCAACTAATTCTTTTTCATATGGCCAACTAATTGATTGACCAACCAAAAATCTTGTTCTAGAAGTCTTATAAAAAAACTTTAATAAATCTTTTTCACTATTAATTACATCACCATGGTACTTCATTCCCTTTATTTTAGTAAAATCTAAAATTGCAAAGAAACCTGCTTCAGGTATTAAGTTTTCAGGAAAATCTGTATATGGAAGTCCTTTTAAAACTTGTTCCAAATTTTCTTTCTCCACTTCAGAGACTATCTTTGAACTCACCTCTTCATAATATGGACTATCTTTAATACTATCTATTCCATTTACCAAGGCTTTTAATAAATGAAATTTATACTGGTAGATATTTCTTAAATCACGAAAATATTCTTGATAAATAATTTCTCTTTTTTCACTTACATTAAAGGCTCCAGCTAAGGCTCTACCAACAATATCTGGTGAAGAATCCATTTCTTGAAAAATACGATTTACCAGCTCTCTGATAATGATTTCATCAGCAACTACAAATCCAGCTCTTAAGCTTGCCATACCATAACTTTTAGAAAGACCAAATAAAGAAATCGTATTTCGAAACATTCCTGGAATCGTTGCAATTGGTTTCGCAAGATTATTTTCATCAAATGATAAGTCACGATATACTAAATCATCAATTACAAATACTCCACGTTCTAAACAAATTTGTCCAATTGCTCTGAGTAGTTCTATATCTTTTTCACTCATCACTTTTCCCGTCGGATTATTTGGATTTGCATTTAGAAACGCTACTACTCTAGGAACATATCCCTTTCTACGATTATAAACTTTTTGTAAGCTTTCATTGATTTCATCTATTTTACTTGCTAATTTCGTTGGATTCACTAACCAATTATCTTCTTTTTCTAAATTCAATACTTCAACTTCTGCTCCTGCTCTTTCAGCACGAATTGTAAACAATCCATAATTAGGACCAGTCACTAGTATAACATCCCCTGGTTTTGAAATAACATTAATAATCATATTAAATGCAATTGATGTTGATGGTAAAAAGGTGATATTATGAACAGACAATCCTTTATCATCTACATCTTTATATGCATATGGGGCGTTGTTGATAAATCCCTCTTTCTCAATATAATCAAGTAATACTTTTCTAATATTATCGTCGCCTTCTGTATATGGATATTTATACATAGAAAGAGAATCTAAAGATTTTTTCATTTCATCTATTGAAAGTGGAAATGGGGGATATTTTGTTGGATTTCCACTTCCCAAATCAACATCAGGAATAGTTACTATATTTTCATCTCTTACTTCAAATCCATAAAAATCTATTGCATCAGCAATATTCTGAACAGTTGGATTAAATTTTTCTCCATCCATTCTAAGTCCAATATCTGGTAAACCAAATCTTCTCTCTCCTAAACTTGGATTTTCTCTTAATAAACGATCAATTGCATTTGATTTAATTAACATATAAATATCACCTACTTCACATATCTTAAAAATTCCAAACTTTTCACTTTTGGAAGATTACTTTCTTGTTCTGTAAAAAGTATCCCAAGTCCACCATGCTGTTTCCAATCAATAATATTAGCTTCTATATCATCTACTAATACTACTTTTCGATTATAAAATGCGGGTGAGACAATTAAAGCCTTTGAAACTTTGGGTGGGACAGAAACAATCGGAATATCTATTCCCTGCGCTCTCATGAAAGATATTTTTTCTTGTTTTTCTATGGGACTATGATTTGTCGTTAATAATTGAATTCTCTTCAAATGTTTTTGTACTTCTCTTAAAATACATAAACTATTATTTATTTGCTTAGATGAAAAGATATGATTATACCAATCAATTGTATTTATTGCTTCTTTCCAACCGACCTGTTCAGCGTATTTTCTCATTCGCTCCTCTGTATCAATACATACACCATCTATATCAATCATATACCAAAAACTTTCATCTACTAATTTTAAAATCTTTTTAATTTCTATATCTAATTCATTCACCTTTTTAACTCCTTTCTTTTTCTTCATTATACCAAAATAAATCTTTACATTAAAGAAAAAATTATATTTTTATAATTTCTTTTATCATAATTCTTTTACAACAGATTATTGTATCATTTAACTTTATTTTCCGTTTGTCATTATCATGTAATCAATATTTTATTCTTTTTATTCTATAATTACTTCTATTAAATAAATTCTATGTAACCCAATTTTACGATTTGTAATTAGTTTCAATTATATTATATTTGAACAAGCTTAAATTTACTATAATTATTTATTTTAGCAAACAAAACTTTCTTTCAGAAATTATATTCTTAGACAACTACAAAACAAAACAGCATATTTTTCTGAATATACTGCTTTATCAAAAATCTTATAGAGATGTATTATTTTTTCACTATACTTTCTGAATACCAAAATGATAATTCTAACAATAATCAATACACTACTAGCTATACTATCAATAATAAGCCAATTAGGAGTATTATTAATTGCTGATACAATAGTATTTGTTTCTTCCGAATTATTAGTTGTCTCTGTTTTCTTTTTTTTATATGAAATTATCTTTTCTATTTTTTAATTTCTATATAAAATATACATTATCACTTGGTAATTAATAACTTAATGACAAATGTTTTCTTTGACAGCATTTTTACATTATATTTATATTTTTTTATTTAAAATCTTCTATGTAAACTAAAACCATTTTTATATATAAATCATAGCTTTATATATTCATTCAATAATTTATAGATTAAAAAATTAAAAAAATCTAACAAATATGTTAGATCAATATTTAAATTAGCGAAAAACAATTATTTATCTAATAAAAATTATACTGCTTTTCTTATACTTGATAGACAATTTTCAATTATCTTATTTTTGCCTTTGTCTCTGCTTTTTTTGAATGTAGTTCAATGATTAAATCAGCTGCCAAATTTATTTTATCTTCATATGGTAAACTATCAAACCCTGGTCTACTTTTAACAATTGAACCTGCTTCCCTTATTTCATCATGGTATTCTTCTTCTAAAGCTAATCTCAATTTTAATTCTTCCTCAGACAATGCTATTCCAGAATGTTCATCACTAAAAGTTCTAGATGCTAACCATCTCAATTCTTCTCTTGACATAAAAAAGCCTCCCAAATTATATATTTATTTTATTGGAACTCTAATTATAAATTAGAATCTCCTAAAATCTACTTTCACTATCATTTTAGTAGATTTTATAATCTTATATATGGCACGTGGTAAGAAGGGCTTTCCAAACTTTTATTTTTACCTTATTACCTCTCTAAAACGCACTATTTTAGTGAGTGTGCTGGCTGTTTCTAACACACTCATTATATCACTTTTTCTTCTCTATAACAACCATTGTTGGTAAGAATTATATCAGAACTCTCTTCAAGATATTCTTGATAATCTCCCACAAGCTCTAACCATAAGATATTGTCTTTTTCAACAGCTCGATTACTTTTAATGCTTATCATCTTAAATACTTCATTATAAGCTATATCTAAATAATCGCCCTTATTAGTATCAACAACTCTTATATTATACTTTTCTTTAAGTACATTTATATAATCATCTGCTTTTTTTCTACTATCAAACTCAGCAACACTAAAATCTTGCCCAGTAGTATCTTTTACGATTTCATCAAGCATATTCTTTTGCTCTAATTCAAATAATTTTTTAAATTTATTTCGTTTTAGCTTTAATTCTTCTATTTTAATTCTAGGGTCTTTTTCACCTTTAACGTGATACTTCTTTATTTTTATAGTATCTATATAAGTACTAATAAAATCTCGCTTTCCCTCATATTCTAATGAATTCCATAAAAATTCAAGTAGATAGCAATTAGTTTTATTAAACCTATTTTCTATTAACATAGTATCTAAAGCATACCTAATCGTATTATCAATTTTACCAGTATTTAATTTTCTAGATGTTTCTTTATCCAATACTATATAATCTTTTTCAAGTAGTAAATAGAACCCAAGATATTTTGATAATACTTCTATAAGTTCACTTTCCAAGTAATCTTCTCTAAAGTAAGTTTTACAGTCCTTACATTTATAATAAAGATACTCTGTACCATTAGCTTTTTTTGTTCCATTGCAAGCCATAATTCTACCACACTTAGGACATAATAACTTCTGCATAAATAAATATTGTTTAGCTCTATAATAGTTATGAATATTCTTTTGTATGTTTTCTTGGCATTGGTAAAATATATCTTCTTCTATTATTTTAGGAACAATATCAACTATTTCTACGGTTTCTTTATTTTCAACGTTTCTTCGATATTCATAAGTACCTATATAATATTTTCCATTTAAGATTTTTGAAATTGAACTATCAGTCCAAGCACGATACTTTATTTTTTCTTCTCCTGTTTCTTTATCGGTTTTCTTACTAGATATTACTTTTGGATATTTCTTTTTTAAAATAGTAGATATTTGAAAGTAAGTTTTTCCATTTAAGCACAAATCAAAAATTTCTCTAACTATTTTTGCTCCAGTTTCATCGATGACCCACTTTTTAGTGCTTTTCCCATCTATAATTTCTTTTTTATAACCAAGAGGAGGTTTACCACCAAAATTTCCTTTATTAACAGCACTTTCTACACCTATAAGAGTTCTTTCAACAATTAGCTCTCTTTCAAATTGAGCGAATATACCTAACATACGTGCAAACATCATTCCAGAGGCTTCAGAAGTATTTATTTTCTCACAAAGTAATTCTATACCACAGTTATATTTCTTAATTTCATTAAAGAAATTCTCAAAATCACTTATGCTACGACTAATTCTATCTAATTTGAAAGCTACAATGCAATTAAATTTCCCTTTTTTCATCTCTTTTATCATTTGTTGATATTGAGGTCGATTTTCAGTTGATTTTCCACTTATACCAGCTTCTTTATAAATCTTGAAAACTGTATAGCCATTATACTCACAATAAGCTTTTAATCTTTTTTCCTGTTCTTCTAAACTATGACCCTCTCTAGCTTGGTCTAAAGTGCTTACTCTAGTATAAATAGCTACGATTTTTTTATCACTATTCATAATTTAATCGCTTCCTTTCGATTTTAAAATTACTTTCCCTAGAATTCTATCACTACCATAATAAAACTTATCATCTTCTTTAGCATTTAATAATTCTATATCCTTATTAGATACCAAAGGTACAATAAAGGTATTGTAGAACATAGCCATATTAATACTACTCTTCGGAAAGAAATAAGCACATATTTCTTCAACTGAAATATTTCCAACTTCTTTTATAACATCTAGCACTTGACTTTCAATATGTTTTAGTGATATCTTTTTACCTAATTTTTTTAAATCTTCTTTTTTACTAACATATTTCATATTAAAATCAATTCCTTTCTTCTTTTACCCAAGCATAGAATTTATTAGGTTTTATTCCACCTAGTAATTCCATAGCTTTTTTTGCTGTAATTTTTTTATTGTTCCACTTCTCATAAACTTCGCTCCAGTTAGTAGGAAGTGGGAGAGTAGGACGACCCATACGATTACCAGTTTTAGTTTTACCAGTTTTCAAGTAAAGGTCAATTCCCTCTCTTTGCCTAGAACGTATATAAGTTCTTTCTTGTTCTGCAACATAAGATAACAAAGCAAGAATAATATCATTAATTACACTTCCCAATAAATCTTTATTCTTGCTTGTATCAAGTATTGGCATATCCAATACTCGAATATCAGCTTTAATATTTTTCGTGATATCTCGCCACTCTTCAAGTATCATATTATAATTTCTTCCTAAACGGTCTATACTCTTAATTACTAAAATATCATCTTCTCTTAAAGCTTTCTTTAAAACTTGATATTGCTCACGATTAAAATCTTTTCCACTTTGGAAATCGACCATTAAAAATCGTTCATCAACACCACTTTCTATGAGAGCTATTTTTTGCCTATCTTCTACTTGACTAGAAGAAGAACAACGTGCATACCCCCAAGTTCTACTACTCACTACCTAACACCTCCTTTATAAAATTAATTATATTGGAGATAAAATTTGAAATCCCGCCGAAAGTGTTGCAAAAACTCCAAAAACATAAGAAATATTGCAAAACTTATGAATTGGAGTTTTATAAACACTATATTCAGCTTTTTTTGCGTGTTGCTAAAAGTATACTTTAAGCAATACTAATTTTCTTTAGTATCATAATTTCTTTTAAAGGATATACGAGCACCATTAACACCCATAAAATTACAATTTTCTTTTATTTCAGCTTTAACACTAAATGGAAACATGTATTCTTCTTTAGGTGCATTATCAAACAATATATCTATTTGCACTATAACCATTCCTTTATCTAATAACTCTTCATAAGATTTTAAAATCTCTTCATCACAAATAATTGAAAAGCTATCAAAATCAAGAGTTGTATCTACATCACTTTCACCAAAAATCAAAACGTAACTATCAGACTTAGTAATACCTCTAATATCTGCAAGATGAATTTGATTTTTAGAAATAATAATTTTGGTAGTATCATTCTCAAAAACCGAATGTAAATCAGAATAAGAACCGCCATGCAATACTATTTCTCTTAACTTTTTCTTTTTCTCTTTTTTTACAGTACCATTTTTCACATCCACACTTCACCTTTCTTTTTAGTTCTAACAAATAGTGCCAATTCGTTAGTTTCTAAATTTTCTTCTACTTCTGTATAATACATTCCACAACAAGGACAATCACTTATTCCAGACTGAAATTCTTCATATGTAGTGTCATCATATTCTAAACCAACTTTATAAAGTCTAAAATCTGGTTTTAATAATTCTTCTATCGTACACTTATTCAATTTATCGGTGTTTAAAATTAAAACCAAATCATTATAAGTAGATGGAGTTAAAAACTTATCATCAAAGCAATACATATTGTATTGAATTCCATCCATTCTTATACCTTTTATCTCCTCTTCAAAAAATTTCATTTTAGGTAATGGAGTTTCTTTACTCCATACTGCTATACTTTTTATTTTTTTATTTACATTTTTCATAATTTACCTCTTTCATTATATATAATCGCTAAGGCGAGAGAGCAACGCCTACGATTATATTTTCTATTTAAATTACTCTCTCAATAAAGAACTAAAACTAAGCTTGGTAATACCAATACTTCTTGTCGTTGTTCTTTTCATATTGTTTAATCTTAGCTTGTCTACCATGCAAACGATTAATCGCTTCAGTTATAGTAGAAACATCTCGAACATCATTTGTTGTTAAATGATAATTGAAACGAGATAGTACAGAATTTAATCTATCTATCGTGTTCTCAATATAATCATTACCTAAGAAGAATAAGTCCTCAATGCTTTTCACATTTGGAGTACCATCATTAACTAAGCAAATTAATTTAACAACGGGTGTATTAGAACTGCTCGTATAATAATACTCTGCTCTATCAATAGAACATGGAAGAACCACATTATCGGGTATCATAGCATGTTCTTTCTCGATAGATTTCTGCAAAGCCATTTGCATAATATTTAATGGTTCTTCATGATTTACATCAAATATCTCTATGTTATCTTGGAAAAGCCAACCATCATCTAGTTGTGTATCCATATCATCTTGTGATATAATATCATTAGATGTATTTGAGATGTTTACATCATTTTGCTCTAAATTAGTTGCACCTAAATTAGAGCTTTTTACATCTTCTGATGAATTAAACATTATATACCTCCTTTCTCATAAGATTTTGCAAAGGGCAACTAGTTTGATAGGAGTTGTGGCTATATTAATGGCTCTTTTTTGCCCTTTGCAGTTTAAATATAACACTATGCACGACAAGTTTCATTCATTTTCAAAAATTAAAAAATAAGTTAAAATTCTTACTAAAATTTCAAAATTTTGAAAAAGTTGTATTTACTTTCATTTTAATGAAAATTATAATTAAAGTAATGTTATGAGGTGGGAAAATGGTAAAAAAAACTGCTTATCAAATCGATAAGCATAGTGATGTTGAAATTAAAAAGACTGTAAAGGAAAATCGAGGAACTGATGAAAATGCCAAAACATATGAAATATTTGCAAGTAGATTAAATAAAGAACTGACTGAAAGAAAAATAAATCAAGAAGAATTTGCGAAAAAAATTGATATTTCAGTTGGATCATTATCTAATTACCGAAATGGAAAAAATATACCAACGGGTGATATTATTGTTAAAATAGCCAATGAATTTAACTGCTCTACTGATTATTTATTAGGTTTAACTGACTTAAAAAGTATGGATAGTGATTTTAAAGCTATTCACGAAATAACTGGTCTATCCGATAAAGCAATAAAATATTTAGAGTATGAGCTTATAATATGCCAAAAAAAATACAAAGAATATGAAGCTAGAGTAGAAGAAGCAAAAGCAGAATACAAAAGAAGTGGAAAAAAAATTAAATATATGATATACAACGGTAGTATATTTGACACATTAAACTACCTTATAGAAAATGAGTCAAATTATCACTTTCTTTATACTCTCACTAATTTTTTATGGGAAAATAATAATACTAACAGGCATATAGAAAATATTATTTCCAAAAATAAACGAAAAGATTTAAGCCCTATAACCGCTCAAACAATACAACGTTATAAACAACAAGCTCACAATAATCAAGAAATTATAAAAATAATGCTAGACAAAATATTATTTAAAATGGGAGATAATTATTCAAGTAATAAATAATAGCCAAAATAAAAGAATCAAAATATCTCCAGGGTTGCCAACAAACTATTAATACTATCTTTTATTAAGTGCCATTAACACAACTACATTATATTTGCTTTCTAAACTCTCTAGCACATTTCTTATATAATAAAGTTTTTTACCTTGAATACGAAAATTGTAACCATCAACCATTATAAAACAATCAACAAATACATACTTCGGTTTTTTATACTGAAGTATGTATTTTTCTATATCCTCAAGTAATAGAGAAGTATCGTTTATTACAGTTATATTCGTTCTATTTAACACTTTATACTTGTTTAATAGATATTCTTTAGAATTAACACAACTCAAATATAATATCGTTTTATTAGTGTTTATTCTCCTTATATGATTAACAAAAGAAGAAGTTATTCTTTTATCTTCCTCTTGATTATAAAATAATGCTCGACTTCTCATATATACCACCAATTCTAATTATAAAGTAGATACTTCAAAATGCTACAAATTTATATATACTCTTCATCTCATACTTTATTAGAGCTTGATAAAAATGTTATATTTTCTGCAATTATATTAGTGTGCTTTACTTTATCATATAAAGTAGTTTCAACTCTACCTCTAACTCCAACTACATCTCCTTTATTACAATACTCTGATACGCTTTCAGCAACACTATTCCATAATATACAATCTATAAAATCTTTTTCATATTCGCCATTTTCATTTTTATAACTTCTAGGTACTACTAAAGTTATATTAACAACTTTCTTTCCATTTTCCAATTCTTTCACTTCTGGTATATCTAACAATCTTCCAACCATAACAACTTGATTTAACATATTTTATTCCTCCTCATATTTAATTTTCAACTCATTCAAAGAAATAGCATTTTTATAATAATTAAATTCCACATCACAATCTAAACTATAAAGTTCATTAAAACTTACATATCCGAATTCACTATCTGTTATATGACAATAACCGAAGAAAATAAAATCATCATCTTCACAATTACCCTCTAATATTAACCAATACATATTTTGATATGGAATAAAGATTTCAAGTATTACTTTCTTATCCTCTATATTCTCTTGTGAATATAAAGGATAATCTTTAAACATCATATCTAATTTTTCTTTATTTAATAATTTAACACTACTCATCTTCTAACTCCCCACAAACATATATTGCTTTCAATTCTTTTGGATTATTAATAATTTTTTTTAAAAGAGTTATTTCGCTTAGAGGTCTTAACTTACTATTAATTATTTCCTCAATAGATTTTATAAACATAGGGTAGTGATTATAATAAAACTTTAAAATGCTATCTAAATCATCAATATAATACTTCTTACCTTTAAAATGAAGAAAATCTTGTAAATCCTCGCTTAATTCTTTTGTGTCAAAACCATATAATAAAATATTTAATTTTAAAAATACGTGATATAAATCTAAATATTTATTCAATAATTTAATAAGTAGCCCTGTATCTATTACTTCATTTTTATTATAAGTTTCTTCAAATCTAATATAATCTTCATCATCAAGCAACTCCCTTTTTAATCTCATTACTTTGCTTACTCCCATACTATTTGCTCCTTTCTAAGTATATAAATATTTTAGTATTCATTTATAACAAAGTCCCGCCATAAAAAGAAAAAAGAACACTTTATTATTGTGTTCATTAACATACAAAAACATAAAATTTTTAATTAGTTGCATTTCAATTCATCAAAAATATTAATTAAATTAGTACATGATTCGTAATCTCCTTTGGGAAAAAGCACTTCTTTGCCATCTATAATAGTATAAACATCGCTTGGGTTATGCTCTATATGGCAATAATTAGCACTACTCTCTTTACCCGAACAAGAATAACAACCTTGTTCTTCATTTGTACCATCACAACAAGGAAACATATTATTTTTATAATTATAGCCTGCTGCTTTTACTTTAGGTAAACACCTTTCAACTCGTTCATTCCATTCTCTCTCACTTTTTTTAAACTCGTTATTCATTTCATAATTTTTTATAATACTTTCAGCGATACCCAATTTACTAATAATCATATTATCTGTTATAGAATTAGGATATATAAGATTAACTTCATTAAGAGGAATTAAGTACATTCCACCATCTACTTGACATTTTCCATCATCATATTCAGCATATCCTTGGTCGCATATATCATTATCTAAACTTTCAATTATATTAGCAGTTAACACATTTTTATATGGTGTACCGTTTAATGTAAATAATGGAACATATTTAAATTCAATTCCATTTATAATAACCTTATTATTTTTTATATTAAAATTAAATTTTTTTAAAGTATTAAGGATCTTGTTTGTGCTATCAGTAAATATAGATTGTAAATAATTTAACCCTGTATCATCTTCTACATTATAATCACTATCTTTATTAATACCAGTTTGTAAAATGATATAACACTTTAACTCGTTATTATCCATGTTACAAGCATATACCTTATCATAATCCTTATCTTTCTTTAATTCTTCCCATAACTTAGTATAATAACCAACATTACTTTTATTCTTTATTTCCTCGTTATTTTTTATATTTGATAATAGTTCTTGCTTAGATGTTTCATCAATAAATTCTACTGAAATATAATCTTTATTTTCAAAATTTAAACTAATAGTAGTTTTTACTTTAACCCCTTTAGAAGTATCAAAACCTTTTTCTTTTGCTAAATTATAAATATTATCAATACTTTCGCCGATGCTTTTCCCTTTAACATCAATATCATTATAAATACTTACACAGTCATCATTTAAACAAGCAATATCATTTACTTTATTTTCTTTTATAGTTAATACAAATGATGGGTTAATTTCTATAAATACATAATCTATTCTATCCTTAGAAATTTCATTAATAACATTATTCATTTTCTTAGTATTTATATCTTCTAATTTATTATTAATAAACCTATATCCAAAGAATAATATTATAGGTATAAAAATAATTAACAAGATAATTAAAATTAACTTTCTTCCTTTTCCTTTTTTCTTTTCTAACTCTCCATTTTTTACTTGTTTCTTACCCACATAAATCACTCACTTTCTAATTTTAATTATAATTAAGAAACCTCTTTATTATATTTTTCAATTACTTCTTTTAATTTATTGTTAGAACTACCTCTATCCACATAACCTCCACTTGATAATTTCTCTATCATCCACTCAAAGAACATTAATACATAGTTATACATTACTTCTTTATCATAATACTTTATATCTAATTCTTCTTTTTCACTATCTTTGTAATACCTATCTATTACTGAATGTAAATCTTTATCCCAGTCGCAATGTTCTATCATTTCTTTTCTTAATACTTTAACTGATGGATAAGCTCCAGTAGTACGTAACTTAATTAAATGTGGAATAAAATCGTGTATTCTTCTTTCCCAATAATCATAACCAAAAGGTGTATTGTATTTCGTAATAGCAAATACTATATATGTTGCAATTATATCAGAACGTGAGGTTAAAAGCCATAAAGTACCTTTATCTATTTTTTTATCTCTTATTCTTCTATATAAACCTTTCATTAATTACCACTCTCACTTTTAGAAGTTAATTTAGTATAGCTAGGTATAGTTAAAATTTCATTCATAGATGTTTGAGAATTATTTTGATGTTCCCAAGAAAATATTAAAAGCTCCCAGTTTGTATTGAAATTATCGTATTTAGGTTTAGAAGATAAAAACTTAATTAAATTCTCTTTTTGATTATCGTTTAAAACATCTTCATTTCCAATGTGATTATAGTATTCAGCCTTATCAAACCTTATGCAAGTATGAAATCCCATTTTCTTATTTTTTTCTTTTTTTCTATAATGGAAGTGAGGTATATCACTTAACATATAGTCATCAGTAACAATAAATACTTCATACCCATCATCAGTAAAACCAATTCTATTTATTCCCTCAATATCATAATCTTTATTTAATTCATTTAATACCCATTCATAATTAAAACACTCATCTTGGTTATTGTTACCACCATAATTCGGTATTACACCTATCTTAGCCATATTTAAATCACTTCTCTTTTTTATTCACAACTACTTAAATACCTATGAATATCTCCAATATCCATATCATCTCTTTCTGTATATTCTTTTAAAAAATCATAATGTCTTTTAATGAAATCTTGAACTCTCTTAAATTCTTCTTTAGGTATTCCAAGTTTAACATCATATACTAATTGTGGATTTTCTTTATCAATACTTACAGTAACATAATCTTCAAACCTTTTATTACTTTTATGGGTATTCTGCATAAGTAAAGTATATAAATC
This sequence comes from uncultured Bacilli bacterium, assembly GCA_949505625.1. GTDB lineage: Bacteria > Bacillota_I > Bacilli_A > RF39 > UBA660 > MGBC102946. The sequence continues at coordinate 29,798 of CATBQD010000006.1, forward strand.
TCTTTCATCATCATACTCATTAACATCACAATATAAATACAAATCTACTGGAAGACTTTGGTAATCTCTAGCACTAATTCCATTTACAAAGAAACCATCAATTACAGTAGGTTTAAATCTGTTTATATCTGTATATTCCATAATAGATAAATCAATATCAATACCGTTTATTGTATCTATTAAAATTTGATGTTTTTCTCTAATGAAGTTTAATACTTTTTTTAAATCTTTTTCTTTAACATTTAATTCTACTTCTTCTAGTAATTTTGGGTTATCTTTATCAATACTAATAGGAATTAAATCATTTCCAGTAGTATATTTATTATAGTTGTTCTGCATATAAATTATTTTCTTTTTATCATCATATTTTAACCACAATGTTATAGGTAGATTAGTGTTAGGATAAATCTTACTTCCTTTTTGTGCTAATATAATCATAGGTGTAAATTCCATACTTAATCACTTCCTTATATTACGGAATAACGGCAATTACAATATTTTTATCTAATACTATTACATCTTTAAAATAGTTGTTATCTTCAGTAGTAGTTAATTTTTCTTTAGGGTTATAATAACTTTCTCTATATAAGAATATAATTTTATCTGTATGTTGTAATAATGGAGAATTATCTTGATAATCAAAACTAGTAATACTATCATCTTCTAATGTTTTCGCTTGTTGTTTAGTTAATTGGGATAATATTATTATAGGAACATTTAAATTTGTTGCTACTTCTTTTAAAATTTCTGTTGAATGTTTTAAATCATCCAATACAAGAACGTTAAAAGTAGTTGGGTGTATAAGTTGAATATAATCTATTACTACCAACGATAAACCATTTTTTGCGACTTCTTCACATTTACTTTTAATTTCTTCAATAGTTATCATTGGTGTATCTATAATTTCAACTTTATCCGTTGTTATTCTCTCTTTTAAACGTTCTTTGCTTGTTTCTAAATTAAAATATAATATCTTATCATTTGTTTGTTTAGCAATATTATTTATTATATTTATAGCAAATGTACTTTTTCCAACACCTGGGCGACTTGCAATAGCATATAACTTTCCTTTTTCTAAACTACCGATAGTATTATCTAAATTTTCATAACCTGTTTTTAAATTCATTTTAAATCACATCTTCATATACTTTTAAATAATTCATTTTGTAATAAGTTAACCATACATATATTATTGCTCTGTTAATCGAGTAGGCTTTAGAAAACAAATATTGTATTTTAGAACAACAATTTATGTACTCATCTTCTATTCCATGCTCTTTCATAATAAAGATGTATTTTTCCCAAGTTTCTTTATATATCTTAATTCTATGTTTTCCTTTAGCAATAAAGTTCATTATTTCATAAGCTAATTTTTTCTCTAATCCTGCCATTATTAAAAAACTATAAATTGCTTCTCTATATACTGGATAATATATTATAGAATTTACTATATCTAATTTATCAGTAATTGTGCTTCTGTCTAAAGAAATAACACTAGCAACACAATTAACATTATTGATTATAAACTCTTGATTAAATAAACTTGTAGCTATTTTCATTTCACTTTCATCAAATATAGTTGTATTTTCATCGATTAGATACTTGTAAAGTTCTTCATCTTTTAAATCTATATCTTGTCTATGCTTACCTGTTCTTGTTTCTAAATTTTCTAATACAGAACATAATTCGTATGTATTTAAATATAAATTATGACCCTTTAAATCTTCTTTATTATTAATAGTTATACTATATTTCTTACATACTTCTTTTGTATATTCAAAAATAGTTTTAAAATAATCTTCTGCAAATTCTAAATCAAATGTTATTGGTTTAAATCCTTTTTCATAAACTATACAATATTCAATTGGATTTACAAAAGTAATTCCCAGTAAGTATGCAATATAAGATGAACCACATATTCTATCTATCATAATCCTATTATCAGATTTCACTTTTTTTGCTATTTCATATGCAATTAAATACTGATATTCTATTTTTTCATCTATAATTATATCTAATTCTTCTTCTATTCTTGTTTTTATCTCTTGTGGTATATTGTTATTATATAATTCGAATAATTTATCATCTAATATTTCTTTTAGCTTCATTTTAATTTCCTTCCTTTTAATCACTTAATATATGAAATTCATCGATACCAACCAATAATGCTAAAGTTCTACCATTATCCCGTTTCATATGTATTTGCCCCTCATCATCAATTATATCAACATTTTCTATTATTTCTTTAACTTCTTTTTTAATTTATTCATATTACACTCCTTAATTTTACTCATTGTAAATCAATTATAATTAAATTTTTTCTTTTAATATATTATTTTTTGGGAATAATCTCACATTTTTAAATCACTTCCTAATAATACTCTTCATCGTAAACATCATCATAAAAACCATCGTCAAATATTTTCTTTTTTATATTTACAGAGTAGATATTTTCTTGATGGAGTATATCTAAATATTGTTTTAAATATTTTTGATAAACTAAATCTTCATTACCACGTACCATAGCAATAAAATTTAATCTACCCTCAATAACTTTCCTTATTTCTAAAACTAGATTATCTCTTTTATTACTACTACAATTATAATTTTTTTCTTTTTTAAAGTAGTATAATGCTGTTCTATAAAGACCATCTTTTTCACATCTATTAAGTAATGCTCTAAGTTGTTTTAAATAAACTTTTTTTATATTAACTTTCTCATTTACAATTAAACCAGTAACTTCTTTTCTTTCATTATTCCAACTATAATTAGTTTTCTTTTCATTAATAGTAAAGCCCTGCTTTTCAATAATACTTCTTAGTTTATTCCCTATAATCACATAATTTTCTTGCGTTCTAGTAACTATCTCTTTAGGAAATGGTTTATTGCTAGATAACGTTATATCGTCAACATATCTAGAATAATTAAAATCATACTTCTTACTTAAATTTAACAACTGTTTATCTAATGAATAACATACAATATTCGATATTGTAGGAGAACAAGGAGATCCTTGTGGTAATTCATTATGATAACAAGCAATTTTTGAAAGTGTTGTTGCAACATAATTTGGTAAATTAAACGGTTCACTCATAAATATTCCTCTAACTCTTCCAAAGTGTATAGATGGAAAGAAATCTTTTAAATCAATATTTAAAATGTACTTAGCCTTGTTATGTACCTTAGCATTATCAACTATACTTTTACCTTTAACAAAACCATACTGACACTCTAAAAATTCATATTTTTTTGTAATGTAATTATTTAATTTTTCTTGTACCCATTTTAATCTATCATCTGGAGCAGAGATTTTTCTATAACCACCACTTCTTTTAGGTACTTTAAACGTATGATACTTAGATTTAGTAAGTACATTATCTAAAGTATTTTCTTTTATATCTAAAATATAACAAATAAAATTTTTATAATTTCTCATTTGAATACCACCTCTTGAATTCTAAACATTAATAACCACCCGAAGTGGTTACATATCGAAGATATGTACAAAATGTAACAATTTAATATTCACTGCGAAACGCCCGTGATATGCAATTCTTTATATTTTAATTAGTATTCAATAAATGTAGATTTTTCTTTATCATATTCTAAATATGTTATACCAACACTACAAAACCGATTTTTAGATACACTAATCTCAGTTATATTCTTATTATCATAATCACGATATAATAAAATAACAACATCTGAATTACATTCTAAATTACCAGTATTTTTTAAATCTACAAGTAATGGTCTTTTATTTTCTCTATATTCAACATTTCTTGATAACTGCGATGATATAAAGATAATTGTTTTATATTTTGTAGTAAGATAACGTAATCTATCTAAAATATCATTAGATAAATCAGTTACAGAAGTAAAAGGTTTTTCGTTTTTCATAAGTTGTATGTAATCAATAACTATAAATTTAATATCCCTATTTTCTTCTAATAATTGTTCTAATTCTAAAATATTAAAACAATCATCTGAAATATAAAGATTATATTTTTTAGAAATAAATTCATTCATACTTATTTCTGAATAATCTTTATTATTCCAAATTTTTACTAAATCTTGTTCTGTACATATTCCAGCAAATTTTAATGCTGCTATCTCTTTACTTGTTTCTAAACTTAAATATAAAATAGGTAAATTATATTTTTTTAACAAATTAATTACTATATTATTTAAAAATGTAGTTTTTCCCATTCCTGGTCTAGAGCCTACTGTTATTATATTTCCATCTTTTAGACCACCTATTAGAGCATCTAAATTTTTATAACCTAAATCATATGATTTTGAGAATTTATCATTAATTTTGATTTCATCTATCTTATTTATTGTTGCCACGATTACAAACACCCCTTACTTAAAATTTCTTGTTTTCTTTCCTTAACACTTTCTATATCAAGTGTTTCAAAGAAAAAATATTTTTCTTGTTCTTTATCGATTAAACTTTCATTAATTTTAGGTATCTGTTTCATTTTTATAACACCCATACCATCGTATTTTTTATTAGCACACTCTCCATAAAATCTCCACGAAGAACCTATTTTTATTTTTTCTAAAGTTTCTTCTAAAGAATTATTTGAAATTGCTAATCTAGCAATAATACTACCAGTAATATCACTTAATTTTAAAGTTATAAAAGTTACATCTCTTTCACTTACTATAATATCGATACCGAATATATAAGCCTCAATTAAAGTGTTATCAGTTTCAAAATCAAATCTTCTTGGTAAATCTTTAATCTTAGTTATAGGATATTCACATTTTTTATCAGCAAGAGTTGAAATAATTTTAGTAAATTTATTACTAGAAATATCCGTTTTATTATGCATTACATAGTTTCTCCTTTCCATAATATTATTATAAAGAAAAATAGATAAGAAAACTAGCTAATAACTAATAAATTATCTATTTCTAGTTTTGTAATTCATCAAAATAAGCTATATAATCTTCAACACTACCATCTTTTATCTTATTATTAACATTTATTTTTGGATATTCTAAATTTAAATTTAATACAGTTTCTTTTATTCCAACATCAATTAATAATTTCTCAACTTTACTATTGTAATGATTTTTTCTAAATTCTATAAAATCATTCCATTTATCGGTCGTATTATTATAATATTCAGTAAAATTAGCATTAAAATTATTTAAGTCTTTTTCCATTTCTTCTATATGATTTTTTAAAACTTCTTTTGGTTTGATTTTATTTAGTTTTAAAGTTTCTAAGTATATTAAATCATCTAACTTCGACTCGATATATTTTCTACTTTCGTTTCGTATACCACTTTTAAAAAGATTTTTACATTTACATACATAATAAACCCAAAATATTGTTGTAGGAATATTTAGAATAATTACTGTAACAAGCAAACCATCATCACTGCTACTTGAATTAGCACTAGCAAATATAACTAAATATATTACCGCCAAAATAATAGAGCTTATAATAAGACCTGTTATACATTTACTACTATTTTTTTCATTAATAACATCATCGTAAATATTCATTTCTTTTAATTCTTTCTCATATTCATCTGGATTTTGAATTTTTTCCTCAAATTCTGTTCTTATTTTAATCTTTTGTTCCTCAGATAGTTGCTTTTTTAACTTTCTAATTCGCGAAAACACTTCATAATAACGACTAATAATCAATTCATCATCTTTAGATAAATAAATTTTTGCATCTTGTATTTGTTCATCAAGATTATAATATTTTAAATCAATATCTTCTTTAAGTTTCTGTAACTCTTTAGGTGGTGTAAATAAGTAATCTCTAAAACTATCAATAGCCTCTTTAGTAATCCCAACATCATCACATAACTTTAAAATTCGCATTTCTTCTTCGTGTTCCATTTGCTTATATTGAGCTATCATTTCATTTAATCTATTTTTTTCGTTAATTTGATTTTGTTGTGCTATTAACCGATTTTGTTCTTCTAATAAACTTTTTTGCTCTTGATGTTGGTCATACCTTGCGTCTGCCTCACTTCGTTGCCCCCAAGTATCATATACTTTCCCATCTTTCCCTATATATCCCATATTTATATCTCACTCCTTTAAATTATTAATAATTATAATGAAAAATAGATAAGAAAACTAGCCAAAAACCAGTTACTTATCTATTTCATTTACTAGATACATAAAAGTACCTGCTTTTTCATCATTTATTTTACTAAATTCTTTCCAATTCATAGTATAAGATCCTTTTAATGTTATAGGTTCTTCATAACCTTTTTTAGGTGTTTCTCTATTCCAATTTAAAGTACCAGTTTTTACTACGTTTTCGTGAATAGAAAACTCTTTATACTCTGCATTTTCTCTCGGTACATTCAAATAAGATAAATCGTTTGTTAAGAATATTGTATAACCTTTTTTAAATAATGGTTCATTATCTCTAAATTTTTCAATTCTTTCAACATCTTTTAAAGCAGAATAACAATTTTCATTTTGAGCATTATCAGTAGATAAATTATATTCAATATTATCTACTATTCCTTTAAAAGCAAGTTTCTTATACTTTAATTCAATAGGATAGTACTCATTATCTCTAATTAGTACAATATCAATACTCTTTCTAACATCAAAAGGAGAACGATATTCAGTTTCTATTCTTGTATTTTCATACATATCTCGAATAACATCACGTAACTTTTGCTTTAAATCATCTTCATTACGAAAAATCTTATTTCTTTTCCTTAGTTCATCTAAAACTAAATTAATATCAAAATCTGTATTCACAATCAATCACCTCCATATCTACAAGCACAACCTTACGGCACGTCAATAACGTGCTTTTTCAACTAATTTTACCACTTAAATGATATAATTGTCAACGAGTTTAAAGTCGATAATTTACGATATTTACAAAGGAGTGTAGATATGAAATTAAATTTCAATGATTATGAACCTAAAGATGTTATACGTATTATTCGTGAATGGACTGGACTTACTCAAGAAGAATTCGCAAAAACAATTAATAAGAAAAAAAGAACTATACAAGATTATGAAGCTGGTAAGTGTAGATACTATACAGAAACATTAAAATTAATCTGTAAAGTTCATAACATAGAAATAACTATTAACAAGAAGTAGTGAGGTGATACAAATGAGTGAAGAAGAGATAATAAAAAAAATTCAAAATCTTTTAGATGAAAAAGTCTTTTCGATAATATTAAAATGTGATGATGAAAAAATAAGAACTTCTACTAACAAAGTAAGAAATAAACTTTTTGAAAAGACAATGGTAAAAGATTTTATCGGTCATTTTGATATATTAACCAAATACCAAAGTATAGCAGGTTTAAATTTCTATGCTAAACTAAAAACACACGGATTACCAGCACTTGAAGACGTTGCAGATGAAGTTCACGATATAGTTGATAACTGGTTAAATAAATAATTTAAGATATTTACGAAAAAGTAATTATCTTTTTTATTTGTATCAACTAAATTCGCTCAAAAACATAGAAATAAAGAGAGTTTCTAGTTAATCAACATAATTACATTAATTTACTAAAAACTCTCTAAAATACTTAAATATGTACTGAATAAGAGAAGATTATAACTTATTAAAAATAAAAAAGTTAAAAATCTCTAACCTTTTTACTTATTTACCCATTTACTATTAAACTTTTTATCAAAATTTCTTTTTACATCTTCTAAACGTAGTATCTTTCTATTTTTTAAATACTTAGATACCCATTTTAATTTTGAAGTATTACATTTAACTATATTATTAAAAAAATTAATAACACCTTTAGGAGTATGTATCTTATATAACTCATTGATAGTACCCTCTATTATAGTAGTTGCCTTTGTATCTCCTTTACTAGTAGCAGAGTAGTGAGCTTTCATAAGTACATTATCAATTAAATAATTCCTCATTTCATTACATTTATTTTCATTTTTCAAATTTAACCATCTTCTTTCTATTATTTTAATACGTTTAAAACCAACATTTCCTATAAAAATTCTTGATGAAGTTGATTTTTTATCTATAATTTTAAAAATTATAGATGAATTTGTGATGTGATATTTATTATTTTTTTATAGAGTAGTAATAGTGTTAATTATATAGTAGTTTATTAGAATTAAATTTTAGATGATTAACCCTTATAAAATCTAACTATAATCTACTTTTAGAATAACAAGATTTTCTAATCTTAATTACCCTAAGTACCGATTATTCCGTTTCTCTATATTTCTCTTGATTATTTCATCTCTACGCTTTTTCTTTTCTTCCTCAAATTTTTTAGTGTAATTCTCATGAAAAGGTTTATAATAATCAAGCATTTCATTATATCGCTTTTCTTCTTTCGATTTTTCAGCACGAGAAAAAGAACCGTAGTGAAATAAAGTATTAAGCCTTAAACGCTCTTCAAAAAGTTTTTTAAAACTCATATAAGTATCTTTTCCCTCTAAACGATTAGAGAAGTTAGCATACTCTATAAAATCAATACCTGTTTTACATTTCCTATCAAACTCTTGTTGTTCCTTTTTAGATGGGATAGAGTAATCAACATCAATAAAGAATAAATTTTCGGATTGTTGAAACATATATTCTGCATATCCAGTATCACAATCTTTGCCATAAACTTTCTTTTCTTCTTTATTTTTTTCTTGTTTCTCTTGATTTTCATCTGCAACTCCAAACATTTTCTTTCTCTCATTTTCTTGTTGCTTCTTTTTTATAATTTCATCTAATTCTTCTGGAGTAATAGTACTTGGATAAAACTTAGGTATGTTTTTCCAATTTTTATTAATGTATTTTTTAATCTTTAATCTAACAGTTTCTCCAGGATAAGATAATATTAGAACGTGTAAATGCCATCCAACATAAACATTTCCTAATTCTCCACTTTCTCCTAAATTCCCATAATTTAATTCTTTAATTTTTTCATCATCTGTTATAACTTCACGAATAATCTTAGGTTTTCCCACGTTTCCCGTTCTCTCGTAATAATAATCAACAACTGCTTTTCCTATTATATTACTAGCACTAATAACACCACTACACTTATATTTTCCCTTTTTACATATAAAATCGATAGCTTTTACTAATCTCTTAGCATACTTACAAGCTTCTTCTTGATCGTAAAACTTATGGTTAATATCGATTTTACTCATCTTTGCTACTCTTTTTGACATTTAAACCACTCCTTACTATGTATAAGCAAATACATTAGATTTTCCGAGTAAAAAAAAATCTCTACTATATAAGTACGGATTTCTCAACCGTTTTGAGTGATTTTTGCTAAATTTTTTAAAAATTTTTTAAATTTCTTATCTAAAGCATTAAAAAAAAGATGCTATTCACACCTTTAATTACACTTGCTATTCATTAGTTTCATAATAATATGAAGTTTCTATTCCTTTAAAAAAGCTCTCCAAACTCATATCCTCTGTTAAATTATTTTCAATTAAAGTTTTAATTTCTAATGTATTAATAGGACTTCTCTCCATAGCTTGTAGATACAATTTCTTATCTATATTTTCCCAATTCACAATTCTATTTAAATTCTTCTTTAATATTAAATCTAACCATATTCTAGTACTCCTGCCATTACCCTCTAAAAATGGATGAGCGATATTCATTTCAACATACTTATCAATTATTTCATCTAAAGTATTCTCACTCATAGTTTCAATTTTATTTAGCATTTCTTTTAAATATAAGGAGTTTCCAAATCTAAAATTTCCTTTAGAAATGTTTTCTTTTCTAATAATACCTGCAAAATCATATAACCCATCAAATAAATATTTATGAATTTGTTGTAACCCTTTTGTAGTACCAATTTCAACACTATCAATAGTACCACTTGAAAATAATTCTTTTGCATTCCCTAAGCTCTTCTTATCTATATCATTCATACACATTAACTCCTATTAAAATTGCTTTTATATGCTTATATTTTACCATAAAATAGCTATGCTTACAATAAAAGCAAAAGGATTAATAAACTATGCTAGTTCTTTCTTAATACTTTTAAGTAGAGTATCAAACTGCTTTATCGTGATAGGCATTGTTCTATTATATAAAAATAAATTTTTCCTATCAAAATATATTAGTATTAGTTTCTTACCCTTTATAGTAACATCTACTTTATGAGGTTCTATAAAACTAATATTAGTACCACCTATATAAAGAATTCTACCTTGCCTAAACTCACACTTAGCATTATTAAAACTACACGTAGTTCTTATCCTTTTTTCTAATTCTTCTGATTTTATAAATTTTTCACTAAAAATCTCCATTTTTTACACCTTTTTTAGTAAAAACAAAAACCGTGGATTTTCCTTTTATTTCCACGGCTTTTTACATATTTTAACTCCACTTTTTGGAGTGTATTTGCATTTGGCAGGGGTAGCAGGAGTTGAACCCACATCAGCGGTTTTGGAGACCGTTATTCTACCATTGAACTATACCCCTAAATCAAAAGACAAATAAATTATATCATAAATTATAATAAAGTACAATAATCATTTTAGTATTTTAAACAATCATAGGTAATATTTTATTAAAACATCCAAAACAAATGTAGATATTATGTAAAGAAAGCATATAGTAAATTAGGTGATTATATGGGAGTAATAAAATATACTACAAAAGAAAGAGATTTACTAGCTAGACTTATGCGCGCTGAAGCTGTAGGCGAAGGCAATCTAGGAATGCTTATGGTTGGAAACGTAGGAGTAAATAGGGTTTTAGGGAATTGTCTTACTTTTAAGGATATTACAACAATATCAAAAATGATATATCAAACTCCAGGAGGATTCGAGGGAAAAAATAGTCCTTTATTTTTTAGTAATCCTACAACTCAAGAAAAAAATCTGGCGGATAGAGTTTTAAGAGGAGAATACTATCATCCAGCAACACATGCACTTTGGTTTTACGCTCCAAGCAGTGGGGCCGCGTGTAAAGCAACTTGGTGGGATCAAGAAAACTCAGGTAGATATAAAAATCATTGTTTTTACAGACCAGCTGCTGGAACTTGTCCTGAGTTGTATTAAAAAACCTTTGATAAAAATCAAAAGTTTTTTTTAATGTAAATCTTCTAATTGTTTGCAAAATAAAGGCGCTAATTTATCTAATTCATTTTTATCATTTACTTCTACAATATATAAACGATTATCTTCTTTTTCTTCTTTTACAACAGCTACCTGTTCAGTTACATCTTCTCCATCTGCAGAAAGTTGAAGCAAATAATCATATGCATTTCCATCGTATTCGGCTTTTGCAACAACAATATACTTTTCATTATCATCTAAGGTCAGAACGGTATGAAGTTCAATATTCATCATTTTTTTATTCCTCCCTTTTTCTGTTCTTCATTTAATTGACATAGAACCATTATATTTGCATCTGCTGCATTAATCCACCCTTTTTCAATATCTGCATTTAATTTATCATCTGTTACAGCAATAAACTTTCCGTCTGCATCTCCTATAGAACATCCTAAAACAATATTATATGTTCCTTCTGACAAATTCATATTTTTAGCAACTGTTTCTAAATCAACTCCATACTCTGTCGTAATATAAATCGGAGTTCCAGTATGATCTAAAATTGCACCTCGTGTGACAAATAATTTAGTTCCAATTAAACTAACCTCTTTTGCTTCTTTTCTGCCCTTTTCTTCCACTATATCCATAGGGTTAGAGTAAATAACAGCTTTTTCTCTTAATTCAATTTGATCTCCAATCGTTGGCTTATATTTTACAGGGACTTCTATCATTTTCTCTATTTGTTCTTTTATCTTTCCTGGAATATTTCCGATCGTTCTTAAAGTCGAAAGTAACGAATCTTTCGCTTTTCCTAATTTTTCTAACAAGCTTTTTTTAGCAGGCTCAATAGATATAATTTGTCGTCTTCTTTTTCTGTCTCTATTAACTTGCTCGTCCTCAAATAAAATTTCTGGTGCCTCTGGTACAATTGCGATTCTTCCTCTTTCCTTTGCACGCTCTGCGAAAATTAATTCTAGATCTTCTTTTCCTTTTACTTCATCTCTTGTATGTTGTAACTGTTCTTCAATCGAGATTATCAGTTCCTCATTTTTCTCTAGTTCTGCTAAATCGGATAACTGTCTATATATCCTACTGTGATCAATTCTTGAAGCTAATGTCTCATATTCTCCGTTTTCAATCACGCCTTCTTGGTATAACTGTTCGACTTTAGAAATACGAGAACTTACTATTCCTTGTACTATTTTTGTTCTTTTCTCTAATGACTCATAACTATCAACTGGTGATTGCATCATCTTTCCTAATAAATGAAGAAATGTTTGTTCTGCCACTTTATCTAACTCTAGTTCATTTTTTTTAACACGTGCTTCATAAGTTGCTACATAACCCTCAGCATCTTTTGCGCTACGTGCCAATTCTAGATTTTCTAGTAATTGATTTTGGCGCTTTTTCAAAGCTTTCTCTTTAGCCTTTATGTTTTGAAAATCAAGTTGACTTGCATTTCCTTCTTTTAGAATTCTAGAGTAAACTTCTAGAATTTCCTCATTTAAAGTTTCAAATGATAGCTGTGCATTTCTTAAATTCGTTTTTTTCACATAAGCTTGTGTTCTCTCTTCATTCAATTCTGCTTCCCTTTGTTCTGCTGCTTTTATTTTATCAAATTGTTCTTCTACTAATTTAATATCACTTTCATATTCATGGACTTGATTTTCTGATATATCTATCTTTTCACTAATATATGACCAAAGATCTGATGCTACTTCTATTTTTTTAACATCAGAAAACATTGCTAGAATTTCTTGAAGCTTTTGATTGACAACTGTATAAATTTGATTTCTTTTTTCTAATTCTTCTTCTAAAGTTACTGCAAATCTCTTTTCTATTCCTTGAATTTGACTTTCAACTCTGCCATCTAACAGACTAATATATTCTGTGGCTAATTCTTTTACTCTAGCTACAACTTTATCAATACGTTCTGCGTCTATTGTTTCTTGCATTCCCAATAAGTCTAACTGGTCAATATAAGAATCTATTTGTTCTTTTAAGTAATTCTCTCGCTCCATGAATTTCACCAATCCTCTATTATTATTTTTATTATAACAAAAAAGTAAAAATAAGTAAATCTAAAAAGCAGAGCTTTTACTCTGCTTTTTGATTTAATGTCAATGTTGTTTCTTTTTCTTCTCCATTTCTGTTATAAATTACTTTTATTTTATCTCCAATACTATATTTATACAAATTGTATCTAAAATGCGCTACATCTTCAATTTTATTTTCATTTACTTTTAAAATAACATCTCCTTGTTGTAATCCTGCTTTTTCTGCCACCGAATTAGGTTCTACATTTATAATAACTGCTCCATAAGTAATACTTTTATGTAAAGTAATTCTATTTCTATACAAAGCATAACTATTACTTACATCAAGTAAGCTAACTCCAACTACTGGTCGTTCTATCTTCTCGCCCTTTTCCAATTTTTCGACAGAAGCCATCACTAATTCAATCGGGATAGCAAAACCCATTCCTTCAATCTCATCTTCTACCAATTTTAAAGAGTTTACTCCTATTACTTCACCATTAATATTTACAAGAGGTCCACCACTATTTCCTGGATTAATTGCTGCATCTGTTTGTAATACTGACATCATATAGCTGCCATTTCCACTTGAAGACTCTACAGAGACAGTCCTATCTTTCCCAGATAGAATACCTTTTGTAACTGTTCCTCTATAAGCGTTTCCTACTGGAGTTCCAACTGTAAATAATGTATCTCCTAACTCCAATTTGCTACTATCCCCTATTTCTGCCACATCCATAACCCCACTAATATCCATTGAAAGAACCGCTATATCTGCATATTCATCACTTCCTAGAACCTTTGCTTCCACGGATTCCCCTTCCATATTGACTACTTTCACAGAAGTCGCCCCTTCTATTACATGATGGTTAGTTATAACGAATCCTTCTTGATTATTTTTCTTATAAACAAATCCGCTTCCACTCCCAGTTTGCCTTCCATTTCTATAAGATTCTATTACTACAACTGCATTATAAATTTTATAAACAGCTTCTTTGATTGAATCCGCTTCTGTAATAGAAACTGTTTTTACAGTCTTTTCTACTGCTTCCATTTTTAAAGGAAAAAGCTGTGTGACTACTAAAGTCCCAGAAATACCTATAAAAAATGACAATATAACTACAACTATATAAACTATTTTTTGTTTCATTTTTCCTCCTTAATCCATATCAACAATATCTCTCCAATTATCTGGGAAACCTATTCTATTTAAGATTGTATTTAACGGTAATACTTCTATCTTACCATCTAACACATCAATCTCATAACCTAATTCATAAATCAATTCCCTAAATTCATCTTCTCTAAGCATTTGTTTCATAATAATAATAAGTGCATATAAGTCATTCTTACCAAAATCATACTCATCTTTTGTTTGACTAATATCTAACATATCATGATATTTATTATTTGGAATTACCCTTTGTGTTCTATGATCATACAAAATATCCTCATGCGCACATAAATTTCTAAAATTAGAAAGAAGAGCCAGATATATCGTTAAAGACTCAATATCTATATGATATATATCTGCTATAATCTCTTGATCTTCTGCTTTTAGTATACAATATAATTCAGAAACTATTCCAAATGATAATACTTTGACTAAAATCCACATCGGAATATAACCATAGTTACTAAGATAATGCATGGTGGCAGCGTGTTGCTTTCCATTTACTCGGATTTGCCTTTTCATTTTATTTAAAACATCATGGACCTGCCTTACTTTTAAATTGTCTTGTGTAAAGTTTTTTGGATCTAAATAGTCTTTTTCTTTAAAACCATATTTTTTCGATAATGTATAACTAATAATTGATTTTATATTATTCTCAATTATTAATAAATATTTAAACATAATATTTCGTATTTTTCTGTCAAATAAAAACATTGCATAAAGTTCATCAAATGTTGTTCCATCAATAAATCTATTTTCTTTGATTGAACGCATAAATAAGTGTCTATACCCGCTGATAAAAAAGTAATTTTCACGGAATAAGATTTCTTTTGCCTTATCCAAATCTTCAACTATCAATCCTTTTGACTTTAAGATTTCTATTTGTTCATCCAAGGTTTTAAATATCTTGCCACCCATATTACCACCTAGTATTCATTATACCATACTATTTATGAAATAAATATGTTTTTTTTATGGGATTTTCGTGTGATTTTTTAAAGCTTTCTCTCCTCATCAATTCCAATATTTTTGTTCTTTTTATGAGTTAAATTTTTATTTTCTATCAGAAAAAAAGTAATTATTAAAATACTAATATATTTTTTAATAATTACTCACAATATCTTTAAATTAGGAAAAATACTTAATAATTCCATTTAAAATTGAATTGGCCACTTTTTCTTGATACCAATCTTGTGTTAATAAATAGCGGTCATTAGGATTACTTAAAAAGCCGACCTCTAAAAGTACGCCAGGACGCTTAACTCGTTTGTGTAAATACATAGAATCAGTTTTTTTATAATCCCGTTTTGAATCTAAACTTTTTTTAAATTCTTCTTGCATTATTTTGGCAATTTTTTCATTTTCAGAATTTACATCATCATAATAAGCCTCGGCTCCATGCCAACTACTGGATGTTTCAGCATTCAAATGAATTGATAAATATAAATCACAATTGGAACGATTTATAATATTAGCTCTTCTCGATAAGTCACTACGCTTCCTATTTACAGCATATGGTACTGATAAGTCATAATCACCATCTCTGGTTAAATATACAGTTACTCCTATATCCTCTAATTTTTGTTTTAGTTTTTGGGCAATTTTTAAGTTAATTGCTTGCTCTTCTATATTTTTATATAACGCTCCTGGATCTGCGCCTCCGTGTCCAGGATCCAAATAAATTATTTTATTGTGCAAAACTTTGGACTTTTCTTCCGCTTTTACGAAGTTAAAACTACATAGACATAGTAATAATAAAATAATCATTCCTAACTTATATTTTACCATTTTATCACCTATAAAAATATATTCATATATATTCCTTTATTATTCTAAAAATTTTTAAGTAATAGAAAAGATAGAATTTGAGATAAATCTAAAATTCTATCTTTTTACTTTATTGAATCGTAATATATTCTGCAGTAAATGCTGGTATTGTAAGAGCATTTCCTATTACCGTTGTATATGTTTTTGTTCCTGTTAAAACTCCCCACATATTTATCATATCATTTTCTAATACTCTTGTGTCTCCATAATATGTTACATATACTGTATCAGAGCAAGAATAACCACTAATATATTTGTATTTTTCACAAGAAACATTAACCCTTAAAATTTTACTATAAGAAGATGGTATAACTTGCACTACTTTTCCAAAAAAGCGAGCTCTCTTTTGACTATACTGTTCTGGATATCTTGAAATTTCTTGATAATTATAAGTTTGACATGAGTTTTTATAATCACTTTCTTTTTTCGCTTCGATATTTGTTTTAATTGAAGTTATTGTTTGATTCCAATTTATCTTATGATTATCATAATATGTATCCTTTATGCCATTTATTTCTTCTTCTAGTTGTTTCAATGCTTCTGCATCCAAACTGCTTGATATTTCAGTTAATTTAGTTGTAATAGTTGAAGCATAACCTTCTTTTTTCTCAATAATTTTATTTTCGATTTCTTTTATTTTTGCTTCCCAACTTGGAACTTTTTCCTTATAATATGCAAGGTTCTTTAGTTCTTCGTAATCTGCTTTAACTTCTGTATATTTTTTTTCATCAACAGAATTTAATAGCTCCTCCATGTCATTCTCTAATTCTTTGGCTAATAAATCTAATTTTTCATTGAATGTAGAAACTTTTGTTCCATATTCTTCTTTTATTTTTGATTGTTTTTGTTTTTTTATGTTTTCCAGTTGTTTTTCACTTGAAACTTTTTTGTTTGTCTGTTTATAATTAGAAAATATACTTTCTAATTTTTCTTCGTAGTCTTCTATTTGACCTTTTGTAAATGAAGAACTAAATCTAACATACACATTTCCATTTAAATAAGAATATTGCTCATCAGCACATATCTCTTCTGCCAATCTTCCATAAATTTCTTCTTTAAAATAATTTTTACACTGTTTTTTCACTTCTTCATAATACCATTTTCTCATTTGAGCATCTTTTGAATTTCTAAAAACTTCAATTGTTCCAGCATAATCTTCATTTTCATTTAATACAATACGTTTATCATTCCAACTTACCTTTGAAATATATTCATTAGAATCTCCCAATAGATGATTCACATCTGTATCTTTTGTATAAATAGTATAATTTGTAATTGAAGACGACATCTCTGACTTTAATTTTCTCATTAATTTAGCTGCATCCCAATTCCTATGTGACAATATAAAAATACCAATTACTGAAATAATCAAAATACTAGCAATAGCAACAATTATAATGACTAATTTTCTTGTTTCTATTTTCTTTTTCAATTTTTTAGGTTGCTTATCATTAGAATTTACTTCCTCCGTAATTTTACTTTTACTATTTTTCTCTTCTATATTTTCTGTCTTTTTTACTTTAGCATTTTTCTCTTCTTTTTCCTTAGATGAACTTTTTTTCTCTTTTTCTTGGACTTCCTTTTCCACACTACACACTCCTTTGTTAATTCCATATTATCATATTTATATTAAATTAACAATCGTTTTTTCACAAAAACATCACATTGAAAATTACCTTTTGCTATTAAAAAATAAACTCCAAGGAAACCTGTTTGACGGTTCTCCTAAAAATAATAATTTCTCCTTTGTTATTGGATGGTAAAAAGATAATTTATAAGAATATAGAGCAATTTGTTCTCCTATCTTACTATGTTGATTATATTTCTGATCCCCATAGAGAGGATGATTTCTGCTAGCAAACTGAACTCTTATTTGATGACTTCTTCCAGTTTTTAAATCAATTTCTACAAGGCTATATTTCCCCTGCCTATTCAGAACCTTATAATTCAAAATTGCTTCTTTTCCTTCACTATCAACAAATACCTTATTAAGTTTCTCATCTTTTTTTAAATAATCAACTAAACATCCTTCTTCTTTATCTATAATTCCTTCTACTACTGCATAATATCCTTTTTGCATTTGATGTTTTCTTATTTGTTCTGATAATCTTGCAGCTGCTTTGCTCGTTTTGGCAAACACCATAACTCCGCCTACTGGTCTATCCAAGCGATGAACTAAACCTAAATAGACATTTCCAGGTTTCTGATATCTTTTTTTAATATCTTCTTTTAATATAGTTAATAAATCTTTATCACGAGTGTTATCTGATTGCACTAATATGTTAACAGGTTTTTCTACAACCAACAAATGATTATCCTCATAAATAATATTAATCATTACTTTGCCATCTTCCATATATTCCACAAGGTAATATCAAATTGTTTTTTTCTACTGGTAATCCTACCTCTCCAGCATCTACTTTACCATTTGGATAAAGAGGTAGCAAAGTTGTTTTCAATATATTTTCTAAAACAATACTTGATATTCCAGTTGTATATGAATTAATCAATAAAAATAAAGGCTGATCACTTAGAATTTTTATACAAGCATTGATTAGTGTATAAATACTATCTTCAAATTTCCAAACTTCTCCGTTTGGCCCTCTTCCATAACTAGGTGGGTCCATTACGATTGCATCATATTTATTTCCACGACGATATTCTCTTTCTACAAATTTTAAACAGTCATCCACAATAAAACGAATAAAGTTGTTTTCCAAACCTGATAATCTCATATTTTCTTTTGCCCATTCTGTCATACCTCTAGAAGCATCTACATGAACTACATCTGCCCCAGCTTTTGAGCAAGCTATCGTGGCTCCACCTGTATATGCAAATAAATTAAGAACTTTTATTTTACGATTACTATTTTTTATCTTATCCATCATAAAATCCCAATTTACTGCTTGCTCTGGAAATAAGCCAGTATGTTTAAAATTTGTAGGACTAATTTTAAAAGTTAGACCTTTGTAATTGATTGTCCAATATTCTGGAAGAGACTTAAAAAATTTCCATTCTCCCCCACCTTTATTACTTCTAAAATATTGTCCATCTATTTTCTTCCATATATCAATATCCTTATCAACTGTCCATATAGCTTGAGGATCTGGTCGTCTTAAAATAATCCCATTCCAGTTTTCCAATTTTTCCCCATTTCCTGCATCCAAGCATTTAAACTCATTCCAATTATTACTCATTCTAAGCATATTATTTAAACCTCACTTCATGTTCTAATCGTTTTAAATCGGAAACTGTTCGTTGATAGTCCTGTTCGCTAATCTCTTTTTTGGGTTCTAGAGACCTAGTTTCCTCAAAGAAATTATTATTGTTTACACTTTTTACATTTGACAAGATTTCATTATAATCATTTGGATTCATTTGCCCTTGAAACCGACTTAAAGAACTAAGAACTTCATTCTTTTTTGTTGGATCAATAGACATCGCTTTTAAATTTGCAACTGAATTCTGCAAAGAAGAATTTTGATTAAAGTTAACTTGTTGTTGGAATACCTGGTTTCCAAACATATCTTTATTTTTAAAGTTCATATTATCACCAAATAAATTATAATATAAATATTTTTATAAAGCAAGAAAGGAACTCATAACTTAATAATATACACTTTTAAAGGCTCTATCAAATTCTTGCAATATTTGATTCAATACTTTATCACAACAATGATCTCCAATACGTTTCATATTAAAAATAAAAATTTGGTTATCTCCTAATAAATTTCTTTTTTTCTGATAATTATAAATCTGTTCCACATTCTGCGATGATTCTATTTTTCTTATATCTTCTTTTTTATATAAACCATATTGATTACATAATTCTAATTCTTCTGGACACTTATAACAAAAAGACAAAAATAAACAAGCTTCATAATGTTCAAAATCCTGATTATAATGGGAAGTATATTTCAATCTTATTATAATATTATCTTTATTTTGTTCAATTCTTCCTTTCATACGAATTATTTCTAACTTATTGATTATAAAGTCAATAGTGAAATCTCTTTCCTGTGGATAAATTTTTCTTTCTATTACCTTAAGCGGACTTTTCCACAGACATTCTAAAAATCTTTCTAAAAGTTCTATATTATTTAAAAAAAAGACTTTTGTTTTTCTTCTCATTTTATCACCTCAAATAAACTATATCAAGACTTACATATGAAAGCAAATGATAGAAATATAGAATTTGCATTATAATTTTTTTTAATATTTAAAATTCATTAATCAAATTTTAAAAAAAAGGCTACAAATGTAGTCTTAAATGTAAAGTCCTTCCAAAAAATAATATTTTCCATTCTCATGTTTCTTAAAAACATAACGATAAGTAACATATTCCAAGTCCCAATATTCTTCTAATATATTGGTACTCTTAATATTTTTTTCTAAAGGTACTTTATAATCATTATTTTGGTAAATATCTAAGCGATTTCCATTTTTATCTATAAAGCGAATCTTATAATCTAAATAAAGGGTATCTTCTTTTTCATATATATGCTCCAATTTCGTTTCTACATATTTTCTGGTATCCAGACAAATACTTCTCTCTAAATGTATAATAAAACGATATTGTTCTTCTTCTATGACTCCTTCAAAATTATATCTTTTAAATTCTTCTAATTCTGATTTCAATTCTTCTCCCCAGAAATCTTTATAAATATCTTTTATTTC
This sequence comes from uncultured Bacilli bacterium, assembly GCA_949505625.1. Lineage (GTDB taxonomy): Bacteria > Bacillota_I > Bacilli_A > RF39 > UBA660 > MGBC102946. Next base: position 50,531 of record CATBQD010000006.1, read on the forward strand.
TTTTTCTGTAAATAAATACTCCTTTTTATCGTTTAATTCTTGTCCCACTTTATTAAGTTGATCATTCTTATAAGCATGAGAAAGTGCTAATAACAAACGATCCGATACACTTATGCTCTCTATTGAAAATTTCTCTTTTTGATATATATGTTCTTCTGTAAAATCAATACAATCACTTTCTAATATCAACATATTTATATCTTTAAGCAGCTCTTCTGAAACCTCTATTTCGTTAAGACTATTCACTGTATTTTTTTTATTGCCTTCTATAAAATGATAATCTCCATTCTGCCCTTCTTTAAATACAAAAGTGTATTGCTCCAGTTTGGACTGATATTTTGAGGCACTTTTATTTAAATTTTCTTTTATTTCTGGTATCGTTTCAAGATAAATCGTAAATTCTTTATCTTGATATATGTGATAAACAACATTACTTTCATTACTAGAATCTTCAATATAATAAAGAATTACATGATCTACTATAATTTGCTTTTCCTTCTTCATTGCAGTCATAATAATTGGTTGGAAGCGCTTCACATAATTGGTTTCTTCACAGTTACTATTTTCATCTCCAATCTCAATATTATAAATCTTTTCTTCTTCATCATATGTATAATTTGTATCATTAATTGAAAAAGTGAAATCTTTATATTCTTCTATCTCACCCCAATATCTTTTAACGTATTGTCTCATATCATTCGATGAAATAGCATTATTTGATGATGTAGATAACTTTTTATATGCTGTATCTATTTTTTCAGAAAGCTCAATTTCTTCTACTTTCAGTTTATTCTCATCATATCTTCCAAGATTACCTATTTTATTACATCCATTATTCATCCTTGGATAAGGAAGATTTTTCACAAGTTCACTATTAATATCTAATTTTTCCTCTTTGATTTCTGGCTCTTTTGGCGGAATCTTTTTTTCTTCTTTTGATTGATTTAGAAATAACCATATCATAATCCCAATTAAGATAATAACTAAAGTTGTCATAAGTTTTAAAATTACCACTGCCTTATTTTTCATTCCTGCACCCCTATTCTATTCAATATTATATCATAAGAAAAGAGATTTTAATACACAAAAAAAGATGCTTATTTTGCATCTTCCTCAACTAACTCTAAAATTACTTCCAACGCATCGTCCCCTCTACGTTCTCCTAATTTTAAAATTCTTGTATATCCACCATTACGATTAGCGTAACGAGGTGCTAAAACGTCAAATACTTTCTTTACAGCAGTATTATCATTTTGTAAGAATGCTAATGCTTTTCTTCTTGCAACTAATGAACCATCTTTACCATATGTAATCATCTTATCAACAAACTTACGAACTTCTTTGGCTCTAGGTTCTGTTGTTTTAATGCTTTCATTCATGATTAGGTCTTTTGTTAGGTTAGCAAGCATGCTTCTTCTATGTTTATTAGTACGTCCTAATTTTCTATAAGCCATATTATTCCTCCTAACTATTAATCTTCATCACGGAATCTAAGTCCCATATCTTTAATTTTATCCATAACTTCTTTTAAAGATTTTTTACCAAGATTACGGATTTTCATCATTTCTAATTCTGATTTTTCTGTTAAATCGCCTAAAGTATTAACTCCAGCTCTCTTTAAACAATTGTATGCACGAACAGAGAAATCCAAGTCATCAATAGAAGTTTCTAATTTCTTTAGTTTGCTATCTTCTTGTTTTGCATTCATAATTCCTGTGACATCAGCAATTTCGCTTAAGTCAGTAATAATATTTAAGTGTTCAATTAAAATTTTTGCTCCTAATGCCATCGCTTCTTCTGGGCGCACTGACCCGTTTGTTGTTACATTCATAATTAATTTATCATAACTAGCATCTTGTCCAACACGAGCATTATCTACATCATAGCTAATTCTCTCAATTGGTGAATAAAGAGCGTCAATTGGAATATATCCTATATTACCTTCCACATATTTTTTATTTTCATTTGATGGAACATAACCACGTCCATTTGACACAATCATCTCCATATCAAGTTTGCCGCCTTTTGATAAAGTTGCAATTACTTGATCTGGATTAATAATTTCAATATCTGCATCTGCTTCTATATCTGCAGCAGTAACAATTCTCTCTTCATTTACTGACAAATGTAATACTTTATCTTCATTAGAGTGATTTTTTACTACTACATTTTTAAGATTTAATACAATAGTTGTTACATCTTCTACAACTCCGTCCATTGATTGAAATTCATGCATAACTCCATCAATCTTAACCGCTACTATAGCGCTTCCCGGCATACTAGAAAGCATAACTCTTCTAAGTGCATTACCAATTGTTGTTCCAAATCCTCTTTCCAAAGGCTCTAATTCAAATTTTCCAAAATTATTATTTTCAACGTATTCCGTTATTTTATAAATTGGTTTTTCAAAGTTTAACACTTAATCACTCCCTTTCATTATCCACGTGGACGTTTTGGTGGACGACATCCATTATGTGGAATAGGTGTTACATCAGAAATTGAAGTAATCTCTAATCCAGCAGTTTGTAACGAACGAATTGCTGTTTCTCTTCCAGATCCTAATCCTTTTACGAAAACTTCAACTTTTTTCATACCCATTTCTACAGCCGCTTTTCCTGCTGCTTCTGCAGACATACCTGCTGCAAATGGAGTTGATTTCTTACTTCCTTTGAATCCTAATGTCCCAGCTGAAGCCCAACTAATCGCATTTCCATCTTTATCACTAATTGTTACAATTGTGTTATTGAAAGTAGAATGAATAAATGCTTTACCTTCTGGCACATTCTTTTTCACTTTACGTTTTCTTGGTTTATAAGCCATGTATATAACCTCCTTTATTCGTATTCCTATTTTTTCTTATTAGCAACTACTTTTCCTTTACCCTTACGAGTTCTTGCATTACGGTTTGTTCTTTGTCCTCTTACTGGTAACCCTTTTTTATGACGAGTTCCCTCATAAGAATTGATTTCCATCTTAGTCTTGATATTCATATTAACTTCACGACGCAAATCTCCTTCTGTTTGATATTTATTTAAAACATCACGAATAGCAACTAATTCGTCGTTTGTTAAATCTCCTGCTTTTTTATTAATGTCAATTTTAGCTTCTTTTAGAATTGTGTTAGATAAGCTTCTTCCGACACCATAAATATAAGTTAAAGCAATTTCAATTCTTTTATTATTTGGTATATCTACACCTTTAATACGTGCCATAAAACACCTCCTATATTACCCTTGTCTTTGTTTATGTTTTGGATTTGTACAAATTACTTGTACTTTTCCTTTACGTTTAATAATTTTGCAATTTTCGCACATTTTTTTTACTGATGGTCTTACTTTCATCTAAATCCCTCCTACTTTCTATAGGTTATGCGCCCACATGTTAAATCATATGGTGACATCTCCACAGTGACTTTATCACCTGCTAAAATGCGAATATAATTCATTCGGATTTTACCAGAAACGTGGGCAATTATAATATGTTTATTCTCTAATTCCACTCTGAATTTTCCGCCTGGTAATACTTCTAATACTTTACCTTCAACTTCGATTACATCTGTTTTTGCCATCTAATCACCTCTTTGTCAAAATTTGATACCCATCTTTGGTAACTAGAACAGTATGTTCAAAGTGTGCAGAAGGTTTTCCATCTGCTGTAATAATTGTCCAATCGTCATCTTCTAAGAAAATGTGTGGTGTTCCTAGATTTAGCATTGGTTCTACAGCAATGACCATTCCTTCCTTCAAGATAGGTCCAGTATTCTTTTTTCCATAGTTTGGCACATCAGGTTCTTCATGAACATCACTTCCAACCCCATGACCAATTAATTCTTTTACTACCCCTAAGTGATATTTGTTTGCGATTTCACTTACGGCGTTTCCAATATCTCCAACATGTGCTCCTTCTTTAATCGCAGAAAGTCCTGCAAATAAAGATTCTTCAGTTTGTTCTAGAAGTCTTTTTAAGTTGTTATCTATTTTCCCAACTGGATAAGTCCAGGCAGAATCACCATGATAACCCTTATAACATGCTCCGATATCAATAGAAATTATGTCACCATTTTTCAGTTTTCGATTTCCTGGAATACCATGTACTACCTCATCATTGATAGAAGTACAAATACTTCCTGGAAAACCATCATAATTTTTAAATGAAGGAGTAGCTCCTCTGCTTACAATATAATCATAAGCTAAAGTATCAAGTTCTTTTGTTGTAATACCAGGTTTAATAAACTGCTTTAAATAATTATGTGTATCTCCCGTTATTTCTCCTGCAATTTTAAGAAGCTCTATTTCTCTTTCACTTTTTATAGGAATCATATTTTAGTTCTCCCTTCTAAAATAAGAGAGATATCTTTGAATGTTTCATTTTTATTTGTTCCGCTTTGAACACGATATAGTACATTTTTATTTTCATAATACTCTATGAGCGGTTTAGTTTTATCTAAATATGTATCATATCGAGTACTAAATGTTTCGCGATTGTCGTCCTGTCTTTTTGTTAACTGATTTCCACATCGATCACAAATACCTTCCTGTTTTGGCATAGCTTCTTCGATAATTGTATTATAGACAGAACCGCATTTTGGACAGCTGACTCTGCCTTCGATTCTTTTAAAAGCAAGTTCCTTCTCCACTTCAAGATAAATTACAATTCCTAACTTTTTATTTAGCTTTTCTAGAATACTTTCATAAGATTTGGCTTGCTCAATATTTCTAGGAAAGCCATCTAAAATATAACCATTATTACAATCTTTTTCTTGTATGCGTTCTTCAAGTAATTCTAAAATAATATCATCACTAACCAACGCTCCATTACTGATTTGGTCTTTAATATATTTTCCTCTTTCATCTTCTACTAGAGACGCCTCCCGAAGAAGATCTCCAGTAGAAATATGAGGAATATGGTAGGTATCACAAAGCATTTTTGACTGTGTACCTTTTCCTGCGGCTGGAGGAGCGATAAAGATAATACTTTCCATCTTATCTTCTTCTTCCTCTCTTATACTGGCGACTTACTAACTGACTTTCCATTTGTTTGTAAGTTTCAAGTGCTACTCCAACAACAATCAAAAGTCCTGTTCCACCTAGTTGTACGCTTGTTGGTAAACTTGATATAGAGCCAAATACCATTGGAAGTCCTGCTATGAAGGCTAAAAAGATAGCTCCCACAATTGTGATTTTATTTAAGACTCCACTTACATATTTTTCTGTATCAATGCCTGGGCGTACTCCAGGAATAAATCCCCCATTTTTATTTAAATTTTCTGCTAATTCTTTTGGTTTTAATTGTAAATATGTATAAAAGTATGCAAAACCGATAATTAATAAAATATATAAAATTAATCCTGTTCCGCTACTCATATTTAACCATTTATTCACAAATAGTACAAACCCTTCTTTTTTTACAAACTGCGCAATAATTGAAGGTATCGATAATAACGCAGATGCGAAAATAACAGGTACTACACCAGCTGAATTAAGCTTAAATGGAATATAACTATTTTTTGCTCCAACACTGTTTACAGAACGATTTGCATATTGAATTGGCACTCTTCTTTCAGCACTTTGCTCAAATACAACGCCAACAACAATCGCTAAATAAACAACCACTAGAAGCACAAATTTTACAATTCCTAATGTAAGTGCTTGTGTACTAGTCGTTACAATTAAACTTTGCCATGCACTAACAAACATTGTTGGAAGACTAGCAATAATACCAGCCATAATAATTAATGAGATTCCATTTCCTATTCCTTTGGCAGTAATTTGGTCTCCTAACCAAAGCAAGAATGCTGTCCCAGCTGTTAAAATAAGAGCAAACTCCATATAATCAAGTGGTGTTCCACCCTTAATTACAGAGAATGAGAATAAATAACCTTGGAAAAATGCTAATGCAATTCCTACCACTCTTGTAATTTGATTTAATTTTGCCCTTCCTGTTCCTCCTTGTTTAGAAAGCTCTGCCAAATAAGGAATAATATCCATCTGTAATAATTGAATAACAATAGATGCTGTAATATAAGGCATTACACCTAATGAGAAGATAGAGAATTTCTCCATTGCTCCTCCACCCATTGCATTAATGAGTTCTAAGAACCCTAACTTTCCGGCATCAAATGCAGATGAGTTTACTCCCGGAACGATAATAGTTGTTCCTAGTTTAAAAATAAATAAACAGAAGAAAGTAAAATAAATTCTCTTTCTTAAGTCTTTATTTTTGGGATTAAATATTTGCTTCATCGTTGCAAACATTTTAGATCACCTCTGCTTTTCCACCTAATTTTTCTATTTGCTCTTTTGCTACAATAGAGAACTTATGCGCTTTTACATTTACTTTTTTCTCTAATGTACCATTTCCTAAAACTTTAATTCCATCTAATTGATTCTTAACTAGTCCCATCTCTTTTAAAAGTTCTGGAGTAATTACTGCTCCATCTTCGAATTTATTTAAATCGTCTAAATTAATAATAGCATATTCTGTTTTAAATCTGGCATTTGTAAAACCCCTTTTTGGTAAACGACGGAATAAAGGTAATTGTCCACCTTCAAATCCAGGTCTTACTCCTCCTCCACTTCTTGCATTTTGTCCCTTATGTCCTTTTCCAGCAGTTTTTCCATGTCCACTGCTTGTTCCACGACCAACAATTTTACGTTCTTTTGTTGCCCCTGGATTTGGATACATTGTATGTAGCTTCATACTATCTGATCTCCTCTACTTTTTTGCCACGTAAACGTGCCACTTCTTCTATTGTTCTTTGTGATTTAAGTGCATTAAGGGTTGCATATGCCATATTGATTTTTGTATTTGAGCCAAGAGACTTTGATAAGATATCTTTTACACCAGCAAGTTCTAATACTGCTCTGACTGGTCCACCAGCTTTTACTCCAGTACCTTTAGAAGCAGGTTTTAACATAACTCTACTAGCTCCTCTTACACCAATTGCTTCATGAGGGATAGTTCCATCAACAACAGATACCCTTGACACGTTTTTAGTAGCTGCAGCAACAGCTTTCTTAATAGCATCTGGTACTTCATTTGCTTTTCCAGTTCCAAGTCCAACTTGGCCTTTTCTATCTCCTACAGCAACAGTAGCAGAGAAACGGAAATGACGACCACCTTTTGTTACTTTTGTAACACGACCAATATTAATTACTTCTTCTTCGAATTGTTTTGGTCTTGGTTCTCTTCTTCTATTTTCCATGTGTTTTCCTCCTTTTAGAATTCTAATCCATTTTCGCGAGCAGCTTCAGCTAAAGCTTTTACACGACCATGATATAGGTATCCACCTCTATCAAAAACAACTGTTTTTATTTTTGCATCTTTTGCTCTTTTGGCAAGTAATTCTCCTACTTTAGTAGCTGCTTCAATATTTCCACCATTTTCTAGTTTCAACTCTTTATCGATAGAAGATGCACTTACTAATGTAACAGATGCTTCATCATCGATGATTTGTGCAAAAATGTTTCCGTTAGATCTAAACACATTTAATCTTGGAGTATTTACTGTTCCTGTTATTTTAGATCTTACACGTGCATGTCTAGCTTTACGTACATCGTTACGAGATACTTTTTTAATCATAAGTATTACTCTCCTTTACTATTTAAATATTAAGATGCTTTCTTTCCTTCTTTACGACGAACAATTTCATCTTTATAACGAATACCTTTACCTTTATAAGGCTCTGGTTCTCTTATCTTCCTAACATTAGCTGCAAATTCACCAACTAAACATTTGTCGATTCCTTTGATTGTAAGTTCTGTATTACTTGGACATTCCAATGTAATTCCTTCTGGAACTGTTACTTCAACAGGGTGAGAATACCCAGCTGTTACTACTAAGTCCTTTCCTTTTAAAGCAAAACGATATCCAACTCCTAAAGATTCTAAATTTTTTTCAAATCCGTTAGTAACTCCTTCAATCATATTACTAATGTTTGCGTTTGCAGTACCATGAAAACTTTTATAATTATCGTTTTCTCTTGTAACTGTCAATTCATTTCCATCTATTTTAATGTCAATATGGTTGTTAATTTCAGTAGAAAGTTCGCCTTTAGGACCTTTTACTGTAACAACATTACCATCTTTAGATACTGTAACATTCTCTGGTATAGTTAATACTCTATTTCCTATACGACTCATAATAATCCTCCTAACTTTCTACCAAATATAAGCTAAAACTTCTCCACCTAATGATTTTTCTCTAGCTTCTTTATCAGTCATAATTCCTTTTGAAGTAGAAATGATGGCAATTCCAAGTCCATTTAATACACTTGGGATTTCTTCAGCTTTAGCATATACACGCAATCCTGGTTTTGATATTCTTTTTAATCCAGTAATAACGCGTTCTTTTTTATCTCCATATTTTAAATCTAATGTGATAACATCAAATTTATCATTTTTTGCTACTTTATAATCGCTAATAAATCCAGTTTCCTTTAAAATTCTAGCAATTTCTGTTTTCATTTTTGAAGCGGGTACTTCAACTTCTTTGTATCGCATTTGATTGGCATTACGAATTCTTGTAAGCATATCTGCGATTGGATCTGTTACCATATATATCCTCCCATCTACTACCAGCTAGATTTTGTAACCCCTGGTATTTGTCCTTTATAAGCTAATTCTCTAAAACAAATACGGCAAATCCCATATTTTCTAAGTACAGCATGAGGTCTTCCACATCTTTGACAACGTGTATATTCTCTTACTTTGTACTTTGGTTTACGACTAGCTTTTACTATCATACTTTTTTTAGCCATAATATCCTCCTATAACTATTTCTTAAAAGGCATTCCGAAACCTTTTAATAAGTCATGTGCTTCTTCGTTCGTATGAGCTGTTGTTACAAATACAATATCCATACCACGAACTTTTACAACGTTATCGTATTCGATCTCTGAGAAAATTAATTGTTCTGTCAATCCTAATGTATAATTACCTCTTCCATCAAATGATTTACTTGAAATTCCTCTAAAGTCACGAACACGTGGTAATGTAATACTAATTAATTTATCCAAGAAGTTATACATATTTTCTCCACGTAATGTTACTTTACATCCGATTGCTTGACCTTCTCTTAATTTAAATCCAGCAATAGCTTTTTTTGCAGTTGTAGCAACTGGCTTTTGTCCTGTGATAGCTTCTAAGTCTGCAATTGCAGCTTCTAACATTTTACTGTTATGTGCAGCGTCTCCAACACCCATATTTACTACGATTTTATCTAATTTTGGAACTTCCATAATACTTGTGTAATTATATTTTTCTCTTAAACTTGGTACGATTTCATTTAAATATTTTTCTTTTAGGCGGTTCACTCTTAACCCTCCTTCCAATTAGTCAAGGACTTCATTAGATTTTTTGCAAACTCTAACTTTTTTTCCTTCTTTATTTACTGTGTGTCCAATTCTAGTTCCTTTTTTCGTTTTAGGATCTAGTATCATAACATTTGAAGCATGAATTGGTGCTTCCATTTCTACAATACTTCCAGCATTTCCACCTTGAGGTTTTATATGCTTTTTACGAACATTTACGCCTTCAATGATTACTCTATTTTCGTCACGAAGAACTTTTGTAATAGTTCCTTCTTTTCCTTTATTAGAACCAGCAATGACTACTACTTTATCTCCAGTTTTCAAGTTCATGCTTTTCCCTCCAAACTATAGCACTTCTTTAGCAAGTGATACAATCTTCATAAAATCTTTTTCACGTAATTCACGTGCTACTGGCCCAAATACACGAGTTCCAACTGGACTCTTATCATCTTTAATAATAACGCAAGCATTATCATCAAATTTAATATAAGATCCATCTTCTCTTCTTAGACCAAATTTACTTCTAACGATTACAGCTTTCACTACCTTACCACGTCCAACTGTACCATTAGGAGTTGCTTTTTTAATAGTTCCAACAACTATATCACCAATATTACCAGTTTTAACTTTGCTTCCACCTAATACACGAATGACTAAAAGTTCACGTGCACCTGAGTTATCAGCAACTTTTAAACGGCTTTCTTGTTGAATCATATATGAATCCTCCTTTATCCGTTACAGCTATTATAAGATAACTGCTTTTTCTACTATTTCAACTAAACGGAAACGTTTTGTTCTAGATAGTGGTCTAGTTTCTGCAATACGTACAGTATCTCCAGTTTTTGCTTCATTTTTTTCATCATGTGCAGTAAATTTTTTAGAATATTTAACACGTTTCTTGTATAATGGGTCAGTTTTATAAGTTTCAACTAAAACAGTAATTGTTTTGTCGTTCTTGTCGCTAACTACTTTACCAACTAATTCACGAGCTTTATTTTCTTTCATACGTTACCTCCCTATTTACCTTCACGTTCACGAAGAATCGTTTTCATACGTGCTACTAATTTTCTAAGTTCTCTAATTCTTGATGGTTTTTCTAAATTTCCAGTAGCTTGGCTAAAACGTAAGTTAAATAATTCTTCATTAGACTCTTCAATTTTTTTCAAAATTTCTTCATTAGACATTGCTCTAATTTCACTATTTTTCATTAGCCTCACCACTTTCTTCTTTTTTTACAAATTTACATTTAATTGGAAGTTTATGCATAGCAAGTCTTAAAGCTTCACGAGCCGTTTCTTCACTAACTCCTCCAATTTCAAACATGATTTTTCCTTTTTTAACTACTGCAACCCAAGCTTCTGGTTGACCTTTACCTTTACCCATACGAGTTTCTAATGGAATTTTTGTTAATGATAAGTGTGGGAAAATGTTAATCCATACTTTTCCTCCACGTTTCATATAACGAGTCATAGCAACACGGGCAGCTTCGATTTGTTGTTGTGTAATCCAAGCACCTTCCATTGCCATTAATCCATATTCACCAAAATGAAGTTCTTTATTTCCTCTCGTAATTCCATCATATCTTAAACGATGGGGTCTACGATATTTAGTTCTTTTTGGAATGACTGCCATTTTCATTACCTCCCTTATTTTTTGCACCAGGAAGTATTTCTCCTTTGTAAATCCATACTTTTACACCAATTTTACCATAAGTAGTATCAGCTTCTTTATGAGCATAATCAATATCAGCTCTTAAAGTATGAAGTGGAATGTTACCTTCTGTATATCCTTCAGTTCTTGCCATATCAGCTCCACCTAAACGACCTGATACAGAAGTTTTAATTCCTTTTGCTCCGGCTTTCATTGCATTACGAATTGCTCTTTTTTGTGCGATTCTGAATGATACACGGCCTTCGATTTGATGTGCAATATTTTCTGCAACTAATGCTGCATCTACATCTGGATTCTTAATTTCCATAATTGAAATTTGAATCTCTTCTTTTACTAATTTCGATAATTCTTTTTTGATTTTTTCAATTTCATCTCCACCATGACCAATAACAACTCCAGGTTTTGCTGTGTTAATAATTACATCAGTCTTTTTAGCGGTTCTTTCAATTAGAATACTTGAAACTGCTGCGTCTTTTAATCTTTTAGATAAATATTTACGAATCTGTACATCATTATTTAAAAACTTAGCAAAATCTTTATTATCTGCATACCATTTAGATTCCCAAGTTTTATTGATTCCCATTCTAAGTCCGACTGGACTAACTTTTTGACCCATCAGTTACCCTCCTTTGCTTAATTTTTTTCACTTACAATAACTGTAATGTGACTTGTTCTTTTTTTGATTGGATCTACATGTCCACGAGAACCAAATCTCATTCTTTTCATTGTAGCTCCTTCGTTTACATATGCTTCTTTTACAACTAGTTTTTCTTTATCTAAACCTAAGTTATTTTCAGCATTCGCTACTGCAGAAGTTAATACTTTACGAATTAATCTTGCAGCTTCTTTATTCATATTATTTAAAATTTTATCAGCTTCGATTACGTCTTTACCACGTATTAAATCGATCACTAAACGAGCTTTACGAGCTGGGATTCTAACTCCCTTTGCAATCGCTTTTGCTTCCATTTTAGTCCTCCCTTCTGGTAATTCTATTTTTTACCTTTGTCGTCACCATGTCCGCCAAATTTACGAGTTAAAGCAAACTCTCCTAATTTATGTCCTACCATGTCTTCTGTTACATAAACAGGAATAAATTCTTTACCATTATGAACAGCAAATGTGTGTCCGATAAATTCAGGATAAATTGTTGAACGGCGTGACCATGTTTTAATTACTTCTTTTTTCCCAGATTCATTTACTTTTTTAACCTTATTCATCAAACTTTTATCAACGAAAGGTCCTTTTTTTAAACTTCTAGCCATTTAAACCATCCTTTCACTATTTGTTACGACGACGAACAATTAACTTATTTGAAGCTTTTTTGCTGTCTCTTGTTTTATATCCTAATGCTGGTTTACCCCATGGAGTAACTGGTCCCTTACGTCCGATTGGCGCACGTCCTTCTCCTCCACCATGTGGGTGGTCATTAGGGTTCATAACAGAACCACGAACTGTTGGACGGATCCCCATATGTCTTTTACGACCTGCTTTTCCGATTTTTACTAATTCATGATCTGCATTTCCTACTTCTCCAATAGTAGCTCTACAAGTACTTAATACTTTACGAACTTCTCCACTAGTTAAACGAAGTAATGTATATCTTCCTTCACGTCCTAATATTTGAACTGAAGAACCAGCTGAACGAGCAAGTTCTCCACCTTTACCAGGTTTTAATTCAATGTTATGAACTTGTGTTCCTTCTGGAATATTTGCAAGTGGTAAAGAATTTCCAACTTTAATGTCAGCAGTTTCTCCACTTTCAACTTTCATTCCAACTTTTAGTCCTTTTGGAGCGATAATATATCTTTTTTCTCCATCGGCATATTTAATTAAAGCAATGTTAGCAGTTCTGTTTGGGTCATATTCGATAGAAGCAACTGTTCCAATAACACCATCTTTATTTCTTTTGAAATCGATGATACGGTATTTTCTTTTTGCTCCTCCACCACGGTGTCTTACAGTAATTCTACCTTGGTTGTTACGACCGCCATTTTTCTTTAATGTTACAACTAATGATTTTTCTGGTGTTGTCTTTGTTATTTCATCATTGATTAACTTTGACATTCCACGAGTACCATTAGTCATTGGTTTATATGTTTTAATTGCCATATATGTGTCCTCCTTTTTGGATTAGTTAAGTTCAATTGAACTTCCTTCTTTTAATTTAACAATTGCTTTTTTTACCCTGTTAGTCTTTCCTACATAACGACCAACTCTTTTTTTCTTTGGTTTTACGTTAATTGTATTAACGCTTTCTACTTTAACATTAAAAATGTTTTCGATTGCTTGTTTTATTTGAGTTTTATTTGCTTTTGTATCAACGCTAAATACATATGTATTATTTTGCGCTAATAGAGAAGTTTTCTCAGTAATAATTGGAGCTTTTATAATACTTCTATAATTCATTATACAAGCACCTCCTCAATTGCTTTTACTGCCGCTTCGCTAATAATCATGTTATCTGCTGCAACAATATCTAATGTGTTGATTTCAGATGCTTCTAGTAAAACAACATTTGATAAATTACGAGTTCCTAAAATAACATTGTCATTTAATTCTTCAACTACGATTAATGTTTTACCTTCTGCTTTTAAATTTGCTAAGATATTTTTCATATCTTTTGTTTTGTTTGTTTCCGCGATAAAGTTATCTACAATAATTAGTTCTTTATCTAATACTTTATAAGATAGAGCTGATTTTAAAGCTAATCTTCTTTCTTTTCTGTTCATTTTCTTACTATAACTTCTTGGATGTGGTCCGAATACAATACCACCTTTAATCCAATGAGGTGCACGAGTACTTCCTTGACGAGCGCGTCCTGTACCTTTTTGTTTCCATGGTTTTCTACCTCCACCACTTACTTCACTACGAGTTTTAGTGTCAGCGGTACCTTGTCTTAAAGAATTTCTTGTTAATGTAATTGCATCATATAATACAGCATCGTTTGGAGTTATTCCCCATACTGTTTCGTTTAAGGTAATATCTTTTACTTTTTCACCTTTTATATTTAATACAGATAATTTTTCCATATTCTTCCTCCTTACTCAGCAACTTCAGTAGTTTCTTCTGTAACTGTTTCTGATTCAACTTCTACAGTTTCTTCTACTTCTGTACTTTCTGGATTCTCAGGTGTTTCTACAGTAACGTAAGAGATCAATTCTTCTCTTGCGTTTATTTTATCAGGATTCTTTACAGCTGATTCAATAATTACTAATGAATTTTTAGCTCCTGGAACATTACCTTTGATTAAAATTACATTATTTTCTACATCAATAGCAACAACTTCTAAATTTTGAATTGTTACTGTTAATTGTCCCATATGTCCTGGTAATTTTTTACCTTTGAATACACGCATTGGTCTCATAGTTCCCATTGAACCTGGTTTTCTATGATAATGTGACCCGTGTCCCATAGGTCCACGACTTTGTCCGTGACGTTTAATAACACCTTGGAAACCTTTTCCTTTTGTTACACCTGTAACATCAACAACTTCTCCTTCTACAAAAGTATCAACTTTGATTTCTTGTCCTAAAGAATAGTTGTTTACATCTACACCTCTAATTTCTCTAAAGAAGCGCTTAGGTGTAGTGTTCGCTTTATTGGTATGGCCAATAGAAGCTTTTGTCGCTAACTTTTCTCTCTTTGTATCAAAACCAAGTTGAATTGCTTCATAACCATCGTTTTCTATAGTTTTAATTTGCGTTACCACATTTGGCTCTACAGAAACAACTGTTACTGGAATCAATTTACCTGATTGTGTAAATACTTGAGTCATTCCAATTTTACGACCTAAGATTCCTTTTTTCATATCTTTTTCCTCCTATTATAATTTAATCTGAATATCAACACCACTTGGAATATCTAAATGAGTTAATGCCTCAATAGTCTCCTTACTTGGATTATTGATATCAATAAGTCTTTTGTGTGTTCTTTTTTCAAATTGTTCACGAGAATCTTTATATTTGTGAACAGCTCTTAAGATAGTGATTTTTTCTACTTCTGTCGGAAGTGGAATTGGACCACTTACTTCTCCACCAGTTCTCTTTACAGTCTCAACGATTTTTGCGCAAGCTGTATCTAAACTTTTGTGTTCAAATGCTTTCAATTTGATGCGAACTTTTGTCTTAGACATATTTATATCCTCCTCTCGCCTATATCCAGTATAGACTTGCTCCGTGTAAAAACCTGAATTCCCTTTTCGTTTTTTAAACAACTCTCCCGGGTGTTTCAGCAACCTCACACATCAATGCATGCCACACATTCAAAAGTATACACGATAATTGTATGAAAAGCAACACTTTTTTATGATTTTCGTGAATTTTTTCCGCTTCTTTTATGTAAAGTAAAAAAAGAAAGTTTTTATTTCTTTCTTTACTTTGTATTAATTCTTTTCCAAATTGTTTTTGATACTTTCAATATTTCATTTTTCTTATTTTGAAATAAATTTTCACCAAATAATTTATGAAAAACATTTTCTATATGTTCTGTTAATTCTTTTTCCGTTTTTAGCTTACTTAATTTAGTAGTAATCTTTTTTATTTCTAAACTATATTCATCTTCTAAATTACCATCTTTCTTTAACCCAAGCGGATTCCAGCTATTGATTTCTTCCGTAACTATTTTATCCTTTTCTGTTTTGGTTAATTTTGTTTTTTTCTTTGCTTGTTTTGGCTTACAATCTTTTAATATACCATCTATGATTTTTTCTACAAGAATTTGATTGCTAATTTCATATTTCATTTCAAAACACTTTTTCCACTCTTTTTCCTGTTTAACTTTTGCTTTTTCTACCACAAATAATTCATTTTCATATTTTATCCTAAAATACTGATTTTGATATTCATAAAATGAAATAATATCTTTTTTCCTATTGAATCCTTTTCTTATTAATTGAAGCTTTAATAATTTTAAAACTTGTTCACTATTTATCTTTCTCTTTTCTTTTTCTAATGGTTTTCGAACTAGGTTTTTATATTCTGCCGCTATTGCGCCTACTTTTTTATAATTTTCTTGTGCTTCTTTAAGCGTCATTTTATTAACTCCAATAATTTCTGTGTTATGATTTTGTTCACTATTATTTTTCCAGTAACAGACTGGACATGGTTCATTATAATAATTAATTAAGTATCCTTCTATTGTATTATTTTCACAACAAGCACACTTAAATTTTTTCTTTTCATATTTTCTACTATATCCAAAGCATTCCCTAAACAATTTCCTTCCAACATAATTATGAAACTTAAATGTTCTTTCTCTATAAAATTCATTCCAATAGCTTGTCATCTTTGAATAACTTTTACAAAGCTGTCCTTTATTTTTTTTGGCGAATTCTTTTATTGCATCATTTTTTTTGTTTTTTAAAAACGAATATATAATAGCAACTATTTCATATACATATTCTTCACTTAATTTTAATATATATGGAAATTCCCATTCTTGAAGTTCTGTTTCTAATATTTTCTTAATATACTTTTCACGAATATACCCATTATAATGTCTTGTATAAATACAATATAACATTTGTTTTTCTTTTGAAGTTAATAAATTCTCATCCACTTCCTCTAATTCGATTCGATATGGAACAGTTATCGTTTCTTTTGCCAATTGATAAGTTGTATTTTGTTCGCTAACTTTCAAATCTTCTATTCCGAGTTTTCTTGTTAGGCTAAACCATTCTTCTTTCAAACTTTTTGGAAAACATTCAGAAAAATTTAGAAAAATTGGATTTGGTTTTTTTGGTTCTTCTTTTTCTTTAAAAATCAATTTATTTATTGGCTCATTTTCTTTTATATTCTGTTCTTTTTTTTTATTTGTAGTATCAAGTTTGTATTCTGATACAAACCAACATAAAATAACAAATGAGATGATAATTAAACCAATTGCTAAAATTATTTCATTGCCAACTCTGTCAGTTCCACATAATAGCATATAAATTGTCAAATCAACCGCAGTTAACATAATTGCTAATAAAACGAATGAGATGAAAAAAGTTGTTTTTGTTTTCTCTTTTTTTCTCACTTTTTTGGGACTAGACATGCTCGATAGGGCATAAGAAACCATCATAACCCCTGCCAGCCCAAATCCAATTCTTTTTAATGTTTCATCTGCTACTATTTTATATTCTATTAGAAGGAACGCAAAAACAATATAAAATAGTGATAATAAAAGAAACAAGCCAAAAGTAATGATTGTTTTATGGCCTTTTCTTTTTATTGGTATTTCTTTTATATTCTTTACCAATTTTATTTCATTTAAGAATGCTTTTTCTATTACCTTTTTAGCATTTTTAAACTTATTTTTTTCAATGCAACAAAGTAATAATGTAATTTTATTTTCGATATTATATGTAAATCCATATTCATTATTTGTTGTTGTGAAAAGTATTTGGTTGGATGGGTTAATACCACATAGACCTAACATTAATTCTTCATTCTCTACAAATAAAGTTGTTGAATGGGCTTCTTTTATCTGCTGTTTGAAAATAGGCTTATCAAATCCACATGTAATATTTTCCTTTTGCATATCCACTTCAATTACATATAAGCGAATAAGTGTTGAAGTTTTATTAGAAGAATAATTTTTTATTGTGTAATGAAACTCTATAGGTTCTCCATTTTGTTTTACTTTAAAATCTCCAAATGGTGTTGAAATCACATCTTTCATATAAATACTCCCTTTCCATAACCAACATAATTGTTTACTATTCTATCACATTGTTGATTTCTTTACCATAGTAAATTTTATCCATTAGATATTTACCTTTTATATATCTATTATTTTTAATTTACAATTTCTTCAATAAAAGAAATATGTTATAATATAACTATATTCTAAAGGAGGGATTTTATGAAAGTTGCTATATTAGGTACTGGAGCCTATGGAATTGCTCTTGCCAGTGTTTTGCACAATAATCAAAATGAAGTTATAATGTGGTCAAAGTTTTCCACAGAAATAGAAGAATTAGATAAAAAAAGGACAAGTTCAAAATTACCTAGTTATACAATTCCTGTAGAAATTTCTTTTACCACCAACATGAAAGATGCTATAGAAGGAAAAGAATTAATTGTAATTGCCGTCCCAGCAGCTTTTGTCGATGATGTTGCTAAAGAATTAAATTCAATCTTGAAGCCGAATCAACATCTATGTATTGCAAGCAAAGGAATAGAAAATGATACTTGTCTATTTGTAGATGATGTGATAAGAAAATATATCGATACAAAAAACTTAGCAGTTATTTCAGGGCCTTCTTTTGCTATTGATATTGTAAGAAAAATTCCAATTGGTCTTTCTTTAGGAGCCCAAAATTCTAAAACATCTTCTATCGTTATGCAAGCCTTTCAAAATGATTATTTTAAATTAAGAGTAACAGAGGATATTAAAGGAATAGAAATCTGTGGTTCTATTAAGAATGTTATTGCAATTGCCGCTGGAATATTGGATGGAATGCAGCTACCCGAATCAACTAAAGCTATGTTTATTACAGAATCATTGCATGATATTAAAGAGCTAATTTATAAACTTGGCGGAGATAAAAAAACAATTCTTTCTTTTGCTGGCTTTGGAGACTTGCTTCTTACATGTACAAGTTCAAAATCAAGAAACTTTTCTTTTGGACAGTTATTAGGAAAAAAAATTCCAAAAGATGAGATTGAAGATTATAAATGTTCTACTACGATTGAAGGACTTTATACTTTAAAATCTATTTATCAACTTACAAAAGACCAAAATGTAGATATGCCAATTATTGATTTAATTTACGATATTGTAGAAAAAGGAAAAGAACCAGAAGAATTAAAACGCTTTCTAATTGAAAAAGCATAAAAAAGACACTATAACGTGTCTTTTCATTTACAGTTATATTAAAAAAGACCTAATGGTCTATTTAACAAAAGGTATTAAAGCCATGAAACGTGCTTTTTTAACTTCGTTAGCAATATGTCTCTGATGTTTCGCACACGCTCCTGTAATTCTTCTTGGTAAGATCTTACCTTTATCATTACTAATATATTTTTTGATTATTTCTGCATCTTTATAATCTACACTTTTTCCTGCGCACATTTGACAGATCTTTTTCTTTTTTCTATAAAATTCAGCCATATCTATTCCTCCTTTTAGTCTAAGAAGTTATCATCAATCGATACACTATCTCCAAAGTCTGCAAATGGATCATTATCTATATTAATATCATTCATTGGCTCACTTTGGTAATCATATGGAGTTGGTTCACTTGAACTATTCATACTCCTATTTTGACTTTGTGATTTTGACTCTAAGAATTGAACAGCATCTGCTACAACATCTGTTGTATAACGCTTATTTCCATCTTTATCATCATAACTTCCTGTTTGTATTCTTCCTTCTACAGATACTAGACTTCCTTTGTCTAAAAAATTGCATACATTTTCTGCTTGCTTTCTCCAAACGATAATATTGATAAAGTCAGTATCTCTTTGACCTTGTGCATTACTAAAACTTCTATTAACAGCCAAAGAAAAACGTGCATAAGGTAAATTTGATCCTGTATAACGTAATTCTGGTTTTCCTGTTAATCTTCCTATAAGTACAACACGATTCATATAATACCTCTTTCTTACTTTTCAATTTTTGTAATTAAATGACGAACAATATCGTTACTGATAAGTGCTAAACGATCGAATTCTTTAATCGCATTATCATCATTTGCTTCTACATCAAAAACAAAGTAGTAACCGCTTTTAAAATTTTTGATTTCATAAGCTAATTCACGTTGACCCATTTCTTTAGTTTCAGTCACTTTTGCTCCATTAGAAGTTAAAACCCCAGAAAAGTTCTCTACAACTTTTTTTATTTCGTCTTCTCCTAAAGTTGGTCTAACAATAAACATGATTTCATAGTTTCTCATTTTTTCCACCTCCTTATGGTCTATTGGCTTTAAATAAAGCAAGGAGTAAATCAATACTCGCTATAGATTATAACAAAAAGAAATCCATTTGTAAAGACTACAATTTATTCTATGAAAAAAGAAGTTTATAAATGAAAACTTCCTATACATTAAATCTAAAATGACAAATATCTCCGTCTTGCATAATATATTCCTTGCCTTCTAAACGCATCTTACCTGCTTCTCTTACCGCTTTCTCACTACCATATTCTTTTAAATCATCATAACTCATAATTTCTGCTCTTATAAATCCTCGTTCAAAATCACTATGGATAATACCAGCACATTCTGGTGCTTTCATACCTCGCCTAAAAGTCCACGCTCTGCATTCATCACTTCCAGCTGTAAAATAAGTTGCTAATCCCAATAATGAGTAAGTCGCTTTAATCAACTGGTCTAATCCACTTTCCTTTATTCCCAATTCTCTTAAGAATTCTTGTTTCTCTTCTTCTTCCAGTTCACTTAATTCAGATTCTACTTTTGCACTTACTGTAATTACTTCAGAACCTTCTTTAGATGCGTATTCTTTTACCAGTTTTACATATTCATTATCTTCTTTTCCTAAATCATTTTCACTAATATTTGCCATATAAATAATTGGTTTTCCTGTTAACAAGTTAAACGGTTTCAAGATTTTACTTTCTTCTTCTGTAAAGACCATCTTTCGTACTGGCTCATTTTTTTCCAATTGTTCTTTTATCTTATTTAATAAACTGTACTCTGCAATTGTTTCTTTATCTTTTGACATTCCTGCTTTTTTTCCAATTCTAGCAATTCTATTATCAATTACTTCTAAATCAGCAAGTAATAACTCTACATTGATAATTTCAATATCACGAATAGGATCTACACTATTTTCCACATGAATAATATTAGAGTCTGCAAAGCACCTAACAACTTCTACTATTGCATCAACTTCTCTAATATGAGACAAAAACTTATTGCCCAAACCTTCACCATTAGATGCTCCTTTCACCAAACCTGCTATATCCGTAAATTCAAAAGCAGTCGGAACTAAACTATTTGGGATATAAAGATTTTGTAAAAATTCTAGTCTAGAATCTGGTACCGTTACCACTCCTACATTTGGATCTATTGTTGCAAATGGATAATTTGCTGCCAAAATATTTTTTTTTGTAATTGCATTAAATAAAGTTGATTTTCCTACATTTGGTAATCCTACAATTCCTGCTGTTAAACTCATATTTATACCTCTTTTCTACAAACTATTATACTATATATCACTTTATTTTAAAAGAAAAATCAGCTCATATTGAACTGATTAAAGTGTTGCATATCCGCTTATTCCAAGTGGTAAACCTGCCATATACCAACATATTAAAATAAGAATCCATAATCCCGCTACCATTAATGTTATTGGCATCATTAATTTCATTGTTCCAAATATTGTTACCTCTTCATTTGTTTTATTATCTTTTTGTAAAAAAGCAATCATTACAATAAAATAAATAAATAATGGGGTTATTGCCTTTCCTATTCCATCAGAAACCTTAAATATAAATTGAGTAAAGTCTGGAGTAATATTAGCTCTCATAAAGAGTGGAATTATAATAGGTGATGCTAAACTCCATTTTGTAACATTTGATGGAATCAAAATGCTCATTAATATAATCGCTATTACAAAACTAATAATCAACGGAATTCCTGAGAATTGAAAAGAACTTAATACTTCTATAATATTTGTTGCAACTACTTCTCCTAAGTTAGTCCATTCTAATATTCCTGTCATAATAGAAGTAAAAAACATTAATACAAATACATATCCAACATTATCAAAACTTTTAGATAGATCAAAGCTATATTCATGTGTATTTTTAATATTACCAGAAAAATACCCATAAATACCTCCACAGAGCATTGCGATAATTAGAAAAATAAACATTATTCCGTCTCTAAAAGGAGCTGTATCACTAAAGAGCTTCGCAATATAAGTATCTTGCGTATTATCTAATAATAATCCAGATCCTGGAAATCCAGGGACAATCATATATATAGTAACAGCTATCACGATAAAGAAAAGAAAATGACTTAACATTAAGGCCTTTTTTGATACAATCAAGTCATCATCTTCCTCCATTGGCTTTTTAAACTTCGGTTCTAAAAATTTATGAATTAATAAACTTCCAACAAAGGCCAATATAATAGTACTTGCTATCATAATATAAATATTTGACAATAATTGAAATTGATAATTTTTATCAACATCAATTGTTGCTGCTGCTTGTGTTAATTGACCTAATTGATACGCATTAAAATTGTAATAGATTCCAGTCCCATATCCTAAGGTAATTCCCAAAAACATAGTTAATACTCCAAGCATTTGATTTTTTCCTAGATATTTATACATAACACTTACAAGAGGGATTAAAATAATATAACTATATTCTCCAATAATAGAAGAAATTATACCAAGTAGAAAGATTATAAAAGTTGTTGCTGTTGCATTTAACCTTTTAAAAGGAGAAAAAACAGCTTTAAATAAACCACTTGAATCTACAATACCAACTGCAATAAATGACATAATAATTAGTACAAGAGGTTCAAAAGAACGAAAATTAATAACAATATTACTAAAAATATATTTAATTCCTTCTACTGTGAAAATATTCCTCACAGTTACAAGAGAAGATTCTAGTGTTCCATTTACAATTGACGTTTTATGACCTTGTATTCCTAAAATAGAAAAAATGGAACTTAAAAACATAATTAAAAAAGTTAATAAGATAATTGTTATTACAGGTCCTAACATAAATTTCTTTTTATTTTTTTTCTTCATAGTTCCTCCTACTCACTGACTACTTTCTTCATTTTTTTATTAAATTCTATTCTTGGAAGCATAATACTTCTTCCACAACCATTACATTTTATTTTAATATCAGCGCCCACTCTAGTAACTTCCCATTCATTTGCACCACATGGATGACCTTTTTTCATAATTATAATACTTCCAACTTTATATTCTTTCATTATGTATCACCACCTGTGGATAAGGAATTATAATATTATTTTTTTCAAAAGCTTGCTTGATCGATTTTCTAAGCAATCTTTCTACTCCATATTGCTCCATAGATTTGCAAGGAGCTACAATCCGATATGTAATACCATTTTCACCTAAAGATTGCACACCTAATAACTCTATCTTTCCTTTTAGCATAGAAATTTTATCTTGCTCTTCCTGACAAAGTGTAGATAAAATCTTTTCTACTTTCTGTAAATTAGATTCATAGGCAACTTGTACATCAACAATAGCCATAGAATTATGCATATTAAAATTAATTACTTCTGTTAATGTACGATTAGAGACTATTTTAGTTTCACCAGTATAAGCTTTAATTCTAGTTGTTTTTAAACCTAAAGAAATTACTTCTCCTTTAAATCCTCCTACTTCAATCCAATCGCCCACTCGAAACTGATCTTCAAATAGAATAGAAATCCCTGCAATAATATCTTTTAATAAATCTTGCATTGCTAATCCAAGTACAGCTCCGATTACTCCAAATGACGCTAATATTGCTTTTGTATCGATTCCATATACATTAAGTATTAATAAAATATCAATAGATAAAATAATATATTTTATAACGCTTTTTAACACAGTTAATATTGTTTGTCTTTTTTTCTCATCCATTCTTTTGGTTGGGGTTTTAGAAAATCTTTTTATTATCTTCCCAATAAAAACATATATTAAAATGCTACAAAAGATAATCAATGAAGGTTCTATCACTTCCTTTATCAACAGAGCCTCTCTTAAAGTTTCCATACATTACTCCTTTACATTTAAAATTTCTAAAATTCTATTTAAGTCGGCTACATTACTAAAATGTATTTCTACTTTTTTATCTTTTATTTTTACTTTTGTATCTAATTTTTCTCTTAATAAATCTTCTACATATTTATAGTCATTATTACTTTCTTTTTGTCGATTAATTTTAACCTTTTTTTCAATGCTTTTATCTGATGTAATAGATTCTATTTCGCGAACAGGCAATTTTTCCTCTATAATTTGGTGGGCAAGCTCAATAATCCTATCCTCAGACTCTAATTTGCTTAGTACTCTTGCATGACCCATGCTAATATTTCCATTCGCTACTTCTGTCTGAACTGCTTTTGGTAATCTTAAAAGCCCTAAAATGTTAGTGATATGACTTCTACTTTTTCCGATCCTTTTTGATAGTTCTTCTTGAGTAATATCTAAGCTCTCTATCATTCTTCTATAAGCTTCCGCCTCTTCTATTGCGCTTAAATTTTCCCTTTGTAAGTTTTCTAAAAGCGCAATCTCCATCATTTGTTCATCTGTAAATTGCCTAATAATTGCTGGTATTTTTTCTAAACCTGCCATTTTACTAGCACGATATCTTCTTTCTCCAGCTACGATTTCATAACCTTTAATACTTTTCTTAACAATAATCGGTTGAAATACGCCATGTTCTTTAATTGAATTAGATAACTCCGCTAAACTTTCATCATTAAATACTTTTCGTGGCTGATACGGATTCGGACGAAGCTCTCCAATATCAAGCTCCATAATTTCCTCTTTCGAAGTTGTTTCATAAATTTGTCTTTCCATACTTTCAATATCTAAATTATCACTATTGAAAAGTTGCTCAAGACCTCTCCCTAATGCTCTTCTACTTTCCATTTCTTTCTAATACCTCCTTTGCTAAATTAAGATATGCTTCTGTACCTCTGCTATTTGGATCATAAGCTATAATTGGTTTTCCATGACTTGGTGCTTCTGACAAGCGAACTAATCTAGGTATGATTGTATCATAAACTCTTTCTTTAAAATAGCTTTTAATATCCTCTACTACTTCTAAACCTAAGTTAGTACGATTATCTAGCATTGTTAATAGTACCCCCTCTATATCTAGAGTAGGATTTAAGTTTTTCTGTGCTAACATAATTGTATTTAATAATTGCATTATCCCCTCCAATGCAAAAAACTCACACTGCACAGGAATAATAACTGAATCAGATGCACTTAAAGCATTTGTAGTTAATATTCCTAAAGATGGTGGACAATCAATAATAATATAATCAAACATTGACTTTGCTTCATCTAAATATTTTTTCAGTTGAGCTTTTGGTTTAAAGCCTGGCTCTAGTCTACTTTTTTCTATTAATTCCAAATCGGCTCCTGCTAACACAATATTTGAAGTAATGATATAAAGATTTTTAAATTTTGTCTTAACAATTACTTCATCTATTGTTGCATTATCAATCATTAAATCATAAATATTCTTTTTTACCTCACCTTTATCAATTCCAACCCCAGTTGTTGCGTTTCCTTGGGGATCTAAATCTACTAATAATACCTTTTCTCTTAAGGCACCTAAAGAGGCAGCTAAATTAATACTAGAAGTCGTTTTTCCTACTCCTCCTTTTTGATTAACTAAAGCTATTATTTTTCCCATTTACATCACCATTTCCTAATTACGTTCTATATCATATTTTATCATAAATATTTATTGATAGCTATCTTAATTTTTCAAAATCGAAAAAAGATATTTTTATGCTTGAATTTCATACAATTTTTCATATTTATTTTCGCTTATTTATTCCAAATTATTTCACAATTTATAATCTATTTTAAAATATAATTCTACATTGTTCTAAAAAATTCATTATCCATTTTTGGAATCGCAGAAAAAAGAAGAATTATTTTTCTAATCCTTCTATTCTATCAATCAATTCTTCTTTTGTTAGATTATCTATATTTTCAAGACCTTTTTCTTTTGCTATTTCTTGTAATTCTTTTAATGATAAGTCTTTTAAACTAGCTTCTTCAAATCCACTTTCATCTATTTCTTTATCATCATCTGGCATGCATCCATATTTTACAAGATAATCAATTTGTTCCTTTGTGATTGTTTCATATTCTAACAATGTTGTGGCAATTAAATCTAGTAATTTTTTGTTTTCATTAATTACAGATTTAGCTTTTTCATAGCATTCATGAATAATTTTTCTTTGTTCTTGGTCTATTTCAAATGCTACCTGACTAGAAAAATTTCTGCTCTTATTATAATCTCTTCCTAAGAATACACTAGATTCTTGATGTTCAAATTGAACTGGGCCTAACTCACTCATACCATATTCTGTAACCATAGCACGTGCTATTTTTGTTGCTTTTTCAAAATCATTATGAGCTCCTGTTGTAATTTCATTAAAAATAATTTCTTCTGCTACACGCCCACCTAATAATCCACTTATCATTCCTAATAATTCACTTTTTGTCTGCAAATAAGTTTCTTCTTTTGGAAGCATTAAATTGTATCCGCCCGCTGCACCACGTGGAACAATAGTAATTTTTTGAACTTCATTTGCACCATCCAAACATAAGCCTAAAACTGCATGTCCTGCTTCGTGATAGGCAACTACTCTCTTCTCATGCTCTGTATATTTATGACTTTTCTTAGCTGGCCCC
Source organism: uncultured Bacilli bacterium (assembly GCA_949505625.1). Lineage (GTDB taxonomy): Bacteria > Bacillota_I > Bacilli_A > RF39 > UBA660 > MGBC102946. The sequence goes on from CATBQD010000006.1 coordinate 76,883, forward strand.
ATTAATACTCGATCATGAGCTTCATCTATCTCTGTCATTGTAATCATTTTTTTATTTCTTCTAACAGCAAGTAAGGCAGCCTCATTTAATAAATTTTCCAAATCGGCACCACTAAACCCAACCGTTCTTTTAGCAATGTTAGAAAGTTCTACACCTTTACTGAATGTTTTTCCTCTGGCATGGACTTTCAAGATTTCTTCTCTTCCTTTTACATCTGGAAGATTAACAGTTACCTGTCTATCGAATCTTCCTGGGCGAAGTAATGCAGGATCTAAAACATCAGGTCGATTCGTGGCTGCTATAATAATAATTCCTTCATTTGCACCGAAACCATCCATTTCAGTTAATAATTGATTTAAAGTTTGCTCCCTTTCATCATGTCCGCCACCAAGACCTGCTCCTCTTTGACGTCCTACTGCATCTATTTCATCAATAAAGATTAAACAAGGCGCACTCTGTTTCGCTTGTTTGAACATATCTCTGACACGACTTGCTCCTACTCCAACAAACAATTCCACAAATTCACTACCACTAATATAGTAAAATGGAACATTTGCTTCTCCTGCCACAGCACGAGCTAATAATGTTTTTCCTGTTCCTGGAGGTCCCACCAATAATACACCTTTTGGAATTCTGGCACCTAAAGATTGAAATTTCTTAGGACTTTTTAAGAAATCAATTAACTCTGCTACTTCTTCTTTTTCTTCATCTAATCCAGCTACATCTTTAAATGTTACTTTTTTATTATTTTCTGATAAACGGGCTCTGCTTTTCCCAAAATCCATTGATTTATTTGCGCTTCCCATCTGTCTAGTAATTAAAAAGAAAGCTCCTCCTAATAATATTAGCATTGGCACAATATTAATTAAAAATATTATAAATTTATTAGAATCTGGATCGCTAATCGTTTCTAATTTAAACTTATGTTCTGACTCTAAAGACATTAGTTTCGTCATTGTCTCCTCTGCTAATGGCATTTTTAATACAAATTTTTCATTTTCATTATAATTTTTTAGTTTGCCTTGAATTTCATAAACATATGCACTACTTCTAGGAATAACTTTTACTTCTGTTACTTCTCCTTTTTCAGCGGCTTCTATAAATTTATCATAAGTAAGATTATTTACTTTTTGATTAATTGCATTGAAAAAATACATAACACTAGCTATGACCAAAAATAAAAATAAGTATGGTATTAAGCCTCTTTTCACTGCTTTTTTATTCATTAAAAATTTCCCTCCTTAATAGTACCTAAGTATTATATCATACTTTTCCCCTTTTGTTTTATCAAATTGTGATTTTTTTACACCTGGAATCCAAACTATTTTTCCTGCATTATCGACTACGATTGGATAAGAGACACGAAGATGTTCAGGTATTTTAGAATTTATAAAAATTTCTTTGATTTTTTTACTTCCTTTTAATCCTTTTACTTGCATTCTATCTTGTTCTTTTCTAGTTCTTACAAAAAGAGGAAAGTTAATGTCTTCTTTTTTTAACCGACATATAAAATTAGAATCAGACTCTTCTTCTTTCAAGAATTTTATTTCATGCCCATTTGGTAATATCATATCATCTTCTAACTTGAGCTCATAAGAGGTTTCTCTTTGCTCTCCAAATAAAATTGTTTGATATTCTTTTTTAATAACTAAGTTCTCTGGAAATATTAGTTTTGCTCCTGACTGTGCATTTAAAATAAAATCTTGTAATATTTCAATATGAATCGTTTCTAATCTTTCTTGTCTTTCTTTATAAATATCACTCAATATTAATTGCAGTATTCGTTTCGTGATTATTGTATCCATTGTTCCCCAATAGGAAATGTCTAATGTATTATTCTGAAAACAAGCTTCTTTTTTTTCAAAAGCTAATTTTCGAATAAAGTTTTCCATTTCTTCTAACTCTTTGCTCATTTTTAGAAACTTTAAATGAACATTTTTTTGTTCTTTTTTCAGAAATGGCAATAGATTTTTCCGAATTCTATTTCTTGTATATATATCTTTTTCATTAGAATTATCAATTCTATATGGAATATTATTTTGAATATTATATTGGAGTAAATCCTCTTTTGTATATTTTAGTAATGGTCTCACTATCATATAATCATTTTTCCTTGAAATTTCTGAAAACCCATGTAAAGCTTCTATTGTAGAACCTCTCATCATACGAAATAATATTGTTTCTATTAAATCATCGCCATGATGTGCTGTAAAGAGATACCCGCTATGATACTTTTTTAAAGTTATCTCAAAAAATTGATACCTTTTTTTATGAGCTTGATTGTGAAAATTTTTTTTATCATATTCTTCTATTTTCATAATTTCAAAGATATGATGATGCTTTTCACAGTATTCTTTTACAAATTTTTCATCTTCATCTTGGCCTTTTCTTCCTGTATTGTGATTTACATGTGCGCAAATAATCGTTTCAAAAAAGGGCTCTAGTAATGATAATAATGCCATAGAGTCTGGCCCACCTGATACAGCGACTACTATTGGTTCTTTTGAACTAATTTTTAATTTCTTGATTGTTTCCTCAATCATTACCAATCAATTCCTTTTCCATATATACTTTCTAAAAATTCATTTGTTTTTGAAAATGGTTTACTTCCAAAAAAGCCTCGATATGCTGATAGTGGTGAAGGATGAACACTCTCTATAATTTTATGTTTCGGATTTGTAATCAATACTTTTTTACTTCTTGCATAACTTCCCCATAGAATAAATACAATTGGTTCTTCTCTTTCACTAAGCATTTTTATAATATTATCTGTAAATATTTCCCATCCTTTTTCTTTATGAGATAGAGGTCTATCTTTTACAACAGTCATAATAGAATTTAATAACAATACCCCTTTTTTAGCCCAATCTGTTAAATCACTACAACTTCTTTTTACTCCAATATCGTCTTCTAATTCTTTAAAAATATTTTGTAAAGATGGAGGCATAGGCACACCTTCTTGAACAGAAAAAGATAAACCATGAGCTTCCCTTTCTCCATGATAAGGGTCTTGTCCTAAAATAACTACTTTTACTTCATCATAATCTGTATATCTTAAAGCATTAAATATATTTTTGTATTCTGGATATACAATCCGATGTTTATATTCATCCCTAACAAAAACTCCTAACTTTTTAAAATAATCTTTTTTAAATTCTTCTTCTAACATAACATCCCATTTTTTATTAATCATACTACACTTCCTTTTCAATGATTGTATTTGCCATATCAACAAATATTTCAAGCGATAATTGTTCTGCCCTTACGCTTAAATCGTAACCATATTTTATTAAAACTTGTTCAATAATATCCAATGGATATTCTTTCAAATTATTTTTTAGCGTTTTTCTTTTTTGCTTAAAACTATCTCTAATTAGTTTAAAAAAATAATTTTTATCTATTACTTGTTTTTGAACTTCCTTTTTTGTCATTTCTATAATAATACTATCTACATTTGGTTTTGGAAGAAATACATTTTTACTAATATCCATTAATTTTTTTACATCAAAATAATAATTTAAAAATACAGATAAAGAACTATAATCTTTTGTTCCTGGTCTTGCTTTAAATCTATCTCCTACTTCTTTTTGAACCATAATAACAATTTTATCTACAGGTATTTGTTCTTCTATCAATTTCATAATAATTGGCGTTGTAATATAATAAGGAAGATTGGCAACCACATATAAATTGTCATAAGAATAAGAAGAAATTTTTTCTTTCACATTTACAGTTAAAAAATCTTCATAAACCACTTCTACATTTTTTTTGTCATTCAAAAATTTATCTAATATAGGTTTTAATGTTGTATCAATTTCGAAACATAATACATTTTTAGCCACTTCACTTAATTTATAAGTAAGTGCTCCTGCTCCTGGACCAATTTCTAAAATTAGTGTATTTGGAGATATCATTGCTTTATGAATAATAGAATCAATAATATTTTCATCTATAATGAAATTTTGACCAAAGTTTTTTTTAAAATTAAATCCATATTTTTCTAAAATATCAGAAAGTTTTTTTGGTGAATACTCCATAAGCTCCTCCGTTCGTCATTTCTTTTATTATATCGGCTTTTCTTTTTTTTTTCAATAAAAAAAGGGGTTAAAATCCCCATCTTTGTACACTAAATTTAATATTTCTTCCAGTGATACCTCCTGCCCTTGCATCTGCAGATGAAGCATACGCTAAATCTATCCAAACAGTTCCATTTTTCCAAGCACTATTCATAGAGCCACCTCTATCTAAAACAACTCCATAAAAAGGCTCTATTTTCCCATTATCCACTTTTATAATAGTTCCACATGGGAAAGCTGAAGCCGCTGATAAAATTCTTACTTTTCCATACTCTTTATCCTCATAATAAATTCCATCTGTTATTAAACTATGTTTTCCTCTATTTTCTGTATGACAAGCAACGGTTCCTGTACTACTGCAGCCAGGGCAATCAGGACCATAACCAGTAATTCTACCAACATATTCTCCAGCTGCTCCTGTTCCTTGCTCTATAATTTCTGTTACTGGTTCTTTTACAATTACTTTTTCATCATTTTCCTTTATTGTACTAATTCCAACTTCTCCAGGAACCAATATTTTTTTTATTGTTGAAGGCGTTTTTGAATTGTATACAATTTTCGTTTCATAAGGAATCGTTTCATTCAAAGCACTATAACTCTTATCTTCATTAATATTTGTTGTCTCTAACAATTCTTTTTTTATGATAGTACCACTAAAAATTGAAACAAACCCAATTAACAAACAACTAACCCATTTCCCTATTGTGGCTAGAATGGCAACATTCATACGATTCACCTCTTATGTTATTCCCCTACTATCATATTATCATAGAGATTCATTCAAGTCAAATCTAGAAAGCGCATTAAAGGTTGTAATATCTAATACATCTTCAACAGAGATTCCTTTTAAATTCGCTATCGCTTCTGCTACTAATAAAACATTTTTTGGTTCATTTTTAGAACCCCTAAATGGTTCAGGCGCTAAATAAGGACTATCTGTTTCTAATAATATATGGTCTAATGGCAAAAAAGATACCACTTCCTTTAAAACACGACTATTTTTAAATGTGATTACTCCTCCTACACCAAAATAAACATCCAAATCTAAAAAACGTTTCGCCATTTCCATACTTCCGCTATAGCAATGTAATATCATTTTAACGTCTTTATATTCCTTCATTATATTATAAGTATCTTCTATTGCATCTCTACTATGAATTACCACTGGCTTTTTATATTTCCTAGCCAAATCAAGTTGTTTTCTAAAAAAATCTATTTGTTTTTCTTTTTCTTCTATTCCATAATGATAATCTAGTCCAATCTCCCCAATCGCTACTATTTTATTTTCCTTTAAATGTTTCTCTACCCATTCTAAAGAATTATGATTACTTATTCCCACTTCCGTTGGATGAATCCCAATCGCACCATAAACAGTTGGATATTTTTTTATCAGTTCCAATACTTCTTTATTGGTATTATCATTCACCCCTGCTGCTATCATTTTATTATTATTCATGTTTTGAATTACCAATTCTACATTCTCGTAATCTTCTTTACATAGATGGCAATGTGTATCAATCATCATATAATCACCAAAAAAATCATATCATTAATCGATATGATTTTCAACTTCTCACCTTTATAAAAATATAACGTACAAAATATACTAAAACACAAGTTAAGTAAATCATGTCTACTATATTTCTTTCTACTACAATACTACCAAAAACTAACAATGAAACAGCGATGAAACCTAATACAACCCACTTCATATCTTTATTCTTAGTAGTCATATTTTCTCCCTCTATATTTTTTAACAACACTATAACTATAGCATGTTTAAATTTAGAAAAGCAACCAAATAATGACTTTTTTGTTCGACAATTTACAACTATTTACATCTTATTTCTATTATATTCTTCGATTTCCGCTAATTTTTTTTCTTTTTCGATTCGTGCAAATAAAGGTGAAGGTTCATTCAACTCTATTCCTACATCTAAACCATTAAACTCGTTTAACGAATCTATAAAACGATTCTCTGTATTTAGTTGTTTGAATATGGCATCTGCTGTCTCTGGTAAAAAGGCTTGTAACAATACAGCTCCTGAGCGGATTGCTTCTAATAAATTATAAAGAACAGTTGCTAATCGGTCTTGTTTTTCTGGTTCTTTAGCTAGTGCCCATGGCATTGTTTCATCAATATATTTATTACTTCTTCTAAATATTTCAAATACTTCATCTATGGCATCCGCAATACGATATTCCTTCATTTTTTCTTCTACTTTTTTTGGAGCGTTTTTTACAACTTCTATTAATTCTTTATCAATTTCCTCTGGAGTATTTGGCTCTTTTACTACTCCATCAAAATATTTTTTCGCCATTGAGATAGTACGATTTACCAGATTTCCTAAAATATTTGCCAAATCAGAATTAATCCTTTCAATTAATAACTCATAAGTAAATGTTCCATCACTTGCAAATGGAATTTCATGTAACAAGTAATATCTAACTGCATCTGTTCCAAATAAACTTACCAAATCATCTGCATAAATAATATTTCCTTTTGATTTGCTCATTTTATCATTTCCACAAAGTAACCATGGATGACCAAATACTTGATGAGGAAGAGGTAAATCTAATGCCATTAAAATAATAGGCCAATAAATAGTATGAAATCTCAAAATATCCTTTCCTATTAAATGTATATCCGCCGGCCAATATTTTGTGAATCGTTCACTACTTTCTCCTTCTGGATTATAGCCTAGCATTGTAATATAATTGCTAAGAGCATCTATCCATACATAAACAATATGTCCTGGGTCAAATTCTACTGGAATCCCCCAAGTAAATGAAGTTCTTGAAACACATAAATCTTGTAATCCTGGCTTAATAAAATTATTAACCATCTCATTTTTACGACTTTCTGGTTCTATAAAATGAGGATGAGATTCTATATATTCTTCTAATTGTTTACTGTATTTACTCAATTTTAGAAAATAGGCTTCTTCCTTCATTTTATGGACTTCTCTACCGCAATCTGGACATTTTCCATCTACTAATTGCGTTTCTGTAAAAAAGGATTCACAAGGAGTGCAGTAAAGTCCTTCATATTCATCTTTATAAATATCGCCTTGTTCATAAAGCCGCTTAAATATTTTTTTTACACAATCTTCATGAAGTGGAGCGGTAGTTCTTACAAAACAATCATAACTTGTATTCATAACATCCCAAATTCTTCGAACTTCAAGGGCTACTTCATCTACAAATTCTTGAGGTTGCTTTCCTGCTTCTTTGGCTTTTATTTCAATCTTTTCTCCATGTTCATCTGTTCCTGTTTGAAAATATACATCATATCCCATTAATCTTTTGTAGCGTGCTATTGCATCTGCTAACACGATTTCATAAGTATTTCCAATATGTGGCTTTCCTGATGTATAGGCAATTGCTGTTGATATATAAAACTTTTCTTTCATTTTCTTTCCTCCTTATTGGTGCTTCCAAATCCACCAGTTCTTTCATTTTCTATTTTTTCTTCATTATCAACTGTTAAAAATTTCGTGAAAATTCCTTGTCCAATTCGGTCGCCTACTTTAACGACAAAATCTTCTGAACTATGATTTTGAAGACTTATCCATGCATGTCCTTCATTAGAAATATTATTAAAATAATCACTTTCAAATATCCCAATTTGATTTGTCATTCGTACATTATATTTAAATCCAACTGAACCTCTTACTACTAACATCAACATTTCATCTTCATTCATAGCTATTTTTACACCTGTTGGAACTTTCTTGACATCTCCTGGGTGTAAAACAAAACCAATTGGGCTTTTAAAATCATAGCCTGCACTAAATTTTGTTTGACGTTTTGGTAATTCATGATTATTGTAAACTTCTCTATCATTACCGATATCTTTTTGCCATTGTTCCCAACTAATTTTTTCAAAATATCTTGCCATAATTAACAACCTCCACCTTTATTATATAAAATTAGTCTTAAAATGCCTTCAAAAAAGAAAAAAACACGTCCAAAATAAAAGGACGTGGGATAACGTGGTACCACCTTTTTTCATAAAATAAGTATTTTTTGTAATATCTACACATACCTATTTTACCTTGATTTTATAACGCAAATAGCGGTTTATCTTAAAATATTCAGATAAACAACTCCAGAGCCATTCGTACTAGTTCTTATTACTTATTTTCACCATCTATAAGCTCTCTTTAAATAATTGCTAGTATTCTCTCTTTCAAAGTTTTTAAAACGACGTCATTATATCATGTTTTCTTTTATTGTTCAAGGTGTTTCGCTAAAAAATTAGCAACTATTTTAACAATTTGTTCTTCTGCTTCTGACAAAGATTCTGTTTTTGATATGATTAACACAATTCCTAATGCATCTCCATTCGCGATTATTGGGGCATATGTATAGCTTCCTATTTCTTCTGTTTCTGAGATTTTTATTGGTTTTAATTCCTTTTCTAAGATTTGACTTCTTTTCTTTATAATTGTTTCTAATTCATTGCTAATCTTTTCTCCTAAATACTTTTTTTTCAACTCTCCTGATATAGCAACAATATTATCATTATCTGTAATGAACACATTTTTCTTTAATAAACTAGAAATGGTATCTGTTAGTTTTTGGGCAAATTCATCCAAACTATGAATAGAAGAATATTTCTTTAATATAATAGTCTCATTATCAATATAAATTTCTAAATTTTCTCCTTCTTTAATACGTAATGTTTTTCTGATTTCTTTTGGTATTACAATTCTACCTAATTCATCAATTCTTCTTACAACACCAGTTGCTTTCATATTTCCCTCACTTTCTAACCATATTTTGTGAGGAAATAACAATTTTATACGACACTTTTTCAAAAATATGGTATAATCGTATATACGGATTTTAAGGAGGAGTTTATGGAAAAAGTTTATGTTTTTGGTCATAGAAGACCAGATACTGACAGTGTCACCGCGGCGATTACCCTTTCTTACTTAAAAAACCAATTAGGAGTCAATGCAGTACCTGTTATATTAAGTGATATTAACAATGAGACGAAATATGTATTAGATTATTTTAAAGTAGATACACCAAAATATCTAAACGATGTAAAAGTAAAAGTTAAAGATTTGAATTATTCAAAAAAATATTTTATTACTGATAAAACTTCTGTTTATCAAGGATTTTTAGCAATGACAAACGCAAAGATTCATAAAATACCTGTTGTTGATGAAGCTCAACATCTAGTTGGTATTCTCAGTATGGGTGATATTGCAGAAGACCAATTATCAAATGAATTACACCATTTAAAAGCATCTTATGATAATATTTTAGAAGTTTTAAATGGAACTGCACTTACTCGATTTGATGAAGAAATTGAAGGGGAAGCTTTTGTTGCATCTTACAAAAGTACAACAATTATTGAAACAATTAAAATTGACCGTTCTAGCATTGTCATCATGGGAGATAGACACAGTGTTATTGAATATGCAGTCAACAACAAAGCTCGTTTAATTATTTTAACTGGAGGTTCTAATATTAAACCAGAACATCTTGAAATAGCAAAAGCAAATAAAGTTAATATTATAAAAACAGACTATGATACTTTTAAAGTTACTCGAATTTTTAATTTGTGTAAATACGCAAGCGAAATAGTCTCTGTTAAAAATGTGTTATGTATTAAAGATTTAGATGATGTTAAAGAATTCATCTCTATCGCAAATCAAACAAAATATAGCTATTACCCTGTTATTAACCAGGATGATAAATGTTTAGGAATGTTACGATTATCAGATGCTAATGAAGTAAAACGCCACAAAGTTATTTTGGTTGACCACAATTCTTATGACCAAAGTGTTGTTGGTTTAGAAGAAGCCGAAATTGTGGAAATTATAGACCATCATAATATTGGAACAATTGGTACATCTATGCCAATCAATTTCAGAAATATGCCAGTAGGAAGTACAAACACAATTATTTATCAACTTTATAATGAAAATTTAATTCCAATTCCAAAACAAATGGCAGGTTTAATGCTTTCAGGTATTTTATCTGATACACTGATTTTAAAATCTCCTACTACTACTGAATTAGACAGAATTGTTGTCTCTGAGCTAAGTAATTTAATAGGAATTGATTATAAGAATTATGGAATTGAAATGTTAAAAGCTGGTTCTAGTGTGAAAGGAAAAACACCTTATGAAGTTCTTTATACAGATTTTAAAATTTTTCCTTTGGGAGATAGAAAAATGGGAATTGGCCAAATTACAACAACAAACGCTGAAGAAATTCTTTCTAATAAGGAAGCCTATGTTGATTTATTAAATCAAGTTTCTATGGAAAATGATTATTATTTTACTGCTTTATTTATTACTGACATTATTGAAAATGGTTCTTATATTCTATATAGTAATGAAGGTGCTAGTTTACTTCGTTCTGCTTATGGACTTAGAACAATTCAAGAAGGAACATATCTACCAAATATCGTTTCTCGTAAAAAACAGGTTGTTCCTAATATTATGGCTCAATATGAAGCAAAATAAAAATGTTGGAAATCCCAACATTTTTTTATTGTGCTTTTTTAACTTCAAAATCAATACTAATTTTTTCGCTAAAATTATTAAATTCAACTGTATATTTTCCATCTCCATCATACAATACATAGAAATATTTTGTATATGATGCATCTGTTCTTAAATCTCCAGCATAGTCAACACAGTCATCTGAGAAATAAGCTGACACTGAATCTAGTTCTGTACCTTGTGAACCATAGAAATCATAATAGAACATATTTAATCCATGAGTTTCTTCTTTTAAATTTTTTACAGTAACTGGAATTTTTATAACTTCTTTTTGATAATGGTCAGAATATTTATTATCAACTGTTGTATAAGAGAACTCACTTCCAATTGTAATTTCTAAATCATCAAATTTAAAAGCTTTGTCTAATGCATATTGGTCCTTTTTGTTATTATCTTTGTTGTTATCTTTGTTTCCACTTTCTTGACCCTGATTTTCTTCTGGTTTTTTTGTATCTGTTTCACTGCTATCACATCCACATAAAAATCCAACACAACATAAGCAGCACAATCCCATTTGTAATAATTTTTTCATTCTTTCACTCCTTACTAAACAACCTTAACAGTTTGTTAAGCTTATTATATCATAGTTTATTCTTCCTGAAAAGGGAAAAATTTTTACCATTAATCTTTATTATATTTATTATGTATATAGTAACATTTTCAGAAGATTATTATATACATTTTCTAAGAATTTCTAAAAGGTCTATTAAATAATAAATATAATGTTTATCCAAATGTACAATATCTAATGTTATTACTAATCTTGAAAAACGACTACTAAAGCGAATTGATTTTGTTAACTCTGAAGCTTTCAAGAATAACTGTTCTCCATCTATTAATTTCATCTTTTTTGGATTTAGTATTAATTCAATAGAATTTTTGGTTTGCTTTACATTTTCGATTTCTAATTGATGCGCTAATTTCTCAAACCATTGTTCATACATATAAATTTCTAAAGTCTCTGATATTTTTCCAAATCGGTCCTCTATTTCTTTTCTAATTTCTTCAAGTTTTTCTTTCGAATCAATTTGATTTATTTTTTGATGAATTTCAATTTTCAACTCGGTATCTGAAACATAATCATTATCAATCGCTGTTTCAATATCTAATAAAGGCTGTTCTTCTTCTTTCTTTTCCTCTACCACATTTCCTTTTTTCTTCTCTACTGCTTCATTTAACATTTCTAAGAATAAATCCATTCCTACAGTATCAATAAATCCTGCTTGCTCACTACCTAATACATCCCCTGCTCCACGTATTGATAAATCCCTCATTGCAATTGAGAAGCCACTTCCTAATTCAGTAAAATCTTTAATGACATTCAAACGCTTTGTTGCTATTTCAGATAAGCTCTTTCCTGGAGTATACATTAAATAGCAATAAGCAATTTTATTACTTCTTCCTACTCTTCCTCTTATTTGATAAAGTTGAGATAAACCAAAATGGTCTGCATCTAAAATGATTAATGTATTTACATTTGGCATATCAATTCCTGTTTCTATGATGGTTGTACATAATAAAATATCATATTTTTGATTAATAAAATCCATAATCTTATCTTCCATATCATTTTTATCCATTTGTCCATGAACACTAATAATATTGGCTTCAGGAATTAAGTTTTTAATTTCTTGCTCTTTTTTTTCCATATCTTCGATATGATTATACAATATAAAAATCTGTCCATTTCTACCTAGTTCTTTATAGACGGCGTCTTTTATCATCTGAGAATTTTCCGCTAATACATAAGTTTGAACAGGATAACGATTTACTGGCGGAGTTTCTATTAAAGACATACTTCGAATTCCAGCAATTGACATTTGTAACGTTCTTGGTATTGGTGTCGCTGATAAAGTTAATACATCAATATTATTTTTATATTGTTTTATTTTTTCTTTATGTTTTACTCCAAATCTCTGCTCTTCATCAATTACTAACAATCCCAAATCTTTAAATTTTACATCATCACTTAATAGGCGATGTGTTCCTATTACCAAATCCACTTTTCCCTCTTCTATCTTTTTTAAGTTTTCTTTTAATTGCTTTGGTTTCACAAATCTATTTAAAAGACAAATATTAAATGGATAATTTTGATAACGTTCTATTGCATTTCTATAATGTTGTCCTGATAATATTGTAGTCGGACAAAGGAATGCAACCTGTTTTCCTGAATGAATGGCTTTAAAAATTGCACGGAACGCTACTTCTGTTTTTCCATACCCTACATCTCCACACAAAAGTCTATCCATAGGATGTGGTTTTTCCATATCTTTTTTAATTTCAGAAGATCGGAAGAGCGTCGTGTAGGGAAAGAGTGTAGATCTCGGTGG